>CANQBQ010000039.1 GCA_947589045.1 uncultured Clostridia bacterium | reverse complement strand
GGCGTGACGCATATAATAATGATACGCGCAGGTCTTTCGCATAATTTCAACTCACACGCCTCGTGAGAGGCGTGACCAGATATTCCAACGCTTATCAGAGAAAACATTGATTTCAACTCACACGCCTCGTGAGAGGCGTGACTAATACGCGCACGCGAGATAAAACGCACGATCAAAAATTTCAACTCACACGCCTCGTGAGAGGCGTGACTTAAAAATTTTTTGGAGGGCTTATATTATGAAAAAATTTCAACTCACACGCCTCGTGAGAGGCGTGACCTCGTTAATGCCTTTTAATACTCCGTCCATTGTATTTCAACTCACACGCCTCGTGAGAGGCGTGACTTTCTGGCGGCAAAGAATTTTTTGCATTAAAAATAATTTCAACTCACACGCCTCGTGAGAGGCGTGACAGGGCAAGCCGTTAAATACGGTTTGCCCTTTTGCAATTTCAACTCACACGCCTCGTGAGAGGCGTGACCAAATTGTTGCGAGCGAGGTAGACGCCAATGGCAATTTCAACTCACACGCCTCGTGAGAGGCGTGACTCAACGTAGTTGTCCAGCTTGAACTCACCGCCGCATTTCAACTCACACGCCTCGTGAGAGGCGTGACTTTGCGATTTTATCATTCGTTACCGACAACCTTCCATTTCAACTCACACGCCTCGTGAGAGGCGTGACTAACGCTTTAATTTTAGGGGGTGAAAAAATGGGAATTTCAACTCACACGCCTCGTGAGAGGCGTGACCGTTCGAGGTATGGCACTACGATATAGCAGACCTCATTTCAACTCACACGCCTCGTGAGAGGCGTGACCCGCGCTGTAAACCTCTGCGCCGCTCTCGTTATCATTTCAACTCACACGCCTCGTGAGAGGCGTGACTTGTCGGCGGTCGAGACGTCGGCAAACACGTTTGGCATTTCAACTCACACGCCTCGTGAGAGGCGTGACATAACTATGTGTCACAGCATATTGTAACACGAAGAATTTCAACTCACACGCCTCGTGAGAGGCGTGACCCTTCGCCGTTTTCCATTCCCGCCGCGTCCTGAATATTTCAACTCACACGCCTCGTGAGAGGCGTGACGCCGCTCGACAAGTTGAACGTTACCGTCCTGCAAATTTCAACTCACACGCCTCGTGAGAGGCGTGACGTGCCGGACTGCTGGTTGCGTCTACTGCCGCGACCAATTTCAACTCACACGCCTCGTGAGAGGCGTGACTCCACCGCCGAAACCGAACAAGGCTGGGTATATTATTTCAACTCACACGCCTCGTGAGAGGCGTGACCGTAAAATCTGTCGCGCTTGCCGCGTCCACAGACATAATTTCAACTCACACGCCTCGTGAGAGGCGTGACCCTACTGCGCTATTGATTTTTTTCGCCGCGCCTTGATTTCAACTCACACGCCTCGTGAGAGGCGTGACCTATGCGTATCGGTATGGCTTAATGAACGGCTACATTTCAACTCACACGCCTCGTGAGAGGCGTGACACAACGGCAAAAATTCCCGACAATGCCGTTACGATTTCAACTCACACGCCTCGTGAGAGGCGTGACGTTCTTCCGCCGACTTGTGAGCGGTAAACTCCGCATTTCAACTCACACGCCTCGTGAGAGGCGTGACGTTGTCGGTTTCGCATATGTCTGCCTTACCAGAAATTTCAACTCACACGCCTCGTGAGAGGCGTGACGCGACGACGCCACGTTCAAGCGGGTCGAGCGGAAGATTTCAACTCACACGCC
Organism: uncultured Clostridia bacterium; assembly: GCA_947589045.1. Classification (GTDB taxonomy): domain Bacteria; phylum Bacillota; class Clostridia; order Monoglobales; family Monoglobaceae; genus CANQBQ01. The sequence goes on along the minus strand of CANQBQ010000039.1, from coordinate 27,857 downwards.
TCGTGAGAGGCGTGACGATTTGCCACACCTTACAATGGACGGAGTATTAAATTTCAACTCACACGCCTCGTGAGAGGCGTGACATATCTGTACTACTACCGCGGCAACGTCTACACGATTTCAACTCACACGCCTCGTGAGAGGCGTGACAAGCTCCTGAACGATGTTTGTCATTAGCTCAATAATTTCAACTCACACGCCTCGTGAGAGGCGTGACTGGCATAAAACGGCTGAAATACTGGGGTACAGCGATTTCAACTCACACGCCTCGTGAGAGGCGTGACACGCGGCGAGAGCGAAAAAGACAGAGAAAAAATCAATTTCAACTCACACGCCTCGTGAGAGGCGTGACTCTGCCATTATTCACCCTCCTTTTAGTCGTATAAATTTCAACTCACACGCCTCGTGAGAGGCGTGACGCGAAATACTGTACGCCTACACCCGCGACCGCTCGATTTCAACTCACACGCCTCGTGAGAGGCGTGACTTACCATTTTGAACGTCAGACTGAAGCAAAGACAAATTTCAACTCACACGCCTCGTGAGAGGCGTGACTAACGGTCTTGTCTTTCAGCTTTTCCTGAAACTCATTTCAACTCACACGCCTCGTGAGAGGCGTGACTTAATATCGCTCTTGTCCAGCAAAATGCGACTGCCATTTCAACTCACACGCCTCGTGAGAGGCGTGACTCGCCTCGAACGGCACGCCCGCGGGGATGCGACCATTTCAACTCACACGCCTCGTGAGAGGCGTGACGGTGACGCTTAAAAAATTGGCTGAATCCGTGCACATTTCAACTCACACGCCTCGTGAGAGGCGTGACAAAAACAGCTGCTCTGATTTAACGCTTTAATTTATTTCAACTCACACGCCTCGTGAGAGGCGTGACTTCTTTTTTGACGTCCTCACTTAAAAAACTTCTATTTCAACTCACACGCCTCGTGAGAGGCGTGACCCGTGTGACCGTTTGCGCCAGTTCTGCCGCCTGCTCATTTCAACTCACACGCCTCGTGAGAGGCGTGACCATCCCAAAACCGTACTCGTTACAAAGAGAATACAAAATTTCAACTCACACGCCTCGTGAGAGGCGTGACAATCTGGCGGCATCAACTATCTCGCGAATGAAAAATTTCAACTCACACGCCTCGTGAGAGGCGTGACATATTCAGGAAATTGCCCGCAGGCTGGGGCACAGCATTTCAACTCACACGCCTCGTGAGAGGCGTGACTTCCATTTCGGCAAATACCTCTTTTTTCATTCGCATTTCAACTCACACGCCTCGTGAGAGGCGTGACGCGTTCAGAAATTCAACAGCAATTCCCGAACACGAATTTCAACTCACACGCCTCGTGAGAGGCGTGACCTTTCGCGGACGCGGTGCGCCTCGGTACGAGCTATATTTCAACTCACACGCCTCGTGAGAGGCGTGACGTACATTCCAACCTTGCTTTTGTCCGGCATAGGCTAATTTCAACTCACACGCCTCGTGAGAGGCGTGACCTGTAACTGCTCTTGCTCCGCTCGGTATGCCATCATTTCAACTCACACGCCTCGTGAGAGGCGTGACGCGACCGACAAAATAAAACTGCCGACCTTCGCGTATTTCAACTCACACGCCTCGTGAGAGGCGTGACTTCTGAAGCCCGCTGATACTGCGGTAAATTCAATATTTCAACTCACACGCCTCGTGAGAGGCGTGACGCTTTTATCGCTGTAATGGCGGTATTATGCGTCGGAATTTCAACTCACACGCCTCGTGAGAGGCGTGACAAAAATCCCCCGACCGCGCCAACGGTCGAGGGAAATTTCAACTCACACGCCTCGTGAGAGGCGTGACAATCTTTTCATTTGTTTATCCTCCTACCACTTAAATTTCAACTCACACGCCTCGTGAGAGGCGTGACCGGCAAATTATATGATAGCATTAGACATACAAAAAATTTCAACTCACACGCCTCGTGAGAGGCGTGACTCCGTCAGGTTCAAATTGTCGGGTGCTTCGCCCTCATTTCAACTCACACGCCTCGTGAGAGGCGTGACCCTCCTCGATTTCACCAAACGCCGTGTGCAAAGTGATTTCAACTCACACGCCTCGTGAGAGGCGTGACATGGGAGGAAATTGATATTAACCGAAATTATATCAATTTCAACTCACACGCCTCGTGAGAGGCGTGACTCGCACCCGTGATAACAGCCTGTAACCGGGTTCCATTTCAACTCACACGCCTCGTGAGAGGCGTGACCGGCAATTTTTGTTATGTTCTCTCCGCCGGCGTAATTTCAACTCACACGCCTCGTGAGAGGCGTGACCTTTTTCTGTATCGCTTTTTTTACGGGGTTACGCATTTCAACTCACACGCCTCGTGAGAGGCGTGACAATAAAACGGTGGTTTTTGTGCAACTTTTCGGCAAATTTCAACTCACACGCCTCGTGAGAGGCGTGACCGGGTCGGCGGCTATGCAAACGCCTACAACGTCGGAATTTCAACTCACACGCCTCGTGAGAGGCGTGACCTAAATCCGCGGCGCGCTTCCAGTCCTCATCGTTGCATTTCAACTCACACGCCTCGTGAGAGGCGTGACCCTATATATTGTGTAATATATGGCATTTGCCTCTCAATTTGGCGGACTACCTTTAAATTTTAGCACATTTTTAAAGGAAAATCAACAATTTTTCCGGCGAACCTTACGGGTTTTATAATATTGCTTAAGGTTCGCCGCTTTATTATATAATCAATGCACCCTCCGGATCATAGGTGGATTTGGCACCGATGTGTTCAACGCGCTTCTTCCAATTATTGCCGAGATAATATATTCTGAGACTGTCCTTCTCGCAATCTATAATTTTTTCCAAACGGTCTTTAAGCTTCAGAAATGTTGAGTAATCAACATCAACTTCAAAGACCGAATTTTGCACGCGCTGACCGTAGTTAACACACTCCTTGGCAACCTTCCTGAGCCTTCGCCTTCCCGCGGAGTCTGTTGTTGAAACGTCATAACTTACCACACTCATCATAATTTTGTCTCCTGCTTTCCTACTTTACAATGTAACACGGATATTCTTCAATTTCGCCTCGAATGTATTTTGCGAGCAACATACTTTGAGCGTATGGCAAAAGACCGAGATTTATCTTTTGTTTTAGGTAAGGATGAATAATATCCGTGCGCTTTTTCTCCTGCCACTTTGAAATAACCTTCTTTTTGCCGTCCGTATTAAGGAATACCGCTCCGCTGACCTGCGTTTCAAAATCCTTGGCATTTAATATTTTTAAATTTATCATAGTCAGGACGAAACGCTCTATGATGCAACGACTTTCTTCGACAAGGTCACACGCGAGCGAAGCGCGCCCCGGGCGAACCGAGTGATAAAATCCCATATAGCTGTCTAAACCGACGCTCTCCAAGGCGGACGCATAATCGTTTGTCCAAACCGTATATAAAAACGATAATACCGCATTTACTCTGTCGAGCGGAGGACGCTTTGTTCTCATTGTGAATTTAAAATCTTCTTTTTGGTGCAAAATCAGACTGTCGAAAACATCAAAGTATGCTTTTGCTCCGCGACCCTCTATCCCGAGAATTTCATTTATGTCTTCGGTTTCATATACGTTTTCTATGTATTGATTAAGAAGGTCGATACAGTGGGACAGACTGCCGTCTGAATTTATTGAGGGATAATCTTTTAATGTCCGTTTTATAACACTTCTGGTATTTGCCATTTTGGCGGCAACAGTATTCTGGCGTAGTATCGCGGGAGGGTTTGCAAACTTTTCAAACTGGGATTTTCTCAATAATATATTTCCGTGTGACGAACCGTGAACACTTGCCAGAAAACGCCCCTGAGGAGATATGAAAGTTATCGGGATACCGTATTTCGCACATTTTCCCATTAAAGCCGGCGAACATCCGAGATAACTGAAACAATATACCGCCTCGATATTAGCAAACGGAAGCCGTAGTTGAATGTTGTTATCCTTTTTGCACACAATATTTTCACCGTCGAGCGTCAGGTATATGTTCTCGTCCGTTATATACAGTGAATTCAAAAGCTTTCTCATACGCACTAATCCTCCTTAACAAGACTGCGGACGGTATATTTTTTATTCTGCGGCATACATACGTCTTTCATTGAGCATCCGCTGCATTTCTGACCTTTTATCCGTTCCGGTATCCTTCCGCTTTCAAGAACCTCATTCATTTCGGAAATCAGTTTCTTAAGCAGAGAATAATATTTGTCATACTCTTCATTCAAGCACAGCTTTACCCTGCGGTGCGTGTCGCCGTAATACAGATAGCCTTCGCTTCTACATTCCCAAATGTAATCCGCGCAGAGCTTTTGGGCAAACACCTGTATCACATCCGATTCGTTTGCTGTTCCCGACACAGGTTGGCGGGGCTTATATTCGACTATGTTTACGTCAAATTTGTCATCGAGCTGTTTGATATAAGTCCCCGTCTTGCTCCTTATAAATTCAATACAGTCCGCAATACCATACAGGTCAAGCTCGTCATTGTACAATGAGACGGAGCTGAGCTCAATTTTGTTTTTTGAATGAAGCTCGTGCCTGCCGGCATGAACGCGCTCGTGCATAATATTTGCCTTTACGACGAACGCGTTCTCCGACCAGTCTTGATTTAATTCAAGCAAGCCGAATCGACGAGGGCAGTACATATGATGCTGAATTGTACGAATGTTTATCATCACAGCTTTTCGATAAGCGTTACGCCGTCGGGCATATTTCTGTCTATGACAACATCATAATCATTATATGACCTCGGACACTCCACGTCCGCCTTTTTATTTATTGAAACCTTGTCAAACAAAATATGCGAAGGTGCGTTTCCGAGCGAGCTTTCGTGTTTGAATACAATGAGCTTTCTCATACACATTTTTCCGCGCGCCGCGCTGTGGTCGTGCTCGAACATATTGATGATTGCTGTCCACAAAAGCTCAAGGTCGTTCTCCGAAAATCCCGTGACCTTTTGCGCGAGCATCGCCGACACATAGCCCTCAGCCTTATAGAGACCGTAGGGTACTATGTTCTTTTTGCCCATTTCGGTTTCGCCGCTTTCCATTCTGTCTTCGGTGGTTCTTGCCTGTCTTGTGATTGTGACATCCTGCTGGTATACAGGGTCAATGCTTCTTGCAAAGTTAATCTGAACGGGACCGCGAACAATGCCGCACGGATCATCTCCGGTGCTCATTACCGCGCCGAACGTGCGCACGTCAAAGTAGTTTCTGCACATATAGTCGCGCGCTGTTCTGACATCGTCCGCATTCTTTCCCTTTTGCCCCGTCTTAAGACCCTCCGCCTCATATGCTGCCGTAAATTTGGAGTTGAGCGATTTGTCTGTTTTGATAAGTATGTTATATCCCGCCTCGCCTTCCTTGCAAAGCTCAACATAATTGCGTATCTTTCTTTTAATGCACACGTCCGTAACTATGCCGTGCGCGGTTTCGGAATCGACCCTCGGCATATTTCCCGCGTCGGGGTCACCGTTCGGGTTTCCGTTTTCAACATCAAAAAGCGCTATAAATTCGTATCTGTTCTTAATTGCTTCCATTTTAAATCTCTCCTTTATTATTCATTATTTTTATCATTTTGTTTATCATCTTGCTTATCGTTTTTCTTATAAAAATCCTGCACCTGATGATAGTAACCTATCATAAACTTACCCTGCTCCTGAAGCGACAGCGTTGGCGGGAATTGTGTTCCGATCTTGTCTATGATTTCACACATAAGTTTGTTGCTGTTTGCTTCATATTCATCCTTTTTAAGATGATACTGAGTAAGCTTTAGCAGGTTAGGAAATACCCTCGCCGGCGTTAGGCACGCGGACGAAAAATAGGAATCCTTAATTGTTCTGTTCAGTTTGCCCAATGCGTTTTTTTGCGTATGCTCCAGCACCGCGAACAGCCTTCCGCACAGGTATGCCTGATTTGTGTTTGTTTTGTCGAGCGACATAGTTATTTCCTCCTTTTTGTTATTTAATCTTGCCGTTCTGTTAATGCAAGCCTTTATAATTCCGGCTCGCGCATAATTTATTGCTTTGTCAACCCTAACCCGCCTTAAAATCGTTTCAAGCAGAGTGTCGGGGTAGCGAGTGCCGCTGAGTATCGCTTTGAAAATTGCCGCTATAACGGGAGGCGGAGTGGTTTCATTCCTGCTCTTTGGCGACTTCATTTCAAACAGCATACGCCAAACAGAGATTTGCTTTTTAGCGTCGTCAATCAGCATATCCGCCTGGTGTCTCGCGGCGTTCTTAAAAATATTTCCGTATTTGTCGCGATATATAAATTTTTGTGTGATGCGAGCACTGTTCGGCGCAAGACCCGCTATATAAAACGTGGCGTTTTCATCAAAATACGCGGTTGACAAATCTATTTTTTTGCCATCGCTCAATGCTTTCACCGCATTTGCAATAATTTCGTTTATTTCGGGTGCGTCGGCTTTTTCGTCTCCGAATCCGAACATACTCATAAAAGTGCTCGTTTCCGCGCTGTCGTTCTTCGACATAGCCCAGAATATTATGGTTAAATCGTCCAGATAAATATGATGTTTCGGGTCGCCTATGAGAATATTAAGAGTTTCGGTGTAACGCTTCATCACGTCTTTGGATATTGAACTGTTGTATGACTGCGTTTTGCCATATGACTCAAAAGCCGAATTCTTAAAGCTCACAAGCAATCCGCCCGACGCTTGTCCGCCTCTGATTCCTTTTATTTTGTCGTGTATTCTCGCAATCTCCGCAGGTTTTCCCATAACCGAGCATACGCCGTCGATTTGTTCTTCCGTGCTGAGGCTGTTCATAAATTTCTTCATTATTTCTCCGTCCGGAGAATGAAGCGTAATTTCGGGGTGACCGTCAAGACAAAAGATAAAATACGCGCTTGAGTATTCCTTCGCGATATTCATAAGTTCAGCGTTTTCAGTCTCGTTTTCGGGTACCCAGCTTTTCAGAAAGTTTCTGTATGCTGTCACAATGTCGGACGTCATTCCCTCGGTATACTCCAAATTTGTTTTGACAAAGCAATCGTGCGATTTTTTCGCTTTATCGGTTTTATCTTCGGGACTGAATGTGTTTGTTTTCTTATCGTAATTCAGTCCGAAAATATACAGCGGGCGGTGCTCAATTATATTCGCGTCAATTCCCGGCTTTTGAGTCCGCTCGGGCAGAATTGCGGTTCCGTCGTTCGTTCCGCCCGTCAGATTGAGTTCTCCCATCTGTTCCGCGCGCATAATACCGCGTATTGTTCCGTCTTCTCCGAGCATTATGATATGAGTGATTTTCTGTGACGTCGTTCCCGCAGGTGCGACTTGGTCCGCCAGAAAATCGTAATAATCATTCAGCGCTTTTATCAGCATACCATCATCTCCTTGTATTTCGCGACGTCTATCACTCCGTCAATCATATGCGGACGGTAGAACATTGCGTCAGCCTCATCCGAAAATTTGCGTGCGTCCCAGTCGTTGTCTTTCGGAATACCGCCGTCGCGGAATTGCATATGATACAGCATATAGCCGAGATCGACGTCGCCTTTTAGCTCTTCGGAAATCCTGTCTGTCGGGAACTCGTCCACAAGCTCAACTTTGTCCGCCGCAAACTCGCGGCATCCAAGAACCGGCGGCCTGAAAAACTGTCCCCTTTTCAGTCTGCGGAGCATAATGTTATAGTGCTTTTCTTCGCTCTCGTCGTCGTGCTCGCTCCTTATGCCGGTAAGCTCAAAGTGAAATTCGACTCCGTACAGAACGTCCCTGAGAACCATACTGCCGCGCTGACTTCTTATCTCCGAGGTGTACAGCTCGGCTCTCGGCTCTCCGTCTTTCATCTGCTTTTTCACATTTGAGAAGCTCACTTTTTCCTTTACCTCGTTGCGGCGTATGTTGACAAATTTAATAGGATTGAACACTATTATTTTGTCAACAACGATACGAAACGCGGGTTTCCAGTAAATGCTTTTGATAAGCCCCTCCATAGCTCCCGGCGGCGGAACGTCATAGCTCACTCGCTCCGTTTTCATTTCGGGACGGGTAAAGCACGCATATTTTCCGCTCACCATAATTTTAAATCCGTAGCCCATTTTTTACCAACCTCCTTTATACGGAATAATCAAAATTTTTATTTATATTAAGTCCTGTTTCCCTGTCGTAATAGTCGGGATTGGACAAAATATACACACCGTTTTTCAGCTCTACCATTCCTTTTTCTATCATACAATCAAGTTCCCACTTGGAAACCGTGGCGCAGTACTTCTGAAGCTCTCGTTTGACGGAAAGCTTGCCGTATTCCAACTCATTTATAAGTCGCTCGTTTTCCTTGCATCGAATAACTATGCCAACGGTTCCGGACTCTATGAATTTGAACGTCTGCGCGTATGTTCTGAACGGTATTCCGTCCACTCTCATTACGCCTCCCATCATCGCTGTTATCGAGCTGCTGTCAATCATTTTATCGGCAACGGCGAATATTCTGTCATAGTACGCTTGTATCGCTGCCTGCGAGGAAATGCTGCCAAACTCCTCAAAAAGCTTTTCTGTAATATTCGCTTTAAGCTTCATATCGCCTTTTAAATGCCCCAGCCCGAATACGGTCACGTTTCCGAGTGCCATCTTGCCCTCGCGGTTACAGCGTCCGCCCGCCTGAATAACACTGTCAAGTCCCGCAATTTCTCGGAACACCGAATTAAAGTCCAGGTCAACTCCCGCTTCGATAAGCGAGGTGGAAAATACAACCGTTTTTAATCCGTTCTTGAGATCGGCGCGTATTTTGTCTATGATTTTCGTGCGGTCGACCGAAGTAATATATGTGGACAGGTTGTAAACGTGACAATCAGGCGCGTCCTTACACATATTATACATTTCCCGCGCCGTGTCTTTCCGGTTTACAATAACGAGCGCGTTCTTCTGCGCGAGTGCATTTTCCGCAATACATTCAATATCGCTCTGCCCGATATATTCATATTTGCACTTGTCAAAGCAATCAAAAAGACTTTTGTCTTTCACCGCATACTCTATTTTCGTGTCTTGCGGAACATATTTTTCGATAAAGCGTGTGTAGTCGGGCATTGTCGCAGACATTAAAATCGCTGTGGAGTGAAGATATTTTGTTATGTAGCCTATGGCGCGCAGGCACGGCTGAATATACTTGATAGGCAGAGTGTGTACCTCGTCGAACACCAGCACGCTGTCCGCAAAATTGTGCAACTTCCTTAGCCGACTGCTTTTGTTATGATACAGCGACTCGAAAAACTGAACATTTGTTGTGATGATTAGAGGCGCGTCATAATTCTCACAGGTTTTTCTCAGCTTTTCGCTTGTTGTTTTGCTTTCCTCATCTTCTTCGGTCGGCTTTTTCTTTTTGTCGTCATCTTTGTTCTTGTTGTCTTTCTCGTCGTCAATATTATCATAATCGTAATTTGAGTGGTGCTCCAGAACCGGCAGCACGTTGCCGAATATGTCTCTGAATTCCTTGGCGGTCTGTTCAATTATGCTCGTGTATGGTATGACGTAAATAATTCTCTTTTTCTTGTGCTTGATTGCCGTCTCCAAAGCGGATTTTATACTGCACAGCGTCTTTCCGCTTCCCGTGGGCATATCAATTATGTATATATTCGCGTTATTGTCCCTTGTGCAGTCATAAACCTGGCTCTGAATACCGCTGCGTGCCTTCTGTAAATCCGTCACGCAGTCAAATTTTTCAAGATATGCGTTGACCTTTTCAAGTGCGGCTTCAAATTTTGCTTCTTTTATGCCGCGCTCGGCGTCGGGACTGCAAAACCGCTCGGTGTCAATAAAGTCGGCGTCGGTGAGGCAGGAGTATATGTACCTCGTCAAAAACGAATATGCTTCAATCCGCTCTTTGGCGTCCGGTATTTTATGAAGTAAATCAAGCAGAGTGTCGTCGGGGAATTGGTCGCCGATTTCCTTGTCAAATTCGGAACAGTCATACTTATCTCGTTTTATCATTCCCCAAAGAGTCGGCTGTTCGGGATTGTCGTTCCTGACGCCTCCGTCCGGCAAGCCCGCGTGATGTCCGCCGATGCAATACCCGAGCATCGCCGCATATGACGCTTGGCTTGAGCGGCATTTTTCTATAACTCGCATAGCACCGAACTGCGCGTGCACAGTCTTGCTGCCTTTGTTTTGTATGTAATTCTGAAATTCGGGCGAGTACTTGCCGAGGTCGTGATACAGCCCGCAGCAGTATGCAATCTCCTTAAATTCGGAAATGGCATTGTCTCGGCTCAACTTCGCGGTTTGCACAAGATGATCTTTCACACTTTGCGTCCTGCCGTCCTTAGAAGTGTGGGCAATATATTTTTCAAAATCCATGCTCATAAATCAGTTTAACCTCTTTAATAATTATTGTATAATAATTTTATAAACTCATTGTAGCACGGTATTTTTTGTATGTCAACACTTTTTTTTAAAATTTTTTATATAAAATTAAAGCCTCGGATTTTTAAATGCGGGCTTTAGGTTGTAGGACATTTTTAGAGATAATCGGAAATTATATTGCTTGCGTCCATATCACAAATGTAAAGAAAAAAATTAAGTGCTTAAAAACAGAAGAAGTAGTTATAATTGCTATTATAAAACTCACGCGCCCCTTACGGGGCGCGACCTTTACAATGCAATAATTTTTAAAATTTCAACTCACGCACCTTTTTGCGGCGCGACACAAATGCCTTTTCCAAGGTATATTTATATTGTACCACAACGTTATCGGCGTGTCAATAGAATTTCAGCCCATTTCAAAAGAGATATTGTAAAACTATAAACGGCTTTATGATATTATGTTTGTATTTGTTGAAATTTTTGCAGATATGAGGTATAATTATAAAATTGAGAGGATGATTATGATGAATAATTCGCACGAGGAAGAAAAGTGGGAATGCTTTTCTTCGACAGAAATAGAAGAAGATGTCGATGACGTTTTCGGAACATTCGGATTTAAGGATAAGGATGGTAATGTCGTTATAGAACCGCAGTATTTGTCGTGCGGCGAATTCCACTGCGGGTTATGTCCTGTCGCATTGGGGCGCACATGGTACAAAACACCTGACGGCAGAAGATTTTATGAAATGCACTGGGGATACATCAATAAGTATGGCAAGGTTGTAATTCCGTTTAAATACAGAGAGGCGTCTATCTTCAACAAATACGGAGTTGCGGTCGTTTGTGATGAATACGAGGAATATTCGTATATGATAGATACAGACGGAAAAGAAATACCGAATACCAAATATCCTTATTTATCGCCATATTATGAATACAGCGACCGATTTGTTGAATTCTCCGAAGTGGATGCTGCTCATGCGAATGACGACGATAGCTACGGCCTTTACGATACAAAAAACAGAAAAGTAATGTACCCGCCAACAGCGTCTGAATTTATTGAGTGGAATGAAGAATTAATCCTCGTTTATGAAAGCGGAGAAATGGGAGATGCCGATTTCCATCAGCATTATATCAACAGCAAGGGCGAGGTGCTTTTCCCGTGGCTTATGAATAAAGGCTACGCAGAAGTAAACCCGCCAAACGAATACGGCTTTGCGATAATATCATTTTTTGAGTTTATTGAAGCGCACGAGGCGGTGTCGAAATATTTCATCGCCAACGGAAAAAGATATATCCGCAAAGAAAAATACGGCGTTGCTGGGACGGACGGTGAATTGGAAATTCCGGCTGATTATGATAAAATCAAGGATTTAGAGGACGGTTCATTCGAGTGCGTAAAGGGATTGGAAAAAATTATTATTAAACCGATGCAGGCGTAAAATATATAAAAAACAGGCGGTATTCGTTTTAATACCGCCTGTTTTTTATATCAGATTTCATAATTCGCTTATGCTTTATACATCCCGCCTCGCAGTCGTAACCGCTCCTATTGCGGTGAAGATTGCGATATACTCGATGCATACAATAATGAATTGCGCGTAGCCGCCGCTTTCGGCGATTTTTTGCGGCGCGTTCGAGTTCATTCCGTAGGACATCAGCGAGTACGGCCATATATGACCTAAGTTTTTCGCAAGAAATCCCAGCCCCGACAGCCCGCCCGCAAACGATATTCCTATCGGCAGCGCGAAGCTCTTTATGTTCATCGAGATAAAAATCTGTATCGCTACAATAACCATTCCGCCGAGTGTACCTAAAATGCACCACTGCGCGATTGTGAACCACGGCGGATTTGTAAGCCCCGCCATATATCCCGAAATTACAAACAGCGCGCATATCCATATCATACTGAAAAGCAACATCATAGCGGCGGTCAGAAGCTTGGCGAGAAATACCGTCGAGCGGCTTGCCGGCATTGTGAAAACCTTATTCCAATTATGGTTCGCACCATCAAGCCGCATTATATACGCGCAGTATATGCCGAGCATTATCGGCAGGAAGAAGTAATCGGTAAACAGCGTGTGCTGTGTCCACAGACTCAGCCACTCCTTTGTCAGTATGCCCTGATTGTAAATATAGTTTGCGGTTCCCAAAGCCGCCGGAATAATCGGCATCAGCAAAAACGCAAACCACACGGGCGAGCGTTTTAGCTTCATTCGCTCCGCCCTCAATAATTTAAGTAACATAATTTACAGCTCCTTTCTCTTGAATATTTCGCGCCCGATTACATATATCGCAACGCATATAAAAATCAGTACGACAAAGAACGTCCAATCAATTCCCATAACGTCAAAATGTGCGTATTGATAACGATTTTCCTTCGTCCAGTCAAACAGCCCGACAAACATCAGCACGGCATAATAGCCCCAGATAAGAGATTTGCGAAGCCACAAAAGCTGCGGCAGGAACATTGAAAATGTCCCGAAAAACGTGCCTATTGCTCCCGCAAAGAAGGTGACCGCCTGATTTTTGAAGCAGAGCGACAGCGTGTGCTGAAAAATATACACCGTGACTGTTGGCACGGCGGTAAACAGCAGATACAAAAGATACAGCTTTATCGGCACGTCGCCCTCAAAACCCGCGATATAGCCGAACGCAATCGTCGCTCCCCAGCTTAAAATTACGCAGAACATCATAATCGCAAGCCCGTATAAGAGCTTAGCGTCGTATATCCGTCCGCGTTTTTCGGTGACCGCAAGCTGCTTCAGCATCAAACCCTTATGCTCGATGTCGCAAAGCCGCGACGATACGATTATCGAGAGCAGCGGCATAAAGATTGAGTTTATAAGCGGCAGTTCATATAAGTTCGCCATCCAACCGAGCCGCAGAAGGTCGGCGCTATGATGCCTCGGATAAATCCACGCGAGCATTGCCGCCGTCACGACGAGTGCGGTCACGAATATGTAGCGACGGCGCGTTTTCATAAACTCACATTTGAGTAATTTAATCATAAGCTTTGCTCCTTTCCGGTGAGGTCCAAAAATATCTCTTCAAGCGACTTTGACTTGTCAACATCGTGCAAATCGTCAAGCGCACCCTGATACATCATTTTGCCGTTCGCGATAATGCCGACATCCTCCGCCATTTGGTCGATTTCGGAGAGCAGATGGCTTGACACGATTACCGTCATTCCGTACTCTTTCGGCAAGGACTTTATCAGCTCGCGCATTTCCTGTATGCCCGACGGGTCAAGCCCGTTTGTCGGTTCGTCGAGTATCAATAGCTTCGGAAACGATAAAAGCGCGCCCGCGAGCCCGAGCCGCTGCTTCATTCCGAGCGAGTACGCCGACGCTTTTTTGCCGCGCTGATTGTCGAGCCTGACGATTTGCAATACTTTTTCAATATTCTTTTTAGGCACGTCCAAAAGCGTTTGCAGAATTTTTAAGTTTTCCGCGCCCGTAAGATGCCCGTAAAACGACGGAGACTCGATGAGCGAGCCGATACCTCGGAGTATCTGTATCCGCATATTTGGAGTGAGCGGTTTACCCATAATTTCAATTTCGCCCGCCGTCGGACGAATAAGGCTCAGAAGCATTTTAAGCGTAGTCGTTTTTCCCGCGCCATTCGGACCTAAAAATCCGTATATGCGCCCCTCGTTTACGCGCATATTCAGATTGCTTACCGCCGCCGCGCCCTTGTAGAGCTTTGTAAGTCCTATTGTTTTTACAATTTCGTTCATAATAAATCCCCTTTCGTTTTGATAAAACAAGTGTATCACGCCGACATTTCATAAAAATAAATTAAACCTTAAATCTTTATAAATTCTGTTTGGGATTTGTTTTTGGTGCCGCGAGGTGGAGCCTGAGCTCGGTCGGCTTGAAACGGGAGCGAGTGCCTATGTCGGATTACGTGTCCGAAATCGGCAGTCTCGCGGACTACTCCGACGAGGCAAACCGTTATACTGAATTTTGCCTCCGTAAATTTATTTTGCTTGATTTGCGCAGATATATATGGTAAAATGAATATAAGATGCTTTCATAATCATAAATAATTAACTTCGGAACATAAATCACAGAGCATAACTATAAATAATTATATTGTCAGGAGGTAAGAAAATGAAAAAAAGTTTGTTTAATCTTGTACTGTCGGCAATTATGATAGTCACTACTGCCGCGCCTGTTTGCTCGGTCGTTGAGGCGGAAAATAACGACGACAACGGCGCAATAGTGACCGCGGCGGTAGATGCACCCAGACAAATGGAGCATTTAAATCGCGGAGGTTTTGCCGCAACCGCTCCGAGCGGAGGCGTTTATTTGAGCTGGCGTCTTTTGGGTACCGAGCCGATGGACACGGTGTTCAACGTTTACAAGAACGGAACGCTGCTTGAGCAAAATCTTAACAATACCAACTATACCGACGCCGCCGGAACGGCGAGCGACAAATATACGGTTGCTCCGGTAATCAGCGGCAGCGAGGGCGAACAGAGCGAGGAGTTCCCGATGCTCGAAGGACACGTCGACAGGTCTTGGAAAAGTTCGCCGTATGCCTATTTTGACATTCCGCTTCAGCAACCCACGCCAAACACGGCGAACGGGTTTGAGGCGAACGACGCATCGGTCGGAGATGTTGACGGCGACGGCGAATATGAGTTGATACTCAAGTGGGATCCTGACAATTCCAAGGACAGTGCATCAAGCGGTGTTACCGACCATGTATATCTCGATTGCTACGAGATGGACGGAACTATGCTGTGGAGAATAGACCTTGGCAGAAATATAAGAGCGGGAGCGCACTACACTCAGTTCCAGGTATTTGACTACGACGGAGACGGCAAGGCGGAGATGGCTGTCAAGACCGCTCCGGGCTCAATCGACGGCAGGGGAAATTATGTATCCGATGCGGGAAATACCGATGAGATAAGAAACACAGACAACTCGGCAAGCTATATAGGCTCGAACGGTCATATAACGGGAGGACCTGAGTATCTCACGATGTTTAATGGCGAGAGCGGTGCGGCGATGCAGACAATAAATTATCACGCGCCGGTCGGAACCGTGCGGGATTGGGGCGATTCCGACTACAACCGTTCGGACAGATTTTTGGCGGGAACCGCGTATCTTGACGGAGTGCATCCCAGCCTGATCGAGTGCCGCGGATATTACGGAAAATCGGTTGTCGCCGCTTATACATGGGACGGAAAAGACCTCAAGCAGAGCTGGATAATCGACAGCACAAGCAGCTCAAGCAATGATTTCTACGGACAGGGCAACCATAACCTTTCGGTCGCCGACCTCGATAACGACGGCAAGGACGAGATAATATACGGTTCGGCGGCTCTTGACGACAACGGCAAAGTTTTATGGTCGGCAAAGAGTTCGAGCGGCAGAAAGCTGGGACACGGCGACGCGCTGCACGTTTCCGACTTTGATAACGACGGAGAGCAGGAGGTCTTTAAGGTTTTGGAGGACAGCCCGACATGGGGCAGAGTTTACATAAACGGAAAAGACGGCAGTATTATATGGCATCAGACAACGACAAGTGACGACGGTCGAGGAATGATGGGCTATTTCAGTAAAAAATACGGTGTTTTGGCGGCCGATTCCGGTACGAATGTGAGAATGAGAGACGAGAGTACCGTTTTATATAACAGCGGTTCTCTTGACGGTTCGTGGCCTAACTTCCCGATATTTTGGGACGGAGATTTGTGCCGAGAGCATTTCGGAGGTTCTCGCGGAATAAGCAAGTGGAACGATTACGACGCCCCCGACACGGACGGAAATCTCGGAAGCTTTGGAAGATTTTGGAGAATTTATGACAATAATCCTATCGCAACAAACAACACCACCAAAGAAAATCCGTGCCTTCAGGCAGACATGTTCGGCGACTGGCGTGAAGAGCTTGTGCTGAGGCACAGCGACAACACCGCGCTGAGAGTGTTTACCTCTCTTTGTACCACCGAGTATAAGTTTACAACATTTATGCACGACAGCCAGTACCGCTGTGCGATAGCGTGGCAGAACACGGGATATAACCAGCCGCCCCACCAGAGCTATTACATAGGATATGACAAAGAAACTTCGGATTACGTTCAGCCGAATATCTATGTCAAAGACCTTGACCCGGAGGTCGTGTTCACCGTGACGGATACTGAAGGCAATCCCGCGGCGGGTGTCAGCGTGAGCGTCGGCAACGCTTCAAAGGTGACGGATAAAAACGGAGTTGTCTCACTCCGAGTTCCGGCGGGAACTTATACATATACGGCTGATTCGGAAAGCTATAATATTGCGACCGGTGAAATAACGGTAAGTGCCGAAGAGGTAAATACCAAGTCAATTCAACTCGTTGAAATACCTGACAGTGTTATATCGGTAACAAGCGGCGGAAACCCTGTGGCGGGCGCGGCAATCACGGTAAACGGAAAGACCGTCAAGAGCGGAACCGACGGCAAGGTGACGATAAAACTGCGTTCGGGCGAGTATGACTACACCGCCGAATGTCGAAAATATGTTTCTAAAACCGGCAAGCTGACGGTTGGCGAGGAGGGTTCACCCGACCTTGTGATTGAGATGGAAGCAATAGAATATGTTTATGACAGCGACAACGACGAAAACGGCGATAAGTTTGTATACGACGGCGGCGAAGGAGCCGAGCTTTCGTTCAAAGGCGGGCAGTGGACATTTAACCAAAACAGCACCGACGGCGGAAGAAGCTTCGGAGCGGATTTTGATACATCGGACGGCGGCAATATGACCTTTGAGTTGACTTACGGCACCGGCGGTACTAAAGATTCGTCGGGCAGCTGGAATTGGGCAGGCAGAGCCTACACCCACCATATCGAATTTCTTGACTACTACGGCAATGTATTGCTTGGAATAAGTCAGGAGTATAAGGAGAGCGGTGCGCAGGAGGTTCAGTATTACACGGGCACGAAATCCAAAACCAATGTAAGCAGCGGAACGGTTATGGGCGGTCCCAATATAACGGCTCGCAGTGCGTCTACCTGGACGATTGTTCTAAGCGCCGACCTTAAAAATAAGACCGCAACGCTGAGTTTAACCGACGAATGGAGAGAAAACGGCTACACGATAAGCAAGATCCCGATTGACGTTACCACCTTTGCGAGAGTGGAGATTGGCTCGACGGCGTCGGGCAATGTCACATGGTCGCCCGTAATTAGAAATATTCTTTACAGCTCGGATTGTATAAGCACCACGCCTCCGATACCTCCCCCGACTCCCACGCCTATCATTATGGAAGGCGAAACGTGGGATTTTAACGGCTTGGAGGTCGGAAAGACGTTTGACAATAATGATAAAATTGCCGGCGAAAGCGGTAAGGAACTGACCGTAAATTATGCTACGAAAACCTCCGCGCCTTCAATCGCGGAGAGGGCAGCGGGCGACAATTACTTTGCGATTGACGATAAGGGCAGCGGTCAGGACGGTTGGACATACACACCCGAAAATCCGATAGACTCTGAGATTGTAGTGGTGGAAGAGGAGTTCAAATCGGGCGATACCGATAAGGATACCGTGCTGCTCAGAGTATTTGATAAAAATAATGTGAGCACGGCGAACACATACACCGATAAAAGCGACGGCAGGTCATTTGAAATAAAAACCGGAGCGGGAAAGCTTGTGTTCAGCGACTACTTCTCAAAAGGAAGCAGCGATACCAAGGGAAAAGACCAGGATGTAAGCGGATTTACATTTGATAAAGATAAGTGGTACGGCGTTAAAATAGAATACGTCAAGGCAGATAACACCGTGACGATTTACACCAAGCCGAGCGGCGGAGAGTATACAAAGAGAAACACATTCACTCTCGGCTCCGATACAAATAAGGGCGAAGTACCCGCGCTTAATCCTACGGGATTTGCCTGCTCCACTCGCGGAAGCGCGGCTAACGTGTTGGGAATTGACAACATTTATGTCGGCTATGCGGTGCCTGATGAGCCTGACCCAACTCCCACTCCCGACCCTGAACCTGAGTACGCGTACACAATTAACAGCGCGTCGCCGTCGGAGGGAGAACCGAGAAGCGTCAATGTTAACATAACCAAGAATTTTGACGTCGGTGAGGACAATCTGCTGATTGCGGCGGCTTATCACATAGGCGACGGAATGATGACCGCTGTCGGAACGGAAAAAATTGATGCGGCGGCAGGAGATACGGTTGACATAAATATTCCGCTCGCTTACAGTGACGGCGATACGGTAACAGTCTATGTATGGAACGGTCTTGACGGAATTTTACCTTTGATTGTGCCTTTTCATATGGACTGATTGAATGAAATAAAGGAAGAATAACTTATTGCGGCTCCCCGGTTTGGGGAGCCGTTTCCGATAAGTTTTAAAATTTTTTAAATTAAATGAATTTATCCCTAAGCGTTTTGAGCGTAATATGCGGTTTCTTAAAAAACTTTTCGTGTCAAATATCGTGCTTTTTGTGCAAAGATGTTGAAATTTATAACGAAAAAGTGTATATTTATTATAACGGCTTTTAAAAAATAAATTTTAAGGAGTGTTGAAATGGAATATACTCTCAATGAAGGACAGCTTACAATAAGGCTGTGCGGCAGAATTGACTCAAGCAATGCCGCGGAGTTTGAAAAGGAAGTGTTTGCGCTTATCGAAAAAAACGGCGCGAAAAGCGTTATACTTGACGCTTCGGACACCGAATACATATCGAGCGCGGGGCTCAGAGTGGTCTTAAAGCTTAAAAAGACCGTGGCGGACTCGAAAATCATAAACGCGTCGCCCGAGGTGTACGACATTTTCAGCATTACGGGCTTTGTCGATATTATCGACGTAAAAAAGGCGTTCCGCGAGATGTCGGTCGAGGGCTGTGAGATAATCGGAAAGGGCGGTCACGGCACCGTTTATCGCATAAACGGCGACACGATTTTAAAGCTCTACTCCGAAACCGAGCCGCTCGCCGAAATTGAGCGCGAGACGGAGTTTGCAAGAAACGCGTTCGTCGCTGGAATACCGACCGCTATCCCGTTCGACGTGGTTAAGTGCGGAAACCAATACGGCTCGGTGTTCGAGCTTATAAACGCGGATACTATGGGCAATCTGCTCGCCGCGAACCCCGACAAATATGAAGAATATTCAAAGAAGTATGTCGACCTTGTGAACACGCTCCACACCACCGAGGCGG
The DNA here is from genome assembly GCA_947589045.1 of uncultured Clostridia bacterium. Taxonomy (GTDB): domain Bacteria; phylum Bacillota; class Clostridia; order Monoglobales; family Monoglobaceae; genus CANQBQ01. The sequence goes on along the minus strand of CANQBQ010000039.1, from coordinate 8,353 downwards.
ACACGAGCCGCCTGTCCTGCATTAAAGATTTGTATAACCAATGGGCGGACGAAATGGCGGAGTTTCTCACGGCTGACGAGATAGGCATTCTCCACGAGATAATAAACAGCGTTCCCGACAGAAACACGTTCGTCCACGGCGATATTCACCCGAAAAACGTAATGGTTCAGGACGGCGAGTTTGTGTTTATCGATATGGCGGATATTACTTACGGTCACCCCGTTTTCGATTATATGGGTATGGCTCTTACGCACGTGATTGCGGGCAGCAGAGCCCCCGAAAGGTCGGTGCAGATAATGGGCATAGACTACGAGACGGGCGTGCGGCTGTGGAACGACCTCGTAAAGGCGCGCTTCGGCTCTTTGGGCGAGGAAGGAATGAAGAAGATGAACGGTCTTTTGACGGCTTTCGGTATGATGAAGTTCACCGTGGCGTCCGCAGTTAACAAGTCAAATCCGCGCGAGCTTAAGGAAAAGCTGATAGAAATAAGCAGGCAGACGTTCTTCCCGAATGCGAAAAATTTAATAGGAGCGGTTAAGTTCTGATTATACCCGCAAATAATGTATTAAATTTATATTATTATATAATTTAATGAATAAAAGATAAGGAGAGATTTTTTATGACAATCAAACAAACAAACGAAAACGGCAAAGTGACGCTCGCTTTATCGGGCAGACTTGACACCGTGACCGCGCCGGAGCTCGAAGCGGCTCTTGACACGGCGCTCGGAGACGCAAAAGAGCTTGTATTTGATTTTAATGAGCTCGAGTACATATCATCTGCGGGACTTCGTGTGCTTTTAAAGGCGCAGAAGGCTATGAACGCAAAGGGAGATATGAAGGTTACGGGCGTTAACGAAACAATTATGGAAGTGTTCGATATTACGGGATTTGTTGACATTCTCACAATCGAGTAATACGCCTCAGGTCGGAAGGAGGGGTGCTGAGTGGTTTTTAAACTTATACTTACAGCCCTGTATAACGCCATTTTGGCGGTTATTGTATATATCGCCGATAAAAAAACGCCGTTTGGCAGGCTTTCGCATAAGAGCAAACAGTGGATAGTAGGTATTCTTTTCGGTGCGATGGCGGCGTTTGCAAGCTCGAGTATGGGCGGCGTGGACATAGGCGACGGCACCATAATGAACGTGCGCGACGCGGCACCGCTTTGCGCGGGTCTCATTTTCGGCGCGCCCGCCGGAATTATCGCGGGTATCATAGGCGGACTGTACCGCTATATTTCCGCGTTTTTCGGACTTACGGGAACGTACACGCAGCTCGCGTGCTCGATTTCCACTGTCCTTGCGGGCTTTATTGCCGCCGGACTTCGCAAGTTTATGTTTGACGATAAAAAGCCGGGCTGGATTTACGGTCTCGGTATCGGTATGCTCTGCGAGGTCATTCATATGTTGATGATTTTCTTCACCAACGCGAACGACCCGAGTACCGCGTTTAACTTTGTAAAGATATGCTCGCTTCCGATGATGCTTTGCAACGGCTTTTCGGTCGGCGCGGCGGTGCTGATAATATCTTTGCTCGGCAAAAATAAAAACGCGCCCCGCACAAAAGGCAGACACATTTCGGTGACGTTTCAGATGTGGCTGTTTGTATGTATAATAGTTGCGTACGTGTTGACAAGCGTATATACATATGCTCTGCAAAGTCAAATGTCCAACACCGAAACCGAAACGGTCATAAAGACGAGTATTGATGACGTTGACAAGGATATTATGGATATGTCGGACGAAAATCTGCTTGAAAAGACAAACAGCGTCAGAGCGGAATACCTTGCGTCCTCCGACAAAAGCGATGCGTTTTTGCATTCGCTTACCGAAAAGTACAGTATCGCCGAGGTGCATATTATAGATAAAAACGGCATAATCGTAAAATCCAACATTCAGCCTTACATAGGTTTTGATATGGCGAGCGGCGAGCAGTCGGCGGAATTTCTTGTGCTTCTTGACGGCACAAAGACGTCGCTGGCGCAAAAATATCAGCCGCAGTCCTACGACAGCTCGGTTGCCCGCAAGTACGGCGGCGTTACGCTTCCCGAGGGCGGCTTTATAGAGATAGGCTACGATGCGGAGGAATTTATGAACGACATCGACAGCACCGTTAAAAAAATAGCGAAAAACCGCCACATCGGCGAAAACGGTTTTATAGTAATCTGCGACGGCAAATGGAACGTGGTGAGCGAGGGAACCGATTACACCGGTCTTAATCTCGCCGATGTCGGAATAAGTATCGACACCGACAAGAACGCGGAAAATACCATATTTTCCACCGAATTTGACGGCAAACCGTATCTTTGCGAATATAAGTTCGCGGAGGGCTATTATATAGTAGGCGCGATCCCCGAAGCAGAGGCATTGTTTATGCGCGACGTTTCGGTGTATCTGAGCTCGTTTATGGAAGTGTTGATTTTTGCGGCTCTGTTCCTGCTGGTGTACTTCCTCATAAAGAAGCTCATTATAGACAACCTCTTTATGGTAAACCGCGCACTCTCGAAAATTACTGACGGCGATCTCGACGTTACGGTCGACGTTCGCGCGAACGAGGAGTTTGCGTCGCTGTCGGACGATATCAACTCAACGGTCGAAACGCTGAAACGCTATATCTCCGAAGCCGAGTCAAGGATGGACGCCGAACTGGAATTTGCGAAACAAATTCAATGCTCCGCGCTTCCGTCGGTGTTCCCGCCGTACCCCAACCGCAGGGATTTCGACATTTACGCGCAGATGGACACGGCGAAAGAGGTCGGCGGCGATTTCTACGACTTTTATATGCTTGACGATTCGACTATTGCGTTCCTTATTGCCGATGTTTCGGGCAAGGGAATACCGGCGGCGATGTTTATGATGAAGGCGAAAACCATAATAAAGGACCTCGCCGAGAGCGGTATGGAAGTCGACGAAATATTTACCAAGGCGAATGCCAAGCTCTGCGAAAACAATGACGCGGGTATGTTCGTGACCGCGTGGATGGCGATAGTCGATTTGAAAACGGGCGTTATGAGCGTCGCGAACGCGGGACATAATCCGCCGGTTATAAAACGCGGAAACGGTGAATTTGCATACGAAAAGATACGCGCGGGATTTGTGCTCGCGGGTATGGACGGGCTTAAGTACAAAAAGACCGAAATACAGCTTTCCCCGGGCGACAGTATTTATCTCTACACCGACGGCGTAACCGAAGCCACCGACGCAAACGAGCAGTTATACGGCGAAGAACGCCTTACGAGCCTTTTAAATTCGTTGGACAATACCGAGGTGCAGTATATTTGCGAAGCCGTAAAGCGCGATATTGACCGCTTTGTCGGAGACGCGCCGCAGTTTGACGATATTACCATGGTGTGCTTTAAGCTCAACTATATCAAGGGCGGCGATAAGCTTTCGTTTATTCCCGACAAGGGAGCGGGAGTAGCCGTGAGCGAATTTGCACAGCAGATTACGTCAAAGCTCGATGTGCTGCCTAAAATTTCGAGCAAGGTAAGTATAGCCATCGACGAGATAGCGTCCAACATAATCAATTACAGCAAGGCGAAAACCGCCGAAATTTCCTACTCGATTGAAAAAGGCAAGCTGAGCCTCACCTTTGAGGACGACGGCAAGCCGTATAATCCGCTTGAAACCGAAGACCCCGACATAACGCTGTCGGCGGAGGAGCGAGAAATAGGCGGGCTGGGCATTTTTATGGTAAAGAAAATGACCGAGAGTATGGACTACAAGTACGAAAACAATAAAAATATTTTGAAGCTCGTAATGGCTTTGAATTTATAATTGGCAATTAAGAAAAATAATTAAGAAAGAAGGACAGTATATGAAAACGGATGTTTGCACGATTTCAAGCGACAAGGCGACATTTAACGCAATATTTGCGGAGGTTGAAAAGTCGGCGGAGTATAACAAGCTCCCGAAAAAGCCGGCGCTTCAACTTAGACTTTTGGCGGAGGAACTCGTCGGAATGCTTCCCGAATTGCTGGAGGTGGGCGACGGCAAGTTCTGGATTGAAAACGACGGAAATGATTTTGAACTGCACGCGGAAATAAAGGCGGAACGCCTTTCCATGTATGACAAGGAGGAAATCATCGCCATTTCAAAGTCGGGTAAGAACGCGGCTTCCAAGGGAATTGTCAACAAAATCAGACTTATTGCCGAGGGTATGCTCGACGGATACCTTGAGGCGACGGATATTGCCGCCAAGAGCGAGTATTACGACTTCTACAATATGGGAGCGTGCATTTCCAATATGTATGACGACAGATGGCTTCACGCCTGGTCGCTGAACAGCTACAAGCAAAGCGCCGACGGCAACAAGGACGATGAAAAGTGGGACGAGCTGGAGAAGTCCATAATAGCGAACCTTGCGGATGATGTCATTGTCGGCGTCATCGGCAAAAAGGTCGATATTGTTATCAAAAAGAAATTCGCTTAAAGAATTTAGTTTAAAGAATACAAAAACCCACTCCGCACGGAGTGGATTTTTGATTTTGTCAGCTTAACGCTCGCATACACACTTTACGTCCACATGGGAGTAGTTGACATAAAATTATCTCCTTTTTGGTTTTGGCGCGGGAAGTTCCGGCTCCATAGCCTCAAATAATCCCGTCAAATATTCCTTGCTGTCCACATTGTCTACAAGGAGCATTTCCTTTGCTCCTTCATAGGGTAGCGCATAGTCCGCCTCCGGCATATAGCGCACCGCCGCTTTCACAGGCTTGACAAGCAGGCGGTCATCATAGATGCCGCCTACAATTTTGCCTTTGTAATACAAAATGTATTCCCCCATCATCGCCCGGTATGTGATATTCTCCAAGCCGGACAATTGCTCTAAAATATACTCCAAATATTCTTTGCTCGACGCCATAAAATCATCTCCTTTTCGGTTTATACAAACGCTTTTACAGAATAAGTTGCGCCCCAGTTGCGGAGCACCTCGACTTTTGAAAAGTCCGCCGCTTTAAGTACGTCTATTTCGTGTTCCACCGTGAGCGGCGTGTCATAATGGTAAAACGCATCGTGAACTATGCCCTGTTCTTCTTTTAGTTTACGAAGCCGCTCGAAATATTCCCGCTCCAACGCTTCGCTTTCCGCAAAATAATCTGTCAGGATAAAATATCCTTCGGGCTTCAAAGCCGTATGAAGCTTTTGATAAAGCCCCAGCTTCGCTTCGGCGGTGAAGTGATGGAGCGATTCGACCGAAACGGCGGCATCGAAGAAGTTTTCTTCAAAAGAAATGTCAAAATAAGAGCCGCAAATCAGACTGATTTTGCGCTTCGGAAATTTTTGCTTTAACTCCGCCAGCATATCGGGAGACAAATCAATCCCCACCACCGACGTTTCGCTATTTAAGGCAAAGTAGTATTCCAGTTCAAGCCCCGTGCCGCAACCCAAATCAAGTACGTTGGCTCCGTGTTTCATAGGTAGCAGTGCCGCCGTATAGGGATAGAATTCCTTTGCGCCCTCAATCTCATTAAGCATATGTTCATCGTAACCGTCGAGCCGATTTTTGAAAAAATCGTTCATTTTTTCCAGCATAAATCTTGCTCCTTTAAGTCCCCGTCTATTATTTAGTCCGCCGCTTCGGCGAGCAGGAAATTACAGCTGTTTTTCCATAACATCATAGCACAAAAAATCATCATCTGTGGAAATGATATTGTACTCAATAGATTTATATCCCCGCTTTAAATATAAATTTTTAGCGGGAAGCGATGCAGCTATTACAATGTTTGAGAACGTATTTGAAATTAACTTCTCCGCATAGTCAAGCATTTCGGTACCGTATCCTTTTTTCTGATATAACGGCAATACAAAGAAGCGGCATATTTCATTGTTTTTTATTGTAATTGTGCCTACCGCATTTTGCTCTGTAACAAAGTAAAGATAAACTCGCCGCAGTTTAATATCATTACAAATATTAGAATTGCTATGATGTGAAAGAAAAAACTCAACTGCACCTTTAGGGTAATAGTGCGGATATATTTCGGAAATTGTGATTTCCGAAATTTTCTTGACCGTATTAAAATCCGACAACACAGCTTGTATTATGCTCATTTTATATCACTGCCTCGATATATCACTCAATTTCAAAATGATTATACAATAATTCGCTAACTTTTTCAATCCCTCGCGATAAGGCGTAACCAATCCAAACCGACCATCACCTCAAACATGTATTTGAAACTCCCCAAAATCAAACACACCGTTTCCTTGGTGCAGCTTGTCTTTCCAGTATAAGGACCGAAACGCTTTCGCAATTTCATCAATTAAGGAAACTGAGTTAACAAGCTGATGATGTGCCGGCAACACCTTTTTGATTTTGAGCAATCTCACCTTTTCGCTGATTATGCTGAGATAATATTTGTCTAAAGTAATGGTGGATTTTTTAAACGTCATAACTTTCACAGATGACAATTGGAACACTACCCGCACAGCCATATCCAACGGACATATAATCGCTGATGTTATTGTGGGAAGATTGCTTGTCGGTCAAAGTTTGCAAATCACCGCGACTAAGGCTGACGGTACGACCTTGACTTTTAAGGTCAATGGCGAGGGTGTGTTCATAAGTAACGGTAGCTTGGTTATTGAGCCGCTGAATACGGAAGATGAAAGCAACGGCGTTGAAATTCACCCCGGCAAAGGCAAGGGTTTAATTATTACTCATAAAAACAATAAATTCAGAGTGGTATTGAACGCAGACCGAGGCTTGGTGTTTCAAAGACAAGAAATTGGGTCGGGCGACTGGACGGACGTCGATGAACCTGTATATATTGATACAAAAGGAAACGCTGTTTTTGGTGGAGATATTCACGCCAGAAGACTGTATTTGCAAGAAATAGGTGGAGAAAATATATTAACGTATATGGATAGTCGTAATAAAAGTCAGTTTGAAGACAACAACAATATATATACATCGGGCGACAAAGAAGGTGAAACTAAAGTTGAACCCGACTACAAGCTATCAGGCAACTATATAGAGGGTCGTGGACTTAAAGCATATGACAAAGGTAATAACCTGAGAGTGCATATTGACGGTAGTGATGGCTCATTAAAAATGTATAATGGATATATTGAGATGCAAAATGTTGTCACGGACAGTAACGGCAGGGTTTTGAAGGGCAGCAAAGGTAATGATTTGCATAATGAACTATCTATTGACCCTGATGAATTTATCAAGTGGACTATAAAGAACGAACCTAAATTTTATTATGACGATAAAAAAGACGCATTGGTATTTGGGGGACTTTTGAAAACGGATTCACTCCAAATTTTAGACCCTGACGAGAATAAAGCGTGGTTTACGATAACCGGCAACTGGTCGGGTTCCGGTGCGGAAATAAACACCCACGGTCATTACCTTGATATAACGAGTACACTATTTAGATATAATGGAGACAATGTTGCAACGACGGCGGATTTGTCCTCTCTGGAAACACGAATTAAGCAATGGGCTGACAGCACGTTTACTAAAAACGCATCGCCTATAGTATAAAAAAGATGTGAGTCAAACTCACATCTTTTTAAAGTTATTGTGCTAATGTTTTAAGCCACGGAGCTATTTTTTGATAATAGTCAGCAAGTGAAATATTTCCTTTGCTATTACTGAAATCAAATACAGGCTTCCATGTTGTTGTGTCATCCAATTCGTATGTCAAGCTAACGTATCTTTCTTCGCCCACTATCTCGTTGGCTTTATTGACAACGCTATCAAGGGTTATCCACGCCTCTGTGTCTAAGTCAAATATGCGGAACTGAAATTCATCATTGGTAAAATAGCCGTGATTGCCTTCTTTGTCTGTGCCTTCAATCCACATCGGGTCAGGTATAGTACCAAGAGGGAGATTATCTATATCAGAGGAGGAAGTATCAGCAGGATTGGTGGCAGGAGCAGGCTCGATAGGAGCGGCGGGGGCGGCAATATCTTCGTTTGTGGATAAAACGATGGTTTGGTTTTGTTCATCAAAGCCTACGCTGAACCCGCCAACCGCGTCCGCTATGTCGCGGAGCTTGAAATAGCTGTAATCGTCTATGTTATAGCCTTGTATATACTTCTCCGCACCATTCACGGTGATTTTATACGGGTTATCATAAATTGAGTTAACTGCGAACACGCCCACCACGGAGAAAATTATCGCTCCGCTCAAAAATCCTGCTATAAACTTTTTCATATTTGTTCCTCCTTAAATTGGAAATTTTATGTATTTTACCATATAATTATAATTTTTAACCCCTCGAAAACCCGGTATTTATGCGGGTTTCAAGGTTTTCAGACATCATTCCCACTCGCTCCTGATAAAGAAATCTTAAACAATTCTGTTTAGAGATTTTATCACGAGGTATTGTAGTTATCTG
>CANQBQ010000038.1 GCA_947589045.1 uncultured Clostridia bacterium | reverse complement strand
GTGCCTGTCGGAACGTCGGCTGAATATGCTCCGTCCTCGATGTCGCTGTATCTGAGTTCGCCGTCATTTGTGTTGCCTGTCACAAGCTCCTGAGCTTCACCTGTGTATGACAGGACATTTGCCGTCACATCAGCTTTAGGCTCCGCCTTGGCTATGGTCACAGATATGCTCTGAGGCGCGCTGTCATTGTGGTTTCCGTCGCCGAGCACCTTATACCACACCTCGTATTCACCCGCATTTGTGCCTGTCGGAACGTCGGCTGAATATGCTCCGTCCTCGATGTCGCTGTATCTGAGTTCGCCGTCATTTGTGTTGCCCGTCACAAGCGCCTGAGCTTCACCCGTGTAGGTCAAATCATTTGCCGCCACAACAGCCTCGGGCTCCGCCTTGGCAATGCTCACCGTGATGCTCTGAGGCTCGCTGTCATTGTGATTTTTGTCGCCCACGGCTTTATACCATATCTCATATTCACCCGCGTTTGTGCCTGTCGGAAACTCGGGCGAATATTCGCCGTCCCGCTCCGTGCAGTATTGCAGTTCGCCTTCTGTCGAAGTGCCCGACGTTATGAGAGGCTGTGCGCCGCCCGTGTATCTAAGCCCTTCGGCAGGCGTTACCGATAATACCGCGTGCATATCAGCCTTTTTGATTGTAACCGGAACCGGGGTGGGATACACTCTGATATGATTATCGTCCTCATTTACCATATACCATACCGTGTAATCGCCCGCATCGATACCTGTCGGAATTTCGGGCGAATACCCCGTGTCATCTTCCATGCTGTACAGCAAACCGTCCGTAATCTCGCCGGGCGATACAAGCTCCTGCGCATCACCCGTATAGGTAAGCTCGTTGGGCGAAACAGTCCCTGCAAGATCGACCGCTTCGATTGTGGCTAATATCAAATGCGGACCGTCGTCATTATGATTTTTATCTCCGACTATCGTGTAACTGAACGGATAACTGCCCACATTTATGGCGGTCGGAATTTCGGTTGAAAGATTTTCTTCTCCGTACATTAAAAGATACTGCATCTCGCCGCCAATCAATTCGAAATCGGTTACGAGCTCTTGCGGCTTGCCTGTGTATGTAAATTTGGGTCTATCTTCCGGGGCTTTTATAAAGACGGGGTCTGCCTTTAATATTTTTACCGTCACGTTCAGCGTTACCTGCTCCTTGCCGTATTCCTCGACGCTCATAAGTGCATATCCGGGGTCTCTCTCGGTTGCGGTGATTACAATCGGATAATCGCCCGCGTCAAGATCCATAGGCACGACAAGCGTATCGCCTTCAATCGAAACGTCGATGCCTCCGTTGTCCGAAATTTCGTAGTCAAACCTGCCAATCGTGTCGATAACCCCGCCGTAATACGATACACAGGTGTTAAGGTCTAAGGTCGGCTCTATTTCATATCCGTAAACGTCGCTTACGATAACGGTATCGGCTTCTCCGCCGAAATATACGCGTCCTACCGCGTATATCGTCATATCTTTGGTAACGCGCGTCTCCGCGGTGAACACATCTCCATCCACAGAACTTGTCTGCGACCAACGGTTAAAGTCATACTCGTCTCTCGTCGGATTCTCCGGCATAGAAACGGTATTGTTTGTATTAACATAGCACACTTTATATTGCGGATTATCCTCTGTGACAAACAAAACCCTATGCACCTGTTCGCCCGCATCGGGATTGGGCTTGGGAAAATCGTCCGTGTCTATCTCCTGACCCCACTTGAGGGAGTCGCCGCTTCCCTGTAAAAGCCAAGCGACCTCGCCCGACTTAAATTCTTTATCCGTTTTTTCGACCGACGTATCTTCGCTGCCGACCGTGCCTGCGTCCGCCGTATCGGCGAGAAAATAGCAGTTGCTTATATTTCCGGATTTCTGATACCCCGCGATAGCTCCGGCAAAACCGCCTCCGCCCGTAATCTTGCCTCTGTTATAGCTGTCGGATATGCTGCCGTCGTTTTCACCCGTGATACCTCCGGCGAGATTGCCGCTGCCGTTTATCCCGCCAGCATTAAAGCAATTCGCTATTTCGTTTATGTTTTCGCCCGCTATACCGCCTGTGCTATCGCCTCCCGCAACCGTCTCGGTATTATAGCTTCCGGCTATACTTCCCGTGTTCTCGCCCACGATACCGCCCGTAACAACGCTTCCGTTTACGGTTCCGGTATTTGAGCAGTCGGACACGGCACCGGTATTGTTTCCCGCGATGCCGCCTGTATAAGCGATTTTTCCTGTCACGGCGCCGCCGTTGGAGGTTGCGGTGATATTGCCGTCGTTTCCTCCCGCGATACCTCCCGTATAAAGATTGTCGCCCGAGACGCTAACCGTTCCGACACAGTCCGATATATTGCCGTGATTTTCTCCCGCTATACCGCCTACGTATTTATGACCGGTCACGCTTCCGATCACGTTAAGATTTTTCACCGTGCCGTCATCGCCGATATATCCGAACAGACCGACGCCCTCGCCCGTCTTATCGTTTATATACAACCCGCTTATCGTATGCGTGCCGCCGTTGAACACCGCGTTAAACGGATACTCCGCGTTTCCTAAAGGAGTCCACGACACAGCCGCTCCGCCGATATCCGAGCCGTATTTATCGGACATATCAATATTTCCGGTCAATTCAAAATAATTGCCGTCCGCTCTTCCGACGTTGATATATTCGCGCATCAGCTCAAGGGTTGCAAGGTTTGGAATGAGATACGGCTCATCCTCGGTGCCCATACCGACGATTTCGGGATTGTCGTAAAGCTGAGGTCTGCCGAATAAGCTGCAGTCGCGCCACGCGCTTCCGTCCGAGCCGTTAAGCGCGTCCGCGAGCGTTTTAAATTCCTCCTCCGACTTTTCCTCCGCTTCGTCCCCGCCGACACTGCTGCCCGCCGTACCCGCGAGGAAATAACAATTTGATACGTCGGCATAATTTTGTCCCGTTATGCCGCCCGAATGAATTTCGCCTTTGACGGTGCCGAAGCTGTAACAGTTTGCCATGCTTCCCAAAAACTGGTAGCCCGCTATTCCGCCGACGTAAATGCTTCCCGTAACAGAGCCGGTGTTGTAGCAGTCGGTTATATCGCCGTAATTTTGTCCCGCAACGCCGCCGATATGGCTGTTGCCCGAAACCGACGCGGCGCTGTAGCTTTGGGTTATACTGTGATCGCTGTATCCCGCAATGCCGCCCAAATTACTATCGCCGTTAATTGAGCCCGCAACGTCGCAATTCGTTATATTTCCGTAATTATAGCCCGTAATGCCGCCGATATGACTGTTTCCGACTACGTTTGCGTTCACGTGGCAATTTGTTATGCTGCCGTGATTTTCTCCGGCTATTCCTCCGACGTTATCCTTGCCCGTAATCGAGCCGACCAGGTTCAAATTTTTCACCGTGCCGCCTTCTCCGATACTTCCGAACAAGCCCTTGCCGCTTTCCGACGACGCGTTTATGTTAAAACCGCTTATCGTATGACCGTCGCCGTCGAACGTGCCTTTAAACGGATTTTCGGTGTTTCCTATCGTCGTTTGCTGCTTGCCCTCCAAATCTATATCGTGCGTCAGCTTAAAATGGATTTTGTCGCCCTTGCCTGTGTTGATATAATTGCAAAACGCCGCCAATGAATTCGCGTCGTCTATAATATACGGATTTCTCGTCGTGCCGCTTCCCTCAAAAAGAATATCAAGGTATATGTCGCTTCCGTCGAAATTAAAGGTGCATATCGCGTTATCGCTCGAAAACTTATCAACGTCGTCCTCGGTAAGATGTCCGTTTCCCGCAACCACCTTCACGGGCAGGTCTCCGCTTGCGACAGCGTCGCTTGTTATACCGATTTTAGCATCTTCACCGAGCGCGTCCACCACGTTTATATACGCGTCCTCGCTCAGAGAGACGTTGCACGCATCTCCTTCCGATGTGTTGCCGATAATTTTTACGTTTCCCGCAATATTCAATTCGCCCGAACCTTCGCCGGTGAAAAATCCCGTCTCCACGCGAACGCCGCCGTTTGTAAAGTCGGTGATTTCGATATCGTAAAGATTTACCGTGCCGTTCGCTGTTATTCCCGTGTAGGAGTTCTTAGCGGGACCTACGATTTTTCCGCCGCCCTGGCAGTCGGATATGGTGAGCGAGGATTTGCTCAGCACGGAAAACCCGTTATCAAAGGAACTCAAGCTCTTGCCGTTAAGGCACAGCTTTAAATTTTTAACGTCTTCTCCCGTCTCAAACTCATTACCCGTGCAGCTATCCGAAAGGTAGTAAGCACCGTCTTGTTTGACAGTAGACTTAGTCAATGAGTCGATTTCCGTATATGTAACATCCTCCGCGTGTGTGTCGCACGCGGTTTTGCCGCACTCCTTATGCTTGTGCTCCGCCGCAAACACCGTATTCGGGAGCAGAGCAACAACCATCATCAATGCCGTTATCGCCGCCGTAAATTTATTCTTCAAACCCCTTCACCTCTTGCCAAAACTTTTCATGCCGTCTCCGCCCGCACTATAAATGCGGACGGAGACGCTTTACACATTCTTATTTGAATTATCTGAGCGGAATAGCTACCGCATCGCATATCGGCATCATTCCGTCGACGCTGTTCCAGAGCATTACCTCAGCCCTTGCCGCGCCTTCGGTATTGAAGTTTTCTGGCGCAACCGATTTTATGCCTACATCATCAAATTTCACGTCCGAAACATCAACGCTTATCAGCATACCGTTTTCGTCATACGCCGCAAAAATTACCGAATACGTTCCCTTTTTGGGCGCGGTCACAACCGCTTTTCCGTCGACGTATTCCAAACCGAATTTTTGCACAAAACCGTAATCCGAAACGTTTTCAATATCGCTGTCAATCTCGGTCTCGCCGTTCATCGCTTTAAGGCTCAGCTCAGCAATTCCAAGCGTTCCGAAGTCGAGCGGTTCGAGCGTTTCCTTATTGAGCGTAACCGTCTTTCTCACGGTTTCGCCCACGCCGATTGACTCCGTATCGACATTTGTCGGCGCTCCGACAAGTCCCTCGCCGTTTATAACGTGCTGAATTTCCAAGTTAAAGTTACCGCTTTCGGCATTACCGGTATTTTTTATGTCGACCGTGTAAACAAGGTTCTCGTTCTCGTCCTGCTCCAAATCAACCGTCTCAAATCCCAGCTTCGCGCCGAACGGAACCTTGCCGCTGTATGTGCAGGGCTCGTTGTCCGGGCACGTAACGGTGATTTCAACCTGCGTATCCGCCGTCAGATTTTCGGGCAATACTCCTGTGACTTTTACAGTCTCGCTCTTACCGCCCAAAATCTTATGGTCACTCGTCACGCTGCCGAACGTTTCGCCGCCTACTTTAACGGTCGCCTCATAGCCTTTGAGCTTCATAAGACCCGTATTTTTCAAGTCAAATTCAATCGCGGTCTCCTCGCCGGCACGCGGATATTCGCTGTCAAATTGCACGCTTTCGCCGTCAATCTCACTCTTTGCACTGTCGTCAATCGTAAATTCGATAAGCTCGTTCGGAGAATAAACCATATTTCCGTCTTCATCCAAATCCTGCGTAAACAGATTGCTGAGAAGCGTGAAATCGCCGTCCGCGCCGACCGCCGCCGTAAATTCGTCTATGACGGTATTCGCCTGCATTTCGTCCGAAAAGTTCGTCAGCTTTGAAACGCCGCTCCAGCCGCTGTCTTCCATAGCATTTTCGGCTGCATCGCCTTCTATGCCCGTATAGCCGTCGCCGTCATAGCGTACCGCGCCGTACAATTCCATAGAGCAGTCATCTTGGTCTTCGCTGTTTGAGTCTGTCCAGAGTATATACAGATTGTCGTCGCCGCCCACAAACATTTTATACTCGTTAAACGAGTGCTCAACGGTTTCGTCGTCGGACAAATTGATTGTATCCAAGGGCAGACGCGCGTCGGGTGATTTGAGGTATTCAACCACGTCGTCAAGCTCAGCCTCTATCGGGTCTTCCAAACCGGCATTACTTGCGAAATGAGCCTCTACCTCGCTCACAAGTCTGTCGAACGACAGCACATTGAGCTTGGTTTTCGTGTTGTTACCTTTCTCGTATTTGGTCAGCCACGAATAATATATGTCGTCCTTGCCGTCCTTATCGCCCAATCTGTCCCTAATCCTTGTAAGCTGAGGCTTTATATTCGCATCATAGTCATTTGTCAGATTTATCGAGCCGTAGACTTTATCGGCGGTGACGTCAAAAATCAGAAGATATACGTCGTTATCTTCGTACGTCTCAAGATTGCCGTCCTTGTCCGCCATATACGCGCACAGGGAAATGTTATGCGTTTCGCCGCCAACGGTCATTTCAAACAGCTCGGAGTCTATTTCGTTTATCAGCGGGTCGCCATCGACCGGAACAAACTGTTCCTCCGACACACCGCGTTCGTCCCACGCCACCGCGGCAATCGTCTCGTATGTCGCGTTAACGTCCAGCAGTTCCTCATCAAGATCCGTTACGGTGCCCAAGTCGCGCTTCGTATAGTACAGCACCATACCGTCCTCGCCGTCGGGGTCGGCGCAGATTACGGGATTGAAATCCCAGAACCCGTTGCCGTTATAAATCCTTTCGTCATCGTTTACCTTGGTCGCCTCATGTATTGTGTTGCCGTCAAACATCGCCATGGATATATCATTGCACGACAGCAAATCCGCCTTCTGACGCGTCGTCGCGGTTCCGTCGGCAATAGCCGCGTCCAAATCCGCGTCAAACGCCTTTGACGCGTCAGACCACGCGATTACTACCTTGTCGCCGTATTTTGCGAGCGACGGTGTAGAATCGGGCGTGCCGTCGTTTTCGACCGGCTGTGCCTCAGACCATTTTCCGCCGTCATACACGCTGTAATACAGGCACGCCTTGTTTATATCGTACTCGCGTTCTGTGTCGCTGCCTATGTACACCATCAACTTTCGTCCGTCGTTCAGCGTCACAATCTGCGGTCTGGTATGTTCGGGCGCGTCTTCAATCAAGACCTTATGCGACGTTATGTCCGCTAGCGATACGTTATCGGGGTCGCCTACGCGTCCGCCGCCTCCGGTATTATATGCGCGCGTCCTTAATATTGGCTCATCCGCCGACGCCGAACTTACACTATCGGAGGCTTCATCTGCGTATATTCCGCCCGCCCATGTTCGACCGCCAAGCACATATTCAATGCTGAAGAAAACTAAATCTATTCCGATTCCGCCCTCCAACGTCACCGAATGTCCGCGATTTTCTTCATAGCCGTGATTGGGGAAATATAGCTTTGCATCTACGCCGATAAATCCGCGGGCGCCGATAACTCCGCATAATCCTATACCCACCTGAAACTTACCGCCTAGAATTAAAAGCTCGCCGTTATTGCTGTTGGGAAAAGCGTCCTTAATATTCTGATAGGTGCCGAAGCGGTCAAATGTCAATTTTTTATCCTCTACTATATTATCTTCCCATTCAAACGCAATGTCAACATTAAGGTCAAAGAATAGCGGAGCACCCAGCATCACGCCGAAAATTGTCTTTTTAAAGCTTCCCGAAAGGCCCAGCGCGATCTGCGCTCCGGCAAACACATATTCGCCCGTATCCCTGTCCAAAACCCAGTCGAGATTGGCAAGTACGACAAAATTAACACTAAACTTGTTTTTCCCGAAGACATCGGTCATAGAGTTTCTATACGTTCCTTTATATCCTCTGTACGCGCTCCAGTCTATTGCTTCTGCCGGGTCGGGTCTGGCGGCATCCTCCGCTGCTTTTTGCGTCTTCTTTAATTCCTTGAATTTTTCAGTCGCCGGCACGGACGGATAACCAATCGGGGATGCGTTTAAATCAAAGGTAAGCGAATATCCGTCTATTCCGCCTGTTGTCCAGCTGTTATGGTTAAAGGTAATAACTCCGGTCGACATACTTCCCATCCATTCGCCGAGAACAGGTACTTCCTTCGCACCAATCTGTTGGGGAACGAAGTCAAACGACTGCATCACGTTGTTGACCATGGGTACGTAGAAGCTAAGACCTGTGTAGAGCCTTGTGTATTCTATATCATATTGGTTCGTTACGGGTATCGGATTGCCGTCGGCGTCCTGACCTGTTGTCGTAACCTCCCTCTTTGCCGCGTCAACCATAATGACATACAGCTTGTCGCCCGGCTCCAGCACGTCCTTCAAACTCTTTGAGCCGAAGTTAAAGTCCACGCTTGTCTGCCCCGGCTTTAAATCCACCTCATATACAATATCATTCTCTTGTTCAACATCATCCTTTTTATCATCATCTTTTTGAGAATCATCTTTTTGAGGATCATCCTTTTGAGAATCATCCTTTTGAGAATCATCTTTTTGAGAATCATCTTTTTGAGAATCATCTTTTTTATCATCATCCTTTTGGGCATCATCCTTTAGCGTCCTTGTCCTATCTATGACGAATTTCACCTTCTTTACCTCGCGTCCGTTGGGATTGATGGTAAGCGTCACGGTTAAACAGTCGTCGATAATGGGCACGCTGTTTGAAACGGTTCCGTACTGCGTGGTGCTTGCGCTTTTTTCAAATTTGTATTCCACGCTTGTCGGATACGGCGCGTCCGTCGTTATAACGGGCGTTTGTATATCCTCCGCAATCGCATTGGCGTAACCGTCCACCTTTGTCTCGACGTCCAGATTGCCTCCGTCGCTCCGCTCGGCGTTGCGGTTAAATGTTATGGCATCCGCATTATCGGTACCATCCTTATTCTTAGCATTAATCAGAACTGCCTTGCCGGCTTCTATATCGGATTTAAGCTGCGTAATATCCACAACATACACGCCCTCAATATTGCCGTTGGTATAATAAATCGTATATGCCTCCGCGTCCTCGGGCAAATTTATTCCCTCCAGCTTGAAGCTTCCGTCGTTAGCCGTAGTATCGCTCGGCGTGTTAAATTCCGAACGCTCGCGGATTATTTCCTGTTCCGTTCCCGCATTCTCTTTTACCGCCTCGGTATATACCTCGCCCGGACCGGTTACCACAAGACCGGGTACGCCGACGACCTCCATATACTCCGCGCTTTCGCGTATGGAGTGTTCCTTTGCCGTAATACTACCTGTTGCTCTCAGGAATATGTCGTTTTCTCTTGACGCTTCCACCGAGCTCAGCTTTACTACGTTGTCCTTCGCCTCGCCCGACGCCACGATATGCGCCGTCGTGCCGTACACCTTTTTTGTGCCGTAGGTAAAGCTGTTTTCAAATACCGGCGCCCAGTATTTGGGCTTAGCGCTGACTGAAATGTTTGTTCCGTCCTTGTTGTTCGATCTGAGCCTCATACGCTGATCTGTACACTCGGCGTTAAACGAGTAAACCTTTCCGCGCACAGGGGTTATCATATTTATTATTTTCTCCGCCTCTGTGGTACCGCTCGCGTTTGGATTGCATATATAAATATTTTCATTTCCTTTAAGTTTATATTCGGGGTGCTCGTCCATAAGCGTTTTTATCTGCTCTTCGCTTAGGAACATCAGGTAATCCGCCACACCGTGCGCGTTTCCGTCCTCATCCGCCTGTATTTCAAACGATATGTAGTTCGGCTCGTTTACGACAAATTCGGGCGTGATTTCGTAATAACCGCACCCCCTTATACCGCCGAGCGTCGCGCCGAGAGTATAAACGGTCTCCGTCGAGTTTCCCGTCAGATTTATCGTAACGTCGAAAACCGTCTCCTCGTTCTGATTCTTTGTCAGTCTTCCCGCAACTCTCGAGCCGGCATACTTTACGTCGTATCCGTCCGCGCCGACTCCCGAAAGGCGAAGCGTATCGCCCTCGTGGAATTTGTAGTCTCCCGCCGGAAGTCCGTTGAACGTTCCCAAATCCGTCTCTTTAATGCGCACGTCAACGTCCTTGTAGATATAGAGCGGCGTAAATTGAAGGTCTGTCGACCATTTCGCCGAGTTTGAGCCGCTGACGCCCTTTAAATGCTGGTCGATAATTTTTATGAAGTCCTCGTCAAACAAAATATTCGTCAAATCTTTCGTTTTGTCCGTTGTATATACGGTGTTGCTGTCGTTATCGTCGCTTATAGACGCGCTTTTTGCTTCCGACGGCTTATGACCGGACGCCATATAATAGAAGAAATCCCTCTTATCCTTTTCCTCCTCGGGAGCTCTCCAGTTTGTCTCAATCTTATAGCCTATGAGCTCGCCGGGCATAAGTCCGGTCGATTCCTCGGCGGACTTCGCCGTTATCGTCAGCGTCTGATTTGTATATCGCAATTCGTGTCCCGTTCCAAGCTGCACGTTGCAGGGCTTTTTCTTAACGGTTTGGTCGCCGTCCTTGAACTCCATTTCTCCCGGCTGCTGCAGCGATATGTTAAAGGTTCTGAACATCGCCGCGACGCCGTAAAGGTTAATGGTCGGCGACGGCGTAAACGCACTCTCCTCATCCGCTATATTAAGCTTCAGCGAGCCTCCCGCACCCTCGGGCAGACCGTCTGTGCCGAGCGCCGTAAGCAAATCTGTCCTTCTGTCGAAGCTGTTTGTTTCACAAAAGCTCTGCAGCGTGGTACCGGCGGAATTGTACACCGAAAAGTAACGCTTATACATACTGTCCTCAGCGTCAACGGAATGAATACGGCCTCCGCTCCAGTCCGCCGCGTAGCCTCTGTATATCTCATGGTCAAGCTTTTTAAGTTCGGCGTAGCTCGTTCCCTCGCGCCATATCCTCCAGTCATAATACCCAAGATAAATATAACCGTTGGGATGACCGTCGCCTTTGCTTGCGTCATTGTCATTATAATTATTCTCCGAGCCGTCATCGCCGGTGGTTCCCCGAGTGAAGCTTTCGGGGAAATAGTAATTGCCGACCCAGACCTCGGGGACATAGCTCGGGTCCATTATTTTACCGTAGACAAGACTATTCGAGTCCTTCTGCCCCGGAACATAGTCCACGCGCAGATTGTACCCATCCAGATGTGCCGATACGCCGCCTTCCGAGCTTTTAAGCTCAAACGACGAATTTCCTTCGGTACTGCTGCTGTCGTCGCCGTCCGACGCAATTTGTATGCCCGGCAGCCCGACAGTCTCGGTTTTCTCGGTCTTACCATCGTCAAAGCTTATCTCGCACTCGGTTATATCGCCCTCGGAGCAAGCCGTGAAATTCTCCAGCGTCACGGTTTCCTTACCGCGCCCCTCAATACTCATTTCAAGCTTTGCTTCCGTCTGATACGGCTTAAAATACACCGTTTGGCGGCCGCCGTTTTCAAGAACGGCGTCGACGGATACCATATAGTAATCCGCGCCGGTTCTCTCCAAAATAATCGGTTCGCCGTCGGCTACCGTCTGCTTTTCCGACTTAAAGCCCACGAACGCCTCCTCGCGCGGCTCGTCGTCCTCTATTGTAACGGTGCTTGTATACAGATTTCCGAGCAAAGCACCCTCCGGGGAAGAAAGCATAAATACAATGAACTCGTCGTCCTCGGGCTTTTCATCCTCATATATCTCTATTTCGACCTGCTTTTCGGTTTCTCCGGGCTCGAAAACCAGCCGCGCCGCCGACGACACAGCCATAAAGTCCGTAACATTGTTCCTTGTTGCATCCAAAATCATATCGGCATCTGCCTTATATTCCTCGGGCGTAAGCGCGTCATCGCCGTAGGTCTCATTCATCATATCGATAAAATCCGCTCTCGAGACCGGAGTCACGTGCGACAGCGAGCGCGTTTTCTGTCCGGTTTGCTCCTCTTTCAGCTTTGCCAGGACGCTTCCCTGCTCCGCCGCGCTCTTGGGCGACTCATCCGACACATTCTCCGCGACGCTTTGCAATTCATTGGAATATTCCTCAAGCATTTCCTCCGTGTCGATATTGGCGTTGCGCTCCATAACCGTGCCGCCCGTATCGTAATACTCGATATCGTCCACGAGAACGTCGTAATCCTCGCCGATAGCAGCGGACAAGTCAATGGTGCTTATCTCGATTTCCGCTTCGTTCTCACTGTTTCCGTCGCGGTAAACGGTCAGGCTATAAGTGCCGCGCTCCTGCGCGCGACCCGCGTTAAGCCCCATATAAATAACGCCGTTTTCCATTTCCTCATCCGTAAGCTCCGCCATTCTCGACGGCTGCCATACGCTGCTCTCTTCTTCCTCCGCCATTACCGAGGGAATAAGCGCTACCGTCATACATATGACCAGCAGTATGGATATTATTCGCTTTGGTGTCGTCTGTATCATTTGATCAGCCCCTTATATAAGTTTGCGTATGCCCTATCCGGTATAGCGGATGACAACATTCAACAGAATAATTTTATCATTATTCAAATTTCTGTGTCAATGCGTCCGCCTTGACGTTTACGCAGTCAAACTCGCCTTTTACGTTATTTGAAGACCATATCTCACAAATAATCGGGTTTTTGGTAAATTTTGGGAATGGTTTTTCTTTAATTTGATAAAGCAATCGAAGAAAAGCAAAAAAAGCTTTACTCGCCGTAGGGTGCGGCGCACCGTATAGATAAAAAAATAACCGAACAGCGGACAAAAAAAGGCGGAGCCGAAGCTCCGCCTTTTAACATTTGTAAATTTATTTCACGATATTTTCGCAAAATCTCATAAGGATTGACGCTACCTGAGCGCGTGTCGCCGTGTCTGTCGGCGCGAGCTCGGTATCGCTCATACCCGAAATCAATCCTTCCGCGTTCGCCCAGCTGAGAGCTGTGTTCGCCCAATCGCTTACCGCGTCCGCGTCGGAATATTTGGAGAGATCAGCCTGTGCCGATACGTCAATACCCTTATACTGAGCGTATCTGTACAAAATCGCTGCCATCTGCTCGCGGGTGATAGAATCGCTCGGTCCGAATGTTTCCTCGTTGTAACCGCTTACAACGCCGTTGGCTTCGCCCCACGCTACCGCGTCGGCGTACCAAGCGTCCGCAGGAACATCCGCGAAGCTTGCCTGAGCGGTCGCCGGTGAACCGTCAAGTCTGTACAAAACAGCTACTACCATCGCGCGCGTCGTAGTCGAATTCGGCTCAAACGTCGTATCGCTCATACCGTTCATAAGTCCGTTGGTCAATGCGTAATCAATGCCCTCGTGATACCACAGGCTCTGATCAACGTCGGTAAACTTCTCTGACGGACAATTTTCCTCAGCACCGGGAGTCGGTGTCGTATTGGGCGTTTCGGTTCCTTCCTTCACAAACTCTGCCGCGATTGATACCTTAGAGTCGGGCATTACAAACGTATATGTTCCGTCTCCGTTATCCGTAACTGCAATCTCGTTGCCGTTTGCGTCTTTAACGGTTACTCCGCTTGCCATATATCCCATGTTGGGAGTAACGGTAAACGTTACCTTCGAGCCTTTTGTTGCACTCTTGAGGTTTGCGCTTACACTACCGTTATTCGATTTTGACGGAACGCTTACACTGTAACTCGTCTCTCCGCTGCTTGCGCTTCCGCCGCTTCCACCGCGACCGCCGCCTGTACTCTTACGAGAAAATGTCGCCGTTACGGTTACATCGGAAGCAGGCATTGTGAATGTATATGTGCCGTCTGCCTGACGTGTTGTCTCTACTTTAGCGCCGTCGGCATCCTTTACGCTCAGACTGCCGAAGTTGTAGCTGCTGTCGGGAGTTACCGTCAGCGTTACCGTATCGCCCTCGGCTGCCTGAGTCGGTTCAGCCTCTACCTTACCGCCGGTCGCTGTCTCACACGTTACCGTGTATGTCGTCGGCACTACAACAGCCGCGAATGTAGCCGTTACGGTTACATTAGATGCGGGCATCGTGAATGTATATGTGCCGTCTGTTCCTGCCGTTGTCTCTACTTCGGTACCGTCGGCATCCTTTACGCTCAAACTTTCGAAGCTGTAACCGCTGTCAGCTGTAACAGTCAGCGTTACTGTCTCGCCCTCGGCAAGGTCTGCGGTCTTGTCAGCCTCTACCTTACCGCCTGTCGCTGTTTCAATAGTTACCGTGTATGTCGTCGGCACTACAACAGCCGTGAATGTAGCCGTTACGGTTACGTTGGAAGCGGGCATTGTGAA
>CANQBQ010000037.1 GCA_947589045.1 uncultured Clostridia bacterium | reverse complement strand
ATTATGTCAATGCCTTCATCAATGATGGCGAACTTTTTTCTCCAATTTTGTAACACATCATTGACAAACCTACATTTCTGTTTTTTATTTCTGTTTTTATTTTTAATTTAATCGTCTCTGCGACGCTTCACACGCGCCGAACAGCCTTATTAAAACGGCAAATTCATTCCGCCGGTAATTTTGCTCATTTCGGCGTTGGACTTCTCGTCCGCCTTACGCATAGCCTCATTGACTGCCGCGCAAATCAGGTCTTCAAGCATTTCAACGTCGTCGGGGTCTACCGCTTCGGGGTTTATTTTAACGCTTTGAAGCTCCTTTTTTCCGTTTACGACAACCGTGACAACGCCGCCGCCGGAGCTTGCCTCAATGGTTTGGTTCTCCATATCCTCCTGCATTTTCGCAAGCTGCTCCTGCATCTTTTGCGCCTGCTTAATCATCTGGTTCATATTGCCGCCCATTCCGCCCATTCCGCGCGGAAATCCGCCCTTTGCCATAAAAAAACACTCCTTTTTGTTTTTGGTTTCTTGTTTTATAAATTTATTCGGTTATATTCATTTTATCGCCAAACAGCGACTTTTTTGCGATTATGTCGTCTATCGACGGCTTTTTGTTGTTGGGCTTTGCACGTCTTTCGCCCTTTTTGTAGGCGGACACCGCCTTGCGTTCACCGCTTATGCCGAAAAACAAATCCTCGAGATACTTTATTCCGCCCGGCTTTGCAACCGTCTCGTATGCGTAAGCGTCGTTCAGCTCGACCTCGATTTCGCTTCCCGTGTCGGTTATGCTCGCGCCCATCATATACATATAGAGCGTTTTGCTGACCTCTTTGATTTTGGCGAGAGCCTCGTCCCGGTATTTCCACGGCTTTGCCGCTGAAGTCTCCGAGCCGCTCTCTTTGGTGTCGGCGTCTTTTTCGCTTAAATCGACAGCCGCTTCGGGTGCGGGGTTTGCCTTTTGCGGCGCACTGCCGTTTTGAGATATCGTTTGAGGCGGAGCGACATATCCCGCCGAGAGCTTTTTCTCCAGCGACTCAATTCGAGCCAACAGCGAGATGCGGTCGTCCGCACATTGGGGCGACGACATTCTCACAATGGCGGTCTCGACCGCGACCGACGGATTGGAAAGCCGCTTCGCCGCGCTCAGCTGCTCGCCGAGAATACTTATACAGCTTATTATTTTTGCGAGAGTGTATTTGCCGCTCTGCTCCGCGTATCGCTCGCGTGCCTGCGCGGATACTTCGGTCAGACCCTCCGCGCTCTCGGACGCGCGTGCTATGAGCAAATTGCGGTAGTGCATTATAAAATCTTCGATAAAGCTCTGCGCCTCTTTGCCGCGCGAGAGAAAGGAGTCCGCAACGGAAAGCGCGCGGCCCGTGTCCTCCTCCGCTATCGCGTCGGATATATCGAAAAGCACGCTCTTATCGACTATTCCGACAATCTCAACAACGTCGGCGCGCTTTAAGGTGCTTTCGCTGCACGCGGCGCATCGGTCGAGGATGCTCAGCCCGTCGCGCATAGAGCCGTTTGCAAGCTCGGCGATAAGCTCCGCCGCGTCGGGAGTTATGCCGATATTTTCCGCCGCCGAAATTTTCTCTATGCGGCGCGCTATTTCGTCCGCGCTTATTCGCCTGAAATCAAACCGCTGACAGCGCGAAAGAATGGTTGCGGGCAGCTTCGACGGCTCGGTGGTCGCAAGTATGAATATGACGTGTGCCGGAGGCTCCTCAAGCGTTTTGAGCAGCGCGTTGAACGCAGACGCGGAAAGCATATGCACCTCGTCGATTATATAGACCTTGTACCGACAGCCGCCCGACGGCGTATAGATAACCTCGTCGCGCAGCTCTCGTATATTGTCAACGCCGTTGTTGCTCGCGGCGTCAATCTCGTAGACGTCAAAAATACTGCCGTCCGAAATTCCGCGGCAAATCTCGCACTCGTTGCACGGGTTACCGTTTTGCGGGTTTAGGCAGTTGACCGCGCGCGAGAGTATTTTGGCGGTCGAGGTTTTTCCGGTGCCGCGTGTGCCGCAGAAAAGATACGCGTGGGCAACACGTCCGCCCGAGACGCTGTGCTTGAGCGTTTCGGAGATATGCTCCTGCCCGATAACGTCGTCAAATGTGAGCGGACGCCATTTTCGGTAAAGAGCCTGATACTCGCCTGACAACGGCAAAACCTCCCTTTTGTTATATCAAATAAAATAAGCCACACCCTTGAGTTTGAACATATGCCTACACGCGTTACCCGTACAGTTAGCTCCGGTCTGGCTTCCTTACGGCACATCAGAGTGACTGCTTATTGCTGCTGCATTCCTGCCCTGACAAGGTTCACAGGTTCCGATTGCGTAAGACCAAACCATCAACACCACTTATACGAGGCAGACCGCACAGGATATGCCCTCGGCACAAGTTGTCATCCCCACTTTAGCGGATTGAGGGTTACAAGGCACCGCTGCCGCCCCGATTTAGTGTGACTTAAATATTATACACAAAAAGGAGTGCATTGTCAACCATACGGCACGGCGGAAAAATAAAAAATGAGAAATTTTCCGAAAAAACTATTGACAAACCGTTGGGCAGATAGTATAATATTGTGTGTTCGTGATACGGATATGCACCATTAGCTCAGCTGGTAGAGCACCTGACTCTTAATCAGGGTGTCCAGGGTTCGAGCCCCTGATGGTGTACCAAATCGCGGCGAACCAAAACGGTTCGCCGCGATTTTTTGTTTTTCGGATTTAAGTTAGGGGCGAGCGAAATGAACGTTACGGTTATGATAATTCAATCGGTTGACAGGCGCGGGTAT
>CANQBQ010000036.1 GCA_947589045.1 uncultured Clostridia bacterium | reverse complement strand
GTAAATAATACACAAAGAAGAACAAAACACTTGAAAAATTTTGAAAAGTGGTATATAATACATACAATGTTTTGCTATTTTCAGGCGGTATGCCTGTTAATAAATATAATTTTAAGTCGGAATAGCGGGAAAAATTAAGTATAACGCACGGAGAAAGCCCGATATTGGTCGAAATTGTGTGACGGCTTACTCTGTTATACCTTAATTTAAAGCGGCGGAATTATATTTTTGCCGAAAAACGAACGAAATCCGCGCGTTTTCCGAAAAATCTTCGGATTTTTCGGAAAATCAAAGCAGCTGCAATCGCAGGGTTTAAGTTATCTTAAAACCGAGCCGAGAGGCGGGCTGTGCCGATGATGCGGGGTATATTCTTCGTTTAGTTATATCCGAACGGAAAATCCGACAGCATTTTTATGCTGTTTTGTTTCCGTACTTATTTCCGACTTAGGAAAGTGAGGATTTTTGTGCGAAAAAGCAAAAAAATTAAAATAGTACCGCTCGGAGGTCTTGACGAGATTGGCAAGAATTTGACGGTCTTTGAATATGGCAGCGACCTTTTGATACTTGACTGCGGTATGGCGTTCCCCGACGAGGAGCTTTTGGGAGTTGACTGCGTCATTCCCGACATTACCTATCTTCAAAAGCACAGAGCCAGAATACGGGGAATAGTTCTGACCCACGGACACGAGGATCACATCGGCGCGATACCATATGTTTTGAAGCAGTTTAACGTGCCTGTTTTCGGCACGCGTTTGACGCTCGGAATACTGAAGAACAAGCTGAAGGAGCACGGACTTTTAAATTCGACCAAGCTGCACACGATAAACCCCGGCGAGGTATTCAGTCTGGGAGATTTCAAGGTGGAGTATATCCGTTCAAACCACAGTATTGCGGACGCGGTCGCGGTCGCTCTGCACACGCCCGCGGGAGTTATACTTCACACGGGGGACTTTAAAATCGATGCGACTCCGATAGACGGCGAGATGATGGACCTTGCCCGTATCGGCGAGCTCGGCAAAGAAGGCATACTCGCTCTTATGTCGGACAGCACAAATGCGGAGCGTCCGGGCTTTACAATGAGCGAGAGAACTGTCGGAAAGACATTCGACCATCTTTTCGAGGGCTGTACGCAGCGTATTTTTGTTGCGACCTTTGCGTCCAACATTCACCGCGTTCAGCAGATAATAAACTCCGCCATAAAGTACGGCAGGAAGGTTGCGGTTTCGGGCAGAAGTATGGAAAACGTGCTTAACGCGGCAATCGAGCTCGGATATATGAAGATACCCAAGAACACGCTTATCTCAATCGACGACATAGGCCGCTATGCAAAGGATAAGCTCGTTATAATTACAACGGGAAGCCAGGGAGAGCCGATGTCATCGCTTACCCGAATGGCTCATTCGGGACACAAAAAGGTAAATATTGAGCCAAACGACCTTGTTATAATTTCGGCAAGCCCCATTCCGGGCAACGAAAAGCCGATAGGAAATGTTATAAACGACCTTTTGAAGCTCCGCGCGGATGTGGTTTATGACCGCTCGGAGGACGTTCACGTTTCGGGACACGCGTGCCAGGAGGAGCTTAAGTTGATTTTGGCGCTTGCAAAGCCGAAATACTTTATTCCCGTACACGGTGAGTTTAAGCATTTGACCGCGCATAAAAAGCTGGCGCTTATGGTCGGAATGAAACCTAAGAACATTTTTATGCTCAAGATAGGCGATGTGCTTGAAATCACTCAGACCACGGCTAAGGTAATCGGCTCTGTGCCTGCGGGTGAGGTCTACGTTGACGGACTAGGCGTGGGCGACGTCGGAAACATAGTGCTTCGGGACAGAAGACACCTTGCGGAGGACGGAATTATAATAGTTGTCTTTGCCATTGACAGCGCAAGCGGCACGATAGTTGCGGGACCCGACATTATTTCGCGCGGTTTCGTGTATGTGCGCGAGGCGGAGGATTTGATGGATTCGGTGCGAAACGTTGCGAAAAACAGCGTTGAAAAGCTGGGCGACGGCAGTTATATTGACTGGACAAATCTTAAAAACAACGTAAAGAACGACGTCGGAACATTTTTGCTTAACAAGACAAAGAGAAGGCCGATGATTTTACCTATAATTCAGGAGATTTAAAAATTTAAAGAGAGTGCGTTCCGCGTTTTGCGGGACGCCGCTCTCGCGGTTTAAGAGGTAATTGCTATGAAAAAAGAACTTCGGGGGTACATAAGCGTTTTTATTATCGGCGTTTTGCTGATTATAGTTTACAAGACCTTTGATAATTTCAGTTTGATATTGGGTCACATCGGAAATGTTTTGGATGTGTTTACGCCGATAATCGGCGGAGCCGTTATCGCGTACATACTCTATCCCATGTGCAAAAGGCTGGAAAAGTTTTTTGCGGGGCGGAGCAATAAAACAGTGCGCCGTATGAGGCGCGGACTGTCGGTCGCGGCGGTTTATCTGGGCTTTATCCTGTTTCTGGCTCTCATACTGGTAGCCATAATACCTATGCTGACGAAAAGCATCGCCGAGCTCATCTACAACCTGCCCGCTATGCTTGCTTCGTTTAAAGCCTGGCTTAATTCACTCGACTTCGGCGGTCTTAATTTAAGCGAGAAGCTGAATGAATTTTCGTTTGACAATGTTATCAACTTTATTAAAAACATTGACATAGACAAATACGCATCGGGAATTATGGGCGTCGGAAATTCGGTTTTCAGAATTTTTATGTCGTTTATAATTTCGGTATATATTCTTTTAGACCGTTCGTCGCTCAAAAAAATGTTCGGCAGGATTTCAAAGCTTTACAGCAAAGGTCCTAAGACAGGAACCGTCTTAAAGTATCTCCGCAAGGTCAGCGAATTTATATATAAGTATATTTACTGCCTTTTGATAGACGCAATCATAATATTTATACTTTCGCTTATTGTGCTTTCGATTTTGCGTGTGCCTTATGCGTTTGTGTTTGCGTTCCTTATCGGAATATGCAATATGATACCGTACTTCGGCGCGATAATCGCGACCGTGCTGACCGCCGTTTTTACGGTATTCACGGTTTCGTTCGGGCGCGGTTTGACCGTGGCGATAGCGCTTATTGCGCTTCAGCAGGTGGATGCGAACATTATTCAGCCGAGACTTTATTCGGGCTCGTTTAATATACGGCCGCTCTGGGTAATAGTCGGGATTTTGGTCGGCGGCGGACTTTTCGGAATACTCGGCATACTGCTCGCCGTTCCGATTATGGCGGTGCTTGCGACGATTGCGGACGACGTGCTGACTGCCCGCGAGGAGAAAAGACGCCGTCAGGCGGAGGAGCAAAGCATAAACATAGATTTGTAAGTTTAATATAAAAATAAAAAAGGTCTGTTGAAAAATCAACAGACCTTTTTTGTTGGTGTTTTTTCCGGGTTTATTATAAATATCTTACAACAAACATAACAAGTACCAAAGCGATGCTTAAAATGTTATGTACCCAAAGGAACACTTCAAGCAGGGAGTCCCGTATTGTCCAATCGGCTTCCAGGTCGGGCGGGCATACGAAGTGGATAAGGGTCCTGCCCAAATCGAATATCCAGCCGAGCGCGACAACCGCCGCCATAATGATTGCAAAGACGGGAGGCTGGCACTGTATTGATTTAATGCAGTACAAAATTATCAGAATGTTTATTCCGAAGACCGCCGCCTGAGTTACCTTGGCGTCCTTGGCGCAGCTCGGAACAAAGGTGTTTTGCTCGCTGTAATGCAGAGCGTATTCCTCGCTTGCGAAGTTTGCCACAACAAGATTACACAGCGACCTTCCGCACACGGTTAAAATAAGCAGCGACATAAGAATAAACATCGCGTTTGCATCAATCAAGGTTATGAGCGTAGGCAGAAAAACCACAAGGAAAAAGCAGGTTCTCCATTTTCTGATTACCATAAACCATCCCTCCAAAAGAACAAGTCTGTAATATTTTATCTCCACAATAAAATACTAACATTAAATTTAACGGATTTGCGGATTGTAAAAGTAAAAAAATATTTTGTTAATTAAATATTAATATATGTGTAACGGCTTTGACACAAAAGAAAATCTGTGGTAGAATAAACAAAGGCATTTATTGCGTGTTTTCGACA
>CANQBQ010000035.1 GCA_947589045.1 uncultured Clostridia bacterium | reverse complement strand
CTTTACGGTGTCGGTGTACCATTTACCGTTCTCAACATCCGTAAAGCTTACTGATTGAGAGCTGGTCACCCCTTTTACGGTGGTAATGAGCTTCGCAAATTCAGCTCTCGAAATGTTGTTGTCCGGTCTGAAAGAACCGTCCTCATAGCCGTTTACCACGCCGCTCTTTGCCCAAGACTCAACAACGCTCTTAGCCCAATGACCTTCGAGATCGTTAAATGTGTCTGCGCCGAAAGCAGTGATTGCAAATACCTGTGTAAGAAGCATAGCAACTACTACTACCAGAGCAAGCGCTTTGTTCATCTTTCTCATATTGGAAAGACCTCCTTTAATAAAAATTTTTAATTTTTTTTTACAAATTTATTTTGGGAACATTACGACGAAGTGCCGCGAGAGCATTCCACTGCGCCTATAATATACACCACTATCATTATGACATAATCAAGCAATAAAATCAAGACTTTTTTTAAAATAAATTTTGAGAATTTATTACAAATTTATTACAAAGCAGCGCGGAACATCTTATAACATCATTTTTAATTATCTTTTTGGTTATTTTTCTCAAAAATTACGGCGCGACGCTCAAAAACATCAGGAAAACGGGCAACGTAACCGCCGCAAGCGCGGTACCCGCAACAAGAGTGACGGCGGACGCGTTTTTGCCGCCGACGTCATACATCGCGGCAATCGTCGTAACCATCGACGCGGGCGGCATCGCAAGCTGGAGGCACACCACGCGGCGCACTATCGGCTCTATCGCCGAGCCGCCCGATATGTAGCCAAACAAAAAGTTTGATATATAATATAATAGGAAGTAACTCAGCACGGGGTAGACGAGCTGTTTCAGCGCAACAAAGCCAACTCCCGCGCCGAGGGCATAATTCGCGCCGCTCTCGCTATTTCTCTTTCCGACCGTCTCAGCCATTATCAGTCCGACAAAGAACATAGACAGGTAACCCGTGAAGCTGCCGAGCGAGCCGAGCACGCCGTATTCCTTAAATACGCCCATATTCGTCTCAAACGTCTCCGAAAACAAAAATTTATAGACCGCGGTTTGACCGATTGTTTTATGTAAACCTAAAAGTGCGAATGTTATCGCGAGTATAAAGCTGATGATATTGGGATTTATGAGGTTTTTAAGGCTTTGCTTGAGATTTGC
This sequence comes from uncultured Clostridia bacterium, assembly GCA_947589045.1. Lineage (GTDB taxonomy): Bacteria > Bacillota > Clostridia > Monoglobales > Monoglobaceae > CANQBQ01. The sequence continues at coordinate 4,712 of CANQBQ010000035.1, read as the reverse complement.
GCCTTTTTTGCCGCTTATCAGGACTATGCCGAGCGTCCACAGCAGTATATCGTTGGCAAGCTGATAAAAAACGGCGTAGACAGTCCCCTCCTCGCCGAACGCGGCGGTGAGGACGGGTATTCCCATAAACGCGCAGTTTGTGAACATCGCGAAGGCGCGGTGTATGTCCGCCGTTTCTTTATCCTTAAAGAAGCGGCGGCAGTACGGCGTAAACACAGCAAACGACAACAATATAAACACAAGCGAGAAGCCGAAAACGGTAAATCCGTTGGTCATAGTCTCATCCGTAAATTCATAGCTCGTCACCGTCGTAAAAATCAGGCACGGCATAGTCACTTTTACAATAAATTTTGACAATCCTTTGCTCAAACCCGCCGTTCCGTCTGTCAAGTAGTTCCACTTGCCAACTGCGAACCCGATAAACGTAATAAGCAGTAACTGTGCGAATTTCAGAATAACCGTCGGCAAAACAAACAACCCCTCTTTACTGTTTTATGTGTAAAGTTATTTAACTTTACACATATTAAATTCCCCTCTGCTCCGAACCAAGTCCAAAGCGTTTATATTTTGCTCGCGAAGTCGGACATTACCTCGGAAATTTTTATCTGCTGAGGGCATACCGCCTCACAGCTTCGGCAGCCGACGCACGCGCTCGGCAGTTTTTCGTTCGGCAGAGCCGAAAGTGCCATCGGGGCTATAAAGCCGCCGTCGCTGAAATTATGCTCGTTATAAAGCGCGAGCAGGTCGGGTATGTCGAGCTTCTGCGGACAGTGGCTGACGCAGTAGCGGCAAGCGGTACAGGTCAGCGTCTTTTTGCCGAGCATTTCGTCCGCTATGCCGAGCAGAGTCCTCATCTCGCTCTCGCTGAGCGGCTTTTCGCTCTCAAATGTCGCTATATTTTCTTTGAGCTGGCTCATATCCGACATTCCGGACAGCGTAACCACCGGCTGCTTTATCGTCTGCAAAAATCTGAACGCCCACGCGGCGGAGCTTTCGTCGGGGCGCAAAGTCTTCAGCCTTGCGGCGTGTTCGTCCGAAAGCGCGGCGAGCCTGCCGCCTCTGACCGGCTCCATTACCCACACGGGGATATTGTATTCATCGAGCAGCTCGACTTTTTCCTTTGCCTTTTGGAACGTCCAGTCGAGATAGTTAAGCTGTATCTGGCAAAACTCCATATTTTCGCCGTAAGCGTCAAGAAAACGCTTCATAACCTCGTAGCTTCCGTGCGCCGAGAAGCCGAGGTGCCTGATGCGCCCCGCTTTTTTCTGCTTTACAAGATAGTCGTATATCCCGTACTTCGGGTCGAGGTACGCGTCAATATTCATTTCACACACGTTATGGAACAGGTAAAAGTCGAAGTATTCCACGCGGCACTTTTCAAGCTGTTTTTCAAAAATTTCCTCGACCTTATCCATATTTGAGAGGTCGTAGCCCGGGAATTTGGTCGCGAGATAAAAGCTGTCGCGCGGGTATTTTGCGAGCAGCTTACCCATAACAAGCTCGGAGTTGCCCGAATGATAGCCCCAAGCGGTATCGTAGTAATTTATCCCGTGCTTCATAGCATATTCGACCATTTCGGCGGTCGCCGCTTCGTTCACCTTTGAGTCGTCTCCGTCAATGACGGGCAGGCGCATAGCTCCAAGCCCCAAGGCGGACAGCTTCAAATCCTGGAAATTTTTATATATCATACTATCAACCCCTTTAATTCAATATAAAATATTATACTAATATTCATTTCGATTGTCAACCGTTGTATTGATACGTTTATGTCGCGTTTTGTCGCGGTTTATGCAAAAAAATATAAATGCCGAATTAAATTAAAAAGGAGGTGAAGCAGGGTGAGCATAAACATCATTGAGACAAATTGGAAGTGGAACACGCCTTTGTACAACCGCAAAAAGACCGATTACATAGTGCTGCATCACGCCGCGGCGCCGATTGCGAGCGTGTCCGACGTTGACCGCTGGCACAAGCAAAACGGCTGGGCGGGCATCGGTTACCATTTTTATGTGCGTAAAAACGGCAGTATTTACCGCGGGCGTCCGCTAACCGCGCTCGGCGCGCACGTCAGCGGCAAAAATGACGTTTCGCTCGGCATTTGCGTTGAGGGAGACTACTCCTTCGAGCAAATGCCGACCGCGCAAAAACGGGCGATTGCGGAGCTTTTGGATTATCTCAAGAGTAATTACTATCCGCGCGCCGAGATAGTCGGTCACCGCGAGATAGGGTCGAGCGATTGCCCGGGAAAAAATTATCCGCTTGCGGAAATTAAAAACTATAAAAATATTTTGAACGGAGATGATGAACTTATGAGCAGGGAATACGAGGAGCTGAAGGCTGAGATAGACGCGCTGAAAAAAGCGCAGAGAATATATCACTATTGGTCGGAGCTGCCCGACTGGGCGCTGCCCACGGTGCGAAAACTCTACAGCAAGGGCATATTCAAGGGCGAGTCGGGCGCGGACTTGAATTTGCCCGAAGTGCTGATGCGCGCAATGGTTATAAACGACCGCGCAGGGCTGTATGATTGAGATTGACGAAGAACCCCCGTCCGCGTATGCGAGCGGGGCTACTTCCCGCTTTCGGGCAAGAAAGATGCGCCGAAAACTTTTGACTTATTCCGAAATTTGCAGTATAATAATGTTATGAAGTGGGCTTTTGCGGGCTGCAACAATATATGTTCTAAGTCTAAGGAGGTAATAAAATTGGGAAATACGTCGTGGCAGGTCAAAGCTAAATATAATAAAAAAGTATATAAAACTATTTCCGCCCAGCTCGACCGAGAGCTTGTGACAAGATGGGAAGAAAAACTGCAAAAGGACGGTATCGGCAAAGCCGAATTTATTCGTCAAGCAATCAAAAATTATTTAGGTGAATAAAACAGAACGCCCTGCCGATTTCGTGTCGGCAGGGCGTTCTGTTTAAAAATCGGAGCAGACATAGCCTGCTCCGAGTCTGTCCGGCGTCAGTTTCTCACTTTCGCAATATAAATAAAAAAGTGGCGATAACCTTATACTATATCCTTGCCGGGATATTAGCAGCCTTTAAGATTATCGACCACTTCGATAAAAAGAAGTAGTGCAGGGGCGCAAGCCCCTCACTACCTTTAATATATCACACTCGTAGCATATGGTCAGGTTTTTTAAAAAAATTATATATATCTGTTAGAGATAACCACATTTTTAATATCGCAGTGGCTGTAACTGACAAAACCGACAGGGCTTTCTGTTTTATTCGGATAAGTTTTTTAAATCTTCCTCAATGTGTTCTCTAACCCAAGCACCAAAAGATTTTTCGCCCATAACCTTTTTTAAATTTTCGGCTTCTCCGTTATCGCGCCTTGCTTTGAATGAAAAAATCTGATATGTTTTTCGCTCCCAAGCCGACTCCTTTTTAAAATCTCGCTCCATAATTTTCAACTTCCTTTCGACAATATATTGTACCGCATTTAAACATATTTGCCAACACTTTTTTGCGAAAAGGAGCGGCAGTCCGTAAAGCGAAGCCGTGATTTTTGCATAAAAATCGCGGCAAGCCAAAAAGACTCGCCGCAAATCGGAAATCGTGTACGATATAGATGCCGTCTTTTTAGCGCCGCAGGCGCACAAATCGCAAAAAATCCAAAGCAAGCGAACAGGCGCAGTGCAGCGACGATTTTTTGCGAAAAGGAGCGGCAGTCTGTAAAGCGAAGCCGTGATTTTTGCATAAAAATCGCGGCAAGCCAAAAAGACTCGCCGCAAATCGAAAATCGTGTATGATATAGATGCCGTCTTTTTAGCGCCGCAGGCGCACAAATCGCAAAAAATCCAAAGCAAGCGGAGACGTCGTGAGCGCGCTTGCAAGCGAACAGGCGCAGTGCAGCGACGATTTTTTGCGAAAAGGAGCGGCAGTCTGTAAAGCGAAGCCGTGATTTTTGCATAAAAATCGCGGCAAGCCAAAAAGACTCGCCGCAAATCGAAAATCGTGTATGATATAGATGCCGTCTTTTTAGCGCCGCAGGCGCACAAATCGCAAAAAATCCAAAGCAAGCGGAGACGTCGTGAGCGCGCTTGCAAGCGAACAGGCGCAGTGCAGCGACGATTTTTTGCGAAAAGGAGCGGCAGTCTGTAAAGCGAAGCCGTGATTTTTGCATAAAAATCGCGGCAAGCCAAAAAGACTCGCCGCGACGTGGTGGACCTTCAGGGACTCGAACCCCGGACCGACCGGTTATGAGCCGGTTGCTCTAACCAACTGAGCTAAAGGTCCATATTAACGATTTTGTATAGTATTAGAGAGCAAATAAATTTGCTCTCTAATACTATTTCAAAGTTCCGGCAACGACATATTTTCCCGGGCGGTCGCCCGCCAAGTATCGTCAGCGCAAAAGAGCTTAACTGCTGTGTTCGGAATGGGAACAGGTGTGACCTCCTTGCTATAGTCACCGGATAAAACTCTTGCGAGTTTTCTACGATAACTCGATGCTCTCGCATCTCGTAATTCCCGCCTACAAATATGCCACAGGCATATTTGTATTACGGCGTGACACCGGATAAAACTCTTGCGAGTTTTCTACGATAACTCGATGCTCTCGCATCTCGTAATTCCCGCCTACAAATATGCCACAGGCATATTTGTATTACGGCGTGACACCGGATGATGAATGGTTAACTGAAAGGAAAGGGTTAAAAGAGAAGAAAGAAACTTACTCAAATAACTTGTGTATTCTCATTTAG
>CANQBQ010000034.1 GCA_947589045.1 uncultured Clostridia bacterium | reverse complement strand
GTTTGCCCGCCTGCGGGCAAACGAGAAAAAAGCGAGAGCTGCGACGCGGGGTAGTACAGCTATAATTTATTGATAAACCAAGCGGAGTACGGCTAAACTGCCGCGATAATCTATTAAGATAATACATAATATATGAGAGCAAAGGGTGATTTATATGAAAAACAGAGTTTGCGAGTTACTGGGAATTGAGTATCCCATATTTCAGGGAGGAATGGCTTGGGTCGCAACGGCTGAGCTGGCGGCGGCGGTATCGAACGCGGGCGGTCTCGGAATTATTGCGGCGGGCGGTGCACCTGCGGACGTTGTGCGCGAGCAGATAAAAAAGGCGCGCACGTTGACCGACAAGCCGTTCGGCGTTAATGTTATGCTTATGTCGCCTTTTGCGGCCGATGTTATGCAGGCGGTAATCGAGGAGAAGCCTGCGGTAGTCATAACAGGAGCGGGAAATCCCGGAAAGTACATAGAGGGCATCAAGGCGGCGGGCATTAAGATTATGCCGGTAATATCGAGCGTCGCGCTTGCAAAGAGAATGGAAAAGTACGGCGCGGACGCGGTTATAGCCGAGGGCTGTGAAGCCGGCGGTCACATAGGCGAGCTGACGACAATGGTTCTGGTTCCGCAAATCGTAGACGCGGTTGAAATTCCGGTAATCGGAGCGGGCGGAATTGCGGACGCTCGCGGCACAAAAGCAGTTTTTGCGCTCGGCGCGGAGGGCATACAGGTAGGAACGCGCTTTATCTGCTCCGAGGAGTGTATAGCGCACGACAACTACAAGCAGGCGGTCATAAAGGCTAAGGACCGCGACGCGGTAGTTACGGGACGCTCGACGGGCGCACCCGTAAGAGCGCTCAAAAACAAGCTCACGAGAGAGTATGAAAGGCTCGAAAAAGAGGGCGCGTCTTTTGACGAGATAGAGGCACTCGGCGTCGGCGGCTTGCGCCGCGCATTTGCCGAGGGCGATGTGGAAATGGGTTCGCTTATGGCGGGACAGAGCGCGGCTATGGTTACAAAGATAGAACCGTGCGCCGATATTATAAAGGATTTGTTCAAGGGGGTTGAATTTTAATGGGCAAGACAGCGTTCCTTTTTGCGGGACAGGGCGCACAGGCTATCGGTATGGGTAAGGACTTGTGCGAGAGCTTCCCCGAAGCGAATTTGATTTACGAGCAGGCGTCCGACGCGCTCGGATACGATATTAAAAAGCTGATTTTCGACGGCGACAGCGAAACGCTGATGATTACCGAGAACACTCAGCCCGCAATTTTAACAATGTCGGCGGCGGCGCTCAAGGTCGTTGAGTCGGCGGGGATTTCGGCGGACTACGTTATGGGACTGAGCCTCGGCGAGTACACCGCTCACGTTGCGTCGGGAAGCCTTGACTTCGGCGACGCGGCGGCTCTGGTTCGCAAGCGCGGCAGATATATGCAGGAGGAGGTTCCGCTCGGAGTGGGCGGAATGGCGGCGATAATCGGTCTTGCGCCCGACGATGTAAAGGCGGCGTGCAAAGAGGCGTCAAGCGTCGGCATAGTCGAGCCCGCAAACTTCAACTGTCCGGGTCAGATTTCCATAGCGGGAGAGAAGGCGGCTGTTGAGAGAGCGTGCGAGATTGCAAAGGAAAAGGGCGCAAGGCGTGCGGTAGTGCTTGCGGTAAGCGCACCGTTCCATTGCAGTATGCTTCGCGGAGCGGGTGAAAAGCTCGCAAAGGAACTTGAAAACGTCATGGTAAACGATATGAAGATACCCGTGTTCTCAAACGTGACGGGAGATATTGTTCCGTCGAAAGAGGATATAAAGCCGTATCTCGTAAGGCAGGTGTCCTCGTCGGTGCTGTTTGAGGACGGCATACGCAGAATGCTCGACCTCGGCGTTGACACATTTATCGAGATAGGTCCCGGAAAGGCGCTTTCGGGCTTTGTTAAGAAGGTTACGAGCGACGTTTCGATTTTCAATGTCGACAGCGTTGCGAATTTTGAAAAACTTAAAGAGGCAATCTGCTAATTTAATTAAGGAGAGGAATACATATGAATTTTAACGGAAAAACCGTAATCGTAACGGGAAGCACCCAGGGAATAGGACGCGCTACCGCGATGAAGTTCGCGTCTCTCGGCGCAAATATCGTCATAAACGGAATTAACACCCCCGAGCAGGAGGAGCTTGCAAAGAGCGCGGTTGCGGAGGCTGAGGCTCAGGGCGTTAAGGCGGTTTACAATCTCGCCGATATCTCAAAGCCCGACGAGGCGGAGTCCCTTATAAAGTTCGCGCACGACACGTTCGGCAGTATCGACGTTATCGTAAACAACGCGGGAATTACCCGCGACAACCTCATTATGAGAATGAGCGAGGCGGAGTGGGACAGCGTTTTGTCGGTCAACCTCAAGGGCTCGTTCAACGTAATCCGCGCCGCGGCGAGAATACTTTTGAAGCAGAGGAGCGGCTCGATAGTCAATATGGCGTCGGTTTCGGGCGTTATGGGCAACGCGGGTCAGGCTAACTATTCCGCGTCAAAGGCGGGTCTTATCGGTCTTACAAAGACGGTCGCAAAGGAGTTTGCGTCGCGCGGGGTAAGGTGCAACGCGGTCGCGCCCGGATTTATAAAGACGGCGATGACCGACAAGCTCAAGGACGAAATTAAGCAGAGCTACGTCAGTGCGATCCCGCTCGGAAGGTTCGGCGAGGTTGAGGATATAGCCAATCTCGTGGTATTTCTCGCGAGCGACAACGCAAAATATATAACGGGTCAGGTAGTAAATGTTGACGGCGGACTTGTTATGTAGTATAATACGATTAATTACCCATAAATTCTAAAAAAATTAAAATTTATATAAAAATAAAATCAGGAGGAAAAACAGATGGATATTTTTGAGAAGGTAAAGGAAATTACTGCCGATCAGCTTGGTGTTGACGAAGAAAAGGTTACTTTGGAAGCATCTTTCATCGACGATTTGGAAGCTGACTCTCTCGACATTGTTGAGCTTATGATGGCTCTTGAAGAAGAATTCAACATTGAAATTCCCGATGAGGAGTCCGAGAAAATTTCGACCGTCGGCGACGCGGTAAACTTTATCAAGGAAAATATGTAAGAAAATGTGCGCGGGCGGCGGCGCATTACCGCCGTCCGCAAAACGCTTAACTCATTTAGTGAAACGGAGAATTGAGTATGAAAAGAGTAGTGATAACAGGTGCCGGAGTTATAACTCCCGTCGGAATAGGAAAGGAAACTTTCTGGAACAACATCAAAAGCGGAAAGAGCGGCGTAGGTCCCATCGAGAGCTTTGACGTATCCGAGTACAATACCCGTATAGCGGCGGAAGTAAAGGACTTCGACCCGTCTGAATATATTGACAAAAAAGAAGCGAGAAGAATGGACCGCTTTGTTAAGTTCGCGGTCTGTGCCGCAAAGATGGCGCTTGCCGACGCGGGAATAGATATTGAAAAAGAGGACGCGACAAGAGTCGGAACATTTATCGGTTCGGGCATAGGCGGAATTTCCACTTTTGAGGAGCAGTATAAGGTGCTTTTGGAAAAGGGACCCGGAAGAATAAGCCCGTTCTTTATTCCGATGATGATTTCCAATATGGCTGTCGGTCAGGTGGCGATAGCGACGGGTGCAAAGGGCCCTAACCTCACCACCGTCTCCGCTTGTGCGTCGGGCAGCGACGCTGTCGGACAGGCGTTTTACAGCGTTAGCCGCGGCGACGCCGACGTTATTATAACGGGAGGCGCCGAGGCGACGATTTCGCCTACGGCTCTTGCGGGATTTTGCTCTATGAAAGCTCTCTCGACCAAGAACGATACGCCCGAGAAGGCGAGCACGCCGTTCTCGGCAGACCGTGACGGATTTGTAATGGGCGAGGGCGCAGGTATTATGATAGTGGAGGAACTGGAGCACGCGAAGGCTCGCGGCGCACATATAATCGCCGAGCTTATCGGATACGGCTCCACCAATGACGCGCACCACATAACGGCTCCCGCTCCGGGCGGCGAAGGCGGCGCGAGATGTATGACCGCCGCTGTCAAGTGCGCGGGAATTAAGCCCGAGGACGTTGACTACATAAACGCCCACGGAACGTCCACACACTACAACGATTTGTTTGAGACGCAGGCTATTAAGACGGCGTTCGGCGACCACGCGTACAAGCTGGCGGTCAGCTCCACAAAGTCTATGACGGGTCATCTTCTCGGCGCGGCAGGCGGCGTGGAAGCCATCATAACGGCTCTTGCTCTTGAAGAGGGCTTTATACCGCCGACCATAAACCTTGACAATCCCGACCCCGAATGTGATTTGGATTACGTTCCCAACGTCGGAAGAAAAGCGGACATTAAATATGCGATTTCAAATTCGCTCGGCTTCGGCGGACACAATGCGTGCGTCGCGCTTAAAAAGTATGAGGGATAAACGGATTTTTTAAAATTTTCGGCATAGACGGGGCGCACGCGCTCCGTCTATGGTTTTATCGGGGAGGCTCGGGTATGAGCATAGGATACGAATTTAAAAATAAAAATTTAATAAAAACCGCGCTTACGCACACGTCATACGCACACGATATGGGGATGGCGGTCAACAATCAGCGATTGGAATTTTTGGGTGACAGCGTTTTGTCGTTTATAGTCGCCGACTATCTCTATGAAAAATTTTCGGTGTACGACGAGGGTCACCTGACCGAGCTACGCGCGGCGGTGGTGTGCGAAAGGTCGCTTGCGGCGGCGGCACGCAAAATGGAGCTGGGCAGCGAACTGAGGCTCGGCGGTTCGGAGCGCGCTTGCGGCGGCGGAGAGAAGGCGTCTATCTTAGCCGACACATATGAGGCGGTGCTGGGCGCGATTTTTCTTGATGGCGGAATTGAGTGTGCGCGCAAATGGGTCTTTGAAACGCTCGGCGACACTATCGAGGGCGCGGAAAACATTGATATACACAACTACAAATCCGAGCTTCAGATTTATTTTCAAAAGCGCGACCACAACCGCGAAACGGTTTCGTACCGCTTGAAGAAGCGTATAGGTCCCGACCATGCGCCGAGCTTTGTCAGCGAGGCAATCTACCGAGGTAAGGCGATAGGCGAGGGTAAGGGCGGCAATTTGAAAAAGTCCGAGCAGGCGGCGGCGAAGGACGCGCTTTCCCGAATTGGAAAGGTCGGAACGCGCCGAGAGGTAAATTAAAAGTATGAAAAAGCATAACATACCGATTTTTATTCCACACGTAGGCTGTCCGAACGATTGCGCGTTCTGCAATCAGCACAGTATAACCAACCGAGCCTCGGAAGTTACTCCCGAAAGCGTGCGCACCGAAATTGCGGAGAGCCTTAAAACGCTTGAAAAAAAGGGAAATTTTTCGGCGGAGATAGCGTTCTTCGGCGGCAGCTTTACGGGGATTGATATTGAGCTTCAGCGCGCGTTTCTGGAGGTGGCGGACGAGTTCTCGGACAGAGTGGACGGCGTTCGGCTGTCCACCCGACCCGACTACATAAGCCCGGAGATACTGGATTTGCTTGAGACGCACAATGTGCGGACGATTGAGCTGGGCGTGCAGTCAACCGACGACGGAGTGCTTCTTGCAAACCGACGCGGGCATACTGCGGATGCGGTCTGCCGTGCGGCGGAGCTTATAAAGAGCTGCGGATTTTCGCTCGGACTTCAGATGATGCTCGGGATGTACGGCTCAAATCCCAAACTTGATGTAAAGACGGCGGAGGATATAATCGCTCTCGCGCCCGACTGTGTCCGCATTTATCCGACAGTCGTGCTTAAAGACACCTATTTAGAGGAACTTTACCGCGCCGGGAAATATGTCCCGTATTCGCTCGACGAGGCGGTAGCTCTCGCGGCAAAAATTCTTGAGATGTTCAGAGAGAAAAGTATTTCCGTGATACGCATAGGACTTCATTCGAGCGAAGCCATGCAGAGCGATATTGCGGCGGGACCGTTTCACCCAGCGTTCGGCGAGCTTGTGGAAAATCGTATTTGGCGCGAAAAAATCGAACGCGAAATAATTTCGCTCGGCGCGGAGCGTCTTAGAGGAAAGGATTTTATTGTCCGCGCGGAAAAGGGAGACACGTCAAAGGTGATAGGACAAAACAGAAGCAACGCGAAATATTTTAAAGAAAAATACCAAGTTGCGATTAAGGTCTCGGCTGATTGACGTGGCAACAAAAGAGAGATTTGAGGCAATAAATACGGGCGTTTTTTGATATGTGAAAATTTTTGAAAAAAATTCAAAAAAAGTGTTGACAAAAGGGAAGAAAGGTGGTAATATAATAAAGCTGTCGCGAAACGCGGGGG
>CANQBQ010000033.1 GCA_947589045.1 uncultured Clostridia bacterium | reverse complement strand
CGCACATACGCAATTTTACCGTTTACGCCGACACGCTTTGCGTGCGGCTACGGTAAAATAAATGTAATACATTTATTTTACGCCTCCGGCGGGATTAAAAGCGTAAATCAAAAATAAATGGTATGGGAGAGAGAAGATGAAAGAAAGGCGGCTTAACTCAATAAAACGGTTATATCACAATCTTCGGGCAAAGCCGATTTTAATTCGTATGCTGGCGGGATATTTGGGTATCCTGCTTATAATTCTGCTGTTTAACGTCAGTATTTATTTTTATCTGAAGCCCATTTTTATACAGCAGCAGATGGAAAACGCCGAGAACTATCTCTCCTATATCAGTAAGCAAATTGACGTTCAACTGCTGGACGTCAAAAAGAATATGCACAAGTTTCTGGACGAGAACGACGAGCTTAGCGGCGACGGCTACGGAGACAGCGTAAACAAGCAGATGCAGCTCACCAAGGATTTGATATATATGATGGCGGCGTGCCCTATGGTTGAATACGCGGCTGTTTATGACGCGGAGCAGCCTCTTGTCGTGACTAACGACGGAACCTGCACCAAGGACGCGCTTGTCGGCAAAATTCGGGAAAACACCACGTTATTGCCCGAGGAAATTCGCGTGAGTATTGATACGAACCGCACATTTGACTGCTTCCCCGTAAAGCAGGGGCAAAACTCGACGCTGGTTTTTTACACCGGTATAAGTTACAGCAGGGCAAAAAATTATAAGATGATAGTGTTCATCGACGGCACTCAGATACAGGATATGCTTAAAAGCGACACGATAGACGAGTACGCCCATACCTATATCGTAAACAGCGATTTTGACACTATGCTCGGCATAGACGGCAGTGTGTTTGACAAGAGTCTGATTGACGGAAAGCAATCCCATAGCAGGCAGACTATGGTGGTTCGGGAGTCCGAGTTTCAGGACTGGTCATATATCTCTGTTTTAAACGACCGAAAGATAGTCCAAAACCTCAGCTTTATGAAAAACGCTTTTCTGCTCCTTATCTCTTTAATGCTGATAATCTGTATGATGCTGTGCTTCCGATTTGTTAAGCAGTATTATACTCCGATTTCGGACATTATAGACAACTATATGCTGACGCTCGGCAACGGAACAAACGAGCTTGAGGCGATTTCGGAGACAATAGATTTTCTTATGGAAAAGGAACAGCAGTCGGGCGAAAAGGAGTTTTTGTCGGGCATTTTGCAGAGCGGATTTTACGCCGAAAACATCGACACTCTGTTTGAATATGACTTATTCCGCGTTGCGGTTGTCAGGGGCAGGATTGCCGACATAAAAGAGGCGGACGTTGAGGAGCTTTTCCTTTCCGAAAATGACGTCATCTGCAAGGTGGTATATAACCAGCAAAACGGCTGTACTCTGATTTTGAACGGTGATGATTTGAACTATCACAGGACGGTTTCGCTCTTGCTCAAGCTGCAAAAGACCGTTGTTGAAAGGTACGGCATATTTCTCGCGTTCGGCGTGAGCGATATTTGCGAGCAGATTATGGATTTGCACGAGGCGTACCGCGACGCCGCCGAAGCGATAGACTGCGGCGACAGCAGTCAGGAAAACTGTATCTACGTAAAGCGGGATTTGACCGAAACAAACCAAAGAATTTATATGCCCATTGACTTTGAGCGCAATATGACGGAATATGTTTACCTGAGAAATTATGACGGTATAAGAAAGCTTATACAGGACATTTTCCGCCGAAACAAGGGCGCGTCAAATGTGTATCTGCACAGCGTTGTGATGAGCATTTGCAGTGCCTACGAGAATATATGCAAGAAGCTGGGCAACGCCTCGGGGCTTTCGTCGGATATTGTCAACCACGAGTATCGGGTACCCGTGATTGAGGAGCACCTTGTCGAAATATTCACAAGCCTGGAGGGCGATATGGTAAAGGAGAACCGCGAGGAAGCCGTGTGCAACTATGTTACCATGTATATCGCGGAGAATTACAGCGACTCTACAATTTCCATCGAGCGGATTGCGGACGACCTTCACCTCAGCCCCTCATATGTGTCAACTCTGTTCAAAAAAGCGACGGGTATCGCATTTTCGCAATATCTGCTCAGATACAGGATAGACGCGGCAAAGGAGCTTTTGACGAGCGGCAGAGAAAAGATAAGCGTAATTTCCGAAAAGGCGGGCTTCGGCACATATAATAACTTCGTGCGAATGTTTAAAAGAAAAACGGGCGTATCTCCCAGTCGGTACAGAATGATAAATCAGCACATAGAGGAAAGGGAAGATAATGAGGACATTTAACACAAAGCGGGAATGGCAAAATATGCTCTCCGATATTCTGCTTCCTTTAAAGAAGCATTACAGCGGTGCGGGAGCGCGGCTGTCGCTCGGCTCGAGCGGAGCGACGTATGAGCGGAGCACCGTTACAATGGAGGCGTTCGCACGTCCGCTGTGGGGTTTGGTACCGCTGTGGGCGGGCGGAGAAGACTTGGATGAATTTGCGGAAATATATCGCAGGGGCATCGTCTCCGGAACAGACCCGAACTCGGAGGAGTACTGGGGCGTTTTGCACGATTTTGACCAGAGAATGGTTGAAATGGCAGCTTTGGGCTATGCGCTTTTGCTTGCGCCCGATAAGGTTTGGGAGCCGCTCGGCGCAGCCGAGAGGAAAAATTTGAACGACTGGCTCCTTCAAATCAATAATTACCGCAGTCACGATAACAACTGGAAGTTTTTTGCGGTGTTGGTCAACACGGGTCTGTCGAGTGTCGGCGGTGAATATTCGCAGGATATGATAGATTTCGGGCTGAGTGCCATAGAGTCATATTATATCGGCGGCGGCTGGTACGGCGACGGCAAGGACGGCTGCAGGGATTATTACATATCCTTTGCCATTCATTTTTACAGTTTGATTTACGCAAAAACAATGAAGAACCGCGACGAAAAACGGAGAGCGCTGTTTGCGGAGCGCGCAAAAATGTTTGCTAAGGATTTTATCTGCTGGTTTGCGGACGACGGCAGAGCGGTGCCTTACGGACGCTCGATGACATATCGTTTTGCACAGGCGGCGTTTTGGAGCGCCTGCGTTTACGCCGAGGTCGACGCGTTCCCGATGGGCGTGCTGAAAGGCTTGCTCGCACGCCATATGGCGGACTGGGCGGACGCGTCGATTTTTGATAACGGCGGAGTGCTTTCGATAGGCTATCGTTATCAGAATTTGAATATGTCGGAATTTTACAACGCGCCGGGCTCTCCGTATTGGGCGCTTAAGACGTTTTTGGTGCTTGCCCTGCCGGACGGACATCCGTTTTGGTCGGCGAAGGCGTTGCCTCTGCCCGAGCCCGAGGTATTCAGGGTCATACCGTCGGCGAATATGATAGTTACGCGGCGAGACGGCGAGGCGACGATTTATCCGATCGGAAATTTTACCCCGCCCGGCTTCGTTCATATGGCGGAAAAATATTCAAAGTTTGCTTACAGCTCCCGTTTCGGTTTCAGCGTACCGCGCTCGTGCCGCACGCTGAGAGAAGCCGCGCCCGACAGTATGCTCGCATTTGAGGCGGACGGTTATATTTTTGTCCGCCGAGGTGTGGAGAGTTCGGAGATTACCGACAGTTCCGTAAAGAGCGTATGGTCGCCGATTAAAGGAATTACCGTGCGGACAGAGATTATTCCGACGTCGGAGGGACATATCCGCAGGCACAGCATAACAAGCGAATTTCCGTGCCGCGCGTATGACTGCGGCTTTGCGGTGGGAAACGATATAGAGCAGGGCTTCGGAGAACTTGCGGACGGCGGAGGGGCCTCGGCGTGGAACAATCAATACAAATGCAGTGTGAGCGGCAAGGACGGAGCGGGCGTTGTGATTGCTGCCGCGCCGAACACCAATCTGATGGAGCCCACAGCCTCGATACCCGCCGTTTGTTACGAGATAGCGGCAGGCAGTATTGAGGTCGAAACGGTCGTTTTGACGGAGAAACGCAAATGAAAATAAAGGGATATATCATTGCCGCGTGCTGTGCGGCACTTCTGACGGGCATATCGCTCGGGAGCCGCGCCGTACACGCGCAGGAGCCGGGAGACGGGAAAAAGGTTTACGCCCTGTACCACGGCTTTCGGCGGACAAGAGAGCATGACGGGGATTTGGGGTCGTGGAAGCAGTTTTACAACACCGAAAAATCCGCTACAGGACAAAAAACGGTGAATTACAATCCCGATTTGTTAAATTCGGACGGCTCGGCTCAGACCGCCTCGGTCAACGGAGGACCGATAGTCGGTATGCAGTCGGAGCTTGACGCGGACTATATCGAATACGAAATACTGCTTGCAAAGACGGCGCATATAGACGGATTTCTCGTCGATTTCGGATTTCCGGAATACGGTAACACGGCTTTGCTGCGCGCGCTTATGGAGCAGGCGGAAAAATATGATTTTGGAATAGGCGTGAATTGGTGCGACAGCTGGCTTGTCGATAAAACCTGGATTCAAAGCTATCGCCCCGAAATAAATACGCGTGAGAAAAGGACGGAATATTTTAAGACGAGCGTCCAATTCCTTATGGATGAGGTGTATTCCAAAAGCAACGCAGCGACCGTGCAGGGACACCCGTTGATTTTTCTGTTCGGCGGCGGACCCACCGCCTCCGAAATGAGTGATATTATGGACGCGGAATACAATATTCCCGAAAATTTGGGCGAGCCTTGGTATGTCAGGCGTGTTGTGCCGTCGGGACGGTATCAAAACGGACAGGTCGTCTACGGCGAGCCCGAGAGCGCGGCGAAGCAGTGGCTCGATATAGGAGTTGACGTACATTCGTGGATCGCTCCGCGTCTGCGCCCGAGAGACAGCCTGCACCCCTCGTTCGACAAATATGCGACGTCCGATGACGTGCTCGCGTATGACGAAAAGTTTTCTTCGCTTTGGAAAAACGGGAAAAAGGTGCACATAAATACCGCAGTCGTAACGCCGGGCTTTGACAACCACGGCTGTGCGGGCTGGGGCGAGGGACTGTTTTCGGGCATAGACCGCGACGGCGGCGAGCTGTATCGCCGTCAGTGGCAGTTTGTCCTGCAAAACCGCGACCTGACGGACGTAATATTTATTGCATCGTGGTCGGATTTTACGGAGGGTCACGAGATAGAGCCTACCGTCTTGCACGGCTTTCGCGAACTGGAAACCACCGAGGAATACGCCGCGCAAATAAAGGACTTGCAATTTTCAAAAAAGGCTTCCGATTATCTGCGGCTTCCCAAAAGGCTGTTTGAAGCCAGGAAAAAGCTTACGCGCTTTGAAGAGTTGGGAGCGGGGCTTGACTTTTGCCGCGACGCGCTCGACGCGGCGGCGAAGGATATTTCGGACGGACATTACGACGCGGCGGAAAACGCGCTCGCAAAGGCGGAAGGCGTTTTGTCGGATTTGGAGGGTATGGTTCGCACCGAAACGGTCGTTGTCGACGCGGAAAACGGAAATATGTCAGTCCAAGGACTTGCGGACGGCGCGGGAGATTATTCACTGAGCAGCGGGGTAGGCGTTACGATAGATGAGGCAACGGCAAAATATCTCAGGGAGAGCATCTACGACGCGGTGCTGGAATTTACATATGAGGACAGCGGCTACGAAAACATTGATATTACCGCAGACAGCAAGCGCGAAAAGCCGCCGCCCATAGGCAACACGCGCGGAGATTACTCCGTCGCGGCGCAAATTACAAAAAATTCGACGGGTCGGTATTTGAAGGCGCGCGTGCCTTTGTATCGTGAAAATATTGCATTGACGCACGGCGGCAAAAACGGAAGCGATTTTTGGTTCGGCGGCAGCGGGAAAATTCGGGACGTCAAAATTATTTTTGAGGTTATGTCGCTCTCGTCCGAGCGTATGAAAAAAGTCTTTTGGGTCGTTTCGGCAAATGAGGACAGCAGCGCGGTCTCGATTGAGCTTGCGCCCGTTTTGAACCGTCCGCCTGAGTTTACGGTGTGCGCCTGCCTTATGCAGAGGGATACGGCGGTAACGGCGAAATTCTACTCCGACGAGGAGCTTTCGGAGGGAACGGTTTTGCGCCTCGAAAAGCGATATGAGGGCGAGCCCGCTGTTTTAAAGCTTTATACCTGGGACAGCACGGAGGGTATGCGCCCTCTGGACAGCGTTTTTGAATTTTCAAGCCGAGTAACCTAAAATCAGAAGGGAGAACGGATATGAACACAACAAACAAAATAATCGAAGAAAACAGAGATTGGATAAACTCCACGTGGGAAAAGCTCGATAATAAGTTGAAGATCGTAAGCGAACGGTCTAAAAACAAAATCCCTTATACTACCGAAAACGGAGTCCATAATGATATGGCGAAGAAAGATATCGCCTGGTGGACAAACGGTTTTTGGGGCGGTCTTATGTGGCTGATGTATGTCGGCACCAAAGACGAGCATTACAGAGCGGTCGCCGAGAACGCCGAGGAAATTTTGGACAAGGCGTTTGAGGACTATGACAATCTGCACCACGACGTCGGCTTTATGTGGCACATTTCAAGCGGCGTTAATTACAGACTTTTCGGAGGCAAGAAGTCGAGGCTCCGCACGATATACGCCGCAAATATGCTCGCGTCCAGATATAATGCGGAGGGAAAGTTCATTCGCTCGTGGAATAAAGACCATACCGGCTGGGTGATAGTCGACAGTCTTATGAACATACCGCTTTTATATTGGGCGTCCGACGAGCATAACGACCCGAGATATAGGTATATCGCGCTAAATCACGCCGACACCGTCCTCAGAACTCATATAAGAGCCGACGGCTCCGCCAACCACATAGTAAACCTGAACCCGAGAAACGGAGAGGTTATAGAGACCTTCGGAGGGCAGGGCTACGGGGTCGGCTCCTCGTGGTCGAGAGGACAGAGCTGGGCTGTTTACGGCTTTATCCTGAACTATATACATACGGGCAGACAGGAATATCTCGACGCGGCAAAGCGCACGGCGCACTATTTCATCTCCTGCATAGCCGACACGGGTTACGTTTCGCTTGTGGATTTCAGAGCCCCCGATGAGCCGGTCCTGATTGACACCACCGCCTCCGCCTGCGCGGCTTGCGGACTTATTGAAATTGCAAATAACGTGGGCGAGTATGAGAAGAAAACATACCTCGGCGCGGCGATGAAAATTTTGAAGGCGCTCGAAGAAAAATACTGCGATTGGTCGGATAAGGAGGACTCGGTGCTTCAGATGGGAACCGAGGCGTACTTAAGCCCCGACTCGGGCAGACATATTCCGATAATATACGGAGATTACTTCTTTGCCGAGGCAATTTATAAATTAAGAGGCAACGAATTTCTGTTTTGGTAAACCGAAACATCCGCAACAACCCCCTCGGATATACTTCCGAGGGGGTTATATTAAACCAGCAAGGGCTGAAGCTGACGTCCCGAGAGCGCGGCCTCGGTCGCGGGGATTATTAAGCTCATATCCGCGACGAGAGAATTTTCCTTTTCAAACGCGTCGTCCTGACCGAACGGGACAAAATATATGTTTTTCCGAGCGAGAAGCGAGCCTATGTTTTTGGCGTTCCCGCCCAGCCCGTCGTTGGTCGAAACCGCTATTATTACGGGGCGGTTGTTGCGAAGATGCGATTTTACCGCGAGCGTTACCGGACTGTCGGCTATGCCGTTTGCGATTTTGGATATTGTATTGCCTGTGCAGGGCGCGACGATAAGCGCGTCGAGGAGCTTTTTGGGACCTATCGGCTCCGCCTTTTCGATACAGCGTATAACCTCTTTGCCCGTCAGCTTCTCGAACCTGTCAACAAAATCAGCCGCCCTGCCGAAACGGGTGTCGGTAGAACAGCTTTTCTCAGACATAATCGGCACAACCGAGCGGCATTTTTCGGATAACCTTTCGATTTCGGGAAAGACCTTTTTGTAGGTACAAAAGGA
>CANQBQ010000032.1 GCA_947589045.1 uncultured Clostridia bacterium | reverse complement strand
CCGTGTTGGAAGACGGTTGCCTGTGAACCAAACGGAACAAATGTATATCTTGAAACGGAAAAGTGGACAGCTAATCAGCGCTGGTATGCAACCAAAAACAGCGATGGGAGTTATACATTTAAAAATGCCAAAAATAATAAATGTCTTGATGTGAACGGAGCATATGATATAAACGGCACAAATATTAAAACCTATGATTATAACGGTACCGATGCTCAAAAGTGGTTTATTTATTTGGTAGACGGTCGCTATGTTTTTATGCCGAAGTGTTCAAGGGACAAGGTGTTGGATTTGACAAACGCCGGAACATCCGACGGAACAAATGTACAATTATACGAAAGAAACGGCAGCGACGCACAGGCTTTTACGCTGTACAAAGTTGAAAACTGTATGCCGGAGAAACCCAAAGTAAGGGCAGACCGCGAATATATATACGGTAAAGATACCATTACATTTTCGTGGGATTCTACGGAGTATACCGACCAATATCTTTATTATCTTACCGAGTATCCCGAGGGATTTGCTTACACAACAAATACATACAGTGGAACTACCGCAGGAAACAGCGTTTCGTTCAGCAATTTAACAAGCGGTAAATATTCATTTTTTGCACATGCGGTATCACATCAGGGCAAATGGGGCGACCAAAGTAATTGGATTTCTTTCAATGTATATGCGGAGGATTATACACCGATTAAAACGATGACGTATAATAACCATATTTATGCTCTGTACGATTATGAAATGTCTTGGTCGTTTGCGAGAGATTTATGTACCGATTTGGGGGGACATTTGGTTACGGTTACGTCAAGTGGCGAAAACGCCGCTGTCACAAACTTCATCCAATACGGAAACAAGGATGCCTACTGGCTCGGCGCATACGATTATGAAAGAGGCGATAAAAATTATGCGTGGGTAACAGGCGAAACGTTTTCATATAATAATTGGTCGAGCGGAGAGCCGAGCAGCAGCGGAACATACGGAGAAAAGGAGCATTTTGCCGAGGTTCGCAAATCATACGGCAATAAGTGGAATGACGTTAACAACATAAGCAAATCAAATAAAGGCTTTATTTTGGAAGTTGATGCGGAAAATATAAAACCGGTTACGACCAAAACGTATGGAAGCAACACATATATGCTGTTTGATAAAAACACTACATGGACGGAAGCTAAGCAACATTGCGAAATGCTGGGAGGACATCTCGCGACTATAAACAGCGATGCGGAAAATCAATTTATAAAAGA
This sequence comes from uncultured Clostridia bacterium, assembly GCA_947589045.1. Taxonomy (GTDB): domain Bacteria; phylum Bacillota; class Clostridia; order Monoglobales; family Monoglobaceae; genus CANQBQ01. The sequence continues at coordinate 6,826 of CANQBQ010000032.1, read as the reverse complement.
TTTTCTGCAAAGCGGAAGCAGAAAATGGTATTATCTCGGAGCGCAAAAGGTTAATAATGTCTGGAAATGGGTGGACGGAAAAAACTATTCAAATATTACCTGGAACGCCTCTGCCTCTCGGTGGACAGGTACACATTTAATGATGTATAAGGAGGAGCGAGACTGCGTGGGATTAAACAACGCTTACTTCCCAATTAGCGATATTAAAAAAATCGGGTATGTCTGCGAAATCGAAAATACCGTTCCCACGCCGAAAAACGACAAGTGGAAAATCAACTCGTACAGCGGCGGTAAAGTGAGCGTTACCGCTCCGGACGACGTGGCAGGCGGACAGAGCATAAATGTATTTGTCGCGAAGTATGACAGCACGGGGAAATTTATAGATTGTACAAATACAAAATTTACGACAACGGCGGGACAGACGGAGTATAATTTAAGTACAAAAAATATTTCGGGCGGAAAAATAAAGGTTATGCTGTGGGACGACAAACAAAAGCCGTTGACAAATTATTTGAATGTAGAATAGTAGAATAAATGTAAGACATAAACTGATTATAAATTTTCGCCGATGCTTTGCATCGGCGAAAATTTTTTTCAAAAAAGTGTTGCAAAACAGAAAAAAATATGCTATTATGTATAAACACAATTAAATACCGCAGACAAACGCGTTGAAGAGGAACAGTAAGGTATGCGGAGCACAGAGAGAGCTGTCGGTTGCTGTGAGACAGTTGCGAAACATTCCCGAACTCGCCTTGGAGCGGCTTGCTGAACGCCGTTTTACAAATATTAAGTATTTGTGTTCGGTCATTAGGTTGAGACGGAGTCCCGCCGTCAAACGGGTAAGAATATATCGGCAGAAGCCGCCGTATTCGGAGCGCGCACGGAAGTGCGAATTAGAGTGGTACCGCGTGAGATTGTAATCTTTCGTCTCTAAAGTGAGATGAAAGTTTTTTGTTTATTTTTAGAATTTTTGAGATTTAATTCGGAGGGGATAAATTATGAAAAACACAGAGAAGTATAAAAGAGGATATTTTATGCCGCCCAAGTGCGAGTATAAATGGGTGAAAAAGGAATATGTGGACAAGGCGCCGATTTGGTGCAGTGTGGATTTGCGCGACGGCAACCAGGCTCTTGTCGTGCCTATGAGCCTTTCGGAGAAGCTGGAGTTTTTCAAGCTCCTTGTTAAAATCGGCTTTAAAGAGATAGAGGTGGGCTTCCCCGCCGCGTCGCAGACCGAGTATGAGTTTCTCCGCAATCTCATAGAGCTTGACCTGATACCCGACGACGTTACGATACAGGTTTTGACCCAAGCGCGCGAGCATATAATAAAGCGCACATTTGATGCTCTTCGCGGCGCGAAGAACGCGGTGGTGCATCTCTACAACTCCACCTCGGTCGCTCAGCGCGAGCAGGTTTTCAAAAAGTCCAAGGAGGGCATTTTGGAGATCGCGGTCGAGGGCGCGAAAATGCTCAAGGAATTGGCAGACCAGACCGACGGCAACTTTAGATTTGAGTACAGCCCCGAGAGCTTTACGGGCACCGAAATAGACTATGCTCTCGATGTTTGCAACGCTGTTTTGGACGTATGGAAGCCCACGCCCGAAAAAAAGGTGATAATAAATCTGCCGGTTACGGTTCAGCTTTCTATGCCCCACGTCTACGCGAGCCAGATAGAGTATATGTCCGACAATCTTAAGTACCGCGACAACGTGGTGGTCTCGGTTCACCCGCACAATGACCGCGGCTGCGGCGTTGCGGATGCGGAGATGGCGTGTCTGGCGGGAGCGGACAGAATAGAGGGAACGCTGTTCGGAAACGGCGAGAGGACGGGCAACGTGGACATAGTTACGCTTGCTCTCAATATGTTCTCTCAGGGTGTTGACCCGAAGCTCAACTTTGAAAATCTGCCCGAGATAATAGAGACATACGAAAGACTGACGGGAATGAAGGTAGACCCGCGTCACCCGTACAGCGGCAAGCTGGTGTTCGCGGCGTTTTCGGGCTCTCATCAGGACGCTATCGCAAAAGGTATGAAGTGGCGCGACGACAAGCATCTGTCGCTTTGGAACGTGCCGTATCTGCCGATAGACCCCAAGGATTTGGGAAGGGAGTACGAGAGCGACGTAATAAGAATAAACAGTCAGTCGGGCAAGGGCGGAATTGCGTTTATTCTTAAACAGCATTATGGCTTTGATTTGCCCGCGAATATGCGCGCGGATTTCAGAAAAATCGTCGAGAATATCTCGGACAACGAGCATCGCGAGCTTTTGCCCGAGGAGATTTACGATATTTTTATGAGGGAATATGTAAATATCGAGGACGGCGTGAGGGTCAAGGAGTGCCACTATGTTCAGTCGGAGGACGGCATTTCCGCCGCTGTGACGATTGAGATAAACGGTACCGTAAAGGTGCTCCACGGTGACGGAAACGGCAGACTCGACGCGGTGAACCACGCGCTCAAGGATGAGTTCCTGCCCAACCACTGCATAGACACTTACAGCGAACATTCGCTCCAGAACGGCTCCAAGTCGCAGGCTGTCGCGTATGTCAGCATTTCAAACGGCAAAGAGGTAATATGGGGAGCGGGTATTCAAAACGATATAATCAACGCATCGGTTCAGGCACTCATAAGCGCGATAAATCGTTTGAAGAAAATGCAGGGTAAATGATAAGTACAAATTTTCATAAAATTTGTCACATAATATTGCAATCCGAAAAAAATGTGCTATAATATTTATAAAGATTTTATATGTAAGATGAAAGAAGGAGTTATGAGTGAACATCAGAATTGAAAAAACCAAAAACCCAAAGGCTAAACCCGAAGGTGCGCTCGGATTTGGACATATCTTCTCGGACCATATGTTCATTATGGATTACAGCGTCGAGAAGGGCTGGTACGATCCCCGCATCGTTCCTTACGGACCGCTGAGCCTTGACCCGTCCACAATGGTTTTCCATTACGGTCAGGAGGTTTTTGAAGGACTCAAGGCGTACAAGGCGAAGGACGGCAGAGTTCTTTTGTTCAGAGTTGACGAAAACTACAAGAGAATTAACGTGTCGAACGAGCGTCTTGCAATTCCGCCAATCGACAACGAGCTTTGTATCGAGGCGACCAAGCAGCTCGTCTCGCTTGACCGCGACTGGATTCCCCAGCAGGACGGCGCTTCTCTCTATATCAGACCGTTTATAATAGCGACCGACCCGTTCCTCGGCGTTCGTCCGTCGCATACTTATAAGTTTATGATAATCTGCTCGCCGAGCGGACTTTATTACGAGGAGGGTCTTGAACCCGTTAAGATTTATGTTGAAGATAAATATGTCCGCGCGGTTCGCGGAGGTATGGGCTTTACCAAGACGGGCGGCAACTATGCGGCTTCGATAAAGGCTCAGGACATAGCGCACGAGAACGGCTATTCGCAGGTTCTGTGGCTGGACGGCGTGGAGCAGAAGTATATAGAAGAAGTCGGCTCGATGAACATATTTTTCAAAATTGACGGCGAGGTTGTAACTCCCGCGCTCAACGGCAGCATTTTGAGCGGTATTACGCGCAAGTCGGCTATTGAGCTTTGCAAGCAGTGGGGAGTTCCCGTTTCGGAAAAGAGAATTTCCATTCAGGAGGTTTACGAGGCTTCGCAGAACGGAAAGCTCGAAGAGGTGTTCGGTACGGGTACCGCCGCTATTATCTCCCCGGTCGGAGAGCTTAAGTGGGAGGACCACGTTATGAAGGTCAACGACGGAAAAATCGGCGAGATAACACAGAGAATTTTTGATACGATAACCGGTATTCAGACGGGAGTTATAGAGGGACCCGAGGGCTGGATACAGGAGGTTAAATAATTTTTGAACGCTGTTTTTCAAGCCGTGCCGATTTGGCGCGGCTTGAAATTTTTTGTGACGAAAAAATAAAAATAATTGCAAAAACTATTGACAGGCAGGGCGCATTTATGGTAATATAATGTTCGCTGACAGAAACGGTCCGGTAGTTCAGTTGGTTAGAATGCCAGCCTGTCACGCTGGAGGTCGTGGGTTCGAACCCCATCCGGATCGCCATTTTGCTGCCCTAGCTCAGTAGGCAGAGCACTTCCTTGGTAAGGAAGAGGTCGGCGGTTCGAATCCGCTGGGCAGCTCCACATCGCGGCGAGTCTTTTCGGCTCGCCGCAGCTTATAAGATAAGCCGCGGCTTTGCCTTACGGGCAGCCGCTCATTTCCCCAAAAACCTTTGGATTTTTTGGAAGCCCTATTTATAGGCGTATATGGGTCTTTGGTGTTTCTTGATAATTCAAACCGCCGACCGAACGCCGCTCGGCGGCGCAATTTATTCGGTCTGCAACGCAGACCGTTTTTGGTTTTTATAGAAATATTTTTTAAAAACCAAAGGTTTGAATATGTTGGGCAGCTCCGAAAAAATCCTATGAAAACAAGCGTTTCAAGGGATTTTTCTTTTGTGCGGCGGAGAATTAAAAGCCGTGCGGTATAAAGCCGTAAGATAATTAAAAATACGGATAAATAAACCGAGATACTCTCGTATCTCTATAAGAAAGGAGAAATTTTATGATCTATTCTCACGAAGTAGAAACAATGTGCCCTGTGGCACAGGGAGTCGCTCACGGTGCGGCTCCGATACCGGAAGAGTCCAAGTGGGTCAAGGCAAAAGAAATCACGGACATTTCCGGCTTCACTCACGGTGTGGGTTGGTGCGCTCCTCAGCAGGGTACCTGTAAGCTCACCCTCAATGTAAAGGACGGCATTATTCAGGAATGTCTGGTTGAAACCATCGGCTGTTCGGGAATGACACACTCGGCGGCTATGGCGTCCGAGATACTTCCCGGAAGAACAATTCTCGAGGCTCTCAACACCGACCTCGTATGCGACGCTATCAACACGGCGATGAGGGAGCTTTTCCTCCAGATTGTTTACGGACGTTCTCAGAGCGCATTCTCGGAGGGCGGACTGGTTATCGGCGCGGGTCTTGAGGACCTCGGCAAGGGACTGCGTTCGCAGGTCGGCACAATGTACGGCACGCTCGCAAAGGGTCCCCGTTATCTCGAAATGACGGACGGCTACGTGACGAAGCTGGCTCTTGACGAGGACAACGAGATAATAGGCTATAAATTCGTTAACTTCGGCAAGATGATGGACTTCATCAAAAACGGAGATGACGCAAATACCGCGTTTGAAAAAGCTCAGGGAAAATACGGAAGAGTCGATGACGCAGTAAAGCTCATCGACCCCAGAAAAGAATAAGAAAGGAGGGCTTTTAAATATGGCTTTGTTTGAATCATATGAAAGAAGAGAGAAACAGATAAACGCTGTTCTTAAACAGTACGACATTCCTTCGATAGAGGCTTGCGCCGATATTTGCAAGGAAAAAGGACTTGACATATACAAGCTTGTTGAGAGCATCCAGCCCATATGCTTTGAAAATGCAAAGTGGGCTTATACGGTAGGCTGTGCCATCGCTATCAAAAAGGGTTGTAAGAGAGCCGCAGACGTTGCCGCCGCAATCGGAGAGGGCTTGCAGGCGTTCTGCATTCCCGGCTCGGTGGCAGACCAGAGAAAGGTCGGTCTCGGACACGGCAACCTCGGCAAAATGCTTCTTGAGGAGGAGACAGAGTGCTTCGCATTCCTCGCGGGACACGAGTCGTTTGCCGCTGCGGAAGGTGCTATCGGTATTGCCGAAAAAGCCAACAAGGTACGCAAAAAGCCCCTCCGCGTTATACTCAACGGTCTCGGAAAGGACGCCGCGCAGATTATTGCTCGCGTGAACGGCTTTACATATGTTGAGACTGAGATGGACTACCATACGGGCGAGGTTAAGGAAGTGTTCCGCAAGGCGTACTCCGACGGTCTTCGCGCAAAGGTAAACTGCTACGGCGCGAACGACGTAAGCGAAGGCGTTGCGATTATGTGGAAGGAGAACGTCGATGTTTCAATCACGGGTAACTCCACCAATCCCACCCGTTTCCAGCACCCCGTTGCGGGAACGTATAAGAAGGAGCGCACCGACGCGGGAAAGAAATACTTTTCGGTTGCATCGGGCGGCGGTACGGGACGCACCCTCCACCCCGACAATATGGCGGCGGGACCCGCTTCCTACGGTATGACCGACACGCTCGGACGTATGCACTCCGACGCTCAGTTCGCGGGCTCGTCCTCGGTTCCGGCTCACGTTGAGATGATGGGACTTATCGGTATGGGAAATAACCCGATGGTCGGCGCAACGGTTGCGTGCGCGGTTGCCGTTGAGGAAGCGATGAATGGCTGATTTAACTGAAAAATCCGCATAAACAGGGCATTTCGGCTTTGCCGAGATGTCCTGTGTTTGTATTCCGAAAACCACGCGATAGTCACAGAATATAGAAAAGATGAAGGCTTGTATAAAAATCTCCTTAACTACAAGCGTATCTGTGAAAAATATGCCATAGAAAAACAAAATATATCATTAATTCATACAGTAATAACTACATTTCACATATATGATGATATTTATGATGTTTGCGGATATATAATGCCCGATATAAAGAGAGCAGACTTTGAACACCAGCTCAAGAATTTAGAATTACAATTAAATAAAGACTTTAAATACATAAGGAAAAGACGACTTATTAAGTTCTTAGAGCAACATCCATTATTAAAAGCAGTTTATCTACAATGTGTATGTATAAGTGACCATCACAAACACAATAGACTTCTTCAACATATTAATAAAATTAATATAGATTCCGTATATATGTAACGTGATTTTTTACAAAATGTAGGTTTGTCAATGATGTGTTACAAAATTGGAGAAAAAAGTTCGCCATCATTGATGAAGGCATTGACATAA
>CANQBQ010000031.1 GCA_947589045.1 uncultured Clostridia bacterium | reverse complement strand
TTACATTCCTAACATCGCCGCGCCGATTATGCCCGCGTTCTGACCGAGCATCGCGCTGACTATTGTGATGGGGTGGGAGGGGTCTTTCATATATATTTTATCGTAGACCTTCTCGCGCAGAGGCTCGAGAAGCGCGCTACCCTCGCCGCCGATACCGCCGCCAAGGACGATTTTTTCGGGCATAAATATATTTATTATATTTGCGATGCCCTCAGAAAGATAGTTTATATATGTTTCGACGACTTCCTGTGCGGTTTTGTCGCCCTTGCGCGCCGCGATAAACGCGGTTTTGCCGTCCACGTTTTTCAAATCATTGTCGGTGACACTCCAGATAAGGCTGTCCTTATCACTCTCTGCCGCCCTTACCGTCATTCGCATAAGCGCGCTTGCGGAGGAGTACTGCTCCCAGCAGCCGCGTCTGCCGCACTCGCACGGCTCGCCGTCGGCAACTATAACCATATGACCGAGCTCGCCGCCCGCGTTGCCGAGACCTCTGTGAACCTTTCCGCCCAAGATAACGCTGCTTCCCAGACCCACGCTGCTGAGCATAAGGAACACCGAGTCCGAAACGCCGTGAGTCGCGCCGCCCCAAGCCTCGCCGAGCGCGGAGCAGTTTGCGTCGTTATCCACAAAAACCATTTTGTTTATCTGTTCGGAGATTTCGGCGCCGAGCGGATAATTGTCCACGTCGAGTGCACTCGAATGAAGAATGGTGCCCGTTTTCGGGTTGCATACGCCCGGGCAGCCGACCCCGACCCATACTATTTCCTCAGGGTCAATTTGGGTGTCCTCCAGAATTTTATTATACAGATTTACCATTTCCGAAACATTGGTTTTCATATCGGTGACGTCTTTGACGTCCGCCTGAGCGCTGTAAAGCAGCTCGCCGTCGTCGTTGACAAGTCCGCCTTTTATGTCTATTCCTCCCAAAACAAGTCCTATGTAAAGCAAATTTTTCCACCCCTTGTGTCTTTTTCTTTTATTATACTTCTTATTTGTAGATTTGTAAAGCAAAAAATAACCGCCGCGCCGTCTGAGTTAATCGGTCGGTTTCGGTATTTTGTGACAAAACCCGGCAAGCCGCGTAATATGGTACTGTGGGAAAAATCGAAGTGTGTCGCATAAAATAAAACGGCGTATTTTTAAGAGTAAATTTTACGGAAATGCGCGATTTCGGATTTGTGCGAACGCACTTCAAAATAAAAGTTGAAAAAATTTCTTTAATGTAGTAATATTATATTGTACTTGCGCCCTGCCTGTTTGGGGCAGGGTTGTTTATTTGTGATTTAAGGAGTTTTGGTGTATGGATATATATCTTGATAACAGCGCCACCACAAGGCCTTACGACAGCGTTGTCGCTAAGGTCGGCGAGGTTATGAGCTTTGTTTACGGAAATCCGTCGTCTATGCACAGAATGGGAATTGCGGCGGAAAAAGTGATGAAAGAAGCCAAGGAGAAGGTTGCGGCGACGCTCGGCGCGTCTCCTAACGAGATTTTTTTCACGTCCGGCGGTACGGAGTCCAACAACCTTGCGATACGCGGAATTTGCGGCGCGAACCGAGGAAAACACATAATCAGCACGGCGATTGAGCATCCCGCGACTTTAAAGACGCTCAGCTATTTGGAGTCGCAGGGATATGAGGTCGATTTGGTTTCGGTGGACAAAGACGGAATTGTCAATTTCGATGAATTTGTCTCTATGATACGACCCGATACGGTGCTTGCGTCGTGTATGTATGTCAACAACGAAATAGGAAGCGTTCAGCCTGTCGGCGAGATGCGGCGCGCTTTAAAACGCATCGCGCCGAGAGCGTATTTCCATATCGACGCGGTTCAGGCGTACTGCAAGATACCGTTTACCGCAGGCAGTACGGGTGCAGACCTCATATCTCTGAGCGGACATAAAATTCACGGTCCTAAAGGGGTCGGAGTTCTCTATGTTCGGGGCGGCACGAAAATCTCCCCGATTTTGTTCGGCGGGGGTCAGCAGAGCGGGCTTCGCTCGGGTACCGAAAACCCCGCGGGCTGTGCGGGCTTTGCGACAGCCGCGGAGCGCGGAGCGGCAGGGATTTCGGTCAATATGTCCAAGGTTCGCACTCTGCGCGATTTGTTAAGACGCAAAATAGAAGAAAACGTGAGCGATATTTCGGTCAACACGCCCGAAAATTCCGCTCCGCATATTTTAAATATATCCTTCGGCGGAGTTAAATCCGAGGTTATGCTCCACACTCTGGAGCGTGACGGGATATATGTTTCGTCGGGTTCGGCTTGCTCCAGCCACAAGCGCGAGCCGAGCTACGTTTTAACTTCGATAGGACTTAGCCCGAGAATGATTGACGGCAGTATAAGATTTAGCCTGTCCGAGTTCAATACGCCCGACGATATTGAAAAGACGGCTTCGGCTGTCTGCCGCGCGGCGGAGAGCATACGGCGGGTTATGAAATACAGGTAAAAAAGACAAAACAGGTACGGAGGTTACTTATGAAAAAAGCGGATGTTATTCTTTTAAAATACGGTGAGATTGCGCTCAAGGGGCTTAACAAGCCTATGTTTGAGAGAAAGCTGCTCGACAACATACGCCGCGCGCTCGGCGGAGAGGGTGAGTTCAGCGTCCGAAAGGCGCAGTCCACGATATACGTTGAGCCGCTCGGCGACGCGGATATGACCGCCGCCGCACAGCGGCTCAAAAAGGTGTTCGGAATTTCAAATATATGCCTTATGACCAAGTGCGAAAAGACTGTCGACGCGATAGCCGCCGCCGCCATAGAGTGCGTAAAGAGCGATATGGAGGAGCGGGGCGGAAAGACGTTCAAGGTCGAAGCTATGCGCGAGGACAAGACGTTTCCGATGCGTTCGCCCGAAATATGCCGCGTTATAGGCGGTATGATTTTAAAGAATGTCGACGGGATAAAGGTGGACGTTCACAACCCCGACATTCAGGTAAACATTGAGGTGCGCGGCGACGCACTGGTGTATACCGACAAAATACGCGGAGCGGGCGGTATGCCGGTCGGAACGAACGGCAAGGCGGCACTCTTGCTCTCGGGCGGAATTGACAGCCCGGTGGCGGGTTATATGATTTCAAAGCGCGGAGTGACCATTGATGCGGTTCACTTCCACAGCCACCCCTACACGAGCGACAGAGCCAAGGAAAAGGTAATAGACCTCGCCAAAATAATTTCGGAATACTGCGGCAAAATAAATCTGCACATCGTTCCGTTTACCGACATTCAGCTTGCGATAATCGACAAATGCCCCGAAAAGTGCCTGACAATAATAATGCGCCGCTATATGATGCGGCTTGCCGAGCGTATAGCCGAGAAAAACGGTGCGCGTGCGCTTATTACCGGAGAGAGCATAGGTCAGGTGGCAAGTCAGACGCTGGAGGGACTTTGCGCGAGCGACGCGGCGGTATCTATGCCGGTGTTCCGCCCCTGTATAGGTATGGACAAGGAGGAGATAGTCACAATTTCAAAGAAAATCGACACCTACGAAACCTCTATTCTGCCCTATGAGGACTGCTGTACTATTTTTGTTCCGAAGCATCCCAAGACGCGCCCCTCTCTTGAGGAGGTCGCCGAGGCGGAAAAGGCGCTTACGAATGCGGAGGAGCTTATGCTCGACGCGCTTGAAAACACAGAGGTTATTGAGATAAGACAATAAAAAGGGGGTCGATGCTCTATGAATTTTGAAATTACGTCGGGCGGCGGGGAGAGCCGCGGTCTTGAACTTGAAATTGAGGTATGCCGCATACTCAGAGAAAAAGGGCTTCACGTAGCGACCGCTGAGAGCTGTACCGGCGGACTGCTTGCGGGCAAAATCACTTCGGTCGCGGGCGCGTCCGAGTGCTTTGAGTGCGGCGTGGTGACATATTCCAACGAGCAGAAGGTAAAGCTGCTCGGCGTGAACCGCGCAACGCTCGGCGAGTGCGGCGCGGTGTCGCCGAACACCGCCGTTGAAATGGCGAGAGGCGTGCGGCACTTGGGCGGCGCGGATATAGGCATAGGAATTACGGGTATCGCGGGTCCGGGCGGCGGAAGCGAAGAAAAGCCTGTCGGACTTGTATATATCGCGGTCAGTGCGGAGAATGCTCTGCATTCTTACCGCTTTGTGTTTAAGGGTGACAGAAACGAGGTGCGGGAGCAAGCCGTCTCGGAGGCTCTTGATATTATACGCCGTCAGGCTCTCGGAACACTTGAATAAAACGCGTTATTTTGCTCGCTCGAAATCTTTGTGATTTCGGGCGAAAAAAATATGTTGACTAATGTCTGCTTTTATTATACTATATTATATATAGATATAGAAATATATAGTAATTTCAAGGATAAAGGAGTATTTCGGCAAATGAGCGAGGAAAAAAAGCAGGCGATTGACAACGCCTTTCGTATGATTAAAAAGCAGTACGGCGACGGCGCGATAATGCGTCTCGGCGAGCAGTCCGTTATGAACGTCGAGGCAATACCGACGGGTATCCTGACGCTTGATATGGCTCTCGGCATAGGCGGTGTGCCGCGCGGAAGAATAGTTGAGATTTACGGTCCCGAGTCGTCGGGTAAAACCACGGTTGCGCTTCACATAGTCGCCGAGGTTCAGAAGATGGGCGGAGAAGCCGCGTTTATCGACGCGGAGCACGCGCTCGACCCCGTTTACGCGGAGGCGCTCGGCGTTGATGTGGACAACCTTATAATTTCTCAGCCGGATACGGGCGAGCAGGCTCTCGAAATCGTGGAATACCTTGTCCGCTCGGGCGCGGTGGACGTCATCATAGTCGATTCGGTTGCGGCGCTGGTTCCCAGACAGGAGCTTGAGGGACTTATGGGCGAGGCTACGGTCGGAGCGCAGGCGAGACTTATGTCGCAGGCTCTTCGAAAGCTCGCGGGTATTATCGCAAAATCGAACTGTACCGCGGTGTTCATTAACCAACTCAGAGAAAAGATAGGCGTTATGTTCGGAAATCCCGAGACCACAACGGGCGGACGCGCGCTCAAGTTCTATTCCTCGGTTCGTATGGACGTAAGGCGTGTTGAGACGCTTAAATCCGAGGGCGGTATGATAGGAAACCGCACCAAGGTAAAGGTGGTAAAAAACAAGGTTGCACCTCCGTTTAAAGAGGCGGAGTTCGACATAATTTACGGCGAGGGCGTTTCAAAAGAGGGTAACATCCTTGATATGGCGGTGGAGCAGGACGTCGTTCAAAAGAGCGGCTCGTGGTTCTCCTACGACGGCAACCGCTTGGGTCAAGGTCGGGAAGCGGTCAAAACGCTCCTTAAAGACAATCCCGAGCTTTGCAGTGAGATAGAGCTGAAGGTTCGCGAGAACGCGGGACTTCCGACCGACAGCAATTCCGAGATGTTTGACGGACCCGTAAACGCAATCCAAAAGCCCTCAAAGAAGAAATAAAGACAGAAATAAGGCAATAAACGGTTGAAAAGCGGTGATTTTTTGGACGGTTTTGAAAATTCGGAGCGCGAGCGGGCAATAAAAATCGTATCGTCGAGCCTGGCACGGCGTATGCACACCTGCCGCGAGCTGTCGGACAAGCTCAAAAGCAAGCGTTTTTCGGACAGCGTTATCGACGAGGTACTCGACGAATTTATAAGGAACGACATAATAGACGACCGCAATTTTGCCGATGTTTACATAATCGACGCGGCTCTCATAAATTACAAGGGGGAGTTCCGCATAAGGCAGGAGCTTATGCGTAAGGGCGTTGCCCGAAGCGTTATCGACGCGGCGTTTGCCGAGAGCGAAGTGGACTTTGAAAAAGCGCTCTGCGACTATTTGAAGTTAAAGCTGCGCGGGGAGGAAGTCGGCGACTACGCCGCGCGGGAAAAATTAAAGCGGCATCTCGCCGGACGGGGGTATTCCCTCGGTGAGATACAGCGCGGTATAACAAGGTATGAAACGGAGCGTGAATAGCTTGAAAAAGGTTTCTGTGGTCTCGCTGGGCTGCTCGAAAAACCTCGTGGACTCGGAGCAGATGCTTGGTCTTATCAACGGCAGATATGAGCTTGTTGACAACGAGGCGGATGCGGACATTATGATAGTTAACACCTGTGCTTTTATCGAGTCGGCGAAGCAGGAGTCTATCGACTGTATTCTTGCTCTTGCGGAGGAAAAAAAGGAAGATAAAAACAAGAAGCTTATCGTTGCGGGCTGTATGGCACAGCGTTATAAGGACGAAATCCTTAAAGAGATGCCCGAGGTTGACGCGGTGGTAGGCGTTAACGACTACGACAAAATAGCGGACATAATTGACGGGCTTGAGAATAATAATAACATAGCGATATGCGGGTGCGAATATATGGAGGCGGAGAGTCTGCCGAGAATACGCACCACGCCGGAATACACGGCGTTTTTGAAGATTGCAGAGGGGTGCGACAACTGCTGTACATACTGCGTCATTCCCTCGATACGCGGGCGTTACAGAAGCCGCCGCGAGGAGGATATAGTTTCCGAGGCGGAGAAAATGGCGTCGGACGGCGTGCGGGAGCTTATAGTTATCGCTCAGGACACCACGCGCTACGGAATTGATTTATACGGCGAGTACACACTGCCGAGGCTTTTGAAAAAGCTCTGCAAAATAGAAGGCATTGAGTGGATAAGACTTCACTATTGCTATCCCGAGCTTGTGACCGATGAGCTTATCGACACGGTGGCGTCCGAGCCGAAGATTTGCAACTATATGGATATACCAATTCAGCACTGCAACGACGAAATCCTCAAAAAGATGGGACGGCGCACAAACAAGGCGCAGATAGTTTCGGTAATAGAAAAGCTCAGAGAAAAAATACCCGATGTGGTGATAAGGACGTCACTGATTGCGGGCTTCCCGGGAGAGAGCGAAGAACAGCTCGACGAGCTGGAGCAGTTCATACGCGATATGAAGTTTGACAGGCTCGGAGTTTTCGCATATTCTCAGGAGGAAGGTACGCCCGCGGCGGCACTCGGCGGACAGCTTGACGAGCAGACCAAGACGGACAGGCAGGAGCAGCTTATGTTTGCACAGCTTGACGTTTCGGAGGAACTATGTCAAAATAAAATCGGAACCGTGCAGAAGGTTTTGGTCGAGGGGTACGACTCATTTGTGAAAATGTATTACGGACGTACATATGCCGACTCGGTTGAGGTTGACGGAAGTGTGTTCTTTTCAGCCGACCGACCGCAAAAGCTCGGCGGATTTACGGATGTACTTATAAATGACAGCGACGAATACGATTTGTTCGGCGAGGCGTGCGGCGCATAGAACGCGGGGAAGGCGGTTATGACAAATGAACACACCAAATAAAATTACCGTTGCGCGGATTTTGTTAATTCCGATATATATGCTCCTGTTTATTTACGGGCATATATACAGCGCGATAGGCGTGTTTGTGATTGCGTCGCTGACCGACTCTCTCGACGGCTACATAGCGCGCCGCAACAAGCAGGTCACGACTTTCGGCAAGCTGATGGACCCGATTGCGGACAAGATGCTGATATGCGCGGCACTCGTCTGCTTTTTGTGCGACGAGAGTATAACGGTTATTAACGAGTGGGTTGCGATAATCGTACTTTTGCGCGAATTTATTGTGACCGGTATCCGACTTCTCGCGGCGGGAGAGGGCAAGGTCATAGCGGCGAGCAAGTGGGGCAAGGCAAAGACCATTTCTCAAATTATAGCGGTGACCGCCGTTATGATAGACACGATAGACGGCGTTTCGCTCACGGTGGGCGGCTTGAGCATAACATTGGTGCTGGTGGTTATTATGGTCGCGCTGACGCTGTATTCGGGAGTCGATTATCTCGTGAAAAACTGGAGCATTATACGTTTTAAATAAAGCCGGGAATTTGTTACATAAATTTAATATTAGTTTGTGTTTAAATATGCTAAACTGTAAAAAGCGGATATTTTTCGTTATCAGAAAACCCTGTCCGCCTGCGACAGGAGGGAAACTTGTTGAAAATCATTGTTGACGCGATGGGCGGGGACAACGCTCCGGCGGCAGTCGTTGAGGGCTGTGCCGCGGCACTCCGCGATTTTGATATAGAAGTGATACTCGTCGGAAAACGGGGCGACATAGAGCGCGAGACCGCAAAGTATCCCGATGTGAAATTTTCAATCGTGAACGCGCCCGACGTTATTTCGGGCGAGGATAAGCCTATGGATGCGGTTCGCGAAAAGAAAAATTCGTCTATGATGGTGGGGCTTTCGATGCTCTCTAAGGGAGAAGGAGACGCGTTTGTCAGCGCGGGAAACACGGGCGCACTTATCGCCGGCTCGACGCTGACCGTAAAGCGTATCCACGGAGTACGTAGGGTCGCGCTTGCGCCGATTATGCCTTCCGAAAAGGGAGCGTTTATTCTGGTGGACGCGGGCGCGAACGCCGAGTGTACCTCTCAGTTTCTGAGCCAGTTTGCCGTTATGGGCGACATATATATGAAGAAGGTTATGGATATTGAGTGTCCGCGCGTCGGTCTTGTCAACATCGGCGAGGAGGACGGCAAGGGCAGACCCGAGGTTTCGGAAGCCAACGAGATTTTGAAAAATTCGGTCGGTATGAACTACATAGGTAACGTCGAAGCGCGGGACATTCCGCAGGGCGTTGCGGACGTGGTGGTGTGCGACGGATTTACGGGCAACGTGCTTTTGAAGCTCACCGAGGGAATGGGAATTATATTCGGACGTATGCTGAAGAACGTGTTTAAAAAGAACGCAATCTCTTATATGGCGGCGGCTATGGTAAAGGGCGGCATCGACGATATAAAGAAAACAATGGACTACACCGAGTACGGCGGCGCACCGCTGCTCGGCGTGTCGAGAAGCGTCATAAAGGCGCACGGAAGCTCTAACGCGAAGGCGTTTTATCACGCGCTCCGCCAGGCGGTCAAAACCGTTGAAAATGATGTGGTGGGCGCGATTAAAGAAAATATTGAGAAATACGAGGTAAATGAGTATGTGTGAAATACGCGCAAAAATAGCGGGCTTGGGTAAGTTTTTGCCCGACAGGATTTTAACCAACGCCGACCTTGAAAAGATGGTTGACACGAGTGACGAGTGGATAACCACCCGCACGGGCATAAAGGAAAGACGTATCGCGGCGGACGACGTTTTCGCGTCCGACCTCGCGACCGAGGCGGCGAAACGCGCGCTTGCCGACGCGGGTATGTCGGCGGAAGAGCTTGACCTTATCATTGTGGCGGGCGTTACACCTGATATGTACACCCCTTCGACGTCCTGCATTGTTCAAAAGAATATCGGGGCGGTGAATGCGGCGGCGTTTGACCTTAACGCGGCTTGCTCGGGATTTATTTACGCGGTGACCGCCGCAAATCAGTTTATTTCCTCGGGAATGTATAAAAACGTGCTTGTAATAGGCGCGGAGTGCCTTTCCAAGGTGGTTGAGTACAAGGACAGGAACACCTGCGTGCTGTTTGGCGACGGAGCGGGCGCGGCAGTCCTTACGGCGGCGACCGACGGCTCCGGAGTTTTGGGCTCGGTGCTGGGCGCGGACGGCGCGGGCGGCGAGTGCCTTACGCTTTGCGGAATACGCGAGGACGAGATTGACAAGGAGCGCAGACCCTACGGCAATACCCGCACCATATGGATGGACGGCTCCAAGGTTATGAAGTTCGCGGTGAGAGTTATGGCGAACTCCACGAAAGAGGTTTTGGAGAACGTGGGCAGAACGCTTGACGAAACCAAGCTCATAATACCTCATCAGGCGAACAAGAGAATTATAGACGGCGCGGCGAAGCGTCTGGAGTGCGACAACGACAAGATTTTCTCGAATGTTGACAAGTACGGAAATATGTCGGCGGCGTGCGTTCCCATCGCGCTTTGCGAGGCGGTCGAGAGCGGAAAACTTACCCGCGGCGATTTGTTTGTGCTGGTCGGCTTCGGCGGCGGTTTAACCTGGGGTAGTACAGCTATAATTTATTGATAAATTAAGCGGAGTACGGCTTAGTAACCGTATAGAAAATAAAATCGTCAAAAACTTGTTTTTGACGAAAAGGAGCCGCCGAGCGAAAAAGCGATGTTTGCCCGCCTGCGGGCAAACGAGAAAAAAGCGAGAGCTGCGACGCGGGGTAGTACAGCTATAATTTATTGATAAATTAAGCGGAGTACGGCTTAGTAACCGTATAGAAAATAAAATCGTCAA
>CANQBQ010000030.1 GCA_947589045.1 uncultured Clostridia bacterium | reverse complement strand
TACCCAAATATTATAGTATCGCGCCGTGCGTTTGTCAAGTACTTTTTTAAAATTTTTCAAATTTAATTTTTATGCCGCATTTTTTGGGAGACGAGGCACCGCGGATATGCGGCTCCTCGGCAAAAATATTATTCCACCGTAACAATCACATCTCCGACCGTCACGCTCTCAATCTCGGATATATCCGTGATTTTGTCGAAGTTATAGCCGACCACATTTTTGCCCTGCCTGTTGTCGCCGTCTTGGAAGTTCAAAAACATAAACGCAGACGTCTCATCGTTTACAACCTCCATACGAATTTCGCCGCCGTCCTTAAATTTAATGACCGGATTTAAAACAGTGAGCACATCGTCGCCCTCCACCGTTATCCATACAGACATCGGAGAAATTTCAAGCGTCGTAAACGTGTCGTCGTTTACTCCGTTTATGTCAACCTTTTGATTTACATAAATGGTCTTTTGCTCGGCGGGAGTGCCGTCGAACTGCCATTCAAGCTCCCATTCGCCGGGCAGCACGGTCTTCCATTCGCTCAGCGAGTAATCCTCGTTATGCTCCACATATCCCCAGTCCTTGATATAGAGCGACATTTTGCAGCCCGCGCTGAGCGTTCCGACATTTTCGGTGCGGATAAGCATCGTTCTTTTATTGCCCTCCTGAGACACCACGCGGAAACTGCCGCTGCCCATACCTATTGTCATGCTGTCGTCATAGGCAAAATCCGCGTCCAGCGAATAAGCATCGGGCATTATCTCGTCTGTGAACACAAAGTCCTGCGGGGCTTCTATGTCGCACAGCGCGTAAATTCCGTGATTGTCGGCAAGGGTCTGCTTCACGGTGACGGTGACGCCGTTTTGCGTGACCGTCGCCTCGGGCATATCCGCCGCGCTTCCCAGCCTCTCCATCTGGCTTTCGCTCGGCTTAAAAAGCTCTATCATTTTTTCGTTCCAGCCAAAATTTGCCGCGAAAACCGCCGTTGTCAGCAGAGCGGCAAGTGCCGCCGTGATAAGTGCCGTTTTATAAATTCTTCTTCTCATAAATATTTTCCTTTCCGCAGGGTCGCCGCTCAAAGCACCGACTGTCATTCTGCTTATTTTTCCTGTGTCCGCACGTAAATCAGACCTTTTAAATCCGATTTTGCCGCCGAGTCTACGAAGCCGTCTGTTCATTTCCATACCTCCCGTCCCGAAGCTCGCCGTTTATGCCGCTTTCTCTGAGCAGTATCTTCATTTTGCTGCGGCACCGCGAGAGCTTCGTTTTTATCGTCGAGCCGCAAATCCCCGTAACCGCCGAGATTTTTGAGATTTTTTCGTCGTAAAAATAATACCTCATAAAAATTTCACTGTCCGGCTCGCCGAGCTTTTGAATGAGCGATATAAGTATCCTGCGCCTTTCCCGCTCCTCCGCTATTTCTTCGGTGCCGCGCTCGTCCGCAAGCGTCTCGTCGTACTCTTCAAACGTCCGTGCGCTCCGCATACGGTTTTTGGCGCAGTTGCGGGCTATAACTCCGAGATACGACCGCACGCTTCCCTTTTCGGCGTCCAAGTCGCCCGCGTGCCGCCAGAGAGACACGAACACGTCCGAGACCGCTTCCTCAACGTCCTCCTTCGGCATACCGCTTCCGACAATGTTGTATATTACCGTGCAGACATACGGCGTATAGAGCTTTATCGCCTTTTCCAGACTGCCTCCTCTGCCGTTTTTCAAATTTATAAGCAGTTTCTTCTCATCAGTCAATTTGAGCCTCAACCCCCCTTGTCTTTGTAAAAATAAAAACGACGTCGTTTTACATCTTACACTTTTATATACACGCCGAAAGCCGAAACGGTTTCATTTTTATCAATATTTTATATCAAATCCGTCCAAAATAGCAACGGGAGTGTATAAAAATGATTATAACTTTTTTGAGAACCATTCTGGTCTACTTTTTCGTAATAGTTGTGCTTCGCCTTATGGGGAAGCGTCAGGTCGGAGAGCTGGAGTCGTCCGAGCTGGTGGTGACGATTATGATTTCGGAGCTTGCGGTTATGCCGATACAAGACCCTCAGCAGCCTATGACGAGCAGTCTTATAGGCATACTTATGCTCCTTATAATCGAGGTGCTGCTCTCCTTTCTCACCTACAAGAACAAAACCGCGCGCAAAATCGTCTACGGTACGCCGAGCGTTTTTGTGGAGAACGGAAAAATCAAGCAAAAGGAGATGGAAAACCAGCGTTTCAACATAAACGACCTTATGGAGGAGCTTCGCAACAACGGCGTGTGCGACCTTTCGGAGGTCGAGTATGTCATTATGGAGACCAACGGCAACGTAAGCGTCATATTAAACGCGCAAAACCGCACCGTCACGCCGTCGGACCTGTCGCTAAAGCCCGCTCCGGTAGAAATGAGCTATATAATAATAGACGCGGGCGAGGTTATAAAAACCAATCTCAAGACGCTAGGGTTTGACGACAACTGGCTTTCAAAGACGCTCGGCGAAAAGGGCTTTAAGCGTCCGAGCGACATATTCTATATGTCAGCCAACCGAAGCGGCGACATATACATCATTCCTATGCTGAAAAAGGGGGAAAAGGCGTGAAATCGGTATGGATATCGTGGATTTTGCTCGCGGTCGTGTTTATATTTATCGTCCTGCACGCATTTGTTATAACGGATATGACAAAGGATATTTTAAAATATGTCGATGAGACGAAAGCCGCCGTGAGCGCCGAAAGCTGGGATGAGGCTTCGGAGGCGATGGAGAGGGTCAAGTCGCGCTGGGAAAGCGGCGGCGTATGGGCAGAGCTTACAATAAGAGCCGACCGGCTCGACGATATAAAAATTTCTCTCGACCGCTCCGAGGTGCTGTTGTCCGAGCGTGACAAGACCGCGTTTTTAAGTGAATTTACGCGTTTTGAGCTTTTGGTGGACGACATTCCCGACAACGAGGGGCTGGAGTTCTTAAAGTAGCGGGAATTACTTGACATATAAAGCCGTTTATTATAAAATATATTTTAAATTAAAATACAAAGGCGGTTTAATATATGGATTACAAAAGACTCGCAGACCTGCTTTTCCCGAACGAGCTTAAGTCTCCGCGGGAATACGAAGAAATATACCCGAAGCGCAATCTGCCCGAGGGCGCGACGGTCACAAGAATAGGTCCCAGCCCCACGGGATTTATCCACCTCGGCAATCTCTACAACGCCCTTATAGGGGAGAGGCTGTCCGCTCAGAGCGGCGGCGTGTTCTTCCTGCGTATCGAGGACACCGACTCAAAACGTTATGTTGAGGGCGCGGTCGACGTTATACTTTCATCTATGAAATTTTTTGGCATCGAGTTTGACGAGGGCGCGACGGTTGACGGTGACAACGGAAGCTACGGTCCGTACCGTCAAAGTCTCCGAAAGGAAATATATCACACCTTCGCACGCGAGCTTGTGCTGTCGGGCAAGGCGTACCCCTGCTTTTGCGGCGAGGACGAGCTTGAAGCTATGAGAAACGAGCAAATGGCGGGCAAGCTGAACTTCGGTTACTACGGAAAGTGGGCGAAATGCCGCGACCTGTCCTACGAGGAAATAGAGGCTAAAATCAAAAACGGCGAGCCTTATGTGCTTCGCTTCCGCTCGGAAGGAGACGAGAACAACCGCGTTGAGGTTTTCGACGGAATACGCGGCACTCTCTCGCTTCAGGAAAATTATCAGGATTTTGTGCTTTTAAAGTCGGACGGCATCCCGACCTACCACTTCGCCCATGTGGTGGACGACCACCTGATGCGAACCACACACGTTGTACGCGGCGAGGAGTGGCTCTCCACCCTCCCCATTCACGTTCAGCTTTTTGACACGCTGGGCTGGGAGCGTCCCATATACTGTCACACGGCGGTGCTTATGAAGATGGACGGCGAGACAAAGCGCAAGCTGTCAAAGCGCAAGGACCCCGAGCTGGCTCTTGAATACTACCGCAAGGAGGGCTATCTGCCGTCCTGCGTTACGGAATACTTAATGACTGTTCTAAACTCGAACTTCGAGGAGTGGCGCGCCGAAAACCCGACCGCTCCGATAGACGATTTCAAATTCACGCTTGAAAAGATGAGCAATTCGGGCGCGCTGTTCGACCTTGCAAAGTTTGACGACGTGAGCCGCGAGGTGCTTTTGAGAACTCCCGCGGAAGAAATCTACGAAAAGCTGGCGGAATGGGCGCGGGAATACGACCCCGAATTTTTCAAAATTTTCACCGCAGACAGAGACTTTTCGATAAAGGCAATATCTGTCGGCAGAAGCGGCGACAGACCGCGCAAGGATTTGGTAAATATGAGTCAGGCGAGGGACTTCCTCTCATTTTACTATCGCGATACCTTTAAAATCGAGGACGAGTTTCCGCAAAACACGGACGCGGATATGCGCAGGGAGATAATCTCGCGCTATCTTGAAACCCTCGATTTCGGCGACGATAAAACGGCGTGGTTCGACAAGGTGCGCGTTATCGCGGACGACCTCGGATTTGCGCTTCAGCCGAAAAAGTACAAAAAAAATCCCGAGCTTTACAACGGAAGCATAAGCGACGTCAGTAACGTCATACGAGTCGCGCTCGTCGGACGCACAAACTCGCCCGACCTTTGGGAAATAAGCCACGTCCTCGGCGAGGACGAGACGCGCGCAAGGCTTGCGAAAGCCGCAGAGCTTTAAAAACAGGGGAGGCAGTGTAATGGGAAAAGACAAAAGAGAAAACGGTACGCATTATGAATTTAAAAAGCCGAGCATTTTCGATATGGAGCGCCCGAAGTTTCCTAAGCGCGCGGTAATAACCGGCGGTATGCCCTACGGCAACAAAACGCTCCACTTCGGACACGTCGGCGGAGTTTTCGTTCAGGCGGACGTATGGGCGAGGTTTTTGCGGGACAGAATAGGCGCGGAAAACGTGATTTTCGTGTCGGGAACCGACTGCTACGGCTCTCCTATCGTCGAGGGCTACCGAAAGGTAAAAGAGAGCGGAGAGTTTAGCGGCACGCTTGAGGACTTTGTGCGTTCAAACCACGAAAGCCAGAAAAAGACGCTTAATGACTACGATATAAGCCTCAATCTGTTCGCGGCGTCGGGGCTTGACGAGGCTAAGAAGTTTCACGCGGAGGAGAGCCGCGAAATTCTTGAAACGCTTTACAAAAACGGCTATCTTACCAAAATGACCACCTCTCAGTTCTACGATGCAAAGGCGGAGCAGTTCTTAAACGGCAGGCAGGTAGTCGGAAAATGCCCGGTGGAGAACTGCAACTCGGACAAGGGCTATGCCGACGAATGTTCTCTCGGACACCAGTATATGCCGAGCGAGCTTATAGACCCCAAAAGCACCCTCACGGGCGAAACGCCCGAGATGCGGGATGTGGTAAACTGGTACATTGATTTGACGAAGTTCTTTCCTCTTATGCAGGAATACGTCGAAAATATCTCGCAGGACGAGAGCGTGCGCCCGCTCGTTTCAAACACGATAAAAGAGTTTTTAAATCCCCCCATAATATATGTCAAGAACGAATTTGAGGAGGATTACGACAAGGTAAAGGCGCAGATGCCGTCTCATCAAATACACAAGGGAGCGAACAAGACCTCGTTTGCGCTCGAATTTAATAATTTGGACGAGAGAGACGAGGCAAGGCGCGTGCTCGGCGACAACGGAATACGCTTCCGTGCGGGCAAGACCCTCGTGCCGTTCAGGCTCACCGGCAACATCGAGTGGGGCGTTCCCGCTCCCGTGATTGAAGGAGAGGAAAATCTCACCGTTTGGGTATGGCCTGAGTCGCTGTGGGCTCCGATTTCTTTTTGCAAGACCTACTTAAACTCACAGGGCAAGGACGCGGAAGAGTGGAAAAAATACTGGTGCAGCGACGACGCCAAGGTATATCAGTTCATAGGGCAGGACAACATCTATTTCTACGGCATCGCGGAGATGGCTATGTTTATGGCTCTGAACGCAAAGGACGGTCTTTCGGCGCACCCCGCCGACGGAGAGCTTACCCTTCCGACGCTGGTCGCAAACCACCACATATTATTCCTGAACAAAAAGGCAAGCAGCAGCGGTGCGGTCAAGCCGCCGATGGCGGGCGAGCTTTTGGACTACTACACCGCCGAACAGCTCAGAGCGCACTTTCTAAGTCTCGGACTGGGAATTAAGAGCGTCAGCTTTCAGCCGAAGCCGCTCAATCCGACTGCGGGAGAGAGCGATGCGGACCCCGTTATCAAAGAGGGCAACCTGCTTTCCAACGTATTCAACAGAGTGGCGCGCTCCTGCTTCTACTCGGTTCAGAAATACTGCGGCGGAAAGCTCCCCCGCGGCAAAGTCAGCGACGATGTTTTAAAAGATGCAAAAGAGATTATCTTAAAATACGAGAGAGCGATGTACCGATTTGAATTTCACACCGTTATGAATTTGCTCGACTCGTATATTCGAAGCGCAAACAAATATTTTGCGAAAAATTCGGCGGCGGCGGACAAGGACAACAACGACGAGCTTCGCATACAGACCATTATCGACACATTCCATATGGTGCGTACCGCCGCGCTTTTGGTACATCCAATCGCGCCGCGCGGCACCGAGCTTCTGCTCGAATATCTGGGCTTTGGAGATGAGTTTTGGGACTGGAACCGCGCGTTTGACACGCTGTACGACTTCTGCGGCGACGGCGAGCACGAGTTTAAATTTTTGGAGCCGCGCTTCGACTTCTTCCCGCACCACCCGAGCCAATTTGCGTAAATTGGGACTAAATAAAATTTTGTATAAAAAAGGCTGTGCCGATAATCGGCACAGCCTTTTTATTGTCGTTCAAACGAGATTATCTCTGAACACGTCCGCTTGCGTCGCCGCCTGCGAGCGTCTCAACATCCTTTCTCGAAACCATATTGAAGTCTCCGGGGATGGTGTGCTTGAGCGCGGAAGCCGCAACTCCGAACTCAAGAGCGTCTTTGAAGTTCTTGCCGTCCAGGAAGCCGCAAATCGTGCCGCCCGCAAAGCTGTCGCCGCCGCCTACGCGGTCAACGATGGGATGAATTCTGTATTCCTTGGAGTGATAGAATTCCTTTGCGTCTCTCGAATAGATGCAAGCCGACCAGCCGTTATCCGACGCACTGTGGCTTACGCGCAGAGAGCTGATAACATACTCAAAGTTGAACTTTGCAACCATCTGCTTGAAGATGTCCTCATAGCCTGCAAGCTCAAGGTCGCCCGAAGTAACGTCGGTGTTGCCGGGCTTGAAGCCGAGAACCTTCTCCGCGTCCTCCTCGTTGCCTATGCAAACGTCAACATACTGCATAAGGTTTGTCATAATCTTCTGAGCCTTCTCGCTCGACCAGAGCTTCTTTCTGAAGTTGAGGTCAACCGAAACCTTAACGCCGTGCTTCTTTGCAGCCTTCAGAGCAAGCTCCGTAAGCTCAGCCGCAGCGTCCGAAACAGCGGGAGTAATTCCCGTGAAGTGGAACCAGTCCGCGCCCTCGAAAATCTTATCGAAGTCAAAATCATCGGCGGTAGCCGTAGCGATCGAGGAGTGCGCTCTGTCATATACGACGTTGGAAGCTCTCATCGAAGCGCCTGTCTCGAGGAAGTAAATTCCGAGTCTTTCACCGCCGCGAGCGATATTCTTTGTGCCTACGTTCATCTTTCTGAGCGCGGCAACAGCCGAGTCGCCGATCGGGTTATCGGGAACCTTGGTTACAAATTCCGCATCGTGACCATAGTTTGCGAGGGATACCGCAACATTTGCCTCGCCGCCGCCGTAGCATACGTCGAACTCGTCCGCCTGAAGAAACTTCTCGTTGTTGGGGGTTGATAATCTGAGCAT
Source organism: uncultured Clostridia bacterium (assembly GCA_947589045.1). Classification (GTDB taxonomy): domain Bacteria; phylum Bacillota; class Clostridia; order Monoglobales; family Monoglobaceae; genus CANQBQ01. The sequence goes on along the minus strand of CANQBQ010000030.1, from coordinate 2,654 downwards.
TATTTCGCCCATTGTAACTACCTTTGCCATATTTTCAAATCTCCTTTAATTTTAATTTATGTATTTTTCTTAAAAATCAAGCAAATTTCAGATTACGAAGCGCGAGCTTCCTTAATCTTAGCGATAAATTCCTTGGCGGTGGCGGTAATGTCCGCATAGTCGCCGGTCTTTGCGCCCTTGGTGAGCGAGGAGCCCGCGCCGACAGCAACGGCACCCGCCTTTATCCACTTGTCAACATTGTTTACGTCAACGCCGCCGGTGGGCATCAGCTTAGCCTGCGGCAACGGACCTCTTACGTCCTTAATGAAGTTCGGACCAACTATGTCTCCGGGGAACACCTTGCAGATGTCAACGCCCGCTTCCATAGCGGTGAGTATCTCGGTAAACGTCATTGTGCCGGGCATATAGGGAACCGCGTAACGGTTGCACAGCTTAGCCGCTTCGGCATTGAAGCCGGGGCTTACTATGAAGTTTGCGCCGGACAAAATAGCCTGTCTTGCGGTTTCGGAGTCAAGCACCGTACCCGCTCCGAGAAGCATCTCGCCGTGAGTGTATTTGGCAGCAAGAGCCTCTATAACCTTATGCGCGCCGGGAACCGTAAACGTAAGCTCGATAGAGGGGCAGCCGCCCTCGAGACAAGCGTCCGAAATCTTCATAGCTTCCTCTGCGCTGTTTGCACGGACAACGGCAACCAGTCCGGCATCAGTCATCTTTGTTAATACTTTTTGCTTTTCCATTTTTCATCAACCTTTCTTAATATTTATTATGTAAATTTATTATTTTGCAACTGTTTATGTAAATCAATGCGCCGTTTATCGCTCCTGTTTGGCAACATTCGGATAAAAAGGCATAATTTAATTAACAGTATTATACTACAACAATATTTAATAATCAATATCTTTTCGTTGATTTTTAACAAATATTTTTTAAAATGCAGATTTATGTTGAATTGTAATATTAAATGATATAAAATATGTGGAAGAATGAATTGGAGGTTTGTACTTATGAGTGAAATTAAAAAAATCGGCGTTATGACAGGCGGCGGCGACTGTCCCGGTCTGAACGCGGTTATCCGCGCCGTGACCAAAACCGCCATTTTAAAATACGGTCTCGAGGTTGTCGGCATTAAGCACGGCTACAAAGGCTTGTATGAAGGAGAAAAGGCGTTTGTGCCGCTGACCCTGCACGACGTTACGGGTATCATATTTAAGGGCGGTACCATTCTTTACAGCTCCAATAAGGACAATCTTTTTGATTATACCTATATCGACAAGGACGGAAAGCAAAAACGCGGCGACGTTTCGGACGTCGGCGTTGAAAACCTGAAAAAGGCGGGCATAGACGCGCTTGTTGTTATCGGCGGCGACGGTACTTTAACCAGCGGACGCGATTTTTCGCGCAAGGGCGTTAAGGTTATCGGCGTACCCAAGACCATAGACAATGACCTCGCGTCCACCGACACCACGTTCGGCTACGACACGGCGGTTTCGATTGCGACCGAGGCTATCGACAGACTTCGCACAACCGCGGAGTCGCACAGCAGAATAATAGTTGTCGAGGCTATGGGCAGATACGCGGGCTGGCTCGCGCTCGGCGCAGGTATCGCGGGCGGCGCGGACGCGATTTTGATACCCGAGATACCGTATGACATAAACATAGTGGCAGACGCTTTAAAGCACAACCGCGCAAGAGGCAAGAACTTCGCCATCGTGGTCGTTGCCGAGGGCGCGAAGTCCAAGGACGGCGACATTGTGGTTTCCAAGGTTCTGGAAAATAGCCCCGACCCCATTCGTCTGGGCGGTGTGGGCGAGCTTGTCGCGGGACAGCTTGAAGGTCTTGTCGGACTTGAGGCAAGAGCGACCATACTCGGTCACGTTCAAAGAGGCGGTACGCCGACCGCGAACGACAGAATTTTGTCGACCCGCTATGGCGTTGCGGCGGTCGAGCTTCTTATGCAGGGCAAGTTCGGAAATATGGTTGCGCTTCGCGGCAACGAAATTTCTTACGACTCTCTCGAAAATGTTATCGGCGAGCTTAAAAACGTAAACCCCAACGGCGAGCTTGTAAATATGGCTCGCTCGATAGACATATGCTTCGGAGAATAATTCGGCGGCATCTTGAAATTTTAATTAAAAAAGGACAGACGAAATTTTATTTCGTCTGTCCTTTTTTGTTTTGCGTCTTATTCAGTTTCGGCTTCCATCCTCTGCACATTCATCAGAGGTCGCAGGTTTTTATCCCAGACATAGAGGCTGATGTCGCAGGCGGCATATTTTTCGGGGATTGTAAACTTCGCGGTCATATCGCTGACCGTCAGCAACTCGGCATAGCGGAATACGCCGCCCTCGCTGAACACCGCGAATACCCGTATTTCATTTTCGAGCGGCGGCAATGTCTTTTCAAATATGAGCCGCGCCGTCACTTCGCCGCCGTCGCGGGTAAACTCCACTCTGTCGCGGGGTTCGGGCGCAGGTTCGTCTTTTGTCCATTTTGCGTAATACGTTTTATCGCCCGTATCGGTAGTTTTGATTTTGTCTACCGCTTCGCCGTCATAATTCTCGTTTTCATACCAGCCGCCGAACGTGTAACCCGTTTTTGTCGGTTCGGGCAAGGTCGCTCCCACGCCGTAGGTGTAGCTTGTCAGTTCTTCGCAA
>CANQBQ010000029.1 GCA_947589045.1 uncultured Clostridia bacterium | reverse complement strand
ATTCCGCCGATGGACTCAAGCCCGGTGAGGTCTTTATTGCTCAGTCTACAAATGACGACGGCACATTCGGCACCGGCAGCCAAGAGATAGATGCTAAGGAGTTTGGTGACTTTAACGTAGATACCTCAAATCCCGCAAGAGCGGTGGTTACCGGTACCGCTAACTGGAAACAGTTTGGTGACACTGAGATTCCGTATAAGGAGTACTACTTCCCGCTTACTATGAAGATAAAACAAGCAAGCGCGAATACCAAAATCAGCATAGAGGTAACCTATAAGAATGGTAAAGATCCTTCTTTGGAATCATCAGGCTTTAATAAAAAATACTTGTCGCCTACCGATAAGACGGATTTGTTCAAGACCAACGGAACATTCGTTTTAGGTATCTGCCTCAACCCTGTTGATACGCTGTTTACGGATTATACGACCAACCCGGAGCATCAGAACTGGCAGGTAAAGGAAGTCAAGATAACCTTTGACTACGACGGCGACGGCGCCGAATATGAGCCGACAACTTATACCCTCGACCTGAGCGGCATAACGCTGAAGAAGCATGTAGAAGAGGCATCGGTCAAGGGCGACTTGGTTCTTACCGGCAAATGGAACAACAGTAAGCAAAAGAAAGATGATTCAAAACTTAACGGAAGTGACATCGAAATTAAATTTACTGCGGACGGAAAGGACCCCGTTACAGTAAATGCTACCGGTACGGAAACAACAGATGCAGAGTGTGGCGATACGACAAAAGGCTCGCTCAAATATGAGGCAACCGGTCTTGAAGCAAATACCGAATATACTATCAGCGTTACTCACGACGGAAATACCTATATTCTCGATGGGGAAAACGGTAAGGTTACAACCGGCGCGGCTAAAAGCGAAACAACAAAGGACATAACCGCGACCAAGACATACACCTACACGGTTACGGTTAAGGCGACCGACAACGCTATGAAGCTGATTGGTGCTGACGATTCTTTCACATATAAAGTAGGCAACCGCACCTTCAATGACAAAGATTCAAGTGCACCTTACGAGTTCAAGGCTCCCGAGACCGATCTTGCGACTTTCACGGGTCAGGAGTTGACAGACGGCTCTAAGACGGTTAGCTTGACAGCTCATAACTTTGTTTCGCCGAACGCTCAGCAACCTGAGTACTACAAGAATTCCAAAAACGAAACAGATGTTTGGTTTGCTTCGAGTATTGAGGTAACATCTACCAACAAAGACAGGCTCCATGTCGGCGGCGGTAATCTTAACGACTTTACAGGTGAAACCGTAAAGTTCCAGGACATTACTATATCTGTTCCTCCCAAGAGTATCACGGTCGACGGTTCTGAAACGATTGATATTAAAGAACTGAGTGATAGCGTTACATCGGTTTATACTGCCACAGTAACTCCCAAGGAAGGAGTTGATTTAGCAGATACTGACGCCGACTACAAGTGGACGGTTGAAGCAGTAACACCGGAAGCAAAAGGTGTCACAATCGCTGACGGCACGGTAACGGTAACAGCCGAAGCTAAAGCAAACGACCAGTGGAAAGTAGTTGCCACATCGACCGTTGACAAAGGCGTAAAAGGCGAAAAGGCAATCTCTATTGTCGACAGCAGTAAAGTGATGAAAACGGCTTGGTGGGATACTACGGAAGCAACCATAGAATTACCCACTGATTCTACACCGATTACTTTTGTAGATGGTGATGGCGCGATTACCGGATCAATCGAGAAGATTACGGGTGCAAGTACATCAGTTGAGAAAACCAAGGCTTGGACCGGTAAGGATGGCGGCTTTGAATTTGTCGGCAAGACTTATAGCCAACAACCGTTTGGTGTTCACTCACGAATCGTTTTAAATGAATCTTCTCACCTATTTGAAAAAGATACTGAGGCGAATGATAAAGACGGAACTCTCGCGGGTTATGTGAAAATAACTGCCCAAAAAGCGGGCACGGTTAACGTGTTATACCAAGCAAAGCAGAACGGAAATGTTAGGTATGCAAAATTAGTAGATGGAACATATCCTTCTTCTACAAGGAGTAATATTGAGGATTATGATGCATCAGCATCTGGAAAAAATCCGATTTTCGGCTCGGCAAAATTTAGCGTTGAGGCTGGAGATACATATGCGATTTTCGGTGGCGGCGACGGTAACTTCTTAATCTGCGCGATAGCATTTGAGTATGCCGAAGAATAATCAACACCCGCGTAAAACGCAAAAAGTCATATCAGATTTGCACAATTTGGTATAAGACAACTTAAAAAGAGGAATCCTTCGGGATTCCTCTTTTTTTGCATGCGGCGGGGTGTTTGGTCGTAGGGGCGCACCGTGTGCGCCCGTTTGCGCCTACGCCGCGTTTTTTTATTTTATGCGGCGCCCCCGACGCACCGCGTTACATTTCGATTACAAATAACAAAAATCGTTGAAAAATATCGTAAAATGCGGTAGAATATAAAAAGGCAAAGCTGTAAGCGGCGGCGTGAGCCGTCGGGTGTTATGCCGTCATCTCCGTGAAAGGAGGTGATTGCTATGGTATATACATATATTATGATGTATCTAATCACACTTATAGTGCTGATTTTGACCATAAAAAAATAACGCCCGCGTTATCTGACCGTTAGGCGTTATTTTATTAAAATAAACTGACGGCATAACCCTTACGGCTTTGCCTCTCTTTATGTTTATTATACAACTTAATTTTATATTTGTCAACGGTTTGTTATGAAAATAATGCGCGGCGTAGCCGCGTAGGGCTCCCAAAAAGCGACTTGCGCTTTTTGGGAGCCCTGTAAAATTATAACGCAAATACATAGCCCTACCGTACTCGTATCGGATTTGCCATCAGGAAATATTTCAGCGCGTCGTAGAGGTGGTCCTCGCCCTTGGTATCGACGTCCTCGGGGTTGGTGCTGTCGTAGACGAGCTGCGGCAGGGTGCGTATTGTGTTGCGGCAGTTTTCAAAGAAATACAGCATCGAATACCCATCCTCATCAAACGCAAGCCTGTTGTGAAGCTGCATTTTTCCCGCAATTCTGTCGTTTTTGCCGCGCTCAAAATAGACCCCGTGCCTCTCCAGCATATCGGCGACGCTGCCCTCGTAGCTGCCCGTGGCGTTCCATATCGCGGGGTCGGCTATGCCGACTATTTTTTGTCCGCTCTCATTTTTTTCCTCAATCTCTCTTATTTTCTCCGCTATCTGACCGACGTTCCACTTTACGCCCACGTCCGGCTCGCCGGTACAGCCGTAAAGCTCGCGGTAGCAGAACGCTCTGCCGTCGTGGTCCACCGCGAACCACAGCACCGCGAACGGCTTGGAGTAACCGAAGTCGAATGCGCGGTAACGCCGCCACTCGCGCGGGATTTCAAACGGCGTTATAACGTGGCTGAATTTGCGCGAAGCGTAGCCTTCGGGATTGTTGCGCCATTCGGTGAACACCTGACCGCTGAATATATCCCAGTCGCCGTACAAAAGCGCCTTTTTTTCCTTTTCGGGCAGTTGCTCCAGCCTTTTTATATAGTCGGGGTCTGCCTCGGTCAAAAACGTATTTTCTCCGACAAACGACGGAATAAATATTATGCTCCGCCCGTGCTCGTCAATATGTATTTTATCCGCGCTCTTGCCCTCAATAAACCGTGCCTTGACCCACGAGTGTCCGACCCCGCCGGGATTTGCGGTTGATTTTATCTGCTTTGGGAAGCCGTTTGTGCCTCGTATGCGCGATATTAAATAGCTGTACTGCGTTTCGGTGAAGTGGGTCAGCTCGTCGAACCTCACTATGTCGTACTCCGCGCCCTGATACCTGAAAACGTCCTTTTCGCCGTCGCAGAAACCGAACTCTATTACCGAGCCGCCCCTGAACGTCCATTTTTTGGCTGAAACCGAGTAGCTTGCGATTTCCCTCGGAAAGAGGGAGAGAGAATTTAAAATAAGCGAGCGTTCAAGCTCCGGAAAGGTGCGGCGGAGGATAAGCTGGCGGCTGCCCTTGTATTTAAGCGCGAACAGCAGCGCGTCGATAAGCTGACCGTACGACTTGCCGCCGCCCGCCGCGCCGCCGAACAGCACCTCGTCGCAGCCGCAGTCGATAAATTTCTTTTGCTTCGGAGTGACCGAAAGTTCTATGTTCATTCTCCGACCACCTTTATGGTCACGGTGACCTTTTCGTCGCCTATGTCCGCCTTTTCGCTCATTTCCAAAATTTCCTTTGCCGCCGCAAGCTCTATGCGCTCGTTGCCGCAGTCCATAAGCGAATTTATTTTTTCAAACGCGTCGTTTGCCGCCTTTTTTCTTCTCGTCTTATTCATTTTCACTTTGCGCCGCCTCCTTGATTTTTTTGATTGCCTTTTTAAGTATCCGCTGTGCCTGACGGTCGCTGTACGCCGTCTGCACCGCTATCGCCGTCCAACTCATTTTCCGCAGGTATCTCATTGTCAAAATCGTCTTTTCTATCCCCTCCAGCGGCTCGGTCAGGCGTTCAAACTCCTCCGCCGCGCCGTCCATCTCTGAGCGAAGCGCGGCGATTTGATTTTCATAAAACCGCGTATTTACAATTTTTTCAACCGCCTCGCTCGTTTCGACGTTTTCGCGCTCAAGCCGCGCACGCCTCAGTTCAAGTCCCGCCTTAAGCTCCGCATAAAAGTCTATTTTCAGCATAAGCTCCTTTTTCTTCAGCGGAATTGACCTGAGCCATTTTTTAACGTCCTCCTCATCTTTAAACATACTTTTTCTGTTCATCAATTTCTTTCCCTTCTTTATATCTTTTCTTTTGTCTGTTTCCGCTTTTACTCGCCGCGCCTGCCGAGAGGTACAGCCGCCCGCGAATTAAAACGAATTTTATTTTACAAAAAGATTATAATATCAAAAATTACGTTTGTCAATATATTTTTTAACGAAAAATTTAATAAAATTTTAACGATTTTTTTGATTTTGTATTGCAACAAATGGAAAAGTGTGTTAATATTATATAAACAAACATATTTTCGGTGTGTGACCCTGGAGGAAAAAATTATGGCAAATTCGGTTGTAAGCCGTGTTTTAAGAGAGGCGCGTATTCGCGCGGGATTTTCACAGCGCGACGTATATGAGAGGCTTAACATACGTCAGTCCACTTTCAGCTCGTGGGAAACGGGCAAGGCGGAGCCGGACATAGAGACATTTCTCAAGCTCTGCGACGTGTACGGGATTGACAATCCTTCCGCCCTATTTTTGGGAGTGCCGTTCGAGAAGTACACCTTTTCGGTGCGCGAAGCGGAGCTTTTAAAGCGTTTCCGCAGGCTCGACGAGCGCGGCAAGCTGTCGGTCGAGAACTGTGCGGAATTCGGTATGGGCTATGCCCGCGGCTTTGAGTATAGCGACGTGCGCCCCAAAAGACTGCGCCCCGTTTCGGTTTCGCTTCAGCCCGCGGCGGCGGGACGCGGAAATTTTGTTGACAGCGCGGACTGGGAGGTTATTGAGGCTGACGCGCCCGCCTATGCCGACTTCGGAATAAGGATTTCGGGCGACAGTATGGAGCCTTTAATCCACAGCGGCGACGTGGTGTGGGTAAAGCGACAGGAGGTAATAGAGAGCGGAGAAATAGGCATTTTTATGCTTAATGACAACGCCTACTGCAAAAAGCTCGTAAGGCGCGGCGGCGAGACGCTTCTCATATCTCTCAATCCCAAGTACGAGCCGATTAAAATAAACGAGAGCGACAGCATTTCGGTCTACGGAAAAGTTTTGATTTAGATTTGATTTTGATTTAAAGGTACATCGGAGGGGTATAATTTATGTTGAAGTGCTTTTTGGTGGGTGTCGGCGGCTTTATAGGAGCGGTGCTTCGCTACCTTTTGTGTCTTATTCCGGGCATACACGGTCTGCCCGTTATGACGCTTATTGTAAACATAGCGGCGGCGGTCATAATCGGCGCAGTGTCGGAGGTTGCGGAGAATCTGTCAGACTTCCCGCCCGATTTGAACCTGTTTTTGACGACCGGCTTTTGCGGCGGTTTTTCCACTCTTTCGGCTCTTTCTCTCGAAACGGTGGAATTGTTTGAAGGCGGACGCGGACTTATCGGCTCGGCGTATGTTATTTTGAGCGTCGCGCTCTGTCTCGCGGGCGTTTTTATCGGCAGAATTGTTGCCGCGGCTGTAATAGCAAAATAAAGGCGCATCGCTTTCGGTGCGGAGAGGAATTTAAGTATGCTTCCTAAAATTATTGCGGTGGTGGGGACCACGGCTTCGGGAAAGTCCGACCTTGCGGTCAGGCTTGCGAAAAGGTTTAACGGCGAGGTCGTCTCGGCGGACTCGCGTCAGGTTTTTCGCGGACTCGATCTCGGTACGGGCAAAATAACGCCCGAAGAGTGCGACGGAGTGCCGCACCATTTAATTGATATAATAGAGCCTGAGCGTATGTTTTCGGCGGCGGAATATCAGTCGATGGCGTATGAGGCGATACGCGGCATATTGTCGCGCGGCAGACTTCCAATCATCTGCGGCGGCACCGGCTTTTATATCCGAGCGGTTGTCAAGGGCTATAATTTTAACGAAATACAGGTCGGCGAGGAGGAACACCGCGAGCTGACCGAAAAAAATCTTGACGAGCTGACCGAAATTTTGCTTTCGCTGAACGGCGCGGCGGCGGACGCGGTGGATTTGAAAAATCCACGGCGGGTGGTACGCGCCATTGAAAAGGAGCGGCGCGGAATCTCGTGCGTCGAAAACAGCAACAGTCCGCGCTATGACGCGCTGTGGCTCGGTATGACGTTTGAGCGCGAAGTTTTAAACGAGCGAATAGACGCGCGGCTCCGCGCGCGTTTTGAGCAGGGTATGCTCGACGAGGTGCGCGGACTTTTGGAGCGCGGCGTAAGCGGCGAGTTTATGGAGTCGCTGGGGCTGGAGTACAGACATATTTTCCGCTATTTGGACGGACAGTACGAGAGCTTTGAGGAAATGGAAACCGCGCTGTCGTATGCGATAAAACGCTTTGCGAAGCGTCAGATGACGTGGTTCAAGGCGGATAAGGAAATACACTGGCTGGACACAGGCGGCGATTTTACCGCCGAGGCGGAGACTCTTATCTCCGATTTCTTGAAAAAATAAACTGCGGAGGTCGGAAAATGTCAAAGGTACACGTTGTAAGGGCGGACGAATACGATTTAAATATTATAACTCCCGCCGTGGACGAAATTTTCTCGCAGCTTGGGCTTGACGAAAAAATAAAGCCCGATATGCGGGTCGTACTTAAAGTCAACCTGCTTATGAAACGCCGCCCCGACGAGGCGACGACGACGCACCCCGCGCTTGCGGAGGGCGTAATAAATAAATTAAAATCGCTCGGAGTGCGCGACATTGTGATTGCCGACAGTCCGGGCGGACCGTATCTCGCACAGCACCTGAAAGGCATCTATGCCGCATCGGGTATGCTGGACGTCGCCGAGCGCACGGGCGCGAAGGTCAACCTCGATACCGGCTTTCGCGAGGTCGCGGCGGCGGGCGGGCGCGTGAACTCGTTTAATATTATAAATCCGCTATGCGATGCGGACTTTATAATCAATATGCCCAAGCTGAAAACTCACGGTATGACGGGTATGAGCGGCGCGGTCAAAAATATGTTCGGCTCGATTCCCGGACTTATGAAGCCCGAGCTTCATATGAGATTTCCCGATAAGCGCGACTTCGCGAATATGCTTATAGACCTTTTCATGACCGTAAACCCCTCGGTTTCGATAACCGACGCGGTGGTGTCTATGGAGGGCGACGGTCCGTCGGGCGGAACGCCGCGCAAAACCGGAATGATTATTTCCTCCTGCGACGCTTTTGCGCTTGACCGAGTGCTTGCAAGGGTTATAGGAATGGAAAATGCGAAAATCGAAATGCTTGAAGAAGCGGAGCGGCGCGGACTTTTCAGGGGAGAGGAACAAATCGAGCTTGCGGGAGACGAGCTTTTGACATACCCCGATTTCAAAAATCCCGCCACACATTCGATTGACTTTATGAGCTACGCGGGCGCGCTGAAATTTTTGAGGAAGCCGCTTATGCGGCTCGTGTCGCCCCGACCCAAAATAAAACGCGGCGCGTGTATCGGCTGCGGCAAGTGCGCCGAGAGCTGCCCCGCAAAAACGATAAAGGTCATTGATAAAAAGGCGCATATCGACTATTCCTCGTGTATAAAATGCTTCTGCTGCCACGAGATGTGCCCCGTTAAAGCTATCGAGATTTCGCGCTTTAAAATGTTTGATTTGTAAAAGGCGACAGCCGCGCGGGTTGTAAAAGACCCGTGCGGCTGTTTTTTTGATTTTTTACTTTTGTTGCTCCCTTGCCGTAAGCATAATGTGGACGCGCTCAAACAGCAGCCCGACGACAAACCATATCGGGGTGTAGTCGAACCTTATAAGCCCCATAAGCGCAAATCTGCCATTGTAATCCCACGCGGTTATGCCCGCAAGCCTCAGCAAAAAACCGCTCACAAACTCTATCGCAAAAATTATTGCGGTGTAGGTAAGACCGCGCAAGAACCACGGTGCGCGGCGCATTTTGTTGTGTACCGGCTCCAGAAAAACGACCGCAAGACCGTATATGAGGAACATCCACATAGAGGTATGCCCGACCATATTCGCGTCGCCGTGCATAAGCGCGGAAAATCCCGTCCATATTATTTCGAGGCTCCAGCCCAAAAATCCGTAAATGCAATATCTTTTCATCATAGATTTTATTTTAGCCCGAAAATCGCAAATTATCCCGATTTTTTCATATATTGCGTTTTGAAATAGAATTATAAATTTGCATTTTTCGTATTTGTGCTATAATTTTACAGGGCTCCCAAAAAGCGACTTGCGCTTTTTGGGAAAGAGTACCCAACAGGGCACAATTCACACTAAATTCGCAAGCATATAGCTTGCTCATTAAGTGTTCATTCGAAGCGCCCGCCCGAAAGCGCGACTTTGCCCGAACAGGGCAAAGCAAGCAAAAAGGGCGTGTCGCGACGAGGGCGCCGTCCCGTACAAAAGGATAGCGCGTCCGTATGGTTGTAGAGTGCGGCTCCCTCGACGCACCGAATAAAAATTAAAACCGACAAAAATCCGTAGATTTTTGTCGGAGAGGAGCGACCGCCCGAAAGCGCGACTTTGCCCGAACAGGGCAAAGTAAGCAAAAAGGGCGTGTCGCGACGAGGTTTTTACTGTAAAAGTAAAATAGCCCCCGTCCGGTCAAGATAGAGGGCTATTTTTAGCAAATATTTTGGCATAACCCTTGCGGCTTTGCCTTTTCTTTATATTTATTATACAACTTAAATTTTCATTTGTCAACGGTTTGTTATAAAAATACATTTAGCGTTACATTTCTATTACAAATAACGAAAAGCGTTGAAAAATATCGGGAAATGCGATAGAATAATATTGTGGTTGAAAAACCACAATGTATGTTACATATTTGTTTCATACGGAGAAACATTTTGGCGTAAATAAAATGCGTCAATCTAAAGGCAGAGGAAAAAACGTAAGGACGGTTGGTCGCTTCATTCTTTTTTCGGAACGCAAAAATGTGTTTACGACTAAAGGAGGGAGTGATGCCTATGAAAAATTTTATTTTCAAAACGGTTTTCGCTCTGGTAGTGCTCGCTGTGATTTTAGCAGTATTCGCACTTCCGGCGCAATAAAAAAACAACCGCCTTTAAAGTTTAGCCAGCTTTAACGGTTGTTTTCATAAACCCGAAGCGGCTGACCGTTTTTGCGCTCTGCCGTTTCTCTTTTTTCAAGAACATTATACAACTTAATTTTTCATTTGTCAACGGTTTGTTGTAAAAATACATTTCGCGTGTTGCGGTGCGTCGGGGGCGCTCGTCGCAAGTTTCCCTTTATGCTTCAATTTCCCTATTCGGGAAATCTTCGCTTTTACGGGAAACTTGCTCCTCTCCGACAAAAATCTACGGATTTTTGTCGGTTATTTTTTGTAGGGGCGAACCGCGTTCGCCCGTTATGCCCCCGCAACACCACGCCCCGCCGCCGCGCAAAATTGCAAAAAACCACCGAAAATCCGAGGATTTTCGGTGGTTTTGATTTGCGAACTTAGGTTTCGGGTGGGCGGATTTTATTCCGTTTCCCTATACCCTATCCTATTTCCTGTGTTGATTATTAGTCGATTGCCTGATAAAGTCTTATACCTATATACTGTATCTTAGCCTGGTCCGCGATTGTAAACGCTACTGTCTCATCGGTAAGACCCTTAAATGTAGCAATCGTAGGTTCATTGACAGAAGAAGATGTAAATGTATCACCGAGTTGTGTTCCGCCTTTGTAACCTCCGCTGACAAACTCGTCGCCCTTGGTAAGTGTAATAGTTGACGGCTTTGCATCTGAATTGGCTGTGAATACAACAATCAAATCATATGAAGCCGCACTATTAGCCGTAAGCTTGGGATCAACTATATAACCCTTACCGTTGCTGCCTTTTTGTCCTCCCTTGAAATTAGTGCTTTCCTTGGAGTACGGCAAAGTGTAGGTATAGTCCATACCGGATGTCGCCTGATAATTATAAGCTTTATTGGAATTGTCACCGCTCGTACCTGTATAGTTGGTAAGAGTGGGCTTCTCAGTAAGCGGAGATGTAGAGTCATGGGTAGGTGTGCTGAGCACCGCGTCAGCGGCAGCGTTCAAAGTGCCATCGTTGAACACATACTCTGCATATCCAACCGCAGTCTTAACCTGCTCCTTACTTACAACCGTTTTGCTGTCGCTTTCAAAAACAATATACTTTCCTGCCTGATCTGCTTCGAGCGTCAAAGTTTTCTCGGTCTTTCCCTCAATCTCTGCGGGGGAAGAACCATCCGGGGACTCGGAAGTATACCACTTGTAGCTACTACCAGCGGGTTCTGCGTTACCTGTGATGGTTTCACCGACAACAAAGTCGCCCGAAATGCTGAGTCCGCCAATAGTAATCTCTACGGTATCACTCTGAGCACCCGCCTCAGCTTTAACGGTATACTTGCCGGCTTCAGCTTCTTTGGTAACCGTAAGAGCGCCGGAGGTCGCGTCAATCGAAACGCCTGTGCCTGCACCGTCGTTCGCCGTTACCGAGTAAGAAACGGTATCGTCAGAGTCTGTGGGAGTAACATTAGCTTTAAAGGTCTTAGTGCTGTCTCCGGGCGAAATTGCAGTATTTCCAATTTCATCGGATTCAGTTGTAAACTCAACCTTTGTTGCGGGAACCGTGATCTTTACTTCCTGATACTGAACCTTGGGGTTGGTTTCTGTGCTGCCGCTGTTTTCCATTG
>CANQBQ010000028.1 GCA_947589045.1 uncultured Clostridia bacterium | reverse complement strand
GGGAAATATCTAACCTCGCCATTTGGAAGAATGAGGATGGGAGCCTTTTTCTCCACATCATACTGCCATGGCTCACCACGATAAATCATTTCGCCGGATTTGTTTACTGCACCTCTTTGGTTTGGAAGAATTTGTATCGTTGCAAATACAGCAGTTGGCAATAACGTCAGCAAAGCACAAAGTAAAGCAAGCACCCGTTTCCTCATTATCCGAACACCTCCATATATCTATTGCATTACATTATCATATTTTTAATATTCTTCGCATTTAGTATATTGTACTCCATACATTATGTCAAGTTTTTAGCTCATGATTTCAGAAAAAATAGTTGACAAATTCCGCAAACGGCAGTATAATATGAGTAAAGGAAAAGGCAAAGCCTCAAACGGTTATGCCACAAGTGATATTATAAGGAATAACGTCAACTTATAGCGGGGCTGGCGTTATTTTTTTATGGACACAATCAATGCGATTAGTGCAATAATGAAAATCATTATATACACATATTCCATAAGCCTCACCCCCTTTCGGGAGATGTTGGCATAACCGCCCAGCGTTTAACACTGTTTTAAGCCTTACCTTTTTTCCCTATCGGATTGCTCCGACAAGCGTATTATATACATCATTTTGTCGCTTTTTGCAAGTCTTTTGACAACCTATTTTCTAAGCCGATTATGTTCCCTTGCATACCTGCTTGCCGCCGCCCGGCGCTCCTCGGTGTAGGGAGCCGTCAGGCGGAAAGAGAACCGTCCCTTTGCAATCACAAATTCCATAAAGCCTGTGTCCTCGTCCTCGGCGATCCGCTTACATAGGTTTGGATAGCTGCGGCTGTATGCTGTCAGCCTGTTTTTGAGGTCGGTGTTATGGGTGTGGATATAATCCGAAGCAAGCGCGGATATTCGCGGTTGAAATCTCAATGTTATTTTATTACGGAAATTTTGAAAATTAGATAAATTAAATATTGATAATTAAAAATCAATGTGATATAATTTAGTCAATCGTTTGTGTAAATCTTTGGGAATATTAAAGACAATATTTCGGTAAATTAAGTATATACTTTCCTTAGGGGGATTTTATGGGTATATTTAAGACAATAAGGGAAGAGGTAAACGTCGTGCTGGAGCGCGACCCGGCGGCAAGAAGCCGTGCGCAGGTGTTTTTCCTCTATCCCGGAGTTAAAGCCGTTACCAAGTACCGAATTGCGCACAGGCTGTACGAAAAAGGGCATTACTTTCTTGCCGACTGGCTTTCCAAGCGCACGCGCAAAAAGACGGGCATTGAAATTCACCCCGCCGCGCAAATCGGCAAGGGAGTTTTCATAGACCACGGTATGGGCGTGGTAATAGGCGAAACGGCTCAGATTGGCGACAACTGTACAATTTATCAGGGAGTGACGCTCGGCGGTACGGGTAAGGAAAAGGGCAAACGCCACCCGACGGTCGGCAACAATGTTATGATAGGCTGCGGAGCGAAGGTGCTCGGGCCCGTTAAAATAGGCGACAACAGCAAGGTTGCCGCAAACGCGGTGGTGCTTACCGACATTCCGCCGAACAGTACCTGCGTCGGCGTTCCGGCGAGGGTGGTAAGGCTCAACGAGGTACGCGTCGCGTCGGCGGTTGCGTCGGTTGACCGAATAGATCTCGACCAGATACATATTCCTGACCCCGTGGCTATGGAGCTTTGCAGACTTGACAGAGAAATTGAGAAACTTAAAGAGCGGAAAGGCGATAACAATGAAACTTTATAACACTTTGCACAGGGCGAAAGAGGAATTTGTGCCTATCAAAGAGGGCGAGGTAAAAATGTACTCCTGCGGTCCGACGGTATATAACTTCTTTCACATCGGAAACGCGCGTCCCTTTATAATCTTTGACACTTTAAGGCGTTATCTGGAGTACAGAGGCTATAAGGTCACGTTTGTGCAGAATTTTACCGATATTGACGATAAGATGATAAACAAGGCGAACGAGCTGGGAATTTCGGTTCGTGAGCTTGCGGATAAATATATAGAGGAGTATTTTACCGACGCGCGCGGCTTGGGTATCAAAAAGGCGAGCGTACACCCCAGAGCGACCGATAATATAGACAGCATAATAAATCTGGTAAGCACGCTTGTTGAAAAGGGCTACGCGTACGAGCGCGGCGGAAGCGTATATTTTTCGACGAAAAAGTTTAAAGAGTACGGCAAGCTGTCGCATCAGCCGCTTGAGGATTTGGAGAGCGGCGCGAGAATCGATATAAATGAGGACAAGGACGACCCAATGGACTTCGCGCTCTGGAAATGCAAAAAGGAGGGCGAGCCGTTTTGGGAGAGCCCGTGGGGCGAGGGTCGCCCGGGCTGGCACATAGAGTGCAGCGCTATGGCGAACAAGTATCTCGGCAAGACCATCGACATTCACAGCGGCGGCAAAGATTTGATATTTCCTCACCACGAAAACGAGATAGCCCAGAGCGAGGCGGCAAACGGCGAGCCGTTCGCCCACTACTGGCTCCACAACGGCTATATAAATATCGACAACCGAAAAATGTCGAAGTCGCTCGGCAACTTTTTCACGGTTCGCGAAATTGCCGAGGAGTTTGACTACAAGGTAATCCGCTTCTTTATGCTGTCGGCGCACTACCGCAGTCCGATAAATTTCAGCAAGGAGCTTATGAGCGCGGCAAAGTCGGGTCTTGACAGAATTTACACCTGCCTTGAAACGTTGGAGTTTTTAAAGGCTTCGGCGGGCGATGGCGAGGACGCGGAGTATATAAAGACCGTGGACGCGCTCAAGGACAAGTTTATAGCCGCCATGGACGACGACCTCAACACGGCGGACGCGATTTCGGCGGTGTTCGAGATTGTTTCGGAGGCTAACAAAAGGCTTGCGTCCTGCGAAAATCCGCCCAAAGGCGCAATCGAACATACGATTTCGGTTCTCAAGGAATTGTGCGGTGTTTTGGGAATTTCAAAGGACGGAGGCGAGGAAGAGCTTCCCGCGGAGGTGCTCGCCCTGCTCGACGAACGCGCGGCGGCGCGCGAGAGGCGCGACTGGGCGAAGTCGGACGAGATAAGGGATACCCTCAAGGGTATGGGCATAACCGTAAAGGACACCAAACAGGGACAGCAGGTCGTGAGGGAATAGTTATGCTGAACGAAATTTTGGACAATTTCCACATAGAAAGCTCGGTTAACATAAAACAGTATTCTCCGCTCGACTTGGCTTATATAGGCGACTGTGTGTACGAGTTGTTTGTCAGAACGTATTTGCTGAAGAACGGAAAACAGCCGGTGAACAAGCTGCACAAAAGCGCGGTTGCGCTGGTCAACGCATCAAAGCAGGCGGAGTACGCGCACGCGATTTTGGACAAGCTGACCGAGGAGGAAACAGACATATACAAGCGAGGCAGGAACACCAATTCCAAGCCGCCCAAGAATGCGGATTTGACCGATTACAAGGCGGCGACGGGCTTTGAGGCGCTTTTGGGATATTTGTATCTTATGCGCCGGAGCGACAGGATAGCCGAGCTTTTAAACTGCGTTTTGGTATAGCGGCGCATTCGGGCATTTTACATATTTCTGATGATTAAAGGAGTATTTAAAATGCTTGAAAAAATACCGATGTATTTGAAAATAATTTTCGGCTCGGCTCTTATGGGATTTGTTCTCGAAGTGTTTTTCGTGCCGGTTAAGATTACGGTGGGAGGCGTCAGCGGAATTGCGACTGTAATTCATTATATCTGCGGTCTGCCGGTAGGTCTTTTGATAGTGCTTATGAATATACCGATTTTTATTCTCGGGCTTTATAAGTTCGGATACAAATTTATAATCGGTTCTTTTATAGGAATGGGCGTTATGTCGCTCAGCGCGGACTTGTCCGCATATCTGCCCGTGCGTATGGACGATATAATTTTGTCCGCGGTTTTCGGCAGCGGCTTGTACGGCGTCGGAATGGGCATAGTCCTCGAAGCGGGCGCGTCCACGGGCGGTACCGATATTATCGCCAAGTATATTTTCCGCCGCGCGGGCGGAGGGTCGCTCGGCTCGGTGATACTGTGCATAGATGCCTTTGTCATAGCGGCGGCGGGATTTGTGTTCAAGAGCTTTAACGTCGTGCTGTACTCGGTTATTTCGCTGTATGTCAGCACCTATGTTATAGATATAATCGTCGAGGGCTTTAACGTCTCAAAGACCGCGATAATAGTTTCGGAAAAGAGCGATGAAATCGTCTCGGCGATATTTTCACATTTGGCGCGCGGGGTCACGCAGCTGAGCGCGGTGTCCGCCTATACGGGTCGGGACAAGCGGGTTTTGCTTTGTGTGATTGGCAGACATCAGGTAAATAAATTAAAATTTTTAATAAAGTCCGTAGACCCCGAAGCCTTTGTTGTGCTTATGAGCGCGAGGGAGGTCTTGGGCAACGGATTTAAAAAAATAACGGAAGGAGAATAATTATGAATTCTGAAAAAATCGACAAGCTCCGAATAAACGCCGCTCACATACGAAAAATGGCGCTTGAAGGAGTACACAGCGCGGCGGCGGGACACCCCGGCGGCTCTCTTTCGATAGCCGACATTCTCGCATATCTCTATATGTGCGAAATGAATGTTGACCCGAAAAATCCGAAGATGGAGAACCGCGACAGGTTCGTTCTCTCGAAGGGACATTGTGCGCCCGCGCTCTACGGCGCACTTGCGGAGCGCGGCTTTATACCCAAGGAGGATATAAAGGGTCTGCGCCACACCGACAGCTATCTTCAGGGTCACCCCGATATGAAGGGCGTTCCCGGAGTGGATATGTCCACAGGCTCGCTCGGACAGGGCATCAGCGCGGCTAACGGAATGGCTCTCGCGGCAAAGCTCGACAATAAGGATTACAGAGTTTACACCATATTGGGCGACGGCGAGTCGGAGGAAGGTCAGGTTTGGGAGGCGGCTATGTTCGCGGCTCATTACAAGCTCGACAACCTCACCGCGTTTCTCGACTTCAACGGTCTTCAGATAGACGGCGACATAACAAAGGTTATGAACCCGACCCCGCTCGACAAGAAGTTTGAGGCGTTCAACTGGAATGTTATCACGATTGACGCGCACGACTTCAATCAGATTGAGGACGCCGTAAATAAGGCTAAGGCGACAAAAGGCAAGCCCACCTTGATTCTCGCAAAGAGCACAAAGGGCAAGGGCGTTTCCTTTATGGAAAACAACGCGGGCTGGCACGGCAAAGCTCCGAACGACGAGGAGTACGCACAGGCGATAGCCGAGCTTGACGCATACATAGAGAGTATAGGAGGTGCGAAATAATGGCTGAGAAAATGGCAACCAGAGAGGCTTACGGAAAGGCGCTTGTAGAGTTTGGCGCGAACGAGAACATCGTTGTGCTTGACGCAGACCTTTCAAAGTCCACAAAGACAGACGGCTTTAAGGTTACATATCCCGAAAGATTTATAAATATGGGTATAGCCGAGGGCAATATGATGTCTACCGCGGCAGGTCTTGCGGCGTGCGGAAAAATAGTTTTCGCAAGCTCGTTTGCGATGTTTGCGGCGGGCAGAGCGTTTGAACAGGTGAGAAACTCAATCGGTTATCCGCACCTGAATGTTAAAATAGGTGCGACCCACGCGGGAATTTCGGTAGGTGAGGACGGCGCGAGCCATCAGTGCCTTGAGGACATCGGAATTATGCGTACAATTCCGGGTATGGTTATATTAAACCCCGCCGACGCGGTGGAGTCGAGGCTTGCGGTCAAGGCGGCGATAGACTATAACGGTCCCGTATATCTGAGATTTGGCAGACTTGCTGTGCCGACCATTTTTGACGAGAACTATACGTTTGAGATTGGCAAGGGCGTAAAGCTGTCGGACGGCAAGGACGTTACGATTATAGCGACGGGATTGCTCGTTCCCAACGCAATCGAGGCGGCTGCCGCTCTTGCGGAGCAGGGAATAAGTGCGCGCGTTATAAATATGCCCACGATAAAGCCCATAGACCGCGATATAATCGTTGCGGCGGCAAAGGAGACCGGCGCGATAGTTACCGCGGAGGAGCATAACGTGATAGGCGGCTTGGGCTCGGCAGTTGCAGAGGTTCTGGTCGAGGAATGTCCCGTTCCGATGCTCAGAGTAGGCACGCAGGACGTTTTCGGACGTTCGGGCAAGCCTTACGAACTGCTTGAAATGTACGGACTTGACACTAAAACCATTGTTGAAAAGGCGAAGGCTGTAATTTCAAAAAAATAACTTGATATTTCAAAATCCCAAAAGCCGAAAGGCTTTTGGGATTTTCTGCGGTCTTTTTTTATTAAAAATTTTTTGTTTCGGAGACAACCGATTATGCAAAAGCGTGAAGACGGATATCTAATAGAATTTGATGAATACAATTATATATTTAATGTGATTTTTTCCATGCGGGACAATAACGTCGCGAGCAAGCTCGATATTGAACGCGCTCTGGAGGAGAAGGAGTTTACTCCCGAATTTTTAAAACATTCATATAACGCCGAGATGCGAACCATGGCGAATATTTTTTATATGGATATTATAAAAAATATTTTCGGCAGCGAGGACTTTTTGAAATCAAGTACGGGACCTTACGATGTCGTAGGCTTTGTAGAACTGTATGTCGAGCAAGTGAATAAGGTGCTGAGCAGTATGTCGTTTAAGACGTTCGAGGTCAGAACGAAATTCAGCGGCAGACGTGAACTGATTTTCAATGAGTACAAATTCAGATGCGTTATCCTGCACTTAATTGAGCTTGCGCTGTATGGCAGCCGCTCCAAAAACGGGGTTATTTATCTGAGCGACGACGGCGACGACGGAGACGAATTTATGACAATTTCGGTGGCGGCGAGCGAACGCTTTGAGGACAAGACGCTTGACGACAGCACTCTCGCGGAGGCGGCGGACGATTTGCGCGGAATAACCGATTTGAGGCTCAGGAGAGCGGGCGGACTTGTCGTGCTGAACCGATTTGCAAAGGATTTGGGCGGCGAGCTTTGCCGAACTCTGTACAGGGGAGACGCGAGGTATGCGGTCAAAATGGCAAAGAAATTCAGCGGCAACCGACTGAATGACGTAAAGAGAAATCCCCAGTTCTCAATTCTTGAAATAAGGCGTTTCTTTGAAATGCTGAAAGCTGCCGAGGACGCGGACGGCGCGGTCACGGGCTACGGCGGCGAAAATAAGCGTTAAATATAAATTGCGGTTTGTTTACCAAGACACAGTAATCGCTGTGCCTTGGTTTTTTGTGCCCTCGGCGCGTTTTGAGGAGGAACTCTCTCAAAAGACGCATAATTTGTAAAAACCGTATAATAAGTCGGCGAAAACGGCACGTTTTTTGTGCATTAAGTCAATAATATTATTGACAATGGCAGGCTTATATGTTAAAATTAACGTAGATTATTATATTTTAAATCTGCATATTTAAACATTTAAACATTAAAGGAGAGATTGAATTGGCAGTATTGGTATGCGGAGGAGCGGGATATATCGGAAGCCACACCGTGGCGGAGCTTCTCGCACGCGGCGAAGAAGTCGTCGTGGCGGACAATCTTCAAAAGGGTCATAAGGCGGCAGTCCTCGGCGGACGGCTGATGATAGGCGATTTGCGCGACGGAGAGTTTATGGACAGGGTTTTCACCGAAAACGAGATTGAAGCGGTAATTCAGTTTGCCGCGGACTCCCTCGTCGGTGAGAGCGTGGGCGACCCGCTCAAATATTATAACAATAATGTGGTTTCGACGCTCTGCCTGCTCGGAAAAATGAAGGAGTACGGCGTGAATAAGATAGTGTTTTCCTCGACGGCGGCGACCTACGGCGAGCCCGAGAGTATTCCTATTTTGGAGAGCGACAAAACCGAGCCGACAAACCCCTACGGCGAGACAAAGCTGGCGGTTGAAAAGGCTCTCAAATGGGCGGACAACGCATACGGAATTAAATATACAGCTCTGCGTTATTTTAACGCGGCGGGCGCGCACATAAGCGGCAAAATAGGCGAGGACCACACTCCCGAGACGCACCTGATACCGATAGTGCTTCAGGTCGCGCTCGGTCAGCGGGAGCATATCGGCATTTTCGGCGACGATTACAAGACCGAGGACGGAACCTGCATCCGCGATTATATCCACGTTACCGATTTGTCGGACGCGCACATTCTCGCGCTGGACAAAATGAGAAAGACCGGCACGAGCGGAACGTATAATCTCGGCAACGGAAAGGGCTTTTCGGTCAAAGAGGTGATTGAGCTTGCGCGCGAGGTCACGGGTCACCCGATACCCGCAAAAATCGAAGCAAGGCGCGCGGGAGATCCGGCGGTTTTGGTCGCATCGTCCGAAAAGGCGAAGAAGGAGCTCGGCTGGAAACCGAAGTACAACGACCTTAAAACGATTATTTCGACCGCGTGGGAGTGGCATAAAAATCATCCGAACGGATACGGCGGCAAATAAAGCCGTGATGAATAAACAAATTTTATTAAAGGGAGAAGATATATTATGGCGGTAAATGTTGTAAACGAAGCAAAAAGATGCCTGCACTGCAAAAAGCCGATGTGCCGCACCGGCTGTCCGATAAACACGAATATTCCCGAAATGATACATATGTTTTTGAACCACGAGGTAAACAAGGCGGGTGCGATGCTGTTTGAGAACAACCCGCTTTCGGTCATATGCTCTCTCGTGTGCAATCACGAAAATCAGTGCGAGGGGCATTGTGTGCTGGGGCGCAAGGGCTCGCCGGTCACGATAAGCAGTATCGAAAACTATATTTCGAGCAGCTATTTTGACAAATTAAAGGTTGAAAAGGCGCCTTCAAACGGAAGAATGGTTGCAATCGTAGGCTCGGGACCCGCGGGAATAACGATTGCGATAACTCTTGCAAGGCGCGGCTACGAGGTCACGGTCTTTGAAAACAAGGATATGATAGGCGGTATTTTGCGTTACGGAATACCCGCGTTCAGACTTCCGAAGGACATTCTGACAAAATATAAAAAGCATATGCTTGATTTGGGAATAAAAATACGCCCCAACGCGCCGATTGGCGGAGCGATAGGCATTGACGAGATTTTCCGCGACGGCTATGACGCGATTTTCATAGGAACGGGAGTATGGAAGCCCAACAGTCTGCATATAAAGGGCGAAAGCCTTGGACACGTTCACTATGCGGTGGCGTATCTGATAAACCCCGACGAGTACGACCTCGGCGACAGGGTTATAGTAATAGGCGCGGGCAACGCGGCTATGGACGCGGCGAGAACCGCAATCCGTCACGGAGTCCGCGAAATCACGGTGTATAACCGAAGCGACAAGGTGGCGGCGAGCGTCCGCGAGTATGAGTACGCGAAGATAGACGGCGTTGATTTTGTCAACTGCAAGATGCCGGTCGAGATTACCAAAAAGGGCGTAATTTTCAGAGACACAAAGGTTGACGAAGATGGCAACATAGAGGGAATTGAGGGTACCGAAAAGCTGTATGAGGCGGATTCGGTCATAATATCCATAAGTCAGGGACCTAAGGATATGATAGTTTCCACAACAAAGGGTATCGAAACAAACAAGCGCGGACTTCTCATAACTGACGAACACGGCGAAACCACGCGTCACGGAATATTTGCGAGCGGCGACGTTGTAAAGGGCGCGAAAACGGTGGTTGAAGCCGTGAAATACTCAAAAGAGGTTGCCGACGCGATAGACGAGTATTGCATGAGCCTCGATAAGAAAGAGGATGAGAAATAAAAATAAAAAACGGAGGGCTTTTAGCTATGAGAAAAGTAAGTTTTAAAATAATTTGTTTGGTGGTGGTTCTTTTGACGGCTTTCTCCGGTTTTTCGGGCTCGGTCTTTGCCGACGGAGAACATTCGATAGTGATAGATTACGACAGCACGCTCGGCTCGGTGGAGGTTACGACCGGCACGGCGGCTTCGTCGGTCGAGACTATGGCGGAAGGCATTGCTTATGATTCGATTTGGCGCGCGACCAAAGCGCTTTCGGCAAATGTGCCGGTCGAGGTTATGGACGGAATAACCATAACTCCCTTCACAGATTTTAAAACGTCCAACAGAAAGCAAACTTTTAATTCGATTGAATTCAGCGGCGCGATACAGGGCTCGATAGACAGCAAGGTTACCGAAAGCGGCGTTGAGGGTGTGGTTTTCAAGGTGGACGTTGAGAGGACGGGCAGGATTTATTTCGCTATGTCGCTTAACGCCGGCAAAGGCGCAATAGCCGCAAATGTCAAGGATATAAAAACACATATACTTGAATATACTAACGACACCGGAGATACGGTCAACGATATGAACGTCTGCTCCTTCGACGTAACGGCGGGCGAGTCGTATTACTTTTGGCCGAAGGGTACAAAGCCATATACCTTTGGCGCGGTATTTAAAGAAAAGACAATAGTAAGCGCGCAGACAGGCGACAGCGTTACGGTAAAATCCACGCCAAACAGCGGAAATTATATAGGCAACGTAAGGCTCGGCGACGATACGGTTGCTCTTACTAAGAACGAGGGAATGACAGAGTGCACCTTTGTTATGCCCGACAGCGACGTTGAGCTGTTCGTGGACTTTATCTCAAAGTCGGTTAACGACGAGGTTCAAAAGGTGCCGTTTTCCGAAATAAAGGGCAGCAACGCGTCCGAAAGCGCGGTTTATGAAAACCTGGAGCTGTTTGACGGCTATAATATTTCGGGAGCGGGCTATGCCGATGTAAGTTGGGAGTCCTCCAACGAGGGCGTAATAAGTGTGAGCGGCGAGGTCAACGCGCTGTCTACCGATACGCAGGTTGATTTTACCGCGGTGTTTACGTGGCAGGACTACCCGAATTTAAGGCTCACAAAGACGTTTCACCTCACAGTCCCCGCCGACAATGACGACAACGCGGCGGTGGAGGCGGCGAAGAACGCGCTGACCCTGGGCGACACCTCTGCGGTCAAGAAAAATTTAGAGCTTCCGACGAGCGGAATAAGGCACACTCAAATCACCTGGTCGAGCAGTAATCCCGAAGTGGTAAGCGCGGACGGCAAGGTGACTCCTGTATGGGAGCAAAGCACGACCGTAACTTTGACCGCCGAGATTTCGAGAGGAAGTGCCTCCGCTCAAAAGGAATTTACGATAGTTGTTCCCGCGCAGTACGCAATAACGGTAAACCGAATTGCGGTGTCGAGCAAGGACGGCTACGTTACAGTAAAGCCTATGGACGGCGGATATGTCAGCCATATAATAATGACCGACAATATCGCAAACAAGAAGGACGAATCTCTGCTTGTTGCGGTGTACGATAAAAATGAGGCTCTCGCGGGCGCGGGCATAATTGCTTTAAAGGACGTTCCAGCCGACGCACAGTCTCAAAACAACGGCGATACCATACTTTATCTCGACAAGCTGAATATGGATAAAATCCCGGTTTTCGACGGCTGTACCGTAAAGGTGTTCGCGTTTGACAATATGCAAAACATAAAGCCCGCGACCTCGCAGGCGGCATATGTCTATAACAGCGGCATCACAGACAAACCCACGGTTTATGTGGCGGGCGATTCCACTGCCTGCACATATCAGGCTACGGGGTCGAAAAACCGTTTCCCCCAGACGGGCTGGGCGGCGGTACTCGGCGACTATTTCAGCGGCGCGACGGTAAACGATTTGGCTCTGAGCGGCAGAAGCTCGCTTGACTTTAGAACCGAGACGAATTACAGCACCATAAAGAACGGTCTCAAAGCGGGAGATTACTTTATAATCCAGTTCGGTCATAACGACGGAAAGGAGAATGATGAAAAGAGATATACCAACCCCAAGCTTGATAGATTTACGCAGGGTTCGTATAAGAAAAACCTTACCGACAACTATATAAACGTCGCGCTTGACAAGGGCGCAAACCCGATAATCACGACCTCGATAAGCCGCCGTAAGGAGCACGACGCGGGGCTTGAGGCGTATGTGAACGCCGCAAAGGAGCTGGGCTATGAGCTCGGACTTCCCGTTGTCGATTTGTACTCCAAGGTCAACGGCTATATTAACGAGGTGGGAAAAGATAAGGCGATAGACCTGTACAATTATGTAAAACCGAAGGATTCGCGCTTTGTCGATTTGAAGGCAGGAGAGTTTACAAAATCGAGTGTTTACGCGTCGGGTACAACCGATGACACCCACATCAACTACTTCGGCGCACAGATGATTTCGCAGTGGTTCTGCGACGAGCTTGAGCGCATAGGACATCCGCTCACCGAGAAGAGAAATTCTCATACAACCAAGATTGAGGATATTCCGAGCTACGCGGACGCGACGTCCAAATAAAAATGGGAAACACATTTTTAGTTATTTATGACATTGTAAAGCAAATTCCGTACGGAAAGGTGGCGACATACGGTCAGATTGCCGCGCTTGCGGGCAATCCGCACCTTTCCCGCGTGGTGGGCTATGCGCTCCACGCAAATCCCGACGGAGACAATATTCCCTGTTATCGCGTTGTAAACCGATTCGGAGAGGTCAGCCCCGCGTTCGTGTTCGGCGGGGAGCAAATCCAGCGCGGTCTTTTGGAGAGCGAGGGGATAGAGTTTGACGAGGACGGCAGAATAGACCTCGAAAAATATATCTGGCGACCCGATGAACAGTAAAATAAAAGGCTTGGATTTATAAATAAATCCAAGCCTTTTTAAATTTCAAATCAGAAATACGGTATAAATCCCTTTTGGGAGGGGAGCACCGCAGTCCAAAAGATTTTAGAATATATTGTCGGGGTACTGTCCGCCGAAACGATGTACGGCTCGCAAAGCGGCAGCATTTTGTTCAAATCGTTCCAAAGCATTATTTTTATATATTCGTTCTCGCCGTACGCCTCAAAATATTTGTCAATGGGTATTGAATATATATTTTGGTCGGCGGTGCGGGTCAATTCGGTCTTTTGTGCCGTGTAATCGACCAGAACGCCGTCGGTATACTTTGCGGTGATTGCCGTAAAATTCAGGTTTTCTTCGGGATACTCATTGCCGACTCTTATAAATATTCCGCTCGGATTGTATTCTATTATCTTTATTTTGCGGGAGTCGGGGTCGGGCGTGACCGTCGGCGACGGTGTAGGTTCTGTCGTCTGTGTAGGCGTCGGCGTGGGTTCTGCCGTCTGTGTAGGCGACGGCGTGGGCTCTGCCGTCTGTGTAGGCGTCGGCGTGGATTCTGCCGTCTGTGTAGGCGTCGGCGTGGGCTCTGCCGACTGTGTAGGCGTCGGCGTGGGCTCTGCCGACTGCGTAGGCGTCGGCGTGGGCTCTGCCGTCTGTGTAGGCGTCGGCGTGGGCTCTGCCGACTGCGTAGGCGTCGGCGTGGGCTCTGCCGACTGCGTAGGCGTCGGCGTGGGCTCTGCCGTCTGTGTAGGCGTCGGCGTGGGTTCGACCGCAAATACAGCCGAAACCGTTACGTCTTTCTCCGGCATAATAAATAGATAATTATTTTCAATAAATTTCATAACCTCCGTAAACGGAGAGGTGTAGACATCCTCGACCTTGTAGCCCTCGTCGGGAATTGTTATGATTTCTATAAGGTCGCCCGCCTTTGCCGAGAGCCCTGCGCCCGTTATGCACGCGCTTTTAAATCCGAGCTTTGAGCCGTCCATCCACGCGTAATACTTGTTTCCCGCCTGCGCCCGGATTTCAAACGTATATATTCCGCGCTGACTTACGCCTTCGGTGAACAGATCCTCGTCGGCGAAGTTGTCGTAAATATGCAGAGTTCGGTAGTTGGTGCTTCCGTAGACGAAAAGCTCCAATTTCAGTGTCGTATCTCTATTCGGCGAAACCATAAACACCGAGCCCGACGGCTCTTCGCCGTCCTCAAACGGCTTGGCGGAGGTGTTCGCGCCAGAACCGTTGTCGGCTCTGGCGACCGCAACGCCGTCGTAAATCTCGACGGTGGTAGCTTCGTCGTACATGGTCAGCGTGCCGTCGCTGTCATCCGTGCCGTTCAGATAAAACGTCTTTTTTCCGCCTATTTCGTCCCGATGCTCGGACGCATCCCAGACAATGGGCTTGCCCGACGTTGCTTCGTTCTCCGTGTTACTTACCTTGACAGAGCCGTGCGCTATGTTTTCGTCTATTGTGACGCCGTACACCGGCTCGGGAGTCGGAGTAGGCTCGATAGTCGGTGTGGGCGTAGGCTCTGTGGTTTCGGTCGGAGTAGGCGTAGGTTCGGCCGTTTCGGTAGGCGTGGGCGTAGGCTCGGCCGTTTCGGTCGGCGTGGGCGTAGGCTCTGTGGTTTCGGTCGGTGTGGGCGTAGGCTCGGCCGTTTCGGTAGGCGTGGGCGTGGGCTCGGCGGTCTCGGTCGGCGTGGGCGTAGGTTCGGCCGTTTCGGTAGGCGTGGGCGTAGGCTCATCGCCGTCTCTCATATAAGCTCCGCTTGCCAAATCGTTGGCGTATTCCTCGATGTAGGTATAGCCGTCCGAACCCTTTTTCGCGGAGTCGTTCGAATTTTTGTTTGTGCCGTTTAAATCCTCCCACCTGTCGGGCAGACCGTCGCCGTCGGTGTCGGCTTCGGACTCGCCCGGTGAAAGCTCGGGCAGACCGCCCGCGTCGGAGGGTCTGTCGATTATTCCCTTGTCGCCGTGACTGCCCGTGCCGTTTCTCACATCTTCAATAACTCTCGCGTCCAGAGAGTCGCGCGAGAGGCTGGCTCCCGCGCTTGCCAGAACAGACTCATACGCATCTTCCGCACTCTGAGTGTTTATCGGATAATCCTCAAGGAATTTGAAATGCACGTTCTGCGCGTCGGGATTTTCGTTTATATCCAGATATTCTATACCTTTGGCGCTGGTGCCGCTCTTTCCGTTTGTCCAGACGTAATATTTTTGCGCCGTGCTGTCTTTGGTAACTCCCTCTGCGTTATTCTCGGTCACGGTCGCGCTTTGGTCCATATAGGTGCCGTCAAGATAAAGGTCGGTGCTCCATAAGAAGGTCTTACCGTTTCCGGTAGAGGAAAGCTCATATATCTTGCTTTTAACGCCGCTTCCGGTGGCGGGGCCCGGTTTGTAATAGCAGTTAACTATATTGACCGCCATAGCCGCCTGACCGCCGTACGCCGAGTTGCCGCCCCAGTTATAGATAACATTATTGCGCCAGTCCGCAAGCTGTTGCTGCTGCGACATATCATAATCGCCGCTGTCCTCGCCCAGAATCATTTTAAAGTCGCCCTCGGGCGCTCTGGGGTTCCTGCTCTTGTGGTGTGCCATAAGATTATGGTGGAAGCTCGCGTTGCTTCCGCCCCATATTCCGCCGTAGCCGTGGGCTCCCTTGCCGTGAATTGAGTTGTTGAGACTTTCGGAGATTATGCACCACTGCATTGTAAAGTTTGTGTTTTCGTAGAACGAGGCGCACTCGTCAACGCTCCAGCTTATCGAGCAGTGGTCAACTATTACATTTTGTATTTTTCTTCCGCCCAGAGCGTCGTCCTCAACGTCGTTCTCATCGCCCATTCTGAAACGGAGATAGCGGAGGATGACGTTGCTCGCTTCTACTTTGGTGTCGTACCCGGTGACGCAAATGCCGTCGCCCGGCGCGGTCTGACCGAGTATGGTCAGATTACTGCCCTTTATGCCAAGGCGCGACTTGAGGTGAATGTTTCCCGCAACGTCAAACACGACTATGCGATTGCCCTTTGAAACTGCGTCGCGAAGCGTACCCTTCGAACCGTCGTCCTCAAGGCTGGTGACATGGTAGACCGTGGGTGACGAGGAAACTCTCGCGCCCGTCGCGTACATACCGCCGCCCTCCGCGCCGGGGAACGCGGCAAGCCGCTCTCCCGCAGACGACGCGGGCTTTACAAAGCCCGGCGGAAAAGAAAATATTATAATTATCAGAGATAATATAAAACAAAGTTTCTTTTTCATATTTACTCTTTTTATACTCCGTATGTTTAAATATTTCGCCGATTGGACGAATATGTGATTTCCGCAAAGGAAAAATCGAAATAACTATATCATTTTTCGGCAGTATTTGCAATACAAATTTAAAAATTTTAATATTATTCTTGTAGGTTTACAATAGATGTGTTACAAATAGTGAAAAAAAGAATATACAGAAACTCCGTTTTTGTGTTATGGTATA
>CANQBQ010000027.1 GCA_947589045.1 uncultured Clostridia bacterium | reverse complement strand
CTAAATGAGAATACACAAGTTATTTGAGTAAGTTTCTTTCTTCTCTTTTAACCCTTTCCTTTCAGTTAACCATTCATTACAGCAGAAAACTCGTTAGAGTTTTACTCTCCGGTGACTATAGCAAGGAGGTCACACCTGTTCCCATTCCGAACACAGCAGTTAAGCTCTTTTGCGCTGACGATACTTGGCGGGCGACCGCCCGGGAAAATATGTCGTTGCCGGAACCGAGAAGGGCCGTGTACGAAGATTTGCTTCGTGCGCGGTCTTTTGTTATGCCCAGCGGCACTTGAATAGTCGTGAAAGCTTGGGCGCGTCGGATAAAGCCGACGCATTTTTTGTTGCAAAAAATTATAAGTTATGTTAGAATATTTATGCGACATAAACTATACTACATTTGAATATTGCAAATCCGTACAGCCTTATTAGGTAAAACGCAAGCTCTGCAATGTACGGATATTGTAGTATATTGTTTGTGTCGCAGCAATCGGAGCTGTGCTTTTACAGTGCGCGGCTTCGTGCCGCGCATTTTTTAACTTTTGGTAAGAATGTACGCTCATTTTGGCTATGGTTTGGTCAATTATTTACTTGTGTTGCAACAGTAGAGCCGTACGTTTTTACGCGCGGCTTTGTGCCGCGCATTTTTTTATTGCAGAAAAATGCGCGCGAAAACAAAACCTCTTTGTGAGCTGAAAAGAGGTGCTTAAAAAAGTATGGCTTCTTTGTTGTCAAGCACAGGGTTATTGATTACAGCCCTGCACAATTTTTGTGCGGGGCTGTAAGCTTCAAATATTTTAATTGTTACTCATAGCTTTCGATATACAATGCTTTGGCGACAAAGGGCAATATTTCGCCGCTGTCATACCAGCCTGAACTGTTGTATGCGTTTTTTCCTCCGTTGGGATTTGCGACATATACTTTGCCCACGCCGTCCGCGGCGAGAAGTACCATATAGTGCGACGCACCGGTCCAGCGGTTTTGATGAGGCTTGTCCCATACGCAGATAAGCACGGGTCTGCCGCTCATAAGATGCTTGGTGATACTTTCCTCGGATAAATGCACGTCGTCGTAATAAAAGTCCGAATTTTTGATTTTAAAGGTGCCGGATAGCTCTTGTGATATTTTGTCGTTGTCGAGCAGAGGGAAGTACTTTTCGCGCAGGTCCTCCGGCGTATAATCTTGGTCGTAACCGCTGAGGATAGTCGCTATGGCGGTTATTCCGCAGCCGTTGTCCGACATTGTGCCGTCCCAGTATTCGCTGTCGCTCCACGGGGCATTCCCGTTCTGCTTGTAGTCTTTATAGGTTTTCGGATAATCGCCCGAGGTGGTAAACGTGGTGAAATAGCCGTCCTTGTTCCGCGCCGCTTCCTGACCCTTGCCCGAATAGTTAGGGTTTTCGTCCTCTTTTATTATTGTATATCCCGAAGATTGAAAATCAATGAGGCTTAAATGAGTCAGAATATTGTATGTAAACACAATCATAGCCGCAATAATTATCAAAAATATGAGGTTCCTTTTAAAACGGCGTCTCCTTCTTACGTTTTTCGGTGTAATATATCTCATCTCTAATTCTCCCGTGGTTAAATAGTTGTTGAGTTTATATTAACAGAAGTGTTTAAAAAATTTATTAACAAAATCTTAAGTTTTTCTAAAAAAGGAGATATGGATATTTTTGGGCTTTGTATTAAACTATAATTCGTGATAATAGGGGCATATGTCCTCGTAGCTGCCGTCGGGCATACGAAATCCGTTCGGAATTGTGCCGAGCTGAGTAAAACCGAGCCGCTCATATAAATGACGCGCGTGAATGTTGCTCGCCACCACGGCGTTAAACTGAAGAACGCCGAAGCCGTGCCGCCTGCCTTGCTCCAGACAGTCCAGCACCAGCTTTTCGCCTATGTGCAGACCGCGAGCCGTCGAGCTTACCGCATAGCTGGCGTTGCAAATGTGACCGCACCGACCGACGTTGTTCGGGTGCAAGATGTAAAGGCCGTAAATTTCGCCCGATGAAGCGTTCTCCGCGACGCCGCAGTAGGTTTGAGAGGCAAAAAACGCTTCGCCCGATTTTCGGTCAAGACAGTCCTCCTGCGGGAAGGCGATGCCTTCTTCTACGACCTCGTTCCATATTTCAATCATTTTCGGCAGGTCCTTGTCCGAGTATCCGCGAACCGAGATGTTCATTTTAAAACCCCTTTTCCGATTTGTTTTTATGTGTTTTTTTGGGATTTGCGCGGCTTCACCGCGTTTTTTTATTTTTGTAGGGGCGACTCGCCCGTAAAAGCAAAGACGCCCGCTTGCGGACGTCGGAGCATAAACGGAAACTTGCGTTGACGCTAAAAAGCAGCGCAATTTCTCAAAAATGCGATTGGCACCCCCGACGCGAGTCGAACGCGTGACTAACCCTTAGGAGGGGCTTGTTATATCCACTTAACTACGGGGGCACAACAATAACATTTTACAGCATACATTCGTTTTTGTCAATGAAAATTCGGGCATAAATGTTTATTATTTCTTTACAACCCAAGCTTTTATGTGATACAATAAATGCAGAGCATTTATTGTATGCCTCCGGCGGATTAAAAGCGTGTGCGAAATTTTCCTCGCGCTTTGCGCTCGGAAACGCACATACGCAATTTTACCGTTTACGCCGACACGCTTTGCGTGCGGCTACGGTAAAATAAACACAGCATTTTATTTTTGGAGGATTATGTTATGTGGTGGGAAGAAAGTGTATTTTATCAGATATATCCGCTCGGATTCTGCGGCGCGCCGTTTGAAAACGACGGAAAGACCGAAAACCGTATCTCAAAGGTTTCAAAGTGGTCGGAGCATATATCGAATTTGGGCGCGAATGCGGTATATTTTTCGCCTGTTTTTGAGTCGGACACGCATGGCTACAACACCCGCGATTACAGAAAAATAGACTGCCGCCTCGGCACCAATGAGGATTTTGCCGCGGTGTGCCGCGATTTGCACAACAGAGGCATAAAAGTCGTTTTGGACGGCGTGTTTAACCACGTCGGACGCGGCTTTTGGGCTTTTCGTGATGTGCTTGAAAAGCGGGAGTCGTCGCCCTACCGCGACTGGTTCAACATAAATTTCGGCGGAAACTCGAACTATAACGACGGCTTGTGGTACGAGGGCTGGGAGGGTCACTACGACCTCGTGAAGCTCAATCTCCGCAACGAAGCGGTTATAAACCATATTTTCGAGTGCATAAAGGGCTGGATAGACGAGTTCGACATTGACGGTCTGCGCCTTGACGTTGCGTACTGCCTTGACCACGACTTTTTGAGACGTTTGCGCAGTTTTTGCGACGGACAGAAGCCCGAATTTTTGTTGCTCGGCGAGCTTTTGCACGGCGACTACAATATGTTTGTAAACGACGGTATGCTTCACAGTTGTACGAATTATGAGTGCTACAAGGGCGTTTATTCGAGCTTTAACTCTATGAATATGTTTGAAATTGTCCATTCGCTTTTGCGCCAGTTCGGACCCGAGCCTTGGACGCTTTACAAGGGCAAGCATTTTTTGAGTTTTGTGGATAATCACGACGTAACCCGAATAGCGAGTATTTTGGAAAACGAAAAACACTTGCCGCTCGTCTACGGAATGATTTTCGGTATGCCGGGTATTCCGTGCATCTATTACGGCAGTGAGTGGGGCGCAAAGGCGCACAAAAGCGAGGGCGACCCCGCGCTCCGCGCGAGCTTTGACGCGCCCGTTGAAAATGAGCTGACCGAGTTTATCAAAAAGCTCGCGTCCGCGCACAAAAACAGCAAGGCGCTTTGCTACGGAGATTTCAAATCGGTTGTTCTTCAAAACAAGCACTGCATTTTCGAGCGCCGCGTTGACGGCGAGCGCGTGCTTGTTGCGATAAATGCGGACAGCGAGCCCGTTACCGTTCATTTTGACGCGGGCTGCGGTCTTGCCGAGGATTTGATAACCGGCAGCACGCACGATTTCGGCGGCGGCAGCGAGCTTCCGCCGTACAGCGTGCAGTATTGGAAGATGGAAAGATAAAAGATACATAAAAAATTACGCGCTGTCCGATATGGACAGCGCGTTTTTGTGTTATTGAAAAATTATACCTCTGCGAAGTACTTTATGGTTCTTACCATCTGAGAGGTGTAGGAGTTTTCGTTGTCATACCACGAAACTACCTGAACCTCATAAAGTCCGTCGCCTATCTCGGCAACCATTGTCTGAGTTGCGTCAAACAATGAACCGTACTTCATACCGATAACGTCCGAAGAAACGATCGGGTCGGTGTTGTAGCCGAACGACTCGGAGGATGCCGCCTTCATAGCCGCGTTAATTCCGTCAACGGTTACGTTGTCGCCCTTTACAACAGCGGTCAGAATGGTGGTCGAACCGGTCGGAACGGGAACTCTCTGAGCCGCGCCGATGAGCTTTCCGTTGAGCTCGGGGATTACAAGACCGATAGCCTTAGCCGCACCCGTCGAGTTGGGAACGATGTTAGCCGCACCCGCTCTTGCTCTTCTCATATCGCCCTTTCTGTGAGGACCGTCGAGAATCATCTGGTCGCCGGTGTAAGCGTGGATAGTAGCCATAATTCCGCTCTGAATGGGAGCGTAGTCGTTAAGAGCCTTTGCCATGGGAGCAAGGCAGTTGGTCGTGCAGGACGCCGCCGAAATAATCTGGTCATTCTTGTCCAGCGTCTTTTCGTTTACCGAGTAAACTATGGTTTTAAGGTCGTTGCCCGCAGGAGCCGAAATAACGACTTTCTTTGTGCCCGCGTTGATGTGAGCCATACTCTTTTCCTTCGAGGTGTAAAAACCGGTACACTCCAAAACAACGTCAACGCCGATTTTTCCCCACGGAAGATTGTTTGCGTCAGCCTCTTTGTAGATTGTGAGAACCTTTCCGTCTACGGTAAGGGTGTTGGCATCGTCGTCAGCCGAAACGGTGTGCAGATTTTCGCCTATCTTGCCGCAGTAGCCGCCCTGAGCGGTGTCATACTTGAGCAAGTCGGCAAGCATCGAGGGCTTTGTCAGGTCGTTTAT
Organism: uncultured Clostridia bacterium; assembly: GCA_947589045.1. Lineage (GTDB taxonomy): Bacteria > Bacillota > Clostridia > Monoglobales > Monoglobaceae > CANQBQ01. The sequence continues at coordinate 13,289 of CANQBQ010000027.1, read as the reverse complement.
AGCAACAACCTCATATCCCTCCGCGCCGAACATCTGACGGAAAGCCAGACGGCCGATACGTCCGAAACCATTGATAGCAACTTTTACAGACATTTTGAATACCTCCAAAAATATAGTGTTTTTAAAAGATTACATTTATTTTACAACATTATTAAAAATTATACAAGTGTTTTTTTAAAACCTGTTAAAAATTTAACCAAATATACAATTTATATGTGTAAATCGCGCCTTAAATTGCATATTTTTTCGCATTGTGCTATACTTGAGGCGGAGGCGAACAAACAAAATGGAAACGAAATTCATACTTGCGAGCGGTAACCGTCATAAGGCGGAGGAGATAACCGCTATCTTGGGCGACGGTTTTGAGGTGAGCCTTATGGACGGCTCGGTCGAAATTATAGAGGACGGCGAAACCTTTGAGGAAAACGCCGTCAAAAAGGCGATGACAATAGCAAAGGCGACGGGCAGGGCCGCGATAGCGGACGACAGCGGGCTGTGCGTGGACTTTCTGGGCGGCGTGCCGGGCGTTCGTACCGCGAGATACGCGGGCGAGCACGCGACGAACGAACAAAATATAGATAAGCTGCTCGGTGCGCTGAAGGGCGTACCCGAGGATAAGCGCGGCGCAAGGTTCGTGTGCGTGATTGCGGCGGTTTTTCCCGATGAGGACTTTAAGTGTTATACATTTCGGGGCGAGTGCGAGGGGCGCATAGCGACCGCTCGCGCAGGCGGCGGAGGGTTCGGATATGACCCGATATTTTATGTGGAGAAGTACGGCTGTACGATGGCACAGCTCGGCGCGGATATAAAAAACAAAATAAGCCACAGAGCCGCCGCACTCACCAAGCTGGCAGAATTTTTAAATACACGCCGATAGTGTGTGAAAAGTATTGGATTATAAATTTTGGTGTTCTATAAGTATTTTACAGGGTTCGCAAAAAGCGACTTGCGACGATGTAGGGGCGAACCGTGTTCGCCAGCTTTGCCCGTGTGTAACACGGGCGGAGGTATTTACTTTTCTTGAAGCTCTGACTGAATATGTCAGAGCTTTTTATTCACCTTTGTTGTTAATTAGTTTTTCTCCGAAGAAATGAGTTCCTCAATTTTCTTTTTTGCTTCAGCTAAATCTTCACAACCGTCTAAAATCATTGAAACCATTTTAAGAATTTTGTCAAGTTGCTTATCTGTCATAATCTCTTCCATTTTGTTCTCCTTTCCGACATTTGTCGTTTTATTGCTAAATATATTGCACCACTTTTTTGACGGAATGGCAATAGCTTTTTGCTGAAAAGTTGCACAAAATAAGGCGGTACTTTTTGTACATATTGCACTCATCGAGTGTTCGGAGAAAGGCTCGCCCAAAAATAAAAAAACGCGGCGAAGCCGCGTAATCTCGCAAAAAGTTGTTAGCGACAGTGAGCCGTCGCGAGGGCGTTCACAACCGAGCAGGCGAGCCGAGCGTGACTTTTTGCGAAAAGGAGGAGCAAGGAAGCGGGCGCAGACTTTCTTTTTGAAAAAAAAGGAAGTCGGAGCAAAGCGAACTTTGCTCCGACGTGGTCGGAGTGACAGGACTTGAACCTGCGGCATCGACATCCCAAATGTCGCGCGCTACCAACTGCGCCACACCCCGAAACACCGTTAAGTATAACGGTTTTTAGAGTTTTTGTCAAGCAAATTTAATCTGTATTTCCGACTGTGGTTTCAACATACACATTTTCTGTCCCATTGTAAATATTATACATATTCGGCGCAGGTTTGCCCTTGATACGTTCGCCTGTCACTATTGCCCCCTTTTCAAAATAAAGTCCCGCTATGGGAATTTTCTCGTTAAACAAGTTTTGCAGCTTGCCGTACAGCTCCTTTTGACGCGACTGCTCCGCAGTGCGTATCTCGCTTATGAGCTCCGATATTTCTTCGTCTTTAAAATTAAAAACATTTCCCGAACCCAATATAAGCGAGAGGTCGAGGTCGGGCGTTATGCGATAGCCGCCGACAAACAAATCGTAGTTGCCGCTCGACACTGCCGCCTCATAGTCCATGTAGCTCTTTTTTATCACGTTTACCTTTATTCCGAACTCACTGAGCATACCCGCTATATTTTCCGCAATTTGAGTACGCGTCACGTTGTCCTCATTCACAAGCAGTGAAAATTCAAGGCGATATGTCGTGCCGTCCTCGGTCTTTTGATATACGCCGCTTTGGAGAATCCAGCCGTTTTCCGCAAGCAATGCGGCGGCTTTTTGTGTGTCGTAGTCAGTGAACCTGTCAACGTCGTTGTCACATACGCTCCAGCTCGGATTTATCGGCGCGTTTGCCGCAACGCCGAAGCCGCCCAAAACCTCATCGACAATACCCGCGCGTCTTATGGCGAGAGATATTGCGTGCCGCACCGTCTGTATGGCGAGACTGCTGTTGTTGTGGTTCATTCCCAAAAACGCGTAATCCGAGGTTTCGTAGGATAATATTTTGGTATCGGAGGCGGATTTGCCATCCGATTTGCCGTCTTTGCCGTCGGATTTACCGTTACTGCCGAGAGTTTTGTCGGAGCTTGAGTCCGAATTTTCATCGTCGTTCTCGCGGCTCTTATACTCCAAAGCAACCGCCGACGATGCAATATCTATGCCGCCAGACGAAAACATATATTTCTCCGCGTTCTTTTCGGGCAGGAGGTGAACGTCTATGGAACTGAGGTACACCTTGCCGCCCCACCAGTCGTCGTTACGTCTGAGCCTGTAAACCGTGCCTTCGTTCTCGTCATGGAACGAGAAAGCGCCCGTGCCTATCGGCTCGTATGTGTTTTTGTCAATACCCGTGTCCGACTTCTTTAAAATCGGGAAATACAGCATATTTATGAAATTTGCCGAGCCGTTTACAAGCTCGATTTTTAATGTATATCCATCGTCCGAGGAAACCGACGCTATATTTTTTACGCAGGTTTTAAACGGGCTTGAGTCCGCGTATTGAATTTGATTTATTGTGAATATTACGTCGTCGGCGGTAAAGTCGCCGCCGTCGTGCCAATGTACTCCGCGGCGAAGGTAAATTGTCCATATCCTGCCGCCGTCCGAGGAATACCAGCTCTCGGCAAGGCAGGGCTGAGCCTCCATATGGTCGCCCACCTCGATAAGGCTGTCAAAAACCAGGTTGAGCATCTGTATATTTGCCGAAACATTGCTGAATATGGGGCAGAGCGTGTCGGGGTTGTAAGAGAAAATGCCTATGCTTCCGCCCGCCGTTGGAGAAAGCTCTATGCTTTCGGACTCCTCGGTGCGCGTTTCAACGTCCGCGCTGTCGGAACAGCCGCAAAAGAGCACGATCAGGCTGAAAATCATCAGACGGAGAAACAGATATTTAATTTTTGTTTTAACGCTTTTTGCCGTGTTTTTCATATGTATTCCTCAAATCTGTATCATTGCCGCAAGTCTGCCGGTGTGCTCGCGGTGAGCGCGGTATGAGTAATATCTGTCGCTTTGGCAGACGGTACACTCTCCGAGAACGCTTATGTTTTCCTCGCGCAGTCCCGCCTCGGTCAGTATGTCGCGGTTGAAACGCCAAAGGTCAACGGTGGACTTGCCGTTTTGCTTCGGTATGACATATTTTTCGGGGAACAGCGCCGCCGTTTCCCCGCCTACCTCAAAGCAGCACGGACCTATGCTCGCGCCTATCGCGGCGCGTATCTCGCCCGCGTCCGCTCCGTAACATTCGACCATTTTTTGTACGGCGGCGCGCGCAATTCTTTTAACGCTCCCGCGCCAGCCCGAATGAACCGCCGCTATAACGCGCCTCTTGGGTTCGGCGAGCAAAATCGGAACGCAGTCCGCGCTGAAAATCACAAGCGGAATATCGGGCTCATCGGTGATAAGTCCGTCGGTGTCCGTAATATCGCTCTCCCGCGTTATTCCCTTTCCCGCGTCCGAACGGGTCACACAGCGTATATTGTCGGTGTGGGTCTGTCGGGCAAGGACAAAATTTTCATAGCAAAGCTCCAAATCCTCAGCCGCCAGACGGTAGTTCTCATATACGTTATCGGGATTGTCGCCCACGCGGAAGCCGAAGTTCATACCCTCGATTTTTCCGTGCGAAGCGCCGCCCGGGCGCGTCGTAAATCCGTGGCGCACGCCGCACTCATCCAAAGCCTCGCTTTTTATATATAATCTGCCGTTTTTATGAAATTCGTAAAACCCCGCCATTATTCCTCCGTTTTTGAAAAGTTAAGCCTTTCGATAGAGTTTATTTTTCCGCTCTTATGGTCTATGTCAAATACCGCGCCGTTTATATAGACTTCCCCTTCAGCCTTGTCGAACCTGACGCGCTTTCGGGTATAGTACATCTTCTCTATAAGCTCTTTTTTTACGCCGAGAACCGAGTCGCGCACACCCGTCATTCCGAGGTCGGTTATGTAAGCCGTGCCTCCGGGGAGGACGCGCTCGTCCGCAGTCTGGACATGGGTATGAGTTCCGAACACTATGTTTACTTTGCCGTCAAAGTAGTTTCCGAAAGCGATTTTTTCGCTTGTGGTTTCGGCGTGGAAGTCCACCACGGTGATGTCCGCCTTTCCGTCAAGCTCGGCAAGAGCTTTTTCGACCGCGCGGAACGGGCAGTCCATCGGAGCCATATTCACTCTGCCGAGCGCATTTATGACCGCTATGCGGGTGTATCCCAAATCCTGAACGGTGTACCCCTCTCCCTCCGTTTCGGGGGGATAGTTTATGGGACGTATAATCCTCGGATTTTCGTTCAGCAGCGTGCCCGCGCCGTGAGTTGCAAAGGTGTGGTTGCCCATTGTTATAACGTCGACTCCGCGGTCGATTAAATTATTCGCGATTTCCGCGGTTATTCCGTTTGCCGACGCGGCGTTTTCGCTGTTCGCTATGCAAAAATCAATATTGTATTTACGTCTGATTTTCCCCAGATTGTTATATACATATTCGCGTCCCGACGGAGCGACTATATCTCCTATGGCAAGTATTCTCAATTTATTCACCGCCCGACATATTAGACGGAGCCGCCGCGCTCCGCCTGATTATAAAATGATTATACACCATAAATCCAAAAAATAAAAGGGGAAATTTACTTTTATTAAATATTCCGCTTATTATATGTTTTGATAAATTTGTAGGGGCGAACCGTGTTCGCTCGTAACGCCCGCGTTACACGCGGGCGGGATTATGTACTTTTCTTAATGTTAAGAAAAGTACCAAAAGAAACATTTAGGGGCTATGCCCCTAAAAACCTCGACGGACGCAAGGCTGTTGCCTAAAGCGTCCGTCAAAACCCAATGGCGGCAAGGTTGTTCCCCAATTTTACCGTTTCTATTTAAGTTTTCGCGTGAGTACGTCCACGACGGGCGAACACGGTTCGCCCCTACATCGTCGCAAAAAGCGGATTGCGCTTTTTGCGAGATTACGCGGCTTTGCCGCGTCTTTTCCGATTTAGTTCGGTAAAAATCATCGGATTTTTACCGACAATACGGGTTTTTTCAAGGGGTATTCCCCTTGAACGCATCTTTTGGTTCTTTTCTCTGCGAGGAGAAAAGAACATAACCCCGCATGTCAGTGCGAAATATTTAAAAAATGCAATTCAATGCGTTCGTATTAACAAAAACCCAAACGCTGAAAGCGTTAAAAAAGCCTGAGATTTTTGGGATAATGATTTTTAATTATCCCGTCCACCGTCTTGCCCCAGCCGAGCGGAAATCCGTCCGCAAGCACGGCGCAAAATCCGTTTTCGCCGTGCGCTGTCAGCGTCTCGCCGCGCAGATATTTTTGAACCTCGTCCGAGTCCGCGCCAAAGCCGACGGTTCTCTTAAAGTCGCCCGCCCGCAGAGCGTGGCAAAGCGCATGTGACGGCTCAAAGCGGTTTTTCTTTATGTCCCCAAGGTACAAGCCTGCCGAAAGCACCTTTATCTTTTCAATATCGGGCGCATTTTTTGGCATTAAAAACAGTCTGCCTCCGAACTTAGTATACTCTCCCTCAAAATCGAATTTTGTCAGATTGTCGTTCACAAATTCCGAAAATTCGGGCGGCGGCGCGGTGCAGCCTGCCTTTTTTTCTTTGTGCGAAATTTCGCCGCGTTTGCGGAGCGCGGCGGCAAAATGTCCCTCTCCCTTTTGAAGATGGGGATAAATTCGTATTGCTTTTATAAGCTCAAAATCGGAATTTTCTTTTAAAAACGCGTTTGTCAGCTCTTCGTTTTCGCACGGCGCGAAGGTGCAGGTCGAGTATACCAGAGTTCCGCCGTCCGAGAGCATTTTTGCCGCGCTGCTAAGAATTTTCCTCTGACGCACCGCACACGCCTCGGTGTGCTCGACGCTCCACTCCCTGACCGCCGCGGTCTCTTTTCGGAACATTCCCTCGCCGCTGCACGGCGCGTCCACCAATATCTTATCGAACTCTCCGACCCATCTTTTTTCAAGCTCGGCGACGGGGCAGTTTGTAACTATGACGTTTGAAAAACCGAGCCGCTCGATATTTTCGCGGAGCACGGCGGCGCGCTTCGACGAGTATTCGTTGGACACCAAAAGACCGCTTCCGCAAAGCTTTTCGGCTATCTGAGTGGACTTTCCCCCGGGCGCGGCGCACAAATCAAGTATGCGGTCGCCTCGCCGAACGTCGAGCAGACCCGCCGCCGACATTGCCGACGGCTCCTGAATATAGTAAAGTCCGGCGCAAAAGCGCGGGTCCTTGCCCGAAATCGGAGAGTCGGCGTCAAAATAAAAGCCGTTTTCGCACCACTCCACCGGCTCAAATTCTCTGCCGCACAGTCCGAAAAATTCGTCGGGTGAGATTTTCGAGACGTTCACGCGAAAGCCTCGGTACGGCTCGCGTTCATATACGCTTAAAAACTCGGGGAACTCGTCGCCGAGAGTATATTTCATTCGGTTTAAAAAATCTTTCGGCAAATCCGTCATACCAAATCCCCCGTCCTTATTTCCTCCGCAATTTTCAGCATATCGTCAAGCGTTTCGGCGCGGTTTATCCGCTCGCGGTAACGTGCGCCGAACCTTATTCCCTTTATATACGAAGCCATATGCCGCCTCGCCTCGCGTACGCCGACATATTCGCCCTTGTACTCGACCAAAAGGCGGATGTGTTTCACCGCTGTGTCGATCCGTTCGTCAAGAGTCGGCGGAGAAAGAGTTTCCCCCGTTTCGAGATAACGGCGCACCTCGGCGAATATCCACGGATTGCCCTGCGCGGCTCTGCCTATCATAACAGCGTCGCAACCCGTATACTTGAGCATACGCGCCGCCGAAGCGCCGTCGGTTATGTCGCCGTTTCCAATCACGGGAATGTTTACCGCGTTTTTCACCGCGCGTATCGCGTCAAGGTCGGCGGTGCCGCCGTAAAACTGCTCCCGCGTCCTGCCGTGAACTGTTACAGCCGCCGCGCCGCACTCCTCGGCTATTTTGGCAATCTCGACCGCGTTTTCGGAGTCTTTGTCCCAGCCCTTGCGTATTTTTACGGTCACGGGCGCGCTCGCCGAGCGGACAGCCGCCGAGATAACCTCGCCCGCGAGGGCGGGCGTTCGCATAAGCGCGCAGCCGTCGCCGCCGCCGACTATTTTCGGCGCGGGACAACCCATATTTATATCCACTATCCTTGCGCCGCGCCGTACCGCCTCGTTTGCAATTTCCGAGATAACGTCGGGCTCGTGTCCGAAAATCTGCGCCGCGACAATTCCCTCAGCTTCTTCGACCGCGAGCAAATCCTCCGTCCTTTTGTTTTTATACATAAGCCCCTTGCCCGACACCATTTCGGTGTACATCAGCGCGGGACCGAACGGCTTTGTGATAAGCCTGAATGACCTGTCGGTAACGCCCGCCATAGGCGCGAGCAGAATGTTGTTTTCGAGCTTTACGTTTCCTATTTGAAATGTCTGCATTTTATATCTCCGATTTGTATTTCTTGTATTTTTTGTATTTGACGATACCATTTTAGCACAGGTTGACAAAAAAAGCAAAATTATATATAATATCCGCGTGAAATGTGAATTTTAATGCGCATATGCGGCGGAGGATATTGGTTTTATGGCGGAGGAAGCAAATCGTATAGTAGTAAAGGTCGGCACGTCCTGCCTTACCCACGAGAACGGAAAGACGAATATAAAGAGAATTGAAAAGCTGGTAAGAGTGCTGTCCGACCTTATGAATATGGGCAAGCAGATAGTTTTGGTCTCAAGCGGCGCGATAGGAGTCGGCGTGGGAAGGCTCGGTCTTGACGAAAAGCCGAGCGAAACGCGCTTTAAGCAGGCTCTCGCCGCGATAGGTCAGAGCAGTTTAATGTCGATTTACGATAAATTTTTCGGCGAATACGGCTATATTACGGCGCAGGTGCTTCTTACAAAATATGTCCTCGACAACGGCGAGAGGTACGAAAATTCGCGCAACGCGTTCAACACTATGTTTGAGTACGGCGTTATACCGATAGTGAACGAAAACGACGTCATATCGACCCACGAAATCGAGTTCGGCGACAACGACAGGCTTTCGGCATATGTATCGAAGCTGGTGGACGCGGAACTTCTCGTTCTGATGTCCGACGTGGACGGATTTTACGATAAGGACCCGTCCGAAAAGGACGCGAAAGTAATTCCCGTTATAGAAAAAATTGACGCGGAGCTTTACGCTCGCGCGGGCGGAGCCGGCTCGAACCGAGGCACGGGCGGAATGAAAACCAAGCTTATGGCGGGTGAGATAGTCAACGACGCGGGCATAGATATGATTTTGATAAACGGCAAAAATCCCGATAATCTGTATAAAATATTTGACGAAGGCAGCGTCGGCACGCTGTTCAGAGGAAAAAAGAAATAAAAATCCGCAGGCGGTGTTAGAAGAAATAAACGGTTGACAAAACGCGGCAGCGGGTGTATAATAAAAATACAAAAAGAGAGGCAAACCACAGCGGTTATGCCAAGATAGCTTATCTAAGATAGCCCAAACTTGGTCTGGTGGGGGCTATCTTACTTTTATAGTAAGTATTAAAAGAAACACAATAACAAGAAAAACAATTTTCAGTATTTGTTTCCCCATAATAGTCACCTCCTTTCCCGACGTTAGTCAAGAAATTTGGTGGCATAACCGCCCTATAACACACTGTTACGTGGATTACCTCTCAATCAGCATTATACAACAAAATTTTACAAAAATCAACGCTTGTAACCAAGGCGTAACGAAAACTTAAAATAATCAGACACCTAAATTAGTTTAGGTGTCTTTTTCGTTTACAACCGATGACGGCAAAACCGTAACTGTCAACGGCGGTCTAATAACAGGTATAAGTTGACGTTTTTTAAAAAATATGATATTCTGATAATACCAAATTTTAGGAGGTATTATGATGAAAAAGTTTGTTGCGGGATTTTTGAGCGGAGCTTTAATGTTCGGTATAATCGGAGCTGGCGCAAGCGGTATATGGGATAATATCGAGGTTTTGAGGAATGACATAAAGGTTGTGGTAAACGGCGACGAAATTACGAGTGATAATTTTTTGTATAACGATACAACATATTTACCACTCAGAGCGGTTTCGGAAGCATTAAACCAGCCTGTAAGCTATGACGAGGTTACAAACACCGCATATATCGGAGAAAGGAATGATAATATGCAGACGCAAGAGGTAACGGGGAAATATACTCCTACTACCGAAGAAATGGAATATTGTCAAATTTATGACGGAAAATATTATATCAAAGTAGAGTATATAGGCATAAAGTATCATTTAAAAGAGGAGGGCAGAAAATATTACATCAATTGGGACGAAGCCTCTCAAATGATGATACTGTCAGATAAGACTAACGAAATAGGGCGTTGGAAAGTTACATTTATTGATGCCTTATCCTATATCCCCTACGACACCTATGTAGACGAAATCGAGCCGCTTTTAGGTATAGATTCGGCTCAGTATATAAAGTAACATAACCCCGTACAAATGTACGGGGTAAAATTTTGAAAAAATTTTTGAAAAAGGGTTGACACACGTGTTAATACGTGCTATAATATAGACAGAAAGTGAGTGAAGCGCATTGAAATACAGCGAGCTTAAAAAAATTCTTAAAAAGAACGGCTGCGAATTCATCAGCGAGGGCAAGCGTCACGAGATGTGGTACAGTCCGATAACGGGCAATCAGTTCCCTGTCAGCAGACACAATTCACAAGATGTAGCTTCGGGCACGTTTCAAGCAATTATGAAGCAAGCGGGAATCAAATAAAATTTTCGCTTGCGGAAAAAACTAAAACGAAAGGAGATTTTCACGATGGCAAAATATATTTTTCCTGCTATTTTCACAAAAGACGAAGAATGGTATTCAATTGGTTTTCCCGATGTGCCTAATTGTTTTACTCAAGGCGAGAACCTGCAAGACGGATTGGAAATGGCGGAGGACGCATTATGCCTAACGCTGTATCATATGGAACAAGACGGCAAACAAATACCCGAACCTACAAATATTAAGCTGATTGATGTACCCGCGGACGCATTTGTTACATTGATTTCCTGCGATACGTATGATTATGCCAAGTTTTACAAAAATAAAACAGTGAAAAAAACGCTGACAATTCCCGAGTGGCTGAATGAAATAGCAGTCAAAGAAAACGTTAATTTTTCCAACACGCTTCAAAATGCGCTTATGGAACAACTGCACATTTCAAAATAAAATCAAAACTTGAAACTTAAAAATAATATCAGACACCTAAATTAGTTTAGGTGTCTTTTTCATTTACAACCGATGACGGCAAAACCGTAACAGTCAATGGCGGTTTAATAACGGATATAAGTTGACGATTTTTTAAAAATATGATATTCTGATAATACCAAATTTTAGGAGGTATTATGATGAAAAAGTTTGTTGCGGGATTTTTGAGCGGAGCTTTAATGTTCGGTATAATCGGAGCTGGCGCAAGCGGTATATGGGATAATATCGAGGTTTTGAGGAATGACATAAAGGTTGTGGTAAACGGCAACGAAATTACGAGTGATAATTTTTTGTATAACGATACAACATATTTACCACTCAGAGCGGTTTCAGAAGCCTTAAATCAGCCTGTAAGCTATGACGAGGTTACAAACACCGCATATATCGGAGAAAGGAATGATAATATGCAGACGCAAGAGATAACGGGGAAATATACTCCTACTGATGAAGAGATGCCTTATTGTGAATTGTATGAAGGACGATACTATATAAAACCGATATATTACATAGAAAAATACAACTTGACAGATAAAAATTCGCTCATACGCCCCGCTTATGACGCTAATACAAACGAGGCTATTTTGTACAATGAGGGAGTGGAAATTTTAAGAGTAAAATGTATTGGTATTTCGCAAGAAGGTTACATACCCTACGATACCTACGTAGATGAAATCGAGCCGCTTTTGAAATAAACGGTTGACAAAACGCGCGAGCGGGTGTATAATAAAGATACAAAAAGAGAGGCAACCCACAGCGGTTATGCCAAACATGCTGTTATTTAAGAAAATAACGCCGCTTTAGCCGGGGCGTTATTTTTTTATGGTGACTAATATAAAGAATATCAGTGTTAAAAACAATAAGTATTCCGTTACCATAGCAACCACCTCCTCTCTTTGGAGATGATGGCATAACCGCCTCGTCGCCGCTCGCGCTATCCGCTTATTTGTCCGCAAGCGGACAAATATCGCTTTTTCGCGCGGCGGCTTCGAATGAACACTTAATGAGCAAGCTATATGCTTGCGAATTTAGTGTGAATTGTGCCCTGCTGGGTACTCTTTCCCAAAAAGCGCAAGTCGCTTTTTGGGAACCCTTTTCGGATTTGTGCGGACAGTATGCAAAAAATTTTTACAAAAAGCAACGCTTGTAACCGAGGCGTAACGAAAATTTTGAAAAAATTTTTTTAAACCTCTTGACTTTTGATACTAAATGTAGTATTATATAAATATGGGGTGAGAATATTGGCGCAAGTTGATAAAATTATTCAAAAGATGAAAAATCAGCCGAACGGTATCCGCCCGGAAGAAGCACAAAAGGTTTTGGAATATTACGGGTACAGACTGGACAGACAGGTAGGTTCACATATGCAGTTTATTAACGACGCTGGAGATGTTCTGACCTTGCCGAATAAAAACCCTATGCGAGCAGTTTATATAAGAGATATATTACGCAGAATAAACAAATAAATTAAAATTTAGGAGGTTTTGAGATTGGAAGTCAAGGACTATATGGAATTACCATATAACTACATCATACAACCCATAGAGGACGAAAGCGGGAAATATTATTATGCGCGGGTTCTTGAACTTAACGGCTGTCAGAGCGACGGCGACACATTTGACGAGGCATATTCTAATTTGCGCGAAGCAATGCGAGGTTATCTTGAAACAAAAATTGAAAACGGCATTAAAATTCCTATCCCGCAAAGCATACAGGATTACAGCGGCAAATTTGTTGTACGCATACCGAAATCGCTCCATCAAGCTCTTGCAATTGAAGCGGAGCGGGAGGGAATATCATTAAATCAATATGCGTTATATAAATTAAGCAGATAAACACAACTTAAAAAATAATCAGACACCTAAATTAGTTTAGGTGTCTTTTTCGTTTACAACCGATGACGGCAAAACCGTAACAGTCAACGGCGGTTTAATAACAGGTATAAGTTGACGTTTTTTAAAAAATATGATATTCTGATAATACCAAATTTTAGGAGGTTATTTTGATGAAAAAAGAGATAAAAGGCTTTGTATGCGGTGTTGTTGTAGCAACCATAATAGGTGCAGGGATGGCTTCCGCGGCAGGTACTTGGGAGAGCATAGATGTTTTGAAAAACGACATAAATATCGTTGTAAACGGTCAACCCGTTGAAGTTGACAATTTTTTGTACAATGATACAACGTATGTTCCGCTTCGCGCGGTAAGCTCTACTTTGGGCGAGAATGTGGATTATGACGAGACTACAAATACGGCTTATATAGGGGAAAGGGTTGATAATACGATAGAACCAAATAAGGATATACCAAAAGACCTCTTACCGATTACAATTGATGGTGTGCCAATGGTAGCAACAGGAAGAATAGGTGGAAGAATTATAGATATAGAATATGACGATAAAACAGGAGAAGGGGTTTATATTCTTGATGATGGAACAGAAAAACGAATAAAATGTATCTTTACAATGGATCGTATCTACATACCCTACGACACCTATGTAGACGAAATCGAGCCGCTTTTGAAATAATGTAGGTTTGTCAATGATGTGTTACAAAATTGGAGAAAAAAGTTCGCCATCATTGATGAAGGCATTGACATAATC
>CANQBQ010000026.1 GCA_947589045.1 uncultured Clostridia bacterium | reverse complement strand
AATAATTATTTCCGCTTTTAAAGAAGAGCAGTATAAATCGGCGTACAGCAAAGGCAGCCCCCAAACGGGCTGCCCCTACGTAGCTGTGGACAGCAATAAGAGGTGACGCGCCTTTCTCGGTAACGTCCGCGTAGCGCACAAATATGGCGAAAATCGGCATAATTCCTTACCCAACTGCTTCCGTTGAGGAAGCTGTGAAATAGTCGCTCTTGCGGCATTAAATTTAATATGATTATTGAAATTGTATGAGAAAAACAACCGCGGGGGCTTATTAAAGACCCTCGCGGTTGCTTTCTTAAAATTTAAGCTCTTTTTAAATCACATCCCGGATATGTCATTTCTCAGACGATTTTGTTTTTTTAAATCGCACATAATCCAGGACATCGTGCTTTTGTTCATCACTTAAATCTTTGATTTCGTTGCATATGACGAAATCTATACCGCCGGTGAGCTTGTCGGGAGCGTCGTCGTCATCTGTATTTCCCGCCAATTCGTCAATGCTTATGTGAAAAAAGTCGGCAATTTTCACAAGCGAAGAATGACGGGGTTTGTTACTTCCGTTTTCCCACATAGCCACGGTGGATTGTTTAACGCCCAGGAGTTTTGCAAATTCCTGTTGTGAGAGATTTGAGGCTTCCCTATGCCTTTTCAACTGAATTTGAAACATCAAAAACGCACCTCCATGGTTTTTCTTTTATTTTATCATTGTAAATGATAAAATAAAAGAAAAAAGCCTATGCTTTTAAAAACAATCATTTTAAATGTTGACATTTGCCGTTTTATGTGTTATTATAATCATATATAATGATAATATTTGAAAAAATAAAAAAGGGGAATTTTTGTGAACGCAATAAAGAGATACATGCTAGCTTTGGGTATAACTCAGGCGCAGCTGGCGCGGCAAATGAAAATCGGGCAGAGCGCCGTTGCGATGTGGGAGTCCGGAGAGAACACGCCTCGAACCGATAAACTGCCGGAGCTGGCAAAGATTTTAAATTGTGATATTTCAGACCTGTTTAAAAAGTAAACAAATTATTGATAAATTAAATGTTTCCCGCCAAAGAATAAAAGGATTTAAATATTGCCGAGGGCTTACTTTGCGAGTGTGCGGCGGGCGATACGCAGAGGGCATTTGAGAGCGTCTTAAAGATACGGGAAGGATAGGTGTGAGATGACAACGATTACCGATTTTGGTAAATTTTTACGGAATTTTCGTATGGACAACGGAGAAAGATTAAAGACAATGGCGGAAAAGTTGCAGGTTGCGCCGTCGTTTTTGTCTGCTGTCGAAAACGGCAAGAAGCCTATGCCGAGCAACTGGGTTGAGAAAATCTCGTCTGAGTACAATTTGAGCCGAGAGCAGCGAACCGAGCTTCAAAATTCGGTTTGTAAGACCAACGGGCAGGTGACGATTGACATTACTGACCTTTCGGAGGACAACGTCGAGCTGGCGTTTTCGTTTGCTCAGCGCCTCGGAAGTCTTAACGGCAAAGAGGTTAAAAAGATACGCGACATACTTGTCACGAGCAAGGGCGAGGCTTGATTTTTGATTACTTAACAGAGCAAATTGTGGTTGCGGGGTGCGCCGAGAGCGGTGCACTCCGTATTTTTTGTATTATTTGTATTATTTATCGACAAATTAAAATCAGAATTTCGATTGAAAAATGTTTGTCTATGCTTTATTATTAAATTAAGAATTTCTTAAAAAATTTTTAAACTAAGTCTTAATAAAATGTTGGTAAAATATTTCCGAAAGGAGGGGAGCGTGTGAGTAAATTTACCGTTTTGATTGTGGACGACGACCGCGAAATTGTGGAAAGCATAGCGATTTTTCTTAAAAGCGCGGGGTATGACGTCATAAAGGCGTACAACGGCGCGGAAGCCCTGGACGCGGTAACGGAGCGGGAAGTTCATCTTATGCTCCTGGACGTTATGATGCCTCAGATGAACGGAATGGAGACGCTTATGAAGGTACGGGAGAGCAAAAACATACCTATCATTATGGTTTCCGCAAAGTCGGAGGACAACGACAAGATACTCGGCTTGACGGCGGGGGCGGACGACTATATAACCAAGCCGTTTAATCTGTCGGAGCTTGCCGCGCGCGTAAAATCCGCGCTCAGGCGGTACACCGATTTGGGAGGTATGGAGAAAAAGCAGGGCGTTATTACAATAGGCGGACTTTGCGTCGATACCGAAGCCAAGTCTGTCAAGGTGGACGGTGCGGACGTAAAGCTCACGAAGTCGGAATATAAAATACTCGAATTGCTGTGCCGAAACAAGGGCAGAGTATTTTCGGCCGACGATATATACAGAAACGTCTGGAACGCCGATTCGATAATCGGCGACAACACCATAGCGGTACACGTCAGGCACATACGCGAAAAGATTGAGATAAATCCAAAGGAGCCGCAATATTTGAAGGTTGTGTGGGGAATAGGATACAAGATTGAGGGGTAGATAGGGCATACCCTAACCCCGATACCCTTTTTATTAAATATTTTCCGCGTTCCACGCGGAGGGGTGCCCGCGCTTCGCACGACGGTTACATTTTTCTAATGTACGGGCGCACCGCGTGCGCCCGTAATGCCCGCGTTACACGCGGGCGGGGTTTATGTACTTTTCCCCGCGCGGGGAAAAGTACCAAAAGGCGCGTTTAGGGGCAAGCCCCTAAAAACCCCGACGGACGCAAGGCTGTTGCCTAAAGCGTCCGTCAAAAACCCAAGACATTTTACGTTGAAGCCTAATTTTACCGTTTCTAAATTAAGTTTTTGTGTGAGTGCATCCGCGCGGGCGGGACGTCGAGGGCGCCGTCCCGTACAATCCATATAGACGTAAATTACTTTATTTTAACCGACAAAAATCCGTAGATTTTTGTCGGAGAGGAGCAAGTTTCCCATAAAAGCGAAAATTTCCCGAATAGGGAAATTGAAGCGTAAAGGGAAACTTGCGACGAGCGCACCGCGTGCGCCCGTAATGCCCGCGTTACACGCGGGCGGGTAATATTCTTTTCTTGGTAGCAAGAAAAGAACCAAAAGAACTATTCAAGGGGACACCCCTTGAAAAACCCCGTGTTGTCGGTAAAAATCCGATGATTTTTACCGAACTAAATCGGAAAACACGCGGCGAAGCCGCGTAATCTCGCAAAAAGCGACTTGCGCTTTTTGCGATGGGCGAACACGGTTCGCCCCTACGATCCTAAAAGAGCAAAATAATCAAAAAGGACGTGTTTGTTATTATGAAAAAGTTTTTATACAATAAGTGGACTAAGGTATCGGCGGCGGTTATGTGCGTGCTGTGCGTGTTTGCGGCGTCGCTTACGGCGGCGGACTTTATAACGGGCAACGCAGACCCCGGACTGCGCCGTGCGGTATGGGATAAATATGCGGTCGAGGACGAAATTTACAATGCGGTTATGGCAATCCATATGGCCGATCATGACTCCAAGACCTTGCAAAGCTCGGCGTTA
This sequence comes from uncultured Clostridia bacterium, assembly GCA_947589045.1. Taxonomy (GTDB): domain Bacteria; phylum Bacillota; class Clostridia; order Monoglobales; family Monoglobaceae; genus CANQBQ01. The sequence continues at coordinate 16,446 of CANQBQ010000026.1, read as the reverse complement.
AACAGGCGGCTTGACGACCATTTTTATTACTATATAGAATATCCCGTGTATAACCAAAGCAACCGAACCGAGGGAATTAAGTCTATCGGCAGCGGAAGCACAAGCGCAAATAATAACGCGGGCGCGGGCACAAATATGAGCGACAGCGTATCGCCCGAAAGTGAGTCTTTGCCGGAGGTCTCGGAGGAGCAGTCCACGCTTGACGAGCCGCTGACCGACGCGGCGGATGCGCTCGGCGCGCAGGTCGAAAAAGAGCAGTCCGAGCACAGAGTTGCGAGTAACACCGAGATGAGTAATTCGGAGGAGTTTATCGGCAAGTATCAATATTACTTTGTGGCGGACGACAGCACCGTTGCGATGAGCGATTATGTGCGCGCCGACGTTTTTACGGACAATCTGTGCGCGGCGGGCTACAAGATATATATTGCCGCGAAGCCGGAGTATATAGACGATATAATCCGCATAAGAAAAAGTTTCGCGCAATATATGGTTGCCGTGCTGATTTTGCTCGCGGCGGCGCTGGTGCTCTTTATATATTTGCTGGCGGTATGCGGACGCACCGCGGACGGCAGCTTGCGCGCAAGGCTTATCGACCGTGTTTATATTGAGTTTGATATTGCGATACTGCTGATTGACATAGTCCTCGCGTATGCGTTTTTGCTTAATATGTATTACGACTTCACGGGCGACGGCGTATTGTGGTACGGAAGTATAAGATATGTTCTTTTTGCGGCGCTCGGACTGCCGTTTGCGATTATAGCTTCGATATTTATCGCGTTTTCGGAGGCGATAGTCAGAAACATAAAATGCGGCACGTTCGCCAGGCGTTCGATAATAGTAAGATTTGCAAAGTTTTTGGCAAGGTGCCTGAGAAAGATGTCGCGGCTCTGCGCGAGCAAGGCGGGGGCGGTATTGATAGCGGCGTTTGTGCTGTATTCGGTTTTGGTAGGCGCGGCGACGGCGGCAAACTTTATTATCGGCATTCTTGTTATTATCGCGGGAGGAGTTATTCTGGCGCGTCTGATGTCGGACGTTGTTAAGATAAAAAACGGAATATTCGAGATACGCGACGGCAACCTGAAGCACAAAATAGAGGGCGTAAGCGGTGCGGCGGGCGTGGTCGCCGAGGCGGTCAACAATATCGGAGAAGGGCTGTCGCGCTCGGTTGACGAACAATTAAGAGCGGAGCGAATGAAGGTGGAGCTTATCACCAATGTGTCGCACGACCTCAAAACGCCGCTCACTTCGATAATCAGCTACGCCGATTTACTCTCGGATATGGAACTGTCGCCGAGCGAGGCGAACGATTATGTTGAGATAATCCGCCAAAAGGGAGAGCGGCTTAAAAACCTGACCGGGGATTTGTTCGACATTTCAAAGGTGCAGAGCGGAAACGAGATTATAGAACGCGAAAGGCTGGATCTGTCTCTGCTGATAAAGCAGACGCTCGGCGAGACGGCGGGTCAGACCGAGGACTCGGGGCTTGAATTTATATCCGAGCTGTCGGACGACGCGTTTGTGCTTGCCGACGGCAAAAAGATGTCCCGCGTGTTTGAAAATCTTTTGAACAACATATTGAAGTATTCAATGAAAGGCACCCGCGTTTACATTTCGTGCAGCAGCGACGAAAAATACGTTACAGCCGAGTTGAAAAATATTTCGGAGTATCCGCTCGATTTTGACGACGAGGAAATTACGGGCAGATTTGTGCGCGGCGACAAATCGCGAAGCACCGAGGGCAACGGACTGGGCTTGGCAATTGCAAAGAGTTACACCGAGGCTTGCGGCGGACGCTTTGAAATAAAGACGGACGGAGACCTTTTTAAGGCTATAATAAGGTTTCCCAAAAATACGGATTAGGTTTTCCGCACTGCCGTGCGGAGGTGCCCGCGTTTCACGCGGGCGGGCTATGTTCTTTTCTTACGTAAGAAAAGAACGAAAAGAACGGTCAGGGCTCTGCCCTGACAACCCGACGGACGCAAGGCTGTTGCCTAAAGCGTCCGTCAAAACCCATGGCATTTTACGTTGATGCCTTATTTTACTATTTCTGTTTGAGATTTCGTTTTATTACATCCGCAAATTTAAAACCGACAAAAATCCGTAGATTTTTGTCGGTTATTTTTTATTTCGATTTAGTTCGGTAAAAATCATCGGATTTTTACCGACAACACGGGGTTTTTCAAGGGGTGTCCCCTTGAATAGTTCTTTTGGTACTTTTCTTGCTATCAAGAAAAGTAAGTAAATTTATCCTTTTTCTTTGGGTGTAAATATGGCGGCGATGATACAGCCGAAGAATATCGACGCGGCGATACCGCCTGCGGTCGCGGCGGTGCCGCCCGTGAAAATACCCAAAAATCCGTCCTCTTTAATTCCTTTTATAACGCCCTTTGCGAGCGAATTTCCGAAGCCTATTATAGGCACGGTCGCGCCCGCTCCGCCAATCTTTTCGACGTAGTCGTAAAGCCCGAGACCGCCCAGCACAACGCCGAGCACCACGAGCAGCGTCAAAATTCGTGCGGGTGTTATTTTTGTTTTATCTATTAAAATCTGGGCGAGCGCGCAAATCAGACCGCCTACCCAAAACGCGTTCAAATACTGCATAAACATATTTCAAACCTCCCGTTTCGATGTTCGTTTTTATGATTTGGGCGAGTTTGCCGAAATTGCGACCGCGTGCGCTATCGACGGGATACTGTCGCCCTGCAAAAGCGTGGTGGGGCTCATAAGCGCACCCGTTGCGACAAACAGCACGTTACAGAATGTGCCCTTCATCATTTCCTTCATAATATATCCGCACAGCACCGACGCGCTGCAGCCGCAGCCGCTTCCGCCCGCGTGGGCGTCCTGCTTTTGCCTTTCAAAAATCATACAGCCGCAGTCGTTATAATTTTTTGACATATCGTAGCCGTCCTCTCCCAAAAGCTCGGCGGCTATATCGCGCCCGACAAAGCCGAGGTCGCCCGTGACTATCAAATCGTAAAAGTCGGGGGCGCGCCCGGTGTCGTTAAAGTGCGCCTCCAGCGTCGAGACGGCGGCGGGAGCCATCGCACCGCCCATATTGTTTGCGTCCTTAACTCCCATATCCACGATTTTACCCGTTGTTATGTGCGTGACATACGGACCTTTTCCGCCCTCCGACAGCACGAGTGCGCCCGCTCCCGTCACCGTCCATTGAGCGGTGGGCGGACGCTGACCTCCGTATTCAAGCGGGTTGCGGTATTGTCTCTCGGCGGTACAAAAGTGAGACGACGTTACCGCCGCCGCTTTTTGTGCAAATCCGCCGTCTATAAGCATTGACGCAAGCGACAGCCCCTCCGCCATAGTCGAGCAGGCACCGTACAGCCCCAAAAACGGGATGCCGAGTTCGCGAAGTCCGAAGCTCGAACCGATACACTGATTTAAAAGGTCGCCCGCCAAAATATAGTTGATGTCGCCGAGGGTCAGACCCGCGTTCTGCACAGCGTTTTGCACCGCGGTTTTCTGCATTTTGCTCTCCGCCTTTTCCCACGACTGCTCGCCCCACGTCGCCTCCTCCATAATAGTATCGAAGTACGACGCAAGAGGTCCTTCGCCCTCTTTTCGTCCCGCGACGGTGGCAAAAGAGAGTATGCTGACATTTGAGCCGAGCGCGACGGTTTGCTTGCCTAATCTTTTGGACATTTACATTCCACCTCCCACAACCGCCATAGCGATATAGTACAAAAAGCCCACGGCTATTGACGCGCTTATTCCGTAGACCAGGACGGGTCCCGCGATGGTGAACATTTTTGCGGCGAGCCCCAAAATGTAGCCCTCGCGCTTAAATTCCATAGCGGGCGAGACTATCGAGTTCGCGAAGCCCGTTATGGGTACGAGAGTTCCCGCGCCCGCGTATTTTGCAAGGTCGTCATACAGATTGAGACCCGTAAACAGCGAGCCGAGGAATATCATAGTTATTGAAGTCGCCGTTTTTACCGCTTCGGTCTCGAGTCCGAGGACGTTTTTGTAGAAGTCGGAAAAGCCCTGACCCACACAGCATATCGCGCCTCCTATTAAAAACGCGAAAAGCATATCTTTAAAAAGAGGGCTTTTCGGCACTCTCTTGTCAAGGTATTTACCGTATTCTTCGTTAGTATATTTCAATCAACACACCTCCGGAAAATTTTACGTTTGTGAATTATCGCTGTTATTATTGGTAAAATTCCGAAAAATATGTGTTTATTATTCGCTCAGTCTCCGCTCAGCTTTTTTCGCATCTCGAGCAGAGCGCGTTTTTCTATGCGGGATACCTGAACCTGTGAAATTCCGAGCATAGACGCAATCTGCGACTGGGTTTTATGCCCGAAATACCGCTCCGTTATAATAAGCCTCTCGCGCGGCGGGAAGGTGCCGAGTAAATTTTTGACGGTGAGCCTGTCCGCAACCTCGCTCTCAAAGCTGGTCGGACATTCTATCCTGTCGATGAGCGGCTTCATATCGCCGTCCGAGTCGCCCGACGAGGAATAGAGCGACTCGGGGTGTATGCTCGACTCAAGGGCGGCGGCAAGCTCCGCGGGAGTTACCGACAGCATATCCGCAAGCTCGGCGACCGACGGCTCGCGTCCGGTTTTGCTTTGCTCGTACTCCTTGAGCTGCATAGCCTTGGCGGACAGCTCTTTAAGACTGCGGCTGACCTTTATAAGCCCGTCGTCGCGCAGAAAGCGTTTGATTTCTCCCATAATCATAGGTACGGCATAGGTGGAAAATTTGACGTTGAATGACAAGTCAAAATTTTTTGCCGCCTTGACAAGACCGATAGAGCCTATTTGAAACAAATCGTCATATTCATAGCCGCGGTTCAAAAAACGCCGCGCCACCGAGCGAACAAGTCCGATGTTTTGCTCCACGACCTCGGCGAGAGCCTGCTCGTCGCCGTCCTTGACCCGCTTTAAAAGGGTGTATATTTCGTCCATAATTAGATTTCGCCGAAGTCCCCGTCGGCTTCGCCGCCTATTGTTTTTGTCATAGTCACGGTCGTCCCCTCGCCGTAGACCGAGTCTACCGACAGCTTGTCCATAAACGTCTGCATAACCGTAAAGCCCATACCGCTGCGCTCACCGTCGCGGTCGGTAGTAAACAACGGCTGCATCGCACGCTCGACGTCCTCTATGCCGCGCCCCTCGTCCCGCACCGTGACGGTTATACTGTCGCCCGATATACGGCACTCTATATGTATTATTCCTTTTATGCCGCGGTAGCCGTGTACTATCGAGTTTGTGACCGCCTCGCTGACCGCGGTTTTTATGTCGGCAAGCTCCTCGATATTCATATCGAGCTGAGACGCGAACGCCGCCACCGCCGCGCGGGAGAAGCTCTCGTTACAGCTTTTGGACGGAAAATCCAGCCTCATAAAATTTTCGTTTTTGTTATTCATATTATATGTAACCCTCCGTTTCGGGCTCTCCGCTCAAAAATTCGGCGGAGAGCAAAATTTTTATCGCCATTATCCGAGTTATCCGCATTCGAGAATTTTTTTAATTCCCGAAAGCTCCAGAACGCGGTCTACCTGCGGACGCGCGCGAATGATAAGCGTGCGCCCTCCGAACTCTTTGATTTTTTTGTAGCGTCCCGCTATTACGCCTATGCCCGAGCTGTCCATAAACGAGACGCCGTCCAAATCGAAAACAAGATTTTTTATCCTGCCCCTTTCGATTTCGCGGTCAACAGCCGCGCGCACCTCGTCACAGCAGTGGTGGTCAAGCTCTCCGAACAGCTTTGCCACAAGAGTGTTTCCTATAATTTCTATGTTGATTTGCATATTGACCTCCTTACCGTTTTTGTTTGATTTCCAATTATTACCATTTGGTTCTTTTTAGTATTTTAACTCAAAAACGGCGGTTTTTACAGGAAAATCGTGTGACAAAATAACAAAAATTTCGCCTGAAATTATATTGACTTATAAAGTCGGTTTTGATACAATTATATTTAAATGGTTTTCCGTATTGACGCGTGGAGCGGGACGCATTACACGTGACGGTTACATTTTTCAAATGTAGGGGCGAACCTTGTTCGCCCGCAACGCCTGCGTTCCACGCGGGCGGGGGACTTACTTTTCTTGCCGGTAAGAAAAGTAACAAAAGAACCGTTCAAGGGGCAAGCCCCTTGAAAAACCCCGTTTTAATCGGTAAAAATTCCGATGATTTTTACCGAACTAAATCGGAACAAAAATAAACCGACAAAAATCCATAGATTTTTGTCGGTTAGGGGATGTTTTTATGAAATTAACAAATATAAAATTCGGAATGACAAAGCGAGTTGTATCGCTTATGCTGGCGTTTGCTTTGGCGGCGGTTATGTTTCCGATGCCGGGCGCGGCGGAGAGCTACCCCGAGTATCTTCGCATAGGACTTTTCTACGGCGATACCGAGGTTCCGTCGGCGTCGGTTTCGGCGGACAACGGATTTAATCTGGGCTATTACTCGGACAGAACCTTTAACTCGGTTTGTACCGCTGCGTCTCCTATCACCGTCCAGCGTGACGATATGGCGGGCTATCCCTATCATCTGAGATACGCGAGTGGGCTTAGCGCGGAGGCGGCACAGTCGCTTGCGGCTCAGCTTTCGGGCGAGGGAATTATGGCTTATCCGGCTTACATAAACGGTGAAATAGGAGTATGGGGCGGAATGTACGCGAGCGTCGCGGACGCGGAGGCGGCAGCGGCGGCCGACGCACACGCTCCGATGCCTATGGATATGTCGGGCGACAGAATATGCGTGCTTGACGCGTCGGGAAAAATAATATTTTTGTTCGGCAGCGGCGGCACCGGTCTGGGCGTGCGTCCTATCTTTTCCGACCCGATGGGCGAGAAGCTGACCGTTTCGGGAAGCACCTATCGCGGCGGACTTGATTTTCGCCGTCTGAGCGGCGGCACTATGACGGTGGTCAACGTCGTTAAGACCGAGCATTATCTATACGGAGTTATTTCCAGGGAAATGAGTACCTCGTGGCATATTGAGGCGTTGAAGGCGCAGGCGGTATGCGCGAGAACGTATGCTTTTTCGTCGCTCGGCAAGCACGACACTTACGGCTTTGATTTGTGTTCGACTACCGACTGTCAGGCTTACAGCGGCGTAGACCGCGAGGACGACAACTCCTACGCGCCGGTTGACCAAACGGCGGGTATGGTGCTCAAATACGACGGCGCGCTCGCGCAGACGGTTTACTGTTCCTCGACGGGTCCCAACACCGAGAGCGTTGAATATGTGTGGGGAACGCCGTATCCGTATCTTGTGAGCGTGGACAATTCTTATGAAAACACCTCCGAAATTCCGAACGGAGTATGGAGTTCTACCGTTACGGCAGACCAAATGACTCAAATTATGGACAACGCGGGGCGCGGAGTGGGTCAGGTTACGAATATCGACGTGCTTGAGCGCACCCCCGCGGGCAGAGTTATGAGGCTGAGAATTGCGGGAACGGCGGGAGAGACCGTTTTGGAGCGCGAAGAATGTCGAAGCGTGCTGAGTGATATTGTAAGGAGCCGTCTCTATACCGTAAAAGGAAACGCAGACCCCGTTTCGTCGACCAATACTATTTCAAACACGCTTTGCGTTTGGGACGGAATGGTATATCGTGAATTGAGCGCGAACGAGGTTTACATAATCGGAGGAGACCTGACGATAGTACAGCAGGCGGCGTTATACATACTCGGAGCCGACGGAGCGAGAAGGCTCGGCGGAGAACTCAAAGAGGAAATCAAAGAAGAAATTTCGACCGCACCGTCCACCGAGTGGGAGTTCTCGGGAATGGGCTGGGGACACGCCGTTGGAATGAGCCAATACGGAGCCAAGGGAATGGCTGAAGCAGGCATCGGCTTTGAGGAAATTCTGACGCACTACTTCACGGGTACATATCTCGAAAAGGTATATTAACGGCGGCGAAACGGAGATAACTATGACTACAAAGGACTTTTATTACGAATTACCGCGGGAGCTTATAGCGCAGACCCCGCTCGAAAGACGCGATTTATCGCGTCTTTTGGTGCTAAATCGGGAAAACGGGAGTATAGAACACAGGCATTTTTACGATATTTTGGATTATTTTAAAAGCGGCGACTGCCTGGTTATGAACAACACCCGCGTAATTCCCGCGCGCCTTTACGGCGAAAAGGTCGGAACGGGCGGAAAGATAGAATTTTTACTGCTCAAGCGCATTGACATAAACACCTGGGAGGTCATATTAAAGCCGGGAAAGAGAGCGCGAGAGGGCGCGAGGTTCAGCTTCGGCGGCGGACTTTTGCTCGCCGAGGTGATGAGCGTCCTGCCCGACGGCAACCGCATAGTGCGGTTTGAATTTGACGGTGTGTGGGAGGAGCTTCTCGACAGGCTTGGAGAAATGCCGTTACCGCCGTATATTCACGAAAAGCTCAGTGACCGCGAACGCTATCAGACGGTTTATTCCAAAATCGAGGGCAGTGCGGCGGCTCCGACCGCGGGACTGCATTTTACGCCGGAGCTTTTGGAGAAGGCGAAGGAGAAGGGCATAAAAACGGCTTTTTTGACGCTTCATGTCGGTTTGGGCACGTTTCGCCCCGTCTCGGTTGAAAATGTTGAGGAACACGTTATGCACACAGAGCATTACGAGGTTTCGGCGGAAGCCGCCGAAACCATAAACGAGGCGCGCAAAAGCGGCGGGCGTATTATCGCGGTGGGCACGACGTCGGTTCGGACGCTTGAAACCTGCGCCGATGACGCGGGAGAGGTTCACGCGCAGTCGGGCGACACCTCGATTTTTATTTATCCCCCGTATAAATTCAAGGCGGCGGATATGATAATCACGAATTTCCATCTGCCGGAGTCCACGCTTTTGATGCTGGTGTCGGCTTTTGCGGACAAGGATAAGATTTTTAACGCGTACCGCGAGGCGGTCAACGAAAAATATCGCTTTTTCAGCTTCGGCGACGCTATGTTGATAATTTAGGAAAATTAAGGAATAAAAAAAGGAATGTGGATATGCTTAAAGTTATTAAAAATTGCGGACGCGCGAGGCTCGGAGAGTTTGAAACGCCGCACGGAACGGTAAAGACGCCCGTCTTTATGAATGTGGGAACGCTCGCGGCAATAAAGGGCGGGCTGGACTCCTTTGACCTTAAATCGGTGGGCTGTCAGATAGAGCTTTCAAACACCTATCATCTGCATTTGCGCCCCGGCGACGAGGTCGTGCGCCGTATGGGCGGACTTCGCAAATTTATGCGCTGGGACGGACCTATGCTGACCGACAGCGGCGGCTTTCAGGTGTTTTCGCTTGCCAAGCTCCGAAACATAAAGGAGGAGGGCGTATATTTTTCGTCGCACATAGACGGCGGAAAAATTTTTATGGGCCCCGAGGAGAGTATGAGAATACAGTCTAACCTCGGCTCGACTATCGCAATGGCGTTTGACGAGTGTATGTCGGGTATGAGCGAGTACGACTACGCGAAGCAGTCGTCGGAGCGCACGGCGCGCTGGCTGGCGAGATGCAAGACAGAGATTGACCGCCTGAACTCGTCGGGAAACGCCGTAAATCCCAATCAGATGCTTTTCGGCATAAATCAGGGCGGTATTTTCGAGGATTTGCGTATTGAAAATATGAAGCGGGTGGTTGAGCTTGACACCGAGGGAGTCGCGATAGGCGGCCTGGCGGTCGGAGAGCCGACCGAGGATATGTACCGCATAATCGAAGCGGTAGAGCCTTATATGCCCAAGGACAAGCCGCGCTATCTTATGGGGGTCGGCACTCCGGTGAATATTTTGGAGTGTGTCGCGCGGGGAATAGATTTCTTCGACTGCGTTATGCCCAGCCGAAACGCGCGCCACGGTCACGTTTTCACCTCGCAGGGTATTATGAATATGATGAATTTAAAATACGAGACCGACGACTCGCCGATAGACCCCGAGTGTAACTGTCACACCTGCAAAAATTATTCGAGAGCCTATCTGCGGCATCTTTTCAAGGCGGGAGAGATACTCGCAATGCGCCTTGCGGTAATTCATAACCTCACGTTTTACAACAGGCTTACCGAGGATATACGCCTTGCGCTTGCGGAGGATCGCTTTAAAGAATTTAAACGCGAAAAGGTAGAGGTGCTCGGCCGCAGAATTTGAATTTGGAATATTTTGCGCTGCACTCAGCGCGGTGTTTTCCGATGTAGGGGCGCACCGTGTGCGCCCGCAATGCCCACGTTTCACGCGGGCGGGGTTATGTACTTTTCCCCACGCGGGGAAAAGTACCAAAAGGCGCGTTCAAGGGGCAAGCCCCTTGAAAAACCCCGACGCGCATAAGACTGATGTCTAAAATGCGCGTCAAAACCCAAGGACGGTAAGGTTGAAACCTTACTTTACTGTTTCTATTTGAGTTTTCGCATAAGTGCATCCGCAAACGGGCGAACGAGGTTCGCCCCTACGTCGTCGCAAAAAGCGCAAGTCGCTTTTTGTGAGATTATGTGTCTGCGTTTAAATCCGATGTGCGGGGTGCGTGTCGAATAAAAAATGCAAAAAACTATTGCAATATTCGGCGAAACAGGTTATAATTAGTAAAAAGTGCCGCGCAGCGGCGTTTCATTTCAGGAGGTGAAACAAAAGATGAATTTTTTGAATTTGCTTTCAACCGTTGTATATGCCGAGGGTGAAGCTCCGGTCCCGGTATTTGGCGGTATGGGTATGTTCGGCTCATTTATTCCTTTGATTTTAATTATAGTTGTATTCTACTTTATGCTTATAAGACCTCAGAGGAAGAAGGAAAAGGCTCTCAAAGAGATGATTGCCGCGCTCAAGGTTGGCGACGAGGTCGTTACCGTAGGCGGTCTGCACGGAAAAATCGTGAGAGTTAAGGACGAAACCTTTGTGATAGAGTCGGGTATGGGCGCAAACAAGTCCACCATTAAAATCGAAAGGTCGGCGGTTTCCCGCGTTACCAAGCAAAAAGACAGCGAGGACAGATACGCTCCTCCCGTTGAAGAGCCCGAGGAGAACGAGCCCGAAAATACCAAGGAATAATTTTATGTTTTGCCGTATGATGTAATATTGTTGCCTACCCGCGAATATGATAAATTAAACAAACTTCGCGGTATCAGGGAGCTGATTGAAATGGCAAACAAAGCATCAAAAAGGGAGTATGTATCTTCCGGCGGCAGAGAGAGCGCGGTTCGCATACTGACGAGCATTATCACGGCGGGGCTTATCTCGCTTGCCATGCTTGCGTTGCTTACCTTTGTGTCGGTCAGATTTAATCTGCCGCAGACCGCGGTGATGACTGCGGTCAACGCGATATACGCTCTCGGAGTTACGATATGCGGTATTCTTGCGGCAAGACGCGCTTCGCACGGCGGACTTTTACGCGGTGCGGGAGCGGGTATCCTCTATGCCGTGCTGCTGTATTTGATCGGCTGCGCGGTATCGGGACATATCGGATTTTCAGCCGCCGCGCTTACGGGCGCGTGCGCCGCGCTTATTTGCGGCGGCATAGGCGGCGTGATAGGCATCAATATGAGAAAAAGATAAAACTTTAAGAAAATATGGAGGAAAAAATTATGAAAAGAATTAAGACGTTGAACAGCGCGGTTCTCAAACAGAGCGCGGCAAAGGGCGGCTGCGGCGAGTGCCAGACCTCCTGCCAGTCGGCTTGCAAAACTTCCTGCACGGTTGCAAATCAGAAGTGCGAGCAGAGCAAGTAAAAATCAAAGCCCCGGAGCGGGGCGTGACGAGGCAGGCGTATTGCCTGCCTCTTTTTCAATAATCAAGCAATAATTCAAGGAAAAGGATTTAAAAATGGTACATACGTTTCAAATAAAGGATAAAAATATCGCATTGGACGTAAACAGCGGCTGTGTTCACGTTTTGGACAAGCTGTGTTATGAAATCGTGAGCGCACTGGAGCCGCCTCTGACGAAGGAAACGCCCGAATTTTTATATGGTGCAATTCAAGATGAGCCGAGAGAGGACATAGACGAGGCGTACTCCGAAATATATGAGCTTTACTCGGACGGCACGTTGTTTTCGGAGGACAGCTACGAAAATATAGCTCTCGATATGAAGAAAAGGTCACCCGTCAAGGCTCTGTGCCTGCACGTTTCGCACGACTGCAATCTGCGGTGCAAATACTGCTTTGCGGACGAGGGCGCGTATCATCACGACCGCTCTCTTATGAGCGCGGAGGTGGGGCGGCGCGCGATAGACTTTCTCATAAAAAATTCGGGGAGCCGACGCAATCTTGAGGTGGACTTCTTCGGCGGCGAGCCGCTTATGAATATGTCTGTCGTCAAATCGACGGTGGAGTATGCGCGGGAGCAGGAGAAGATACACGGAAAGAACTTCAGATTTACCATAACCACGAACGGACTTCTGCTGAACGACGAAAATACCGAGTTTATCAACAAAAATATGTATAACGTCGTTTTAAGTCTGGACGGACGGCGCGAGGTCAACGACAAGATGCGCGTCCGCGCGGACGGCGGCGGCTCGTATGACATAATTATGCCGAAGCTCAAAAAAATGGCGGACAGCCGGGGTCAGGACAACTATTATGTGCGCGGCACATATACGCGGAACAATCTCGACTTTTCAAAGGATGTTCTGCACCTCGCCGACCTCGGATTTAAGCAGACCTCGGTGGAGCCCGTTGTCGGGGACGAGAGCGAGGACTATATGATAAGGCGGGAGGACCTTCCCAAGCTGTTTGAGGAGTACGAAAATCTGGCGGACGAGTACGTCAGACGGCGTGCGGACGGCAGGTGGTTCAACTTCTTTCACTTTATGATAGATTTGGAGCAGGGACCGTGCGTTATAAAGCGTCTGTCGGGCTGCGGAGCGGGCTGTGAGTACCTCGCGGTCACTCCGGACGGCGACATTTATCCGTGCCATCAGTTTGTGGGACACGAGGAGTACAAAATGGGAAATGTCGCGGATGGCGAGATTTCCTCGGAAATACGCGAGACCTTTGAAAACTGCAACGTCTACACCAAGCCGAGCTGCCGCGACTGCTTCGCGAAGTTTTATTGCAGCGGCGGCTGTATGGCAAACGCCTGCCTTTTGTGCGGCGATATAAACACTCCGCACGAGCTGAGCTGTGAGCTTATGCGCAAAAGGGTGGAGTGCAGTCTGTATATAAAAGCGTGTGAGGCGGAGTAAATAAAAATTGCGGGAGGCAAAAGCGTGAGCTTGAATAATTACAAAATCGTAACATACGAAGAAGTCGTTGCGGACAGCGAGATAAGGACGTATATCGAAAAGGGCGATCGTCATATCGGAACCATGGGCTATACCGAGCATTCGTTCGCGCACGTGAAGCGCGTTTCAAAAATCGCGGCGGATATACTCACCAAGCTCGGAGACTCTAACGAGCGCGTTATAGAGCTTGCGCGTATCGCCGGATATATGCACGACATCGGGAACGTCGTCAACCGAATAGACCATGCCCAGACGGGAGCCATTATGGCGTTTCAGCTTTTGTCGCGTATGAATATGCCTCCGAGCGAGATTGCGAGCGTTGCCGCGGCGATAGGAAATCACGACGAGGAAACGGGTACGGCGGTTAACAGTATTTCGGCGGCTCTGATACTTGCCGACAAGACCGACGTCCGCCGTTCGAGAGTGCGCAACCGCGACAGGTCTACGTTTGATATTCACGACAGGGTGAATTTTGCGGTTGAAAATTCCGAAACGCTGACAATTCCCGATAAGCGTATCATTCGCCTGATTTTGAAGATAGACACCGATATATGTTCGCTTATGGACTATTTTGAAATTTTCCTGACGCGTATGATGATGTGCCGCCGCGCCGCCGATTTTTTAAACGCGACGTTTGAGCTGGTCATAAACGGAACTAAGCTTATGTGAACAATTTTTTACAAATTTGTGACAAATTTAAAAAATTGCTTGACTTGCAAACCGTTAATATATATAATAAATGGGTATGTAAATCGGTAAATAATTAAAAACATATAATTTAAAGAGGGCGTGCGCGGCGCGTATGCCCGAAATTTAAGGAGGAAAACGTAAAGTGTCAAGAAGTATTGTAAAATTCGTGGCAATCATTGCGGTTATCGTCCTGCTGTTGTATCTTGCATTCTGCGGTCTTACAATTACCGATTCGGTAAAGCTGTACGGCATTACCGACGAAGACGGCATTGTGCAGGGTCTTGACCTTAAAGGCGGAAGTACGATAGTCTTTAGGGCTCAGGCGGACAACCCCAGCGATGATGATATGAGCAAGGTCGTAAATATGATGCGCGCTCGTTTGGATGCACTCGGTTACAGCGAGGCAACCGTGGACGTGCAGGGAAGCGACAAGGTAAGAATCGAGATCCCGTCGGTTTCTGACCCCGAAGAGGCGGCAGAGAGACTCGGCGCGACCGCGCAGCTTGCGTTCACCGATTATCAGGGCAACGTAATTCTGACGGGCGACCAGGTTGAGAGCTCGTCGTATGAGTATGGTGCGACCGACCAGACGAGCAAGAGCCAGTACTATGTAAATCTTACATTTACCGAAGAGGGTCGTACAGCGTTTGCAAGCGCGACGGGTACGGCGGCTTCTCTTGCGAGCAGCGGTCAGAACTACATCAGCATTATGCTTGACGACGACATTATTATGAGCCCCAGAGTAAGTGAGAGAATAGACAGCGAAGGCTGTATAATCACAGGCGGCGGCGACGGCGGCTTTACAAGAGATGAGGCTAAGTATTATGCCGAGGTAATTTCGGCAGGTCAGCTTCCTTTCTCGCTTTCGAGAGTTGAGATGAGAACGGTATCGGCTACATTGGGCGACACCGCGCTCCAGACCTCGGTAAACGCGGCTATATTGGGTATTATCCTTATTATGCTGTTTATGCTTATAGTTTACCGTCTGCCCGGACTTATGGCAGACCTCGCTCTTGCGGCGTATATCGCGGTTGTACTGCTCATTCTCGCAAACTTCCATATCAACCTCACCCTTCCGGGTATCGCGGGTATCATACTGGCGATAGGTATGGCGGTCGATGCGAACGTCGTTATATTTGAGAGAATAAAAGAGGAGCTTCGCCTCGGAAAGACCGTGCGCTCGAGTATCGACGCAGGCTTCAACAGAGCGCTCTCCGCTGTTATCGACGCAAACGTAACAACGATTATTGCGGCGGTTATCCTTTGGGTGCTCGGTACGGGTACTATCAAGGGCTTTGGTATTACGTTGTTCATAGGTACTGTCGTATCGATGCTTTCGGCGGTATTCCTTACCAAGTTCCTGCTCAAGCAGACGGTAGGTATGAACATCAAAAATCTCTGGCTTTACGGCCTTAGCAAAAACAAGAAAAAAGAAGAGGAGGGAACCGCAAATGTTTGATGTAGTGGGCAAAAAGTGGATTTTCCTCGGAATATCGGCAGTTCTTATCCTTATCAGCATTGTTTCGCTGATTTTTCAGGGATTTAATCTTAACACAGACTTTTCGGGCGGTATCGCGGTAACTTATGCGATAGACCCCGACCAGAACGCAGACCAAATGACTGTAACGGGAATTGAGAGCATTGTTACCGAGGCGCTCGGTAAGGCTCCGTCGTCGGTTCAGCTTTCGGGCGACAACGAGGTCGTAATTAAGTTCGGTTACGACAACGACCTTCAGACAGACGACGAGATTGCGAATTACTCCACCGAAAAAGTGGATGCGATAACAACCGCTCTGCTCGTTGCGTTTGACAACAACTATCAGTCGGTTTCGGATGTTGAAAACAGCACCGTAATTGATGAAACCAACACAAATGCCGACGAAAATATGGCGGCTGCCGAGGCGACAGAGGCTCCCGAAGCGACCGCGGCGGCGGATGCGGCGACCGAAGAAGCCGCTCCGGTAAGCCGTGTTACAATATCGAGCAAGGACGAGGTTTCTCCGTCAACGGGACGCGAACTTGCACGCTCGGCTGTTTGGATGTCGGTGCTTGTATGCGCTTTGATATTGGTTTATGTAACGATAAGATTTGAATTTGTTTCGGGTCTTTCGGCTGTAATCGGTCTGGTGCACGACGTTTTGATACTTCTCGGTATCTATTCGGTATTCAGAAAGCCGATTGATATAACCTTTATTGCGGCGGTGCTGACCGTCCTCGGTTATTCAATCAACAACTCTATCGTCATTCTCGACAGAATAAGAGAGAATACCCGTCACGCGAGAAAGCAGACCTACGGAGAAATCGCAAATTCGAGCATTAAGCAGACGCTTACACGTTCGATAAACACCACGGTTACCACCCTTATAACAATCGTATTGCTCTACATTATGGGCGTTACTTCGATAAAGATATTCGCGCTTCCGATAATTATCGGTATAGTAATCGGAACGTATTCGTCAATATTCGTTGTAGGTACGGTTTGGTCTATGTGGAAGGATTCGGGTGTTAAGGAAAAGGCTAAGACCGCTTCCGCAGGCAACAAGAAATAAGATAGGTATTTTAAAAGACGAGCTGTAAAAATACAGCTCGTCTTTTT
>CANQBQ010000025.1 GCA_947589045.1 uncultured Clostridia bacterium | reverse complement strand
ATTATGTCAATGCCTTCATCAATGATGGCGAACTTTTTTCTCCAATTTTGTAACACATCATTGACAAACCTACATTTGTTCTTCTTTGTGTATTATTTACAAAATAACCGAACCTAAACCGATATTTATTTTTTAAGTTGCAGAGTAAAGAATACGGTCGCGCTTTACATTTTGCGAATTTTATGATAAAATGTAAAAAATTGTGATTTTGTGTGGTGATAATTTGATTAAGAAAATTATTTCGATTTTAACTTCATTTACATTTTTAATATGCGGTTTAAGCGTTTACGCAAAAGGAGAGCCGAGCGACTGGGCAGCAAAGTCTGTAGAAAAGGCGGAAACGTACGGATTTTCTTTTGAAAGTTCGATTTCAAGCGAATACACCGAGCCGATAACTCGAGAAGAGCTTTGCAAAATCATACTCAGCATATATGACTCGGTTGTTGAAACAAAATACTTCGCAAAGGGAAAGTCGCCGTTTTCGGATACCGATACCGAAGAAGTTACCGCGCTTTATGAGCTGGGAATAGTTTCGGGCTTGGGCGAAAGCCTCTTTGAGCCCGAGCGCGGAGTTACGCGCCAGGAAATAGCAAAATTTCTCGGACTTCTCTATTCCTCCGCGAGCGGAAGAAAAAATATATCCGTAGATGAAGAAAATATTAAAAAGTTCACGGACTACGAAGAAATAGGAGAGTGGGCTTGCCCTTACATAGCATTTTTAATTGAAGAAAATATATTGAACGGCTATGAGGACGGCAGTTTCAGACCGCAGGACGAGGTTACGGTGGAGCAAGCAATTTCTCTTGCCGTTCGTCTCTTTGAAAAAATGACGGGAATAGAGCCGGAACCGGAGACTCCCGAAATTCCGCAAATCCCGCAAATATCTCAGGCAATCGGTAATTTGAGCAGTATAAATAATTCGCCGAAAAGTCAGTATGTCCGCAAGGTTGAAATAGAGCAAAAGACAGCAGAGAGCGGAATTACGATTTCTTCGGACGGATATACCGCAACGGCAAATTTCGGAAAAGTCGGAAACTACGAGATAAGCGTGACCGAGCAGAGAGACTCGTATTACGAAAATTCGATTTCGGCAGCTCCTTATATTGAGGATACCGTGGTCGGCGCGGCGGAATATTCGTTTGAAATAAATCCGTCCCGAATTTACAGAATAAGCACAAACAGCGGCGGCTATGCGGAATTTATAACCGCACACCCCGACAGCGCTTCAAACCGTGCCGAGGTGGAAAGCTACGGTCAAATAACCACCAAGGAGGAAGCCGACGCGCTCCAGGTCGAAATTGAAATTCCGGTTTGGAGACTGCAGGGCGGTGAGCGCATTTCTGGAAATACGACTCTCATGGTCCATACGGCGATAGCCGACAGAGTTAAGGCGATATTTGAAGAAATATATAACGGCGGGGAACAGTTCCCGATAATGGATATAGGTTGCTACGTGTGGCGCGACCCGATGGGAAGCGGAAGATTGTCGGAGCATAATTTAGGTACGGCAATAGATATAAACGCGGAACAAAATTACTGTATTTATCCCGACGGTTCGACGGTCGGCTCGCATTGGACGCCGTATGACGACCCGCTTTCGATAACTCCCTATGGAGAAGTTATGAATATATTCGAAAAGTACGGCTTTACCTGGGGCGGAGACGCCTGGCGCAGCCCGAACGACTATATGCACTTTTCGTATATGGGAACTTAATTAAAACCAAAACGCGCGGGACTAATTTAAGTCCCGCGTGCTTTTTTGTGTTATTTAATCGGTTAAAGCGGGACGTCGAGGGCGTCGTCCCGTACAACCAACCGGGTATGCTTTTTATTGTAGGGTGCGGCGCCTCGACGCACCGAATATATATATAAATATATTTTCGAACGGGCGAACACGGTTCGCCCCTACATCGTCACAAATTTTCCTCTACGCTTCAATGCCCGTGAACGGGCATCTTCGCTTTCATGAAAAACTTGTTCCTCTCCGACAAAAATCTGTGGATTTTTGTCGGTTATTTTTTATTCTGATAAGGAAAAGGAAGTCGGAGCAAAGCGAACTTTCCCAGAATAATAAATGGCGAAGCCGCATAAATCGCAAAAAGTTGTTAGCGACAGTGAGCCGTCGCGAGGGCGTTCACAACCGAGCAGGCGAGCCGAGCGTGACTTTTTGCGAAAAGGAGGAGCAAGGAAGCGGGCGCAGACTTTCTTTTTGAAAAAAAGGAAGTCGGAGCAAAGCGAACTTTGCTCCGACGTGGTGGAGCATAGGGGGATCGAACCCCTGACCTCCAGATTGCGAACCTGGCGCTCTCCCAGCTGAGCTAATACCCCAAATCACCGTTATTTTACCATTAAAAAACGGTTTTGTCAATCTTAAATTTAACAAAATGAAAAACGCGGATACCTCCGCGTTTTATTATCGTCTTATTTTATATCATCCGACATTTTCAACCTGACCGCCGAGACTTGAAATATTTGCCATCTTTTCGCCATTCTCACCGCAGAGAGCCATTTCAATATTCTTTGTTAAAATATCGGTGTAGCTGTATGAAACGCATCTTTCGGAAGGGAAAAAGTCATTCACCTTGTCAAGTCTCACGGTAAAAACACTCGGATAAGTGCTTTCAACTATTCCGGTTCTCACAACAACCTTTTTTCTTCCTTTTTTAGCCGTTATCATTATCTTTTTGCCCTTGTTATCCTCAATGTCATTCTTAATTTTTAAAAGGTCTGCTTTTCCGAACATTTAACATTCTCCTTTATCATAAAATAAAAGATTGCAACCGAATTTACCTTAACATTATAGCACGTTTTTTCCAATTTGTAAAGAAATTTTTACAGAAATTTAACATAAAAAACACAAAACGACCCCCAACCGCACAAACTGCGCGAAAAAAATTTTTTTAAATTTTTATGAGTTTAAATTTTCCACGAAGTTAACAAAATCCATATGTTAATTTATTGTTGATTATTTTTTAAAATTTCAAAATTAACAAAATTCAGCCGAAAAAAGTTAAAACCGTGAATATTTATTCAAGGTTTTTAACATTGTTTTCCTTTTTTCAAAGTCAAAAATATAACAGGCTCAGTAAATTTTAAACATTTTCAACAGCATAAACAAATTCAACAACAAAAATAATATAATACTTATTTTATATAAAAAATGCTTGTAATTAAATCCAAAATATTATATAATAAATAGGTATGAATTTTGAAGTAAAATTTAAAATAAAAGGAGTAAAAATATGAATATATCCTGCAAAAAAGAAGCTCTCAGCGAGAGTATATCAATAGTTTCAAAGGCGGTCGCTTCACGCGCCGTGTTGAACATTTTGGAGGGCATCTACATAAAGGCCGAGGAAAACGGAAAAATCACTTTGATAGGCAACGACTTAGAGATAGGAATTGAGTCGGTTATCGAAGGAAAGGTCATCGAAGGCGGAGAAATAGTTTTAAACGCCAAAATGTTTTTCAATATAGTCAGAAGTATGTCAGACTCCGAAATTTCCATTGAGACTCGCGAAAACGGAATTACAACCATAAAAAGCGGAAACTCGAAATTTGAAATAGTCGGAATAAACGCATCCGAATTTCCGTTTTTGCCGTCTGTCGAAGCTGAAAATTCAATAAGGATTTCAAAGTTAAAGCTTAAAGAAATGATTGAAAAGACTTCTTTTGCCGCAGCTCAGATCGACACTCGTCCCGTGCTTTGCGGATGTCTTTTGGAGACCTTGAAAAGCGGACTCCGTATGGTCGCTCTCGACGGCTTCAGAATGGCGATACGAGACGTTGAAACCGATGTCCACGGCTTGAATTTCAGCGTTATAATACCCGCGAAGTCTTTAAATGAGCTCTCGAGAATTTTAAATGACGACGGAGACGTAAACTTCTGTTTTTCTCCGAGATACGCGATGTTTGAATTTGAAAACAACAAAATGGTAATACGCCTCATCGAGGGAGAATATTTAAATTACCGCGGTATAATTTCGGACGATTTTGAAACCGAGATAGTTTGCAATGTAAACGAAATAATAGCCGCGGTAAACCGTGCTTCACTCATAATTGTAAACGAATTTAACCGAAGCCCGATAAAGTTTAAGGTTGAGGACGGAGTTTTGAAAATTTCTTGCGAGACTACCGCCGGAACGGTAAATGAGAGCATAGAGACCGAAAGGGGATTAAATCCCGTGATGATTGGATTTTCAAATAAATATTTACTTTCCGCTCTGCACGCGTGCGGCGGAGAGGAGATAATTTTCAAAATCAAGGCCGCAAACAAACCTGCGGTAATTGTTCCGACTGAAGGAGACAGCTATCTGCACTTAATTCTTCCGATGCAGATATAAAAATAAAAGATAGATAGAACCAAATAACAAAATAAGGAAACTTTGTAATGTTTTTAAAAGAGCTGGAGCTTGAAAATTTCAGAAATTACGAGAGTGAAAAGATAGAGTTTTGCCGCGGTTTAAACATAATATGCGGAAAAAACGCGCAAGGTAAAACAAATATTTTGGAAGCCGTGTATCTCTTTTCGGTCGGAAAGTCGCACAGAACTTATCACGACAACGAGCTTGTGAAATTCGGCGCGGATAAATCAAAAATAAAAATAGTGTTTGATTTTTCCGAAAGAGAGTGTAATGCGGAGATAGAGATTTTTAAAAACAAACGTAAAATCATATCGGTAAACGATATTTTGATTAAAAAGAACAGCCTTTTGATAGGAAAGTTCAACGTGGTTTACTTTGGACCCGAATATTTGAGCCTTGTTCAGGGCGGACCTAAATTAAGGCGCAGAAATCTCGACATACTAATAAGTCAGCTCCGTCCGAACTATTTTTCGTTCGTTACCGACTTAAAAAGGATAGTTGAGAGTAAGAACGCGCTTTTAAAAGGCAATAATGTAAATATGACCATGCTTGAAATTTTAAATGAGCGGCTCTCGTCGGTCTCCGCCGAAATTATTAAGTACAGATTTGAATTTATAAGCAGAATTGAAAAAATTGCAAACAGAATTCAGTCCGAAATTTCAGGCGGTACAGAAAATTTAAAAATGAATTATATTTCGTCGGTCGGCGGAGTTGAAAGCTTGAGCAAGGAAGAAATAAAAGAAGCTTTAAAAGAAAAATTAAAATCGAATGAAAAGCGGGAGATAGAGCAAAAGGAATGTCTGGTAGGTCCTCAGCGCGAGGACGTGGAGTTTTTGATAAACGATTTAAACGCCAAGCTTTATGCGTCTCAGGGTCAGCAAAAGACGGTCGCCCTGGTTCATAAAATATCCGAGGTCGAACTTATAAAAGAAGAAATAGGAGAATATCCCGTTTTGCTCCTCGACGATATTATGAGCGAGCTTGATAAAAAAAGACAAAAGTATATACTTGAAAATATTAAAAATATGCAGATAATTCTGACTTGTACCGACAGTCAGATGTTCAGAAAAAAAGAGGATAAAAAAATCATACGGGTCGAGAACGGAAAAATAAAGAGGTAAAGAGATAATGTATCTTCATCTTGGAAACAACACGGTTGTAAACACAAAAAACATAATTGCGATATTCGATTTGGAAAGCACCTCGATTTCAAAATATTCAAAGGAATTTTTAAAGGTGACCGAGGAAGAAGAATTTGTGAAAAACGTATCGTTTGAAATTCCGAAATCCTTTATTTTATGCGATGAGGAAGGACAATCGGTAATCTATATAACAAATATATCAACAAAAACGCTCTGCGGAAGAATTGAGCGTAACAAATCCATAAATTTGTGAGATTTGAAAAATAGGAAATACAACACGGAGGCAGAAAATTATGGAAAACTTTAATACCGAAGAACTTAAAAGTATGACGAATGTATCGTCTGAAAATAATTATGATGAATCTCAAATTCAGGTGCTTGAAGGTCTGGAGGCGGTAAGGAAAAGACCGGGTATGTATATCGGCTCGACCTCGGCTCGCGGACTTCACCACCTAGTTTACGAAATCGTCGATAACTCAATAGATGAAGCTCTGGCGGGTTACTGTAAAAATATAACCGTTATCGTTGAAAAGGATAACTCGATAACCGTGACCGACGACGGCCGCGGTATTCCTACGGGTATTCAGGCTCAGACAGGTCTCCCCGCGGTCGAGGTCGTGTTTACCGTTCTTCATGCGGGCGGAAAATTCGGCGGTGACGGGTATAAAGTCTCGGGCGGACTTCACGGCGTCGGTGCGTCGGTCGTTAACGCGCTCTCGGAATATCTTGAAGTGAAGATTTACGACGGCGAAAATGTCTATTATCAAAAGTACAGCAGGGGAGAGAAGCTCTCCGACCTTGAAATGATAGGAAAGACCGATAAAACGGGTACCGAAGTACATTTTAAGCCCGACAGTGAAATTTTTGAGGAGCTGGTTTTTGACTATAATATTCTTTTGACAAGACTCCGCGAGCAGGCGTTTCTGAACGCGGGAATAAGAATTACGCTCACCGACAAACGCCCCGAGGACGGAGACAGGGTTGAAGTCCTCAAATATGACGGCGGAATTAAAGAGTTTGTCGAGTACCTTAACCGAAATAAGGAGCCTCTGCATACCGACGTTATATATATGAACTCCATTCGCGAGAACAGCGAGGCGGAGGTCGCGTTTCAGTATAACGACGGCTATAACGAAATGCTCGTGAGCTTTGCAAACAATATAAACACCACAGAGGGCGGAACCCACGAAACCGGCTTTAAGTCGGCGCTTACGAGGGTACTTAATGACTATGCTAAAAAGAGAAATTTCTTAAAGGACGGAGATAAGCCGCTCAGCGGCGACGATACGCGTGAGGGAATTTCGTGTATCATAAGCGTAAAGGTCACCGAAGCACAGTTTGAAGGACAGACAAAAACCAAGCTCGGAAACAGTGAGATGAGGACCATCGTCGAGAAGATGATAAACGAAAAGCTTATGGAATATCTCGACGAAAATCCCGCGACCGCAAAGCTGATAATAGAGAAGGCTATGACCGCGTCCCGTGCGAGAGAGGCGGCAAAGCGCGCAAGAGAGCAAACAAGAAGAAAAACCGCGTTGGAGAGCGCATCACTCCCCGGAAAGCTCGCCGACTGCTCCGAAAGGGATAACAGTATAACCGAAATATATATCGTCGAGGGAGACTCCGCGGGCGGCAGCGCAAAGCAGGGCAGAGACAGACGCTATCAGGCAATACTTCCGCTTTGGGGTAAGATGCTCAATGTTGAAAAGTCGAGAATTGACAAGGTGTATAACAACGACAAGCTGATGCCCGTCATAACCGCGCTCGGAGCCGGAATAGGAGACGATTTCGATATTGAAAAAATCAGATACGGAAAGGTAATAATTATGGCGGATGCCGATGTGGACGGTGCGCACATAAGAACGCTTTTGCTCACGTTTTTCTTCAGATTTATGCGTCCGTTGGTCGAAAACGGCTACGTGTATATCGCTCAGCCGCCGCTGTTTAAGGTCAGCCGCGGAAACAAGCTCAAATACGTATATCTTGAAGAAGAATTGCCCGACGCGCTCGCCGAAATAGGCGAGAACGCAACGGTGCAGAGATATAAGGGTCTCGGTGAGATGAACCCCGAGCAGCTTTGGGAGACTACCATGGACCCCGAAAGACGAATTATGAAGCGCGTGGAGCTTGAGGACGCAATGATGGCGGACGAGACGTTTACAATTCTTATGGGAGATAAAGTTGAGCCGCGCCGAAAGTTTATCGAGGACTACGCAAAGACAGTTGTAAATCTTGATATTTAAACTTGATATTTAAATTGAAAGGATAGTTATTTGCTGTATGATAAAGATTGAAAGAACAACGGTTATGAATTTTGAGGGTGCGATAAGAGGCGCTCGAAATCCGCTCAACAGCTGGGCGAGAATTGACAGCTGCTATGACGAAAACGGAAACTATGTGCTCGGCGCGAACGATTTGGATCTCGCAAAAAGACTTTGCCGCGCGGGCAGCGACCACAGGAAGTTTGTGCGTCAAATAATTGTTTCGACCGATATAACGGCTCCGATTTACTGGTGGAAGGAGTTTGACACCTATAAGGTCGGAACGGTGGCAAATTCAACCAGCACAATGCACAAAATTCACAGCAAACCGTTTGATATTGAAGATTTTTCGCACGACCGTATGTCGCCCGACGCACTCGAGGCTATGCGGGATTTTATAAAAGTTCTCGAAAAAAAGCGGCTGAGCTTTGTCGAAACCAAAGACAAAAACGACTGGTACGATATAATCCAGCTTTTGCCGTCAAGCTATAACCAGATGCGAACGGTCACGATGAATTACGAAAATCTTGTGGGAATGTACTACGCCCGCCGCGCGCATAAGCTGGACGAGTGGCATAAGTACTGCGACTGGGTCTTGACCCTCCCGTATTTTAAAGAATTTTTTGTTTGGGAATAAAATTAAACCGCCGATAAAATCGGCGGTTTTAATTATAGTATTTATAAAATTTTTTAAAGCATATCCGCAAAGTGGGGTTTTGCCCGCTTGAATAAAAGGTGCCCGGCAAACAACAAAAGAGCGGTCAAAATCCAGAAATAAATTGTCAAATGCAAATGCTCCCAGAAAGGCACGCCGTAAACGAACGTATCCCGGTAGCCCTGAACGATATAATATATCGGATTTAATTTGAATATCATTTCAACCGCGCGGGGAATACTGCCGCGTATGTCGTCTATGTTCCAGAAAATCGGAGTGAGCCAGAAGCCGAACTGCACGAAAATGCCGACTAAATTGTTGGTGTCTTTAATAAACACGTTCAACACAGCGGTTATTTTTCCTATTCCGTAAACAAGCAGAATATTTGCCGCCATATAATATATTATCTGAAATAAGATAGGGCGCAGGGGAAAACGGTACACAAAATATATTATAAACATCAGCGCAACAAAGCAAAGATGCACGAAAAGCCCCGAAATCACGCGCACCTTGGGCAGAATATCAACGTTGAAAACAACTTTTTTAACAAGATAGGAATAGTCGGTCAAAACGCCGGTAATTCCGCCCCACGTTTCGGAAAAGAAGAACCACGGAATTATTCCCGCGACAAGCCAGACAACATACGGCACATTTCCGATGTCGCCGTTGCCGAACGCCACCTGGAACACGAACCAATATATCAAAATGGTAATTATCGGACTTATAAACGCCCATATAGTACCGAGAACGCTGCCCGCATACTTGGATTTAAAATCGTTTTTCGCAAGCGGGAACAGCAGCTTGTTCTTGTTTTCTCTCTTGTTTTCTTCCATAAATGTTATCCTCGTTTCAAGCGGTTTAACTCTGATAACGATATTTTACCATACGACAAAAATTTTTTCAACAGATAAAATAATTAAGTTTGTAAATTGTTGACAAAAGGACATAATAATGTTATACTTTGGGTTAGAGGTTTTTAACAAATATGCCATGTATCGGCAAAATTAAATAAAAAAAGGGGTATTTAAAATGAACAAAGCAGTAAAAAGGATTTTAACGGCAAGCGTTGCGGCTGTTCTGGCTCTCTCGTGCTTTACGGGCTGCCAGACAGATGAGACGGCGACGAGCGGCGACTCGGCAACAGGCGGTGCGGACAAGGTTTATCAGGTTGGTATTTGCCAGCTCGTTCAGCATCCCGCGCTCGACGAGGCTACCAAGGGCTTTAAGGACGCTTTGGTTGAAGAGTTCGGAAATGACGGAGTTAAGTTCGACGAGCAGAACGCGGCGGGCGACTCGGCTACCTGCGCTACGATAACCAACGGCTTCGCGGCTTCAAATGTTGACCTTATTTTCGCTAACGCTACCGCGGCTCTTCAGGCGGCAACGGCGGCTACATCGACAATTCCGATTGTCGGCACCTCCATTACCGATTACGCTACCGCGCTCGGTATGTCGGATTGGACAGGCGTTACCGGAATAAACGCAACGGGTACCTCCGACCTCGCTCCTCTCGACGAGCAGGCGGCTATGATAAAGGAACTGTTCCCCGATGTAAAGCAGGTAGGTATTCTCTACTGCTCGGCTGAGCCGAACTCGCAGTATCAGGCAAGCGTTATCGAGAAGGCGCTCGACGAATCGAGCATTGCATATAAAGAGTTCACGACCGCTGACACAAACGACATCGTTTCGGTAGTTACGGCGGCTTGCAACGAGTGCGACGTGCTTTATATCCCGACCGACAACACTCTCGCTTCGGCGGCTGAGACGGTTAACAGCGTAGCTGAGCCTGCGGGCATTCCGATTGTAGCGGGCGAAGAGGGTATATGCAAAGGCTGCGGCATTGCAACTCTTTCAATCAGTTATTACAGCATAGGCTATGAAGCGGGCAAGATGGCTGCGGACATTCTCGTAAACGGCAAAGACCCCGCCGAAATGGAAATCAAATACGCGCAGGAGCTTACAAAGAAGTATGTTCCCGAGCGTGCGTCAGCTTTGAATGTTACAATTCCTTCGGATTACGAAGCTATTGTAGAGGAGTAATTTAAACATTGTGCATAGCGGGCGGACATTTTGTTCGCCTCTTGCATTTTTTGGAGGAAAAAATGAATTTATTGGCTTCGTTCATAAATATATTTAATCCCGCCGCATTCGTGGCGTCTTTGCCAGGAGCGGTGGCGCAAGGTATAATCTGGGGAATTATGGCGGTAGGCGTTTATATAACCTATCGTATTCTCGATATAGCCGACCTTACGGTCGACGGCTCGCTCGGCACGGGCGGCGCAGTTCTGGTTTTGTGCGTTACAAGCGGAATGAATATCTATCTCGCGCTTTTGCTCGCATTTATAGCGGGCTGTCTGGCGGGACTGGCAACGGGTATTTTTCATACCTGCTTCGGTATTCCGCCCATACTCGCGGGAATTTTGACCCAGCTCTCGCTGTATTCGATAAACCTCCGTATTCTCGGAGGCAAGGCGAATGTTGCGCTTTCGGTCGACAGGTATGATTTGCTTGTAACTCTGCGCTACATACCCAAAACCATTTTGATATGTTCGATTTTTGCGGTCGTTATAATCGCTGTCTTGTATTGGTTTTTCGGAACCGAAGTCGGACATTCGCTCCGCGCGACGGGCTCTAACCGCAATATGGCGCGCGCCAACGGAATAAACACAAATGTAAATTCGATTATCGCGCTTGTTCTCTCCAACGGACTTGTTGCTCTGGCGGGCGGTCTGCTTTCTCAGTATCAGGGCTTCGCGGACGTAAATATGGGCAGAGGTGCGATAGTTATCGGCTTGGCGGCGGTCATTATCGGAGAAGTAATTTTCGGAAAGATTTTCAGAAACTTCGCATTAAAGCTCCTCGCGGCAGTGCTCGGCGGCGTAATCTATTACATAGCAATCACCTTTGTGCTGAGGCTCGGTCTTAACTCCAATGACCTGAAGCTGTTTACCGCGATAGTGGTTGCGCTGTTCCTCGGAGTGCCGTTCTGGAAAAGTATGGCGGCGTCGAGAAAAATCCGAAAACCCGACGAAAAAACGACGGGAGGTGCGGAAAATGCTTGAGATAAAGGGAGTTTATAAAACATTTAACAGAGGCACCATAAACGAAAAGCGCGCGCTCAGCGACCTTAACCTGCATCTTAACGAGGGCGATTTCGTAACGGTCATAGGCGGTAACGGCGCGGGCAAATCAACAATGCTCAATGTAATTGCCGGCGTTTTTCCTGTTGACTGCGGTCAGATAATCATTGACGGGCAGGACTTGACAAAGCTGTCCGAGCATAAACGCGCAAAGCACTTGGGGCGTGTTTTCCAGGACCCGATGACGGGTACTGCGGCGGATATGCAGATAGTTGAAAATCTTGCGCTCGCGTCAAGGCGCGGAAAGCACAGAACCTTGATGCCCGGCGTGAGAAGCAAGGAAAAGAACATTTACCGCGAGATGCTGCAAAGTCTTGATTTGGGGCTTGAAACAAGGCTTACCTCAAAGGTCGGTCTTTTGTCGGGCGGTCAGCGTCAGGCAATAACCCTGCTTATGGCGACGCTGAAAAAACCCAAGCTGCTTCTGCTTGACGAGCATACGGCGGCGCTCGACCCGAAAACGGCACATAAGGTGCTGGAGCTCACCGAAGAAATTGTGGCAAAGGATAAGCTGACCACAATAATGATTACTCATAATATGAAGGACGCAATCTCAATAGGCAACCGCCTTATTATGATGAACGACGGACATATCATATATGACGTAAGCGGTGAGGAAAAGAAGAAGCTCACCACCGCCGACCTGCTTGAAAAGTTCAAGACCACAAGCGGCGGCGAATTGGATAACGACAGAATGTTGCTCTCCAACGATTGATGATATAACCCCGCTCTTTTTAAGAGCGGGGTTTTACATTTTTCGGGAAGAAATTTTAAAAAAATCTGCTTTACAAAAAAATATTAAAGTGGTAAAATTTATGGATAAGGATTGATAAGGAAAAAGCAAAGGAGAGTGCGTTATGAGAGCTATTGTAACGGTTATGGGAACCGACAAGACCGGAATTATTGCAAGCGTAAGTCAGGCGCTTGCCGACTTTGACATAAATATTCTGGATATTAACCAGACTATAATGCAGAATATTTTTACTATGATTATGCTGGTCGATATATCGAACATTAAGCGCGAGCTTGCGTCTATCGCCAAGGACCTCAAGGCTTTGGGCGAGAAGCTGGAGGTTCAGATTATAATTCAGCACGAGGATATTTTTAATTCAATGCACAAAATATAACGAGAGCCGCCCGTTTAATATTAAAAAGGGCGGGTGTAAATGAAAGAGGCGACTTATCTCAAAAAAATAATCGTCAAAAGCGACTTGCGCTTTTGACGAAAAAGGAGCAGTCGCCGGAAAAAACGAAGATATATTTTTGAGAAACAAAAATATATCGTGGAAAGAGGCGACTGCGACGTGATTAACACGCACGAAATACTTGAAACCATAAAAATGATACGCGAGGAGCACCTCGATATAAGAACCATAACAATGGGAATATCTCTGCTCGACTGCGCCGGCGGCTCGACCGAAAGGGCGTGCGAAAAGGTTTACGACAAGATTACCAAATATGCCGAGAATCTTGTAAAAACAGGCGAGAATATAGAAGGGCAGTACGGCATACCGATAATCAATAAGCGAATTTCGGTAACTCCGATAGCTCTGATTGCGGGCGCGTGCGACAGCGACGACTGCCTGCCTTTTGCAAAAGTGCTTGACCGCGCCGCTGCCACAACAGGTGTGAATTTTATCGGAGGTTACAGCGCGCTTGTTCAAAAAGGCTTTGCGCGCGGGGATTTAAATTTGATAAATTCAATTCCCGAGGCTCTCGCGTCTACCGAGCGCGTATGTTCTTCGGTCGGCGCGGCGACCACGAAGGCGGGTATAAATATGGACGCGGTAAAAATGCTCGGCGAAGCCGTAAAGAAAACCGCCGAGCTGAGCGCGGACGACGGCTCGATGGGCTGCGCCAAGTTTGTGGTGTTTGCAAACCCCGCGGAGGATAATCCGTTTATGGCGGGCGCGTTCCACGGCGTCGGCGAGGGCGACTGCGTTATAAATGTGGGCGTTTCGGGTCCCGGCGTTGTCAAAACCGCTCTCGAACAGGTGCGCGGCGCGGATTTTCAAACCGTGTCCGAAACCATAAAGAAAACGGCGTTTAAAATTACGAGAATGGGTCAGCTTGTGGCGCAGGAGGCGTCGCGCAGGCTGAACGTACCTTTTGGAATAGTGGATTTGTCGCTTGCGCCGACCCCCGAAATAGGCGACAGCGTGGCGTACATTTTGGAAGAGATGGGTCTTGAAAAGTGCGGAACTCACGGCACGACCGCCGCGCTTGCACTGCTTAACGACGCGGTCAAAAAAGGCGGTGTTATGGCATCGAGCTTTGTGGGCGGTCTGAGCGGCGCGTTTATCCCCGTGTCGGAGGACGCGGGAATGATTGCGGCGGCGGAGTGCGGCGCGCTCACTATCGACAAGCTGGAAGCGATGACCTGCGTATGCTCGGTCGGACTCGATATGATAGCCGTTCCGGGCGACACTCCCGCCGAAACAATATCGGCGATAATGGCTGATGAGCTGGCGATAGGAGTTATAAATCAAAAGACCACGGCGGTCAGGATTATTCCCGCCGCAGGCAAGAAAGTCGGAGATACGGTGGAGTTCGGAGGACTTTTGGGTTCCGCGCCCGTAATGCCGGTACATAAATTTTCAAGCGCGGACTTTATCGCGCGCGGCGGACATATTCCCGCGCCGATACACAGCCTTAAAAACTAAAAGAGGTGGCGTATTTATGAATATAATGGATGTTATTCTGGATATTGAAAGCAAAGCGCAGGCGATTATGAAGGAGTCCGAGGAAATTTGCGCCGAGCAGAGCGAGAACCGCGACGAGGAGATTGAGACGTTCAAGCAGGAGGTAAAGCGTTCGGCGGAAATGAAAATCGCGGGCTTTCGCGCCGAGCAAAACGCGAAAATCGACAAAAAAATCGAGGAGCTCGGAGTGCTTTACGGCGAAAAGACCGACGCGCTGAACAGGAAGTACAACGAAAACAAGCGCAAGTGGGTAGACGATATTGTAAAACGGACGCTGATGTAGAAGGCGGTGTGTAAAAATGCTTTCACAAATCATAAATAACGCGGCGGCAACCACCAAGATACACGCGAAAATGAGAGGTATGCTCTCCCGCGAGGATTACGATAAAATGGCGGCGATGCGGACGGTTTCGGAGGTAACCGATTATTTAAAGCGGGAGACCGGCTATAAAACCGTCTTGAAAAACATAAACGCGGCCGACATACACCGAGGTCAGCTCGAGGATTTGCTGGACGCGCAGACGGCGGCGGACTTCGATTCGCTCCGCTCGTTTATAACGTCCCCCAAGCGGGCATATATCGACTTGTATTTCAGAAAATACGAGGCGGAACAGCTCAAGGTATTTTTAAGAATGCTTTTTGCGGGTCACGCCGAGCGTTATAAGGCACCGTATAAGCCCAAGCATAAGGGAGATTTTGATTTGTCGCTTATCGAGGGCGCAAATACGTTTGACGAGTTTGTAAACCGACTGCAGGGCTCGGAGTATTATACGGTTTTCGGCGCGTTTAAGGGCAGTGAAATCAAAGACCCGTTTGACGCGGAGCAGGCGGCGGATATGTATTTTTTCCGTCACGCGTTCAAATATATTAAACGCTTCCTGCCCGAAAAGGAGCAGAAAATCATTATGAAATCGCTGGGCTGCGAAGCGGATTTGATAAATATAATGTTCATACTCCGCATAAAAGCGTATTACAGTATGAGCGCGGATAAAATTTACACTTATATAATACCGAAGCATTATCGGATAAGCAAAGAGGATATTCGCAAGATGGCTGAGAGCGGCTCGTATGACGAGGCATACGCCGCGGC
Source organism: uncultured Clostridia bacterium (assembly GCA_947589045.1). Taxonomy (GTDB): domain Bacteria; phylum Bacillota; class Clostridia; order Monoglobales; family Monoglobaceae; genus CANQBQ01. Next base: position 8,809 of record CANQBQ010000025.1, on the reverse strand, counting down.
ACTGGAAACGCCGTACCGCGAGGTTTTGCAAGGCTCGGAGAGCCTGTCGCACAAAACAAACGAGTTTTTAAACTCGCTGAACAAAAAGCTGTTTCTGGAAAATCCATATACGATACAGGCGGTTATGTGCTTTATTTCAAGGCGAAAAACCGAGATAAAAAACATAGTTTCGATAGTCGAGGGCGTGAGATATTCTCTGCCGCCCGAAAAGATAAAAGAGTATATAATAGGCTACGGCGGATGAGAGGTGATGGATAAATGATTATTCCTATGAGGCTCGTCAATATAATAGGTCTTAAAAGTGAATTTGACCGTATTGCGACCAAATATATTATGGGGCGCAATATAGAGCTTGAAAATCCGTTTCTTCTTTTTAAGGATACCAAGGGCTTCGTGCAGTACAACGGAACAAACCCGTATGAGGCGCGGCTCAAACGCTTCACCGACCTGTTTGAGTACGCGGGGCTTGAGTATGACAACGTAACGGCTCAGCGCGCCCGTATGACCGAGGCGGAGACCGAGGAGGTTGCGGCGAAGTTTGACGAGACGGTGCATAATATCAAGAAAAAAATCGAAGATCTGGAGAAGGAAATTCAAAACGCCGACGCGATAATATCCTCGCTTCAGCCGATTTTACAGTCGGATATAAATGTTGACGATTTGACGGGTCTTAAATTTATTAAGTTCAGGTACGGGCGGCTTCCCGTTTACAGCTACGAAAAGCTGGACGCGTATCTGGGCGACCTGCCCGCTTACTTCGCGGTTATAAAAAGCGACAAGAGCAACGTGTGGGGCTTTTATTTTGTATCGCCCGAGAGCGCGCGGCACGTAGACCATATTTTTACATCGCTCTATTTTCAAAGGGAGTGGATAGACGGCGGCGTTCACGGTACGCCCGCCGAAATCACCGAAAAGCTGAAGGCGGACGCCGAGGAAAAGCGCGCGGAGATAAAAGAACTGAATGTCGAGCTGACCGAGCTTTTGGAAAGCAGCCGAGATGAAATTTTCGAGGCGTTTGCAAACGTGAAGTTCTACTACGAGCTGAATAATTTGAAAAAGCTCGCGCCGCACACGAAAAACTGCTTCTATATGTCGGGCTGGATGCCGAAAAACGAAGCCGAGCGGCTACGGCGTGATGCCGAGGGCAAGGATGAGGTGTCGATAATCATTCAGGACCCGAGCGTCGCGGGCAGCGCAAAGATACCGACCAAGCTGAAAAACCCGAGGATTTTCAAGCCGTTCGAGGAATTTGTCAAGATGTATGGCGTGCCGTCGTATAACGAGATAGACCCGACGCCGATTTTGGGAATTGTGTACTCGCTGCTGTTCGGAATGATGTTCGGCGACGTGGGACACGGAATAGTGCTTTTCCTGGCGGGGCTTTTGATGACGCTCCTTAAAAAGGGCGGATTTATAGGCAAGCTGCTTGTACCGCTCGGAATTACCTCGACGTTTTTCGGATTTTTGTACGGCACGTTCTTCGGTTTCGAGGGCGCGGAGGCGGTCATAAAGCCGATTTGGTTCACCCCGAGCGAAAATATGACCGACATATTGCTCATCACGGTGTTTATAGGTATGGGAATAATTCTGTTTTGTATGCTGATAAATGTCGTGAACGGAATAAAACAGAAAAATCCGCAAAAGATTTTCTTTTCTCAAAACGGTTTGGCGGGATTTGTGTTCTACGCGCTCGCGCTGTTTTGCGGATTGAGTATTTTAAACGGCGCGAAACATTCGTATGCGGCGGCGTTTACGGCAATCGGAGTATCGCTCGCTTTGATATTTTTGCAGGAGCCGCTGTCTCGGCTTGCGGAGCGCAAGCGCGACTGGATGCCCAAAGAAAAGGGCGGATTTTTGGTTCAGTCGTTCTTCGAGCTGTTTGAAATAGTGCTGAGCTTTGTTACAAACACAATATCGTTTGTCCGTGTCGGCGCGTTTGCGCTCAACCACGCGGGAATGATGTCGGTCGTAATAATGTTTATGCACAGTATGTCGAAAACCGGCTCGATAGCGGTCGCGGTTTTCGGTAATCTGCTCGTAATCGGATTGGAAGGCTTGATTGTGGGCATACAGGTTTTGAGGCTCGGCTTTTATGAAATGTTCAGCCGATTTTACGACGGCTCGGGCAGAGAGTTTAAGCCTATAAATATTAAAAAATAAAGTTTGGAGGAGATGTATATGAAAACAGTAGTTACATTTTTGATTGTCGCGCTTTGCGTAGCCGCGCCGCTCATAGCACAGCGCGGGTTCAAGCTGTCGGGAAAGCATTTAAAGAGCGTGCTGGGAATTAACATATTCTCGTTCTTCGGAATGTTGACCGCGCTCACCGTGCTTATGTGGACGGGTCATACCGACGTATTTGCGGCGGGAGAGGCCGCTGCGGAGGGGCTTTCGAGCGGTATGCAGTACTTAGCCGCGGCGCTTTCCACGGGACTCGGCTGTATCGGCGGCGGTATCGCGGTTGCGGCGGCGGCTTCGGCGGCTCTCGGCGCAATCTCGGAGGATCCCACGATAATGGGTAAGTCGCTTATCTTCGTTGCGCTTGCCGAAGGTATCGCGCTTTACGGTCTGCTTATCGCGTTTATGATTTTGCCGTAATAACGACGGCTCGGAGAGAGAAGTATGAAGTATTTTTTATTAAGCGACAACATTGATACACAAACGGGACTGAGGCTTGCGGGCGTCGAGGGCGTGGTGGTTCACGAGCGCGGGGAATTTCTTGCGGAATTTGAGCGCGCCGCCGCCGACCGCGACTGCGCGGTGCTTCTCGTCACCGAAAAGGCGGCCGACTTGTGTCCCGAAAAAATCGACGAGCATAAGCTGAGCGGAAAACTGCCGCTCATCGTTGAGCTTCCCGACCGCCACGGCTCAAAACGCGGCGCGGACAGCATACTCAGATATGTCAAAGAGGCAATCGGAGCGGATGTGGAAGATAAAAATAAGTAAAAAGGATTGGTCATTATGCCGAGCGACGCTCTTTCAAGGTTTGCCGAAACCATTATAAAGCAGGCAAACGACATAAAAAATCAGAATATACAAAATGCGGCAAAGCGGAGTAAGGATAAGTTTAACGCACAGCGCGCGGAGATAAAGCAAAGGTCGAACGACGAAATGCGTATCGCGCTTTCCAAAATCAAAAGCGAGGCTTCTCGCCGTGCGGCGGCGGCAGAGGAGGAGTACAAAACCGACCTTTTAAAACGCCGCAACCAAATATGCGACGAGGTGTTCGGCGAGGCAAAAAAGCGGCTCGAGGAGTTTACCGGCTCTGCCGACTACGCGGATTGGTTCAGCCGTACCCTTTCGGACGCGTTTTCCGAAATCAGCGCCGCCGACGCGGTATGCACGGTTTTGCCGCGCGACCGCGCGCTTGCCGAAAGCTTCGGCGCGCGCTTTGACGTAAAGACGACGAATAACGATATAATAGGCGGCTTCACTTTGGAGAGCCGCAGTATGAAGCTGTTTTGCGACTGCACCCTTTCGGCGGAGCTCGAAAGACAAAGGGAGCGTTTTTATACCGAGAGCGGTCTGACGGTCGGAGATTGAGGAGTTAAGACAGAGATAGTAATGAGAGGCGAGAACAATGAACGAGGCAAAAATTTACGGAATTAACGGACCTGTTGTAACGGTCAAAAACGCGCCGTGGTTTAAGGTGCGCGAAACCGTCTGCGTGGGAAACGAGCAGCTCATCGGTGAGGTGATAGCGATACACGACGACAGCACCGTTATTCAGGTTTACGAGGAAACGTCGGGGCTGAAGCTCGGAGAGCCGGTAGTCGGCGCGGGCGAGCCTATGAGCGTTACCCTCGGTCCCGGTCTTATCGGAAATATTTTTGACGGCATAGAACGTCCGCTCAAATCCATCGAGGAGCAGTCGGGCGCGTTTATTTCGCGCGGTCTGCGTCCCGACGCGCTCGATATGGAAAAGGTTTGGGAGGTTAAAATTCTTGCCGAGGACGGTATGCGGGTCTCGGCGGGCGATATTATCGCGGAGGTTGCCGAAAATCCGCTTATAACTCAAAGGATAATGATACCGCCCAACGTGTCGGGCGTTTTGTCCGACGTTGTAAAGAGCGGCGGCTACACCTGCCGCGACGTCATCGCGCACGTCACCGACGAAAAGGGCGCCGTGACCGATATTACTCTCACGCAAAAGTGGGCTATAAGAACACCGCGCCCGTATGCCGAGCGCGAGGCGATAAGCCGCCCGCTCATAACGGGTCAGAGAATTATAGATATACTTTTCCCGCTCGCAAAGGGCGGCACCGCGGCAATTCCCGGCGGCTTCGGAACGGGAAAGACTATGACCCAGCACCAGCTTGCCAAGTGGTCGGACGCGGACATAATAATTTATATCGGCTGCGGGGAGCGCGGCAATGAGATGACGCAGGTGCTTGAGGACTTCATAGGTCTTGTCGACCCGAAGTCGGGGCAGCCGCTTATGAACAGGACCCTGCTCATCGCCAACACCTCGAATATGCCGGTTGCGGCGCGTGAAGCGTCGATTTACACGGGTGTTACGATTGCGGAATACTTCCGCGATATGGGTTACCACGTTGCGATTATGGCGGACTCCACCTCGCGCTGGGCGGAGGCGCTTCGCGAGATTTCGGGCAGACTTGAGGAAATGCCCGCCGAGGAGGGCTTCCCCGCGTATCTTCCGTCGCGTCTTTCGGAGTTTTACGAGCGCGCGGGCTACGTTAAAAATCTTAACGGCACCGAGGGGTCGGTCTCAATCATCGGCGCGGTTTCGCCGCAGGGCGGCGACTTTTCCGAGCCTGTAACTCAAAATACAAAACGCTTTATCCGCTGCTTCTGGGGTCTTGACAAGTCGCTTGCGTACGCGCGTCACTATCCCGCGATAAACTGGATAACAAGTTACAGCGAGTACGCCGAGGAGCTCGGGGACTGGTACCGCGAGAATGTCGATAAGGATTTTGAGGCACTGCGAAGCAAGATAATAAAAATTCTGAGCGAGGAAAATTCGCTTATGGACATAGTAAAGCTTATCGGCTCGGACATATTGCCCGAGGAACAGAAGCTGACGCTGGAGATTGCCCGCGTGATACGCGTCGGTCTGCTTCAGCAAAACGCATATAACGCGAACGATACCTATGTGCCGATGAAAAAGCAGTTTGAAATGCTCAAGGTCATAGCGCGTCTTGAAGAAAAGTGCCGCGCGCTGGTCACGGGCGAGAGCATACCCGTTTCGGAAATTGCGAAAACAGGTATTTTCGATAAGATAGTCAGAATTAAATACGATATTGAAAACGACCGGCCTGAAAAATTTGATGAGATATATAACCTGATAGACAGCATAGAGGGGGCGAGCCTATGAGCGTAAAAATGCAATATACGGGACTTCGCGACGTCAGCGGCTCTCTCGTGATTATCGAGGGAATGAACGGCGCGGCGTATGACGAAATCATAGACATAACAATGTCGGACGGCACGCACAGGACGGGGCGTGTTATTGAGCTTAACGAGGAGTTTGCGATAGTTCAGGTGTTTGACGGCACCGAGGGCGTCGCGCTCGATAACGCCTCCGCACTGCCCACCGGCAAGCCGTTGACTATGCCGCTGTCCTCCGAAATACTCGGCAGACGCTTTGACGGCATAGGCAGACCTGCGGACGGACTCGGCGCGGTATATCCCGAAACCTTTTCGGATATAAACGGCAAGCCGATAAATCCGGTGTCGCGCGAGTATCCGCGCTCGTTTATCCAAACGGGCATATCCTCGATAGACGGCTTGGCGACCCTCATAAAAGGGCAAAAGCTGCCCGTCTTTTCGGGCAACGGACTGCCGCACGACGCGCTCGCGGTTCAGATTGCGGCTCAGTCCGAGATAGCGGAAAAGGACGGAAAGAATTTCGCGATAGTGTTCGCGGCGATGGGCGTTACCCACGACGTTGCGAACTATTTTATCACGTCGCTCACCGAGACGGGAGCGATAGGTCACTCGGTGGTGTTTGTGAACACGTCGTCAGACCCCGTTGCGGAGCGAATTTTAACGCCGCGCTGTGCGCTGACGGCGGCGGAATACCTCGCGTTTGAGAGGAATATGCACGTTCTCGTAATTTTGACGGATATGACCGCCTACGCCGAGGCGCTTCGTGAGATTTCTTCGTCGAAGCAGGAGATACCGTCGAGAAAGGGCTACCCCGGCTATCTGTACAGCGACCTTGCGTCGATATATGAAAGAGCGGGAATGATAAAGGGCTGCGAAGGCTCGATAACTCAAATCCCGATTTTGACGATGCCCAACGACGATATAACTCACCCCATACCCGACTTGACGGGCTATATAACCGAGGGGCAGATAGTGCTGTCGAGAGAGCTGTTTCAGAAGGACATATATCCGCCGGTGTCGATTTTGCCGTCGCTGTCCCGTCTTATGAAGGACGGCATCGGGGAAAAGTACACCCGCGCCGACCACCCCGACGTAAGCAACCAGCTTTTTTCGTCGTATGCGGCGGTGCAGGATATAAAGTCGCTCGCGTCGGTCATCGGCGAGGACGAGCTGAGCGAGGCGGACAAACGCTTTTTGGAGTTTGGCGAGAGGTTTGAGAGAGAGTTTATCCGACAGGGCAGAAACGAGGACCGAAGCATTGAGCAGACCTTGGATATTGCGTGGGAGCTTTTGCGTATGCTTCCCAAGGATAAGCTGGACAGAATTTCGCCCGAGCTTCTCGATAAGATGTACGACGCCGAATAAAGTCGGACGCGCTTTTTGAGGGGAGGTCTTTCCTATGATGGTGCCGACTAAAAGCAATTTAATAATCGCAAAAAATACGCTCAAGCTGTCGCGGACGGGTTACGAGCTGCTCGACAGAAAGCGAAATATTTTGATACGCGAAATGATGACGCTCATCGACACCGCGAAGTCGATACAAAGCGAGATTTCCGAGACGTTTTCAAACGCGTATGACGCGCTTCAGCTCGCGAATATCGAGCTTGGAATTACCAACGTCGAGCGGATAGGCTACGCCGCGCCGATAGAGAACGGTATAACAGTCAAAATGCGCAGCGTTATGGGCGTTTCGATACCGATAGTAAATCTCGGGGAGGACGCGGACGAAAACACGCCTGTCTACGGCTTCGCAAATACCACCGCCACCCTTGACGAGGCGTATCGGAAGTTCAAGGAAGTAAAGCGGCTCACGAGCCGCCTGGCGCAGATTGAAAATTCGGTTTACAGACTCGCCGACAGCATTAAGAGGACTCAAAAGCGCGCCAACGCACTAAAGAATATAACAATTCCGCGCTATGAGGAGGAAACAAAAAATATTCAAAACGCGTTGGAGGAAAAGGACAGAGAAGAATTTTCGCGCCTTAAAATTATTAAAAACCGTAAGTAATGATAAATGATTAAACGGCACCGCGCCGTCATCGGGAGTCTCTCCCGATGACGGCGCGGTGTATTTTATTTAGAAATAATTTGCAAAATAAACAAAAGGAGTTGTCAAAAATGAAGAAGATAACAGATAAAAGCATTGAAGATTTTAAGCGGTATCTGCAAAACGAAGAACGAGCCGCGGCGACAACAGAAAAGTATATCAGGGATATTCTTGCCTTTTGCGTATGGCTTGCCGGAAAAGAAACAGACAAAAGCGCTGTGCTTGCCTATAAAGAATATTTGATTGAAAAATACGCGCCCGCAAGCGTCAATTCGATACTATCTTCGCTCAACAGCTTTTTTGCGTTTATGAGTTGGCACGACTGCCATGTGAAAACGCTGAAAATTCAAAAACAGATTTTCGCAAAAAGCGAAAAGGAGCTTACAAAGGCGGAATACGAAAAACTGCTCACCGCCGCACAGAGAAAAGGCAATCAGAAACTGTATTATCTTATGCAGACGCTGTGCAACACGGGAATACGAATATCCGAGCTTAAATATATCGACGCGGACGCCGTGAGAAGCGGAAAGGCAGTAATTCGCTGCAAGGGCAAAATGCGTGTGGTGATATTGATTGCGCCTCTTTGCAAAATGCTCAAAGAGTATATGAAGGAACAGGGCATTGTATCGGGCGGCGTATTTCAGACAAAAAACGGAAAACCGTTGGACAGATCGAACATTTGGCGAATGTTAAAGGCTCTGTGCGTGAGCGCGGGAGTGTCGAAGGACAAAGTGTTTCCGCATAATTTTCGGCATTTGTTTGCAAGGACTTTTTACTCTCTGCAAAAGGACGTGGTTCGTCTTGCGGATATTCTCGGTCATTCGAGTATTAACACTACAAGAGTTTACACTATGGAAAGCGGCGCGGAGCACCGAAGACAAATACAAATGCTCGGCCTTTTGCGCTGTTAAAAAAACACAACATAATGGAAATTATGTTGCAGTACCAAAGAAAAAACACAACATAATGGAAATTATGTTGTGTTCGCAAACAGTAAATAAACTTACATATACTTTGGCAGTATAGCACAAAATTATTACGTTTGTCAATGATTTTACTTTTATTTGTCTGATTTGTGAAAAATTTGTGAAAAAGTATATTTTTACGAACGTGTAATTTGAATTTACTGTTAAAAAATAACACACAAATAAGACTGATGCAAAATTTTAAATCGCATTGGTCTTATTTGTATGCTATTTAAAACAATAAATTATCAGCCTGATTTTATAAAATTATATTTTTTACGAAACCGGCGGCAACAAAATCAAATTTATTGACAAATAACATAAGTTTATGCTATAATGCCAACGTATGCGCAAATTTTTATAATTTGCAACAACATAATTTCCATTATGTTGTAAACTCAGTTCAACCGTGTTCGTAAGCTGCCCTGACCGGCAGGATGACGGAGAC
>CANQBQ010000024.1 GCA_947589045.1 uncultured Clostridia bacterium | reverse complement strand
TGATTATGTCAATGCCTTCATCAATGATGGCGAACTTTTTTCTCCAATTTTGTAACACATCATTGACAAACCTACAGCCCGAATTTTTTATTTTCCCACGGCTCAAAAATATTTTGTCGTAAACGGTAACACGAAAGTTTTACCGTTTGAAACGCCTTGTTTAAAGGCATGGCGGCTTTTCTGGCGTGCTCTCTCCGCAAAAATTTTGCCAAAGCTCGTTATAAAAAATTTTGCTTTGCAAATAATCATATTAAATAAATTCGGAGGGGCGTTTATATGTATAACGGGAAGGTCGAAATTTGCGGAGTTAATACCTCTAAACTGCCTGTTTTGAGCGAAGAGGAAAAGCGGGTGCTGTTTGAAAAAATACAAAACGGAGATAAGGAGGCAAGGCGGGAATTTATCTGCGGAAATCTCCGCCTTGTGCTGAGGGTCATACATCGCTTCAACAATCGGGGCGAAAATGTTGACGACCTCTTTCAGGTAGGCTGTATAGGACTGATAAAGGCACTCGATAATTTTGATTTGTCGCACGGCGTTAAATTTTCGACGTATGCGGTTCCTATGATAATAGGCGAGATACGAAGGTATTTGCGCGATAACAGCTCAATTCGCGTAAGCCGCTCTCTCAGGGATATAGCCTATAAGGCGTTGACGGCAAAGGAAAAATTCGTGAGTAAAAATTCTCGTGAGCCGACCGCAGAGGAAATAGCAAAGGACCTTGACATCTCAAAGGAAGAAGTGGTTTTCGCGCTGGACGCGATACTCGATCCCATTTCACTCCAGGAGCCCGTATATCATGACGGCGGGGACGCGGTTTTCGTAATGGACCAGGTAAAGGACGACAAAAATATAGATGAATCGTGGCTTGAAGAAATTTCGCTTAAAGAGGCAATGAAACGGCTGACCGAGCGTGAACAGCACATTCTTACCTTGAGATTTTTTCAGGGCAAGACTCAAATGGAGGTGGCAAAGGAGATAAGCATTTCGCAGGCTCAGGTTTCGCGCCTTGAAAAAAATGCGCTTGCACATATGAGAAAATATCTGTGAAAAATTAGGGCGGCACATATTTTGTGCCGCCTTTTAGGTGCATAAAATTGTCTATTCTAATTCTTCTAACACCTTTCCAAAGTCCGCATCAATGCAGATTGACTGTCTTGCAATTTCGCGCGGACATACCGCCTCGCCGTAGTTTACGCAGGCATATATCGCGTTCGGATTTTGCGCTGTCATACGCCAAAACGGGTACTTTATAATCACCGGCGTATTGTAGCCGACGCCGAGTTCGAGGAATAAAATCCGCTTTCCGCTTCGTGTTTGCAGAAAATTCTCATATCGTTTCGCCGCCTCAATCCAGCCCTTGTCCTCGACAAATTTATCGTCGGCTCGCAAATTCATAGTCAGCGGATTTCCGCAGTGCGGACAAACCGGTAATAATTCGGAGGGAATACGCATATCCGTTTGCTCATCAACCATTTTGCGTATGATTTCCTCGTTGTCGAATGTCTCATCACGGCACGGAACGGAGCATTGAAACAGTCCGTAATCGCCCTGTGTGTAAAACAGCCGCTTTTTATCAAAGCCCGCTTTTTGAAAGCAGTGGTCTACGTTTGTTGTGATTACAAAATAATCTTTATCCTTTACCAATTCAAACAACTCATCATACACCGGCTTCGGCGCGTCCATATAGCGGTTTATGAAGATGTACCGCGACCAATACGCCCAAAATTCCTCCGGAGTTTCAAACGGATAAAACCCGCCGGAATACATATCGGTAAAGCCATATTTATCTATAAAATCCGCAAAATATTTCTTGAACCTCTCGCCCGAATAGGTAAATCCCACCGCGGTCGAAAGCCCTGCGCCCGCGCCGATTATAACCGCTTCGGCGGTATCGAGCGTCTCCTTCAGGCGCTTAAGATTTTCCGAGTAACTTCCGGTAGATTTCGTAATCGACGTCCTTGAAAACATTGAATATCACCTCGATTTTACCGCTTGTTTGCTTCCAGTATTCCTTTACGGTCTTTACCGCAATTTCCGCCGCTTTGTCGTTCGGGAAATGAAATTCACCCGTGGAAATACAGCAGAACGCGATGCTTTTCACGCTGTTTTTATCGGCAAGCTCCAGACACGAAAGGTAGCAGGACGAAAGCAGGCTTTTATCTGTTTCGGTCAGCGCGCCGCGCACTATCGGACCGACAGTGTGGATGACATAATCGCACGGCAGATTGTACGCAGAAGTGATTTTCGCGCCGCCCGTTTGCTCCTCACGCCCTTGTCTTCTCATAATACGCGCACATTCGAGACGAAGCTGCACTCCGGCGTAGGTGTGAATGGCATTGTCAATACAGCCGTGGCACGGCACGAAGCAGCCGAGCATCTGCGAATTTGCGGCGTTTACAACAGCACCGCATTTGAGCGTCGTAATATCGCCCTGCCACAGATAAATCCCGTTAGCAACGGGAGTTAAATCCGTGATGTCGGTAATGCCCTTTTGCGCGGTTTCCTCCTGTAAATATTCGTCCTGAATTTTAAGAAAATCTTCGTCAATACTTTTAGGCATACGGACGTTGAAAAGCGAACGGAGCAGTTTTTTCTGTTCCGCTTCACTCTGCGGTATTGTTAAGTCCCTATAGCGCGGCTGTTCGGCTATGAGCCGTTCGATTAAAAATTTTCGTCTTTCGCTTTGAGTCATGTTATCCTCTCTTTTCCACCGCGTGAACCGGACAAACCGCATAGCAGTTACCGCAGTGCAGACAATGCTCCTGCTGTATTTGATAAGGTTTTCCCGAAGCTATACATCTTTGCGGGCAGTCTTTTACGCATTTCCCGCAGCCGATACAAGCGTCCGTAATCGTATATCCCTTAAATGTTACCTGTCCGTTTCCGATAACATATTTCTCTCGGAAAATCGGATTGACTCCGAGATTGAAATATTCTATTTCCGCGTCCGTTATTTGAAATACAATTCCCGCAAGATACCGCGTATCGCCGGGATATACGTTCTCCAAATATGGCTGTTCCTCAAATATTGTGTCAATTCGCATTCTTTGTTCTGCTTCGGGAGTGGGTACGGCTTTTGCGGACAAACGTATCATTTCTTTATACTTCGTATATCCGAGAACCTGAACGCGCCCGTCTGTCATCAGTTCCTTGCAAAATGCCTTTCCCTTAGCGGTAAAAAAATACATCGCTTCCGGCTCATAGTGAATTGCGGAAATATTGCGTATCTGCGGCGCGCCGTTTTCGTCAACTGTAGCAAAAGCCAGTACGCCGACGTATTCTAATTTCTTTAAGCAAGTTTGTGCATCCATTATATCTCACCTCATTCAATTATTATGCTCCGATGAGCCTTTCTCGGTTTCGGCTTAGGATATTCGCCGTCGCAATAGCCGAGAGTCACGAAGCATCGCGCGATATAGTTTTCCGGCACTCCCCATTCCTTTAACAGCGCCGCGCCTGTTTCGTTATCGAACGTCTCCTCCGCACGCGAAACAATGCACGAAGATATACCGAGGTCAAACGCTTCCATAATCATTGCCTGAGCGCAGCAGAACGCGTCGGGAATACCGAACATAAAATTTTTCTGTGCAAATACAATACACAGCGACGGTGCGCCGTAAAAGCCGCTCTTGATTGAGGAGTCGTCGATTACGCTCGGCTGCTCTTTTGAAACATACGAACCAATCAATCTGCTTCGGTCAAATTTCGCCATATTCATTCTTCCGAGCTTTTCCACCATATCCGCATTATGTATGCCGATAATCATGCTTCGCTGACCGCCGCCCGCGTTTGGAGCGTATGTTCCGGCTTCTATTATTTTTTCAAGATGTTCGCGTGGAATTTGCTTATCCGTATATTTGCGGACAGACCTCCGCGCCCTTATAGCTTCTAACAATTCCATAATATCATATCCTTTATCAAATTACAACTCTTTCCAGCATTGCGGGTCGGCGGCGTAAAAGCTGCCGTTTGTACCGTTCGCAACAGCCGGACAGCCTCGGCACCATTGCTTAAGCTCGCATTTGCCGCACTTTTCAAATTTATCATAATCGCGGTACTGCTCCATTTCGCACACCCACACATCGGCAAGCCTGTCCTCAAACACATTGCCAACCTTGCTTTCTGACACGCGTCGGCAGGCGTAAATATCACCCGTAGGCAAAATCGTGATATGGCAGTTTCCGCAGTTACAGCCTCCGTAAATCATTCCTTCCTTTGTCGTTTCGGGAATTTTAAACTCACCCGTTTCGTATTCGTAGAGCGTCCAGAGATGGTCTTTTTTGTTGAAATACGTCGTGCAGTCCGCAACTTTGTATTCCTTAAATTTTTTATCGCATACCTCCAGCAGATTACGGTAATCCTGCGGCGACATATTTGTGCTTAGCTCGCCGCCGCTCGGAACGTATCGAGAAAAGGCGAACACGTTTACTTCTGCTTTCACAACAGCATTGATAATTTCCGGCACTTCCGCCATGTTATCGGCTGAAACCGTAGTCATTACAACGCTGCGTATTCCCGCGCGGTTAATACAGCCGATTTTCTCTATTGTGCAGTCAAACGAGCCGGGCTTGCGAAACCAATCGTGAGTTTCACGGAGTCCGTCGAGGGAAAGCTGATATTTCTCGCAGCCGTATGATTTTAATTTGCGGCACACCTCGTCATCAAGGTGAAACGGATTTCCCATAATTGTAAACGGAATGTTATGTTCGTGTATCAGTTTTAACAGCTGCCAAAAGTCGGGGTGCAAAATCGGGTCGCCGCCGGTGATATAGAAATACGGCAGTCTGTCATACATTTCGCAAAAATCAAGACAGTTATACAGCGTGTCCTGCATTTGCTCCCATGTCATTGAAACAAGCGGCTTATTGTTGTCAGCCGAAAATATATAACAATGCTTACAGCGTTGGTCACATTTATCGGTGATATGCCATTGGAAAGAAAAGTATTGCTTCATATTCTTACCTCACTATACTTTTTGTGAAATCCGCAGCGGCGGGCTGAGGGCAGCCCGCACTACAGATTCGTATTTGCGGATTACTTGTCGCTTGCACCACAAGCACTACCGCAGGCAGCAGGTTTTTCGTCGGGCTTGTCTGAAGCTCCGCAAGCACTGCCGCAAGCGGACGGCTTTTCTTCGGGCTTATCACTTGCTCCGCAGGCAGCGCCGCAAGCCGAAGAAGCGTTTTTCTCCGCCCAATCCGAAAGATTTGAAAGTGCCATGATCGTATCCTCCTTTAAGTATTCAGGTATCCCTGTAAGCACATTTTTACACATATTCTCTATTCGCGCAAGTACGCACTTTTTTATGGGGATACTTACCTTTTTGTAACTATCGCGCCGCCGCGCGAAAATCCGAAAAAATTTTTTATTGCGTTTTAATAAATGTTATGGTATAATCGGAATGTAACATTCAAATATGACGTATTGGAGGACTACTTATGAAAACAAAAGCCGAGCTTATCCCCGAATGTCCCGTTGCCGCGACGGTTCAGCTTATCGGGAACAAATGGAAGCTGCTTATTATACGAAACCTGCTCGCGCGCCCGTGGCGTTTTAACGAGCTGCATAAGAATTTGGACGGAATAAGTCAAAAGGTGCTGACGGACAGTCTGCGCCAAATGGAAGCGGACGGACTTATCACGCGCACCGTTTACGCCGAAGTCCCGCCGAGAGTGGAATACGCTCTGTCGGAGCTTGGCGAGACGCTTAAGCCTATTTTGGACGCTATGAAGGCGTGGGGCGAGAGCTATAAAAAGAGAATGGAATAAAAAACAAAAGAAGCTACTGCCTTCGGGCTTTCATAATGCCGAAGTAAAGCTGATTTTACGGCACTTTTTTATAAAAACAGCATACCGCTAAAACGGTATGCTGTTTTACTGCTCTTAGTGCTACATTTTAATTTAATCTTAAGTCTTTGCCGACGGTCTGAACTATCCGATACTCCCCCGCGAAGCGCGAGGTGACGCGGCGGCTGTATATTTCTTCGAGCGACTCCATACTGAGATTGGTCGACAGCACGGTGCTTTTGCGGTTTAAAAGGCGCTCGTTTATAATATCGAAAAATGCGGCGGTGGAAAACGCCGAAATAAACTCGGTGCCGAGGTCGTCGATTATAAGCAGGTCTGCATCATAGACGTATTTCATAATCTCCGCTTCGTCGTCCGCCGCGCGGCCGAATTTTACCTGCTCGGCAATTTCAAACAATCTGTACGCGCTCTGATAATACACCGAAAAGCCTCTCTCAACAGCACGGTTGGCAATACAGCTCGAAAGATAGGTCTTTCCCGTACCCGCTCCGCCGGTCAGCAATAAATTTTCGTGAGTTTGGTCGAACTGTTCCGCAAACCTTGTGCAGTATGCAAACACCTTATCCATAATAGATGCGGCTTCTTCGCCGAAAACGGTATGGTCGTAATTTTCAAAGGTCTGAGACTGCATTTTCTCGGTAAGATTTGACTTCTTCCAAACAGCGTTTCGCCTGAGCCGCTTCATACACACGCACATCTCGCCGTTGGCGTTCCCCGTGTCGTGGCATATCTCGCAGTCGTAAATATCGTCGAGAAAGTCGGTCGGGAGATTATTGCCTTTTAATATAGAGTATTTTTCGGCTTGCAGAGCTTGTATATGAGACTTTATATCTTCAAAGCGACCGTTTTTTTCGAGCACGCATTTTAAAAGCTCGGTGCCGCAGTGCGTAAGCTCCTGCCTTATTTCCTCAATTCTCGGATTGGTGCTTTTTACGATGTTCCATCTGTTTTCAAGCTCAGCGCGGTTTTTAGCGCGTATTTTTTCAAGCTCGGCTTTTGCCAGCGAATATGCGGATTCCATATTTTCACCCCACTCAGTCTAATATATCGTCTAAAAACTTATTCGTAATTTTTGAATAGTCTATTTTGTTCTCATCCGTATAATTATTGAATTTGCTCTTTTTAACAGGTGCGCCTTTTTCCGACTTGCTTCTGAATTCCTCGCCCGCCGCTTTTATTTTCTCGACCGTGTCCAGCCCTTCCGCGCGCCAGTTGTCCATAATTTTATTCATATAAGAATATGACAGCTTGCCCGTGTTTTGCACCGTGCGGTCATAGGCGTATGAGATTATATCAATATCAAATTGCGGGTCGGAACACCATTTTTCGATATATTTTTTCTCGGTAGTGGTATAGGCACGGTCGTAAATTCCAAGCACCGCTCTTACCGCGTTTTCGTTTGAATTTATATTTTCCAGATGCTTAATATGTGCTTCCGCCGCCTCGTAATTGTCAATTCCACGGTCAGCCCAGTCTATCGCAACGGTCTCCATATAACGCTTTGTGCGCTTTCCGACCTTGGCGCAATAGCCGAGAAGCATTATTATTACCTCAACGGGAAGCCCCAGCCAATCGTAAAACGAATAAATCATCTCAATGTCCGAACTGCTGAGGGTTTTGCCGAGCACTCTCTCCGCGCCCGAAAAAAGGTCTGAAAGTCTCGTGTTTTCCTCCATAGCCTGTGCAATTTCACCGGGCGCGTATGAGGCGCGCAGATTTTCCCGCGCCTTTTTTCGCGGCTTTTCGGTTGAAGCAGTCTGCTCCGATACGTTTTCAAAATTATTATTAGGGAAGCTGATAACGCCGTCTTTGACCGTCATAAAACCGTTGGTCTCCCAATAGTCTATCGCCGCATCTATAATGTCGCTTCCGATATGAAGACGCTTTTCAAGCTTACCGACAGGTGACACACTGCCGTTTTTACTGTATTCGTACAGCATATATATGTAAATTTTGAGGTAGTCGGAGTTTGCCAAACGCCCCCACCGCTGCATAAAATCATAGCTTATCGAAAAGTTGTTTTTATCGTTTTTGTTATTTTTACTGTTCATAATCACAAACTTCCGTTTCCTGTTATTTATCTCTATTTTCCGACGCAGAAGCGTTCAAACACTCTGTCAATAATTTCATCCTGAACCGTCTCACCGGTAATTTCTCCGAGAGCGGTCACAGCGTCCTCAAGGTCAACAAACAATAAATCGTCGGGCGCGCCCGAATTTATACAGCTTAGCATATTGTCTATTGACGACATAGCCGCCGACAGCGACATTTTCTGATGCTCGCTTGTTATGAAAACGTCCTCCGAAGAAATTTCGCCGGACAAAAAACGCTTTTTTATCTCTTCGCACAGCTTGTCAATTCCGCGAGGCGGCGCATCCTTCGGAGCGGCGGTAACTATTACGTCGCTCGGCTTTACGCCAAGCTCGTCGGCGTATTTTAAAACGTCAGGCTCGGCTTTGTCAGCTTTGTTGAGGAGCACGATCGTATTCTTGCTGCGCAGTTCCTTAATTATATTCAAATCCTCCGCGCATATCTCCTCCGAGCTGTCGGCAACAAATATGCACAGGTCGGCTGAGGATATATTTTCAAGTGATTTTTGTATTCCTATTTTTTCAACCTCGTCAGAACTGTCGTGAATGCCTGCCGTATCGAGCAGGCGCAGAGCTATGCCGCCGAGGTTTATATTTTCCTCGATAACGTCGCGTGTGGTACCGGGAATGTCAGTGACTATTGCGCGCTCAACTCCCGCAAGGGCGTTTAAAACCGAAGATTTGCCCACATTCGGACGCCCCACTATAACGGTACATATACCGTTGCGCAGGATTTTTCCAGTTTCAAAGCCCGATATAAGCCCCGAAATGCTGTCTTTTACCTCAATAAGTCGCGCTTCAAATGATTTTCTGTCGATTTCTTCAATTTCCTCGGGATAGTCCGCCGCTGCCGAGATTTCACTCGCAAGGTCGAGAAGGGTTTCCCGAAGTGCGGAAATTTTTTCGGCAAGCCGCCCCGCGAGCGCATTTGCGGCGTTTTGTGCGCCGAACCGCGAGTTTGCGTCAATCAAATCGGCGGTAGCCTCAACGCGCGTCAAATCGGTTTTTCCGTTTATAAAAGCGCGGCGGGTAAACTCTCCCGCCTCGGCAAGACGCGCACCGTGAGTGAGCGCGGCGTCCAAAACCGAGCGAGCCGCGATATATCCGCCGTGGCAGTTTATCTCGACCACATCCTCGCCCGTATATGAAGCGGGTGCACGCATAACCGTTACAAGCGCTTCGTCGAGAAGGCGCCCGTTGTCGTATATATCGCAAAGGTACAGCTTTCGGCTCTCGGCCTCGGAAAGCGCTATGCCCGACTTCGGCTTTGCGAGGGAAGAAGCAATTTCAACCGCGTTCTCTCCGCTTATTCTTATGATGGTAATGCCGCCAATGCCAATAGGCGTGGCAATAGCGGCAATAGTGTCGTACAGCTTCATAATTTTTCCTTAATATATAATTTATTTATGCTCAGTCTCGCGAAAGATTTTCCGAAATATCCGTTATCGCGCGTTTTACTTCGGGATTTTCTTCACTTAAAAGCAGTTCTATCTTTTTTGTCGCACTTATAACCGTCGAATGGTCTCGTCCGCCGAACTCGCGTCCTATTTTGGCTTGCGACGCACCGAGCATACTCTGAGATATATACATCGCTATATGCCTCGGCAGAGTGACGCGCGCCGTTCTCTGCTTGGAACGCAGGGTTCCGCTCGGAAGATTAAAGTATCTTTCGGTTTCATCAATGACCGATGAAATTGTGAGCTTCTTTTGGGGCATTGACGAGAATATGTCTTTGAGAGCCTTTTCGGCAAGCTCCATACTTATCTTATTTGTGCGCGAAATTGCGCCGTATGCCATCATTCGCTTGACTGCGCCCTCGAGGTCGCGCACGTTTGACCTTATTCCGTGCGCCACGTATTCGAGCACCTCGTCGTCCACCGAAATATTCTCGGCGGCAATTTTATCTTTCAGGATTGCCATTCTCGTTTCAAATTCGGGAGGCTGTACATCAACCAGCAATCCCATCTGGAAACGGGTCCTAAGTCTCTCGGGAATATGGGGAATATCCGAGGGAAGTCTGTCCGAGGTTATAACCATCTGTTTCCCCGCCTCGTAAAGCGCGTTGAACGTATGGAAAAATTCCTCGTAGGTCTGAGTTTTGTCGCTCAAAAACTGTATATCGTCAATCAAAAGCAGGTCTGCCGTGCGGTATTTCTGCTTAAATTCAAATGTCTTTTTGTGCTGAATTGCGGAGACAAAGTCATATGTAAATTTCTCGGTCGTTGTGTATATTATCTTCTTTTCGGGATAATTTTCAATATAATAGTTTCCGACCGCCTGCAGAAGATGCGTCTTGCCGAGTCCGCTTCCGCCGTATATATACAGCGGGTTATATACGTTTGCCTGCTCCGCCGCCGCAAGAGCCGCGCTCTGTGCCAGCTCGTTGTTCTTGCCGACCACAAAGGTCTCAAAGGTATATCTCGGATTTAAAAGATTTTCGGGAAGAGTGTTCGCCGCCGATACGGCTTTGTAATCACGCCTGTTTTTGTTCGCCACAAGAACCTCCAGCGCGTACTTTCGGGAGGTGACACTTTCTATGCAGTCGGTAATTATAGAGTTGTAGCGAGTAAGCAACATACTTTTTACCGTAGGAGACGGAACCTCCATGGTGATTTTTTTATCATCGGCGGATAAAACCGATATGGGCTTTATCCAGGTGTCATATGATACTGCCGAAATTTCGTCGGAAAGCTGTTTTTTAGCTTTGCTCCAAATCTCTGCAAGCTCTGTCATTTCCCTGCGCTTCCTTCCATCAAAATATAAATATATCTCTTAATATTCGTAAAAACCGTTCAAAATCCGCCTGTATCCGACGCCTCAAAAGGCACGGTGTAAACGATTTGTAACAGTCTTGTAACGTCTTAATAATATATTACCAAACTTGTACGGACTTTTCAATACCAAAAAATCTGTCAAAATCCGTTATAAATTTTCCGATATGTCCAATACCACAAAATATAGTTTTAATAAAATACCGCGACAACAATATGTGTGATTTTCATATAAAAAATTTTTTAAAAAAATATTTTTTTGGGAAATAAATGCTTGACAAGCAAAATTTATAGTGATAAAATAGTCGTACTGTTTTTGTAAATAAATTTAGTTTTGAAATAACATCGTTAGGAGGAAAGTAACTATGAAAATGACGTATCAGCCTAAGAAGCGTCAGCGTTCAAAAGAGCATGGCTTCAGAAAGAGAATGAGCACTAAGAACGGTCGCAAGGTTCTTGCAAGACGCAGACTCAGAGGCAGAAAGAAGTTGTCAGCTTAAAGCCGTTGTTGCGGCGTAAAGACGTCGTGTTTCGGCGTCTTTTTGACTTTATTTTGCCAAACTGCCGTTTTTCGCGCAAAAACGGCAAATTTAGACGGCGTTTACGCCCTGTGAATATCGTATGAAAAATATTGTAAGTTTAAAACAGAATTCGGATTTCAGGCGGCTGTATAAGAAAAAGTCCTGCGCTCGTCCCACGCTTGTGCTTTACGCAAGGCATAATTCCGCAAACGGAAGCGGTCGGCGGATAGGGATAACCGTCAGCCGAAAGATTGGCAAGGCAAACGTCAGAAACCGAGCCAAGCGAAGGCTTCGCGAGGTATTTCTGGCAAATCAGAGCAGGCTTGCGGAGGGGACGGACATCGTGATAGTTGCCCGCTTCAAAACCGCACAGGCACCCTTTGAATTGCTTGTAAAGGACTTTCTGAAGGCGGCCGAGGAGCTTGGAATACTGAAGAATACGGATAAAACCGTTTAAATAATTATGAAAAAACTGCTGATTGGAATTATACATCTTTATCAAAAATTCATATCGCCTATGCTGAGATATCTGTTCGGCGCGCAGTGCCGATTTTATCCGACCTGCTCTCAGTATGCTGTTTTGGCGATTGAAAAGTACGGCGTTCTTCGCGGCGGCATAAAGGCTGTCAAGCGTATTGCGCGTTGCAATCCGTTTTGCGAGGGCGGTATAGATTATCCGTGATATTTGTATATACATCAGTAAAAAGACGACTCACGGCAAATGTGCCGAAAAATGAGTTCGGGAAAGGCTTTCGGTAACACTTATGGGTTTTTTAGATTACATTATGCGCTTTTTGGGCATAATTCTTTCGTTTTTGCAAAGCCTCGTGGGGAACTACGGTATTACCATTATTTTATTTACCGTTTTAATTAAGCTGGTTTTGTTCCCGCTTACGTTAAAGCAGCAACGCTCCACGGCGCATATGCAACAAATACAGCCGCTTCTTGCGGAGGTTCAGCGAAAATACGCAAACGATAAGGATAAGCTCAATCAGGAAACATTGAAGCTGTACTCAAAGTACAACATAAATCCGATGAGCGGCTGTTGGCCTATGCTCATACAGCTTCCTATAATTATCGCGCTCTACTGGGTAGTAAGAAAGCCTCTTACCTATGTTATGGGTATAGGCTATAACGAGGTATGGCAGATTGCGGAGGCATTCAACGCGTGGGCGGCGGCAAACCTGGATAAGGTGCCTGAGGCGATACAGCACTTGACCTACGGTAAGTCCATGGCGGACAACATATACGGCTCAAACGAAATTCAGATTGCTCAGGTTATAAATCAGTATTATGATGATATGCTGGCAAACAGCGACTTTGTTGCTCTCGCGGGATCCACGCTCGATAAGATAAAGCAGATAAATTTCTATTTTCTCGGGCTTGACCTTGCGGACTCCCCGAGCTTCGGCGCGCTTATTAACCTGTGTATGGGAAAAACCGAGGGGCTTACAAAGAGCACAATTCTCTTGTGGCTCGTGCCCCTGCTTTCGGGTGTGACCTCTTATGTTTCGAGCAAAGTCACAATGGTGGAGCAGGAGAAGCATAAAACTCCGGCACAAAAGCTGCAGGAGGCAGAAAAACCCAACACCGCGAACACTATGATGAAAATTATGCCTCTGTTTTCGGCGTGGATAACATTTTCCCTGCCGGCGGCGGTCGGCTTTTACTGGATTGTAAGCAACCTGCTGACGCTTATACAGCAGTTATATTTCAACAAATTCATAAATCCTAAAATAAATAACGAAACTATAGAAGCGGAGATGATTGCCGATGTTAAGAAAAGTAGAAAAAAGCGCAAAAAGTCTAAATGAGGCGTTGTCCGACGCGGCTGAAGAGCTTGGCGTCAAGGCGGAAGAACTCGATTATGAAGTTATCCGCGAGACCGGAAAGGGTCTTTTGGGCAGACTGCTTACCGGTAAGGAAGTTGTTATTTCGGCATGGGTAAAGGCTGAAGCGGAGAAAGAAGAGTCCAAGGCGAGCAAGGAAAAGCCCGCGGCAAAGAAAACCGAGAACAAAGCGGAAAATATATCCGACAAAAAAGCCGATAAGGTACAGGAGAGCGCAAAGCAGGAGAGCAAGCCTGCCGAGAACAGCGGCGAAGAACATCGCGCTCCCAAGTCATCCGGCAGAAAAATTGCAACAGTGGTTCCCGCGGACGCGGTGGCACAGGCACGCGACTTTGTGGCAGAGCTGCTCCGTCTTATGGGATTTGAGGATATAAAGCTCAATGTTAAAATAGGCAACAACGGAAGTACGATAGATATTGATGTTTCGGGCGAAAAAATGGGTCTTTTGATAGGCAAGCGCGGAGAGACGATAAACTCCGTTCAGTATCTCACGGGTCTGTATGTAAATCACGGCAGAAATGAATACATAAAGGTCAATATCGATACCGAAAATTATCGCCGCAAAAGAGAGGAGACGCTCGTTCGTCTCGCACACAGCCTCGAACGCCGTGCCATAAGAGAGAATCAGAGCATAACCTTGGAGCCGATGAACGCCAACGAAAGGCGAATAATCCATTCTGCGCTCCAGAACAATCCGAATATAACTACTTACAGCGTAGGTAACGAGCCCAACCGAAAGGTTGTAGTGGCTCCGAAAAAATAAGCCGTTTTAATGCCGTGGTTTTTCTGCATAAAACCACGGCGTTTTTTTGCTTAAAATTAGTTAAAAATTATATGATTTAGACATTGAAAATATTTTAACAATAATGTAAAATAATATATAATAATTTGTTTGTTAAGGCTTTTTGAAAAATTAAGGAGGTAATGAAAATGACTAACAACAAGACAGTTTTAGACTGGCTCAAAGAAATGACTGATATGTGTAAGCCGAGCAGTGTAATCTGGATTGACGGAAGCGAAGCGCAGCTTGAGGAGCTTCGCGCAGAGGCGGTTTCAACCGGCGAGATGATTAAGCTTAACGAGGAGAAGCTCCCCGGATGCTATTATCACAGAACAGCGGAGAACGACGTTGCCCGTGTTGAGGACAGAACGTTTATATGCACCCCTACCGAGGAGGAAGCGGGTCCTATCAACAACTGGATGGCGCCCGATGAAATGTATGCTAAGCTCCGCGCTTTGTACGACGGCTCGATGGTGGGAAGAACTATGTATGTTATCCCCTATTCGATGGGTCCTGTAGGCTCGCCGTTTTCAAAGATAGGAATTGAGCTTACCGACAGTATTTATGTCGTACTCAATATGGCTATTATGACAAGAATAGGCAAGGCTGTAATCGACGAGCTCGGCGACAACCCCGACTTCGTTAAGTGCCTGCACGCTAAAAAGGACGTTAATCCCGACGAGAGATACATCGTTCAGTTTCCGCAGGACAGCACGATTTGGTCTATCAATTCCGCTTACGGCGGCAACGTGCTTCTCGGAAAGAAGTGCTTTGCGCTCAGAATAGCGTCTTATCTCGGTAAGAATGAGGGCTGGATGGCTGAGCATATGCTTATACTCGGTCTTGAAAATCCGCAGGGCGAAGTTAAGTACATCTCCGCGGCGTTCCCGAGTGCTTGCGGCAAGACCAACCTCGCTATGCTTATTCCGCCGGAATACCTCCGTGAAAAGGGCTATAAGGTATGGACTGTCGGCGACGATATAGCTTGGCTCAGAATTGGTCCCGACGGACGTCTTTATGCGATAAATCCCGAGGCGGGCTTCTTCGGAGTTGCTCCCGGAACAAGCGAAAAGACAAACTTCAACGCGCTTGAGTCCACCAAGAAGAACACTATTTTCACAAACGTTGCGATAAACAACGACGATATGACGGTTTGGTGGGAAGGTCTTGACAAGAACCCGCCGAAGAACGCTACCGAGTGGACGGGGAAGCAGGTTGACGGTACCACTTACGAGGGCAATCTCGCTCATCCGAACTCAAGATTTACCGCTCCTGCGATAAACTGCCCCTGCATTTCCAAGGAATTTGAAAATCCGGACGGTGTTCCGATAAGCGCAATCGTATTCGGCGGACGCCGCGCAAAGACCGCTCCGCTGGTATATCAGGCGAGAGATTGGGAGCACGGCGTGTTCGTCGGAGCTACTATGGCTTCGGAGACGACCGCCGCGGCAACCGGCGCGGTAGGCGTTGTACGCCGCGACCCGATGGCTATGAAGCCGTTCGTGGGCTATAATATGGCTGATTACTTCGGTCACTGGCTTGAGATGGGTAAGAAGATGGATGCGGACAAAGCTCCTAAAATCTTCCACGTAAACTGGTTCAGAAAGAGTGACGACGGTAAGTTCCTCTGGCCCGGATTTGGCGACAATATGAGAGTTCTGCTTTGGATTCTTGACCGTTGCGAAGGCAAGGCAGACGCGGTTGAAAGCCCGATAGGCTTGCTCCCGACCGTGGACGATATTGACACAACCGGTCTTGATATTTCAAAGGCTGAGCTTCAGGAGCTTTTGTCGGTTGACAAAAAGGTTTGGCTTGAGGACGTTGAAAATCAGAAGGAGTACTTCGCGCAGTTTGGCGACAGACTTCCCGCTGAAATCAAAAAGCAGCTTGAAATACTCGAAGCTAATCTCTCCAAGTAAATTAAGTAAATATCGTAAGGTAAAAAGCAATATAAAAACCCGATGCCTAAAATTTTCAGGCGTCGGGTTTTGCCTTTTAACTTATGTATCGGGTGTTACAATCTTATTTTGTCAGCTTTTCAAGTGCTTCATCTTCAACATAAATTGAGACTTCACCGCATTTGGGGCATAATGCCGCTTTGGGATAAACGGCTTTAGCGCTAAGACCTTTTTTGCGCAATACGTTGCCGAAACCGCCGGTAAAGCTGAAACCATTCGGCATTTCCACTCCGCCTCCGGTACATTTTCTCATAACCGTAAACTCCTTTGAAATATTTGATTATCTAAATTATACTACCTAAATTACTAAAAATCAACCAATAACGAAATCTTGTTTTCGTTTTGCCGCCTCCGCCTATAAAAAACAGAGAAAATAAGGTGCGGCGGTATTATCCGTATATTGACTTTCTTCGCTGTTTCTTATAAAATAATAACATAATATTATAATTTGCGCATCGGATTTACAAATTTTTAAAAGCAGAATGTAATACTTTTGCAAGTAGGTAAGGAGGTTTTTGTGAAAAAATATAAAAGAGGGAAGAATATGTGTATTTATCAAAAAAGACCATTTAAATTTATGCTTAAATTTTTTGTTTTTGTTAACATAATTTTTATAATTATGTGTTTTTTCGGATGCGCCCCAAAGGGGACAAATGCGGATATTGACGATAAAATAGACGTCGTGAGTTCAGATATACCTATACAAGGGCAGGAAGAGGGAATGGATAGTGATACCTGGCTATCTTTAGGTGCAGAGATTAGAGAATTAAATTCAATTTCAGGAATGGATGAACCTGTCATTCTTGTAAACGGATATCCTATAACAAAAAAAGAAATTGAAACGCAGAAGATATATTCTAAGTATCTTGGGAAAGAGGCTTTAAAGGAAAGTATTGATTCATTGATTAGGGCAAGAGTAGCCAAAACGGAAGCGATGCGATTAGATATTCAACCATCAAGAGAAAAAATTGATGCATACTTGAAACAAGTTGATGAGACATTGAAAAATAAAGCTGTTGGAACAGAAACAATCTTTGCTTATATGGAAGGTGCGGGGATTACGCAAGAGGCATATCTCTCGATGCTTGAAGAAACGTCATATGATATGTTTCAGAGGAAAGCTCTGTGGGAATCGGTCAAAGCGTCGCAAAAGGACAAAGACTATGAGAACTATATAGACGAATTGGTACGTAATGCTGAAATTGAAATTTTAGCTCCTGAGGTTGAAGAACTTCTCGCCAAGTGAAAAATAATCCGGCAACAGAGAGCAAAAGGCGAGACCCGCCGTTATTAAGGTCGAGCAAAAGTTGCAATTTTCGGATTGATTTATATATCGCATTGTGCTAAAATATAGCCGAGGTGCTGTGATATGCTGAAACCCGAAATGGTTGACATAATTAATAATTTGGAAGAAAAAACCATTAAAACAAGGCGGACGATACACGAAAATCCGGAGCTGGAGTTTGAGGAGTTCAAGACTTCGGAGCTTATTTGCAAGCGGCTTGACAGTATCGGCGTGCCTTATACAAAGAATGTTGCCAAAACTGGCGTTGTGGCTACGGTATGCGGAAAGAGCGTAGGAAGGACGATTGCGCTCAGAGCCGATATGGACGCTCTGCCGCTTATCGAAAAAAGCGGCGCGAAATACGCTTCCAAAACCAACGGTAAAATGCACGCCTGCGGTCATGACGCGCACACCGCAATTTTGCTTTCGGTATGCGAGGTTTTCAATAAAATAAAAAATGAATTTTGCGGGAACGTAAAATTTATTTTTCAGCCGGCAGAGGAGGGAGTAGGCGGCGCCGAGGTTATGATAAAAGAAGGCGTGCTCAAAGACCCCTATGTTTCGGCTTGCCTTGCGCTACACGTTGACCCCAATATCGAGGTCGGCAAGGTTACCGTGCGTCCCGGTTTTGTCTATGCGTCTCCCGATGAATTTTACATAACAATAAAGGGAAAGGGCGGTCATTGTGCGGAGCCGCATCTTTGCGTCGATCCCGTTATAGTTGCCGCCGAAATAATATCCGCGGTTAAAACGGTGCCGAAAGGAAAACTCGGCGCGATTGTCGGCGTTACGAAAATTGAGGGCGGAACCGCCACAAACATTATTCCCGATGAGGTAAAGCTGTGCGGAACCGCAAGGTCTACCGGATTTGAGGAAAGGGCGCGCCTTAAAAATATGATTGAGAGCAAGACCGATGAGATATGTAAAAAATACGGAGCTTGTGCCGAAGTAAACTTTGTAGAATTGTTCCCACCGCTTATAAACGATGAAAAAATTGCGGATATAATAAGAAGCGCCGCAGAGGAAGAACTCGGCGCGGAAAACGTTTCTTTGGGAGAGCCGACAATGGCGGGCGAGGATTTTGCGTATTTTGCTAAAGAACTGCCGTCCGCTATCTTTAAACTGGGCTGCGGAAACGTCGAAAAAAATATAGTTTATCCACTTCACAGCCCTATGTTCAACCTAGATGAGAGCTGTATGAAAATCGGAGTCAGGGTTTTTGTAAATTCTGCGCTGAAACTCCTTGAGGGGTAGTGGGGTCGTTTTGTAAGTTTACATAATACACGCAATCAAAGCTGCCGCCGTCGTTCAGTGCGGTTGCTTTAACCGTGTCAAGCACGCATTTGCCGTCCTTTTGATATTTACACGGTTCGGTGCAATTTATTGTAGACATAATAACCACGACCCTTCAAATTTGCAAATTTATTGTTTAATATATTTTAACACCGATAATCAAAAAAATACTAAAGGTGATTGCTGTGGGAATAATTTGCGACAGGTGCATAGAGGAGGAAATAAAAGCCGCGCTGAGTGTTATGACGGACAAAATCATATACACAATTCCGCTTGACGTGTTGGACGAGCCTTTAAACACTCACCCTGACATTCAGATACACTTTTTAAGCAAAGAGCTTGCCGTCTGCCCGCCCGAGCTGTTCAATTATTACAGAGAGCTTTTGCCAAGCGGAACGGAGCTTATAAAAGGACGCTCTCTCGGCAGAACTTACCCGAGCCATACGGCATACAATGTAGCGAGAGTCGGCAAATATGTTATTTGCAATTCGACTTTTACCGAACCAAAAATAACCGAAACTTATACCAAAATGGGATATAAGATTATAAATGTCAGACAGGGATATGCCAAATGCAATCTTTGTCCCATAAACGAGAGTGCTGTTATTACCGAGGACAGAGGTATCGCGAGGGCGTTGTCGGACTGCGGTCTTGACGTATTGCGTATAGACGCGGGAGGAGTAAGGCTTAAAGGCTTTGATTACGGTTTTATCGGAGGGGCGAGCGGAAAAGTGGGAGAAAAGCTGTTGTTTTCAGGTAAAATCGAAAATCACCCTCAGTTTGACGATATTTTAAATTTCCTGAATAAATACGGAATTATTTATTTGTCATTAGGTAATAATAGCTTGTGTGATTACGGTAGCATACTGGAATTTTAATAAATAATCATCGAGGGGAGGCAATACATTGGAATGGTGTCTTTTACCGTAGATGCGCCGGATTATGTGGATTGTCTGAAGGAAAAGCTGTCTGTAATCCCGAACATTATTCTAAATACCGATACCGATTATAAAACACAGCTTAATGTAAATCTGGCGTCTGAAGGCGAACAGTTTGAACATTTTGAAAATTTGATTGCGGATTTTATATTAAATAAATATAAAAACCGCATTTTATATAATATTATAGAAAAAAATTACGGTTGTCTCGCAATAGAGGAAAAACTGCAAATACAGGAGCTTGCCCGCAAAAGATTAGAGGAAGAGGATGATTTTTCCTCAATTATAAGGCAAAGCCTCAAAGAGTATTTTGAAACCTCAAAAACGATAAATATAGACGGATTTGTCAGGTTCAGACTCGGCTTATACAAAAAAGCCGTGTCCGATATTGTGAACGAATGTGCCGAAAAATATATAACCGAACGCGAGTACAACGAATTTATAGAACTGCTGCGATGCTTTGTAACGCTCCAGGAAAGCAGGGTAGAGGTACTGCATATAGAAACCGCCCCAGACCAAAGCTACAGATTTTTTGACAGATGGGGCGCGGATATAACGAAAGAGTGTTTTCGTGAAATTATTGACGAGGATTTTGCCGAAAGCGTAAATATAAACTATGACGATATGCTGATAAGCGTTTTAATGGTTTTGGCGCCCAAGGAGATAATTTGGCACAACGTAGAGCTTGCGGAAAACAAGGAGCTTATAAACACGGTTAAGCAAATTTTTGAGGAGAATGTTCAGTTCTGCAAAGACGGCTTTTACCGGAAATAGACCGTATGAATTACGGTCTATTTTACTTTTGTGACACACTAATTTAATATCGGTTTAATTGAATTTTAATATAAATTGTAGTAATATATAGGAGTAAGGAGCAGATAAGTGCTTTTTTGATATACACATAATTGCACAAAATAAAAATTTTGTGCAATAGAGAGGAGGGCGAAAACCCCGTATTTAAAGGCATTTGCCATTTTGTATACATAATATTATTATGGTAAATTCTTTTTTGGGGAGTCGGCACAATGAAAAAAAATCAAAATATTCCCGAACCGCTTTCTTCGTTTTTAATTTATATAGAAAGTATTCAAGGCAAATCAAAAAAGACTGCCGACGAATACTTTTATGATTTGCGTACGTTTTACAGATTTTTAAAACTTCATTATAATATGGTACCTCCGAACACCGATTTTGATAAAATTGAAATCGACGACGTTTCGGCCGACACATTAAAAAAAGTTACGCAAGGCGATATTTACGAATACATTTATTTTTTGAACCGTGAACGCGGAAATTCTCCGTCGTCTCGCGCACGCAAGGTTTCGAGCATTCGTTCGTTTTTTAAATATCTTTGCGGTAAAACCGATTACATAGCCGAAAATCCGACAACCAACCTTGAATCCGTAAAAATTCAAAAGCGATTGCCGAGATATTTTACATTGGACGAGAGCGTTGCTCTGCTTGACATAATCGACGGAAAAAACCGCGAGCGCGACTACTGTATGATAACTCTGTTTTTAAACTGCGGTATGCGTCTTTCGGAGCTTGTGAATATAAACATATTTGATATAAAAGACAACACTCTGGTAGTAAACGGCAAGGGCAACAAAGAGCGTACAATATACTTAAATGAAGCCTGTATTCGAGCCGTAGACTCCTATATGGAGGTACGCAAAAAGCTCCCCGTCTCGCCGCTTCACAAAAACGCGCTTTTTATAAGTTCGCGCGGGCTCAGAATATCAAGGCGCACTGTGCAGTACACAGTTGAAAAATACGTTAAAATGCTGGGGCTCGACCCTCATAAATACACAACCCATAAGCTGCGCCATACCGCCGCAACGCTTATGCACCAATCGGGCGTGGACATTCGCGTGCTCCAGGAGATACTCGGTCACGAACAGCTTTCCACAACCGAGATTTATACTCACGTAAGCAGTAAACAGCTTCAAGATGCAGTGAGTCAAAATCCTCTTTCCTCTGTCAGGCAAAATAAAAAAGACTCCGCGTGAGTCTTTTTTATGTAAACTAATTTTCGTCGGGCATTATAATTTCGTCTATTTTCAGAATGTTATAGTCTTCGGCAGAATCAATGCAAAGCCCGCAGTTATCGCATTTCTTTGAAGGATTTAGGTCGCACATATCACACTCTCCGCAATTTGTGCATATACCGTCTCTTAATACACACTCTTTCATAATTATGTAAACCTCCTACGCCTTTGCGCGGCCTATTGCGTCCGCCGCCATCATTATGGCGATTTTTGAAGCGGCGTAAACCGTGCCGCCCTGCATATAGGCTACATACGGCTCGCATATCGGAGCGTCCGCCGAAAGCTCGATGGATGCGCCCTGAACAAATGCGCCCGCTGCCATAATTACCTGATCGCCGTATCCGGGCATATCCCATGGCATCGGCGTTACGTGGCTGTCAATGGGCGAGCCTTTTTGGATAGCTTGACAAAACTTGATTACGTCGTCCGCATTTCCGAATTTTACCGACTGTATTATATCCGTTCTTTGGGCTTTGGATGACGGGCATACTTCAAAGCCGAGTTTATCAAATACCGCCGCGCAGAACACAGCGGTTTTAAGGCTTTGCAAAACTATGTGCGGAGCCATATATAAGCCCTGATAAAGGTTTCTGTTAAATCCGAGCGACGCGCCCGTATGTCTGCCGAGCCCGGGCGCAGTATGCCTATATGAAACAAGCTTGATTAAATCTGCGCGCCCCGCTATGTATCCGCCGCTCAGCGCCAGACTTCCGCCTATATTTTTTATCAGCGAGCCTACGACCAAATCCGCGCCCACGTCGGTCGGCTCTCTTTTTTCAACAAATTCGCCGTAACAATTATCAACAATACATATTATATTTTTGTCAACCGCTTTAACGGTTTTTATTACTCTTTCTATTTCATCTATGCTCAGAGAGTCGCGCCAGTCATACCCTTTCGACCTTTGAATAAGTACCGCTTTAACTTTTTTTGCCGATAAAGTGGACGTAATATTATTATGGTCAACCTTTCCATCTTTGAGGGGTACAACTTCAAAATTAACACCGAAATCTCGCAAAGAGCCGCTGTTTTCCTCGCCTCTTATTCCTATTACTTCCTCCAGCGTGTCGTAGGGAGAACCCGTGACCGCCGCAAGAGTGTCGCCGGGGCGCAAAACTCCATATAAACAAAGCGCAATTGCCTGAGTTCCGCTGACTATGTTATGCCTTACATATGCGTCCTCGCTGTGAAAAATGTCGGCATACACACGGTCCAGAGCGTCTCTGCCGAGGTCGTCGTAACCATAGCCCGACGTTTCTCCGAAGTGAGCGTAAGAAATTCTGTGCTTTTGAAACGCCGAGAGCACTTTTAACTGATTATATTCCGCATTTTCCTCAAGCTCGGAAAATTTCTCGCTCAGCTCACTCTCGATGCTGTTTGCCAAATCAATGGTATTTTGACTTATTCCGAATTCATCTTTCAAAATATTGTTCATTATATGTCATACACCTCGTTTGCAGGTATAACGCAGGCACCGTTATTCTTTAAAATTTCGATAGTGTTTTTTAAATCCGAGGTTTTAATAACCACGCTTGCCTTATTTTTCTCTTTGCCCATAAAGGAATACGAATAATCTATACTTATTCCCTCGTTTTTCAAAATAGCGATCAGGTCGTTGAACGCGCCCGTCTTATCGTCAATGGAAACGGCGATAACGTCCGCCACGCTGACCGTCATATTGTTTTTGCGTAAAACTGCCTCCGCTTTGTCTGGGTCGTTAACTATCAAGCGCAAAATCCCGAAATCCGCGGTATCCGCAATATTCATAGCTCTCATATCAATGCCGTTTTTTGCGAGAATATCGGTAATTTTAAAAAGCTGTCCCGCACTGTTTTCCATAAAAACCGAAATCTGTCGTACCAACATTTAAAAACCTCCGTCAATAATTTTTTCGAGCAACTCGGACATATATTCCGCGTTTTTCAGCTTTATTATCTCGTTTGTCGTTCCCAAATGCGAAACCGGAATAAGCAAGCCCCCGACTTTTCCTTTTGTATATAATATGCTGAGTTTTTCAAGTCCGAAATCCTCATCGCCTATATATAACTGCGTTTTGACGCCGCTTTTATCCGCCGTTTCGGCTATACTGCCGCGCAGAGCGTTATCCGCAATCATATTTTTGCCTTTGACAAACACCGCACAGCCGCCGTCGAGAGTGATATTTTTGGATGTTTTACAGCAGGCTGTCGATATAACGGTTTTGAAAGAATATTTTTTGAGCAGCGGACTGATTATTCCGAAGCCCTTTTGAGGCGAAAATAAAACCGCCGCGCTTTCCGAAGAATTTTTTAACGCGTCAATAACTGCAGAAACCGCTACGCAGTTTGAAATATTATTGCCTATAACCGTATCGTCCGTAAAACAAAACGAGCTTTTAAAAAAGCCGTTGTCTCCAATTGAAGCCTCGCCGTGTATTGTTTCAACGTAAAAAGCCTCTTCTTCCTCCGCCGATTTTTCACTGCGGAGTATTCCCGACGCGCCGTTTGAAAAATATATTTCCTGATTTATTTTGTCCGAGAGTTTTGCGCCGCCGAACGCGGATATTTTGACCTTTTCCTCCTCAATGCACTCGACCGTAACGCCGCCGCTGTCAATTCCGCACTCCAAAAGTATATCGGCTGACAAAATATCGCCTTTTGAGGCGATAAAACCGCCGAAGCCGTCCCGTTCAACGCAAAAATCTTTAAGCGAATTTTCCGCAAATTCGGTTTTTTCAAGAGGGGTTTTAAGCTCACAAAGCTCCTTAAAAAACTCAAAGTCCATCTTTCCGCCGCCTTTCTTGCTTTCCGCGTATATATTATACCGTTCGTGTTGCGCGATATACCGAGTTTTCAACGGTTTCGTCAAAAAATACATATATTATTTTATACTTTTTTGTTTCCCGTGTCAATACCGACGGATATGATACAATAAATTTGACAGGCGACAAAATTTTATTGAGTTTTCGTTTATTATATGTTATATTTAACATATAATTTTAAATAACGGAGGTATTTTTATGAGAAAAAATATTAAAACCACGGAAGCGATATTCCCGATGCCTGTATTGATGGTGGCGACCTATAACGAGGACGGAAGCATTGATGTTATGAACGCGGCTTGGGGAACTATGCTGAGCCGAGACTGCGTTATACTCAATCTTACCGAAACTCATAAAACGGTTAAAAACATTAAATCCGTAGGAGCTTTCACCGTAAGTGTTGCGGATGCGGCGCATATTGTTGAAGCGGATTATTTCGGTATTGCTTCGGGCAACGATACAAAGAACAAATTTGAAGTCAGCGGTCTTACCGCGACCAAATCCGA
The DNA here is from genome assembly GCA_947589045.1 of uncultured Clostridia bacterium. Taxonomy (GTDB): domain Bacteria; phylum Bacillota; class Clostridia; order Monoglobales; family Monoglobaceae; genus CANQBQ01. Next base: position 1,228 of record CANQBQ010000024.1, on the reverse strand, counting down.
AAATGTAAACGCCCCGATAATAAACGAATTTCCGATTTGTTTGGAGTGCGAATTTATAGAATACCAGGACGGCGAGTACGGCTGCGGCGTTATCGGCAAGGTCGTAAATGTCACCGCGGACGAGAGCGTTATGAAGGACGATAAGGTTGACGTGTCTTTGGTAAACGCTATTGCGTTTGACCCGTACACTCACGGCTACTACAAGGTTACGGAAAGAGTCGGCAACGCCTTTAAAGACGGACTTAAGTTAAAAAAATAAGCTTCTGTTGCGATATTTCCCATATCGTCGCGGAACAAAAAAGCCAAAGCTTGCTTTGGCTTTTTTATGTTCTTATCTTATTCCGCTTCCATTCTCTGCTCATTCATAAGCGGGCATAGGTTTTTATCCCAAATATAGAGTGTTATATCACAGTCCGAATATTTTTCAGGGATTGTTAAATTCGCGGTCATATCGCTGACCGTCAGCAGCTCGGCATAGCGGAATACGCCGCCCTCGCTGAATACCGCAAATACCCGTATATCCTCTTCGGGCGGCGGCAACGTCTTTTCAAATATGAGCCGCGCCGTCACTTCGCCGCCGTCACGGGTAAACTCCACTCTGTCGCTTGGTTCGGGCGCAGGTTCGTCTTTTGTCCATTTTGCGTAATACGTTTTATCGCCCGTGTCGGTGGGCTTTATGTCAACTACCGCTTCGCCGTCATAATTCTCGTTTTCATACCAGCCGCCGAAGGTGTAACCTGTTTTTTTCGGTTCTGGTAAGGTCGCTCCCGCACCGTAGGTGTAGCTCGTCAAATCTTCGCACTCGCCGCCGTTTTTGTTTAGCGTAACGGTGTATGTGTTTGCAATCCATTTTGCGTAGTATGTCTTGTCGCCCGTATCGGTAGTTTTGATTTCGGTTACCGCTTCGCCGTCATAATTCTCGTTTTCATACCAGCCGCCGAAGGTGTAACCCGTTTTTTTCGGTTCGGGCAAGGTCGCTCCCACGCCGTAGGTGTAACCCGTCAAATCTTCGCACTCTCCGCCGTTTTTGCTCAACGTGACGGTGTATGTGTTTACCGTCCACTTCGCGTAATATGTCTTGTTGCCCGTATCGGTGGGGGTTATTTCGTCTACCGCTTCGCCGTCATAATTCTCGTTTTCATACCAACCGTCGAACGTGTAACCCGTTTTTGTCGGTTCGGGCAAGGTCGCTCCCACGCCGTAGGTGTAGCTTGTCAGTTCTTCGCAA
>CANQBQ010000023.1 GCA_947589045.1 uncultured Clostridia bacterium | reverse complement strand
CAACATAATTTCCATTATGTTGTAAACTCAGTTCAACCGTGTTCGTAAGCTGCCCTGACCGGCAGGATGACGGAGACCGGCTGTAAATAATTTTTCAAAAAAGTCATTTTTGACTATTGACCTGTTCATAGGTGAACGTGTTATTATAATGTTTATAAAGAAATATGTTGAGATAAAAACCGACCAACTGTTGCCGGAGAAAAATAAAGGAGGAAATCAAAATGACTGATTGCGACAACAAAAGACCCTGCACAGCGCACAGGAACAATGATGAAGGCGTGTGCGGGAGAGCACTTCTCGGCGCATTAAGTCGAAAGCAGAGGGGAGAATTTAACATGACAAAAAGACATATAAGCAAGATTGCGGTTATCGCGGCGCTGATGCTGACGACGGCTTTTTTTGCGTTCGCGGGCACGACGGCGTTTGCGGAGGGTACAAGGGATATAATCCGAAGCTCGAAAGAGGTCGCGGAAGCGGTCGGTAAGACTGCCGGCAGTACTATTCAAGAAAGCAGTCAGATACGTTGGAATTTCCATACTGACAACACAGGCAGTATTTCGGGCGTGTCCATGAAGCAGAAGGTAAAGTTTTACGCATACAGCGGTGAATATATTTTCCTCGGAATAAGCAATTACGATCAGCCAAAGGCAGATATAACCATTACTATGCCTGACGGAAGCGTCAAGGAAATCAATATAACAGAGACAAGAACCGATGGCAATAAAGAAAGCGCGGGCTTTATAAGCACGCTTACGCAGGAGACGGCAGGACCGAACGGAGTAATGCTGCCGAATGAGGATGGCTCATATAAGGAAGTAGTCAGCGGTGGCTATGAACCATATTATTTCAAAGCTACGCAGGACGGCGTTTATGTTGCGGAGCTTCACGGCGGAACATCGGCAGCGTGGGATGACGGAACTGATACCTTAGCTGTAAACGGCGAGGAGTTAAAGACGAACAAAAAGGCTCACGTCACGGCTTGGGATATAACCGTAGCGGAAGCGATATACGACGACGGAGCCGATAAGACAACGGCTGAGCCAAAGGAATACCACGCGAAAAGCGGACGCGTATGGATGGACGCTATGGCGGCGCAGGTTTCCAATGCTTCGATGGGTATGTACGGAAATCTTTATGCGGTAACGCGAGACGGCTATACATGGAAATTTAGTTTGAACGGAATTATGCCGCACACATTCGGATTATATGCAAACTCACGCGGCTCTATCGGAATGGGTACAAACGCGTCGGCGTATCACTCTATTCACCAGCCTTTGGCTAATGATACATCGTTCGACCACTACAAAAACTTAACGGATAAATATGATAACCCCGACGGAATTTACATACTCGGTCCCGATAACAACGTGACCGATATTGACGCACCCTATCATATGTTCTTAAATAAGCCGGACAAAAATGTTTCGGAGAGCATTGTCGCGTCAAACCCGAAGCCGATTGGCAGAATAACAAAGCTTACATACGACGGTATAGCGACCGGTGTATTGACCGGACTCGGAGACAAAGCGGGTTTCGCGGGCGTTGGCGGTTATTTTGAGGTGGAGACCGAGGGCGTAAGCTCATACCGGGTTGTTATAGATATGAGCAATATGTACGCAAAGCACTATCACGGCGAAAAAGTGGATAGCGGCACTTACGGCGACAAGGACACTTCGCACAACGACGAGATATGCTTAAGCACAACCGACGATCCGAATTTTATCTATTATAATGAAAAAGAAAGCAAATGGTATGCCATAACCGCCAAAGGCGACAGACACCCCACCACAGGGGGAGATATAACGACAAACAATTATGTTGAAGACAAGCTTTTGGAAGACTTGGTCGGCGACCCGAGCAGTCAGGAAACGCAGAAACAACTCGCTGATAAAGGTTATACGTCGCTCGGCAGAGTTATGCTCGGAAACGCGGCTGTTGACGGAACAAACAGAATACATTGGAACGGGCGCGACCAATACGGCCGTATTCTCCCGGTCGGCACATATTTCGGCAATACAGGCAAGGGAACGGTTTATGCCGAGCCGAAGGCGGGCGAGATACACTTCCCGATGGGCGACGCCGAGGTTATGCAATACGGCGTTTCAATATGGCTTGAGGACGTGCCCGGTTGGATGGAGATGCCTGAGGGCTTAGACAAAAAAATAGAAGCGCGTTCAAAGCTTTACTATAATAACCGAGAGCAAAGTCTGCTTCGTGATTTTACAACGAATAAGATGTCGCATAGTGATAATGGCAAGACGACAGGCAACGGCAACAATATATGGTATTGGAATTTGCCTATGGATATATCAAACGATGCCAGCGGACAAAAGAAAGACAACAGCTATGCGGATATGCGTAACAGTAAATGGTTTACAACCGCAAAACCGGCAGGTGATTTTGAAACAACATTTGAGGATTACAGCATAGACGGAATTGCATCATATAAAAAGAAGACGGACGGAAATACGGTAGCCGACAGACTGCCCACAAACAGCGCATCGGTATTTAAATCTAACGGTGCTGACCACGGTATTGCAGACGTGTGGTCGTATGTTCCCGCGCCGGCGGGATATAAAGTGGAATTGAAAGAAAATCTTGTAATGGGCAGCGTCGATACCAACGAGGTACTCCTGACCGGCTTTGTGTTCCTCGATACGCCTGAGGTTGTGGGTGTTAAGAACGGAACGGAGTACGGTGTCTATGATAAGCTCACAAACGACCGCGAGCTGCCGAACGCAACCGTTGTAGCGGAATACGGCGACGAAAAAGTGGAAAGGACCACAAACTCAAACGGTTATTATTCCATACCGATAAACACGACGAAATTGGGCAGCGACAGAAAGGTAAAAATAACCGTTACATATAATGAAAAAGAGGCGGAGGGTGACGCTGTCACATATAAGCTGACGACGATAGGCAAAAACGACGGTTCCACATTGAACGCGGTACCTGAAGGTAAATCGGATCCTGATGCTCAGAAGCTCGGAATGGTCGGCAGCAATTACGCCCCGAATGTCAGCGTTCAGACCGTTACGCTCAGTGCCGACAATGCGGCGCAAAAGGAGTTCCATGCCGCAAACGTCGGCTTTACAAAGCAGCAGGCGGCGAATAAGCTTCGTATTCAGGCGGAGTGGAACCCCGAGGAGCTTATGGACGTCTCGATGAACGCCAACTTTGACATTTACGGCGTGCCGCAAAGCAAGCTGACCGGCGAAATAAAAACGATTTATGACAAGCTTCAAAGCGGTTACGGCAAAGGTTCAACCGTTGACAAAGATTATGAAGAAGATGTGGAAAAGCTTAAGGCATTCTTCAGCGATCCGGAAAATTACGCGTATAAAAAGACCGACGTATCGGTTGACCTCCAGCTTGGCGCGACAAATCCGATTGACGAGCTGCCGAATAGGTTATATGGACCGCAGAAAAATGCAACAACTGTTGCGGATGGCGAGGAAATTGTATATTATGTGTTCTATACGGGCAACGCGCCGCTTTCCAGCCTTTCGCTGGAACATAAGGACGTTCCGATAGGAGGCAGCAGCGAAGATTATGACAATTTTAAATTTACGATAACGACCGAGCCTTCGGAGTTGGAACTGCTTGTTTGGTACGATAAAAACCATAACGGTGCGTTTGATGAGGGCGAAGATAAGATTTCGGGCGCGGAGATACATATCGCAAAGCGCAAGCCGACCGATATGACGGTGGAAACCGCCGAAGTAATTGCGGAATCTATTAACAATCAAAGCGAGTTGAAGGATTGGATTAAAGAGCATTACCAGGACGAATTCTCAAAGGTTGTAAAGGATGACAGTCCTGGCAGCGACGGCTGGAAAGCGGCGGAAGAAACGATTAAATTTGACGACCCCGACAGCGCGTTCAAGACAAATGAGAACGGTCTGCTTGTCGACCACACCGCGGCTGAAAATCCGACATACCTTGAAGGACTTATTCCCGGACACTATGTCGTTACGATAGATTTGCCGAAGGACAGTCCGTACAATACCGCCGCGTTCACCGGAGACGGCGAAAAGGATAACAGCGACGGAATAGTTGCGACATATTTTAAAGACAGCAACACGATAGTTCAGTTTATCGACATCGGCACAAACGCTATGGGCGACAGAGGCAGACAGAAATCAAGAGCCGCATACTCGTATATGGCGGGTCTGTCCGTAAGGAAGAGTGTTGAAGCGTATAATACCACACAGAACGGTATTGACAAGTACGCGGCGCAACAGGTTTTCGTGTATAAGATTATGCTCAGCAGCGTAACGGGAGATACGCTTATGCCCGTAGAGGACACAATGACCGATTTGGATACGGGTATTGAGAAACCCGGAGATTATCCGGATAAAACGCTGCATTTTAAGAATCAAGATGCTGAAGGCAAATACTGGGCGGTATTTACCCTTAAAGCGGGCGAGCGTATCACAATTAACGATATAGCCAACGAAACAGAATATAAAATCGTCGAGCTGGATAACACAGATCCTCTGTGGGGCGGTTTGAAGGTAGATGAAGAACATATTCAAGGCTACAATCAAATTACAACCCGCCGCAAGAATATGCCTACCGGTTTCACACTCAGCACCGCACTCGGCAACAGTAAGGAACGTCCGAAAGGCGGAAACGGCGTAATAACCGGTACGGCGAGCACCTCGCTTGTAATTTATACAAATAAATACGAGCCTGTCGCGGTGAGCGCTTACGGCGGCGCAAGTCATACTTCGGTTGATAGCGAGGAGCCGACTGCTGCCGCGGGCAACCATAACGATATTAACATAGGGGCTGTTGTAAAGCTCGACGGCAGAACGATTGACACGAAAAAGGATAAAGAGAAGTTCAAGCTCGTCCTTGAACCTTCAACGTGGTTTACCGTTGTAGACATTGGAAGAAACGAGTACACACTTCAGTCCGGCACATCGCCCGCGCTGAATGAGGGCAATTCTTCAATCACTGTTGATACCGAAGACGCTAAGAACAGCGCAGGCAGCGGCGAGGTCACGGTTAATTTTGACGAAAATTACAGTATGACCTTTACTCAGCCGGGCGTATATACATATATCCTGCGCGAGATGAAGCCGTACAGCACCGATGATTTAGGTGAGCCGCTGCCCGGCGTGAAGTACGCGAGCGAGACGTATAAGCTCTATATCGAAGTCACCGACGACGCTGATTTGGCGTCGGGAGATGAGGGCGGCACGGGTCACCTTGTGGTAAGCCGTTATTTCTGGCGACCGAATATTAACACGGTTGAGGGCGCAACAACGGCGGGAAAGGATAATACCCCGAAATTTGAGTTCGATGCCGGCTGGAGCGACGTCCTGGGAGGTATAGACAGCGCGAACAAACCGCCAAAGGATGCCGACGGCAAGTCAATGCTCGTGTTCAACAACGAGTATGACTACACCGACCCCGAGGTTGAGTTCTCGGGCACAAAGACGCTAAACGGCAGACCTCTGAACGCGGAAGATTTTACATTTAATATTGAACCGGCAGGAAAGAAGGAATTAGGAGATAGGAGTTTTGACGAGACTCCCGCCACGGTAGCTTCTATGCCGACTCCGCACTGGAAGGAAGGCGTTTCTCCCGACGGCGACGGAAAGGTTGACGGTCTTGAAGTAAATCAGGCGAAAAACACGGGTGAAACGGCAAACAATATCACGTTTAATCCTATCACCTTTACGGCCGAACAAGCGGGTCCCGACGAGCCGAGCGCGATTATATATGAGTATAAAGTGACCGAAGAAGAAGGCGGTCTTCCGAGCGTGACGTATGATAAAGACCCGAAATACGTATACGTGCGCGTATATAAAGAAGCGGTACCGTATACAAATCCGGAATTGTCGGGAGATACAGGAACGTATCAGATTGTTCACGCGGTTCAGTGCGACAAGGATGGCAATCCTGTGAGCGGATTTGAGTTCGTGAACGAGTATACGGCTACGGCATTGACTTTAAATTTAAGCGATGAGCTGAGCATAAATAAGACGCTCAAAACGAACAGAGAGGACGGCGGAGCCGACCGTACATTTAAAGAGGGCGATGAGTTTAAGTTCGTGCTTGAACCCGAAAGCGGCGCTCCCACGGTAAGCGACAACGGCACAGCGGTATTTACGGCGACTGCCGAGGATACGAGCAAGACTGAAAAGACCGGTATTACGTTTGACGACGACAAGGTTACGTTTGACAGGGCAAATGACGGCGATGAGTATTACGAATACACGCTGCGCGAGATGAATCCGTACTCCGACACAGGCGTTACGCCTATTCCGGGTATAAGCTATGATTCGACGCGATATAAAGTCCGCGTGTATGTGAAAGATGATTTCTCTACGGGTCAGCTGGCGCTTAACGAGGAAAAAAGCGCGAGCGGCACCGGCGTTGATATACTCGCTCCTTCGGAGACCGCTTTGGGTGGATATGAGGTTATTAACAAAGCGGGCAGCGAAGCAAAGCCGATTGAGTTTACCAATGTTTACGACCCCAACCTGATAAATGTTCCGTTTAGCGCGACAAAGGAGTTTAACAAACCGTTTGAAGATTTCTTCGGCGCGGATAAGTCCGAAGAAGGATTTAAGTTTACGCTTACGCCGGTTGAGGTTATTAACCTTAAAGACAGTACCGTTGAGTTTTATGAAGCGGGAGAAAAGGGCAGCGAAGGCTCGTTTACGACTGAGGCGAATATGCCTATGCCCGAAGTAGGCAAGGACAACGTCGGAGAAAAGACGATTACATCTGCCCAAAACCTCATTGACTTTAGCTCCATTCCGTTTGAGTCGGTCGATGCGGGCGAAGGCAAAGAGACGGCAAAGGTTTACCATTATACCCTTAAAGAAAAAAAGGGAGATAACGCCGGTATCGTCTACGACAATAATACGAAGGACATATACTTCAGCGTTTATATGCTGCTCGACGAAAGTATGGGCGACGGAACGCAGGTCGTAAGCGTTGTAATGAACGACGAGGGCGACATTGATAAAATCAAAGGATTAAGCGGCAGCAGAACATTCGCGACAGACAACTACACGTTTACAAATGCGTACACAGCAAATGAAACTCATTATGACTTTGGCATTCTTGCGGGAAAGATAAAGAAAGAGATTGCCACATCGGAGCATATTGATGTGCCGACGCTTGAAGGCGGGGAGTTCTTCGTGAGAGTTGAGCCGTTCAACAGCAGTAACGGCAGTGTTCCGCCGGGATTTTCGAGCGAGGACGGTTATATAACGTATAAAGTCAAGTCGGACGGAACATTTGAAAAGGCGACCGATGCCGACGTTGCCGATATAGAGAACTACGGAGACGTTGTTGACGGAATAAGAAAAGCGGAGTACCTGACGACCGAAGACTTGAGCGACGATAACCTTACGCTTGCGGAAGCGGGAGAATACGAGTATCTTATCCGAGAGGTTACGCCGACCGAGGACGGCATTGACGGACGAAGCGGCTATATTTACGATAACTATCAGTATAAGCTGAAGCTGGCAGTTGAGGATAACCTGAGCGGCAGTATGATATGTACTACGTCGGTTTCCCAGCGTGATTCGCTCGGTACCGCGTGGAGCGATACGTTCTCAAATCTGACGGAAGGCGAGGGCGACGCGACATATGACGCGCACGCACCGGAGGGTTATGCGGGCACGCCGCTTACGGAGAATGATATTAAGTTTATCAACCAATATACGGTAAAGCATAAGCTGACGTATAACTCCAACGTCGCGGTTGAGAATACCGAGTTACTGCCCGATCCTATGGAATATGAGGAAAACGAGGAAGTTAAGATAATCAGCGACGAGTTTGAGGATGACAAAAAGCTGACGCGCCGCGAAGGAGAAATATTTGTCGGCTGGAGCACGGTGCAGCATTTGGACGCGCTTACATCCGAACAAAAGCCCGAAACGGTATTTACCGGAGGGGAAAACGGTGATTTTGTAAGCGGATATGAATATGACGACGCTGCCGGAGATAATCAGAATTGGACGCGCACGTGGAAAGAAACAACTTACAAAATGCCCGATTCGGACGTAACGCTTTACGCGGTTTGGGCTGTTGATGCAAACAATAACGGTTGTCCTGACTATGACGGATACGGTTACTATGTCGAATACAATGTAGGAAACACCGCAAATCCCGCCGATGTGCAGGAGCTTGACGCCGACGGAGAAACGTGGAAGGATTGGACAGACGAATGGGCGGATGCGGATAACTTTGTGATGTATTACTGCCGTCATAACCATGTCGCGGATGTCAACGCCGAATTTATACCGTATGACACGGACGGCAAGCTTACTCTCGGGGATAAGACGCTGAGGCTTGTAAGAGACGACGGCGCGGTATTTGTAGGCTGGAGTTATCAGGAATGGTACAAAGACTTTAATACGATTACCCAGATACCGACGGCGGACGTTATAAACAGCAATACGATAACCATTCCGTACAGCCGTATGAAGGATTTGCCCAAGGCAGAAGGCGATATGGCGAAAATTGCGACGTATAAGCTGCCGGTCTACGCGGTTTACACCGGTGATGTGCGCGGCACGAAGGATCCCGACACCAATGACGAGAAGGGCGACAATGTGCCCGACTATTATCAGGTAGCATATGAGGGCAACGCGCCGGAGGGAGTGCCGGACGGCGTGGAAGTTAAGGACGTTCCCGTTGATGGCAGCAAATACGATCAGGACGCTTCTGTAACACTGGCGTCGGCGCCTACGCTTGAAGGCTACACCTTCGTGGGTTGGGCGGAACAGAAAAATGAGTCGGATCCGACCAAGATTTATCCCGCGGGACATCAGTGGACAAAGACGAATAAGCTCGATGTATTCTACGCACAGTGGACGAAAAACGAGCAGACGCTTATTCTCCAGGTATATGACGACGCAAATTACAGCGGAATATATGACGGAGCCAGCGCTTATGAGACGATGCTCGAAGTAAACAACGGCAGCGGTATAGATGTAACTTTGACGCAATATGACGACGAAAGCTGTACGACGGGCGAAACGGAGATTAAAGACCCGATACAGTATTCCGGCGGAGGTATCGCGTTTGCAAGCGAAAAGCTGACCGCGGATAAGTATTATAAAGTAACCGTGACGGTCAACGCGTCAAGCGGATATGAGACGTTCAGGGGCTTCAGACATATACATAACGGTATACCGGAGACCGAAAAGCACAGCGAGATAACAAGCGAAATCATAGACGGCAATCTGGTAATAACCGAGACCTTCAAACTGTCTGCGGATAACTTCAACAGCACAATTCGCTACGGCATTTCAAAGCCGCATACAGTAAGCTACAACTTTAACGGCGCACCCGCAAGCGTTCACTTTGCGGAGGGCTCGGCGAACGACCGCGAAAGAGAGTACGCATATTTTGAGGGAGCAACGTATCCCGAAGGTTACGACGGCAAGGTAAAGATTGAAGGCAAGGAGAGCGACATAAGCGGTTTCACCGCGGATCACACCTACATTGACGGAGCCGGGGAGACGCATATATTCATCGGCTGGAGCAGCGACCCGCAAACCACGGTCGACACCTTTGACACAGCCGAAGAAGGCAAGGTCAAGATAAGCTATGAAGCTATTGCCGCCGCCGCAGAGCCTGAGGGCTATGTACTTGAAATGGTGCCTTACGACCTTACGCTTTATGCGATATGGGATGAGCCGTTCTCCAACGTTACGCTTATGTTTGACCCGAACGGCGGAACGGCGGACGACGGAAGCGAGTGGACATACTCCGAGTACCTGGGAGCGGGCAGCAATGTGGAGTTGACGGAGGATAAATATCAGCCGGGCAAAACGGCGGGCGGTATGCCTGCGTTAAAGCGCGGCAACGCGGTATTTGTAGGCTGGAGCCTTTCTCAGGCGGCAGACCCCGTAACGCAGTATTCAACCGCCGACGGTCTGCTGGTCAAGCAGCTTGATATGAACTCATCATACACGCTTTACGCGGTATGGGCGGAGGATTTGCGCGGCAAGCTGACCGACGCGGACGGCAAAACCGTCTCCGACGAGGGTCACGGTTATTTGCAGAAGCAGAACCCCGACGGCATACCGGATTATTTGCAGGTATTTTACGATTTGAATGTTCCGTCAGGTCTTATTGCGATAGGAAATACGCCGCTCGACACGGTTACATATAATACGGACGGCACATATACGCTGACGGCGGATATAATGAACGGATTTGACGCGGCAGACCGTGACGCGCTTATGGATAAAACACCGCAGATTATGGAGGCGTTTAAGATTGACTCCGATAATGACGGCGAAGCGGATAAGGATATTGGCGGACACTACGCAATCAAAGAGGACGGCTCGGTCGAAATAACAAACGACGATGCCGAGAAGCTGGGCGGATATATCCGTTCGAGCGACATAAGTCTGGAAAACTATATGTTTGAGGGCTGGAGCCTTAACGACAGCAACGGAAACACGCCGATAGACGACTTTACCGGCAAGGAAACAAGATGGTTGATACCGTCAAACACGCTCAATGCTCCGTGGTGGTTTACAAAGTCCGCAGGAAGCGCCGACACGCTGTATGCTATATGGACCAGAGTATATCCGGCGGTGCTCAACGTTCATCCGTGGCACGATATAAACCGCGACGGCGTGCATGACGCGAACGAGCCTGACATAGCGGGCTTTACAATCGTCGTTAAAAAGGCGGTTATGCAGCCTGACGGCGCATGGTATACCGAAGATGTAACGGGCGAGTGGGCAGACCCCAAATCGGATAACGGAGCGGGTAATATAACTGTTACCAATCTTTTGGAGAACTACTACGAGCTTACGCTTACGCTCGACGACGAGACGTCAAAATATGTGACGGGCGCGGCAAAGGGAGCATATATAGAAGACCTCGGAACGCTCGGTATGTTCGGCGACGATGTTGAGGTCCTTGACGTGTCGTACAACGGCAAGTCAATCAAAATTCGCTACAAGGCAGTCGACAGCGCTGTCGGAAATATGTATATACGCTTTACCGAGGGTTATCAGGTGGTCTATGATGCGAACACCGGCAGCCATCCGGCCGCCGATGGCGAGGAAATGACCGTCCCCGAGGACGTCGACTTAAACGGCGAGCAGAACCACTATTACAGGGGCGACCGCGTTGAGATAAAGTTTATGGAAGGTCTGCATACGGACGACCTGGGCGAATACTATGTGGACACCGACGGCGAAAGACACTACTTCCTCGGCTGGAGCACAAATCCGTACTCTCCCGAGCCCGAGTATAAGCAAGACGGAGCGTTGGCTTTTGCCATGAAAAATTCCGACGTTACGCTCTATGCAATATGGCGCGGACAGCCATTCGGCGTAACATATGATTTTAACGGCGGCGACGAATTTGAAGTGCCGGAGGAATACCAAGGCGATATTTACGAAGAAGGAACGCTTGCCGTACTCTGGTATCCGACCGACGACGAAAGACCGATGCGCGAAGATGAAAAATTAGTGTTTGTCGGCTGGTCTACGAATAAGATTGAGGAACCGCTCTCCGAGGATCTTACCTCAATACCGCAGGATATTATAACGAGCCTCACAATGCCTCACGGCGGCGTGACGGTTTACGCGGTATGGGCGGTTGACGGAAACGGAAACGGCATACCCGATTACGCGGAAAACGCGTATATTGTAAAATATCACGCAAACGGCGGCTTCCCGAGCGCGGATAACGGAATTTTCTTCGCGGATTATACGCGGGTATATCTGACGGGACAGGGAACGCAGCTTATGACGGTTGAGGAAGGCAAGACGCGAGTGTCGCGTGAGGATGCCGTGCTGATAGGCTGGACCGTAGGCGAGAACAGTACCGGTGAAAATCCGATTATACTGCGGGAAGAGCTTGACGAGATTGATATGGCGACCGAGGTCGAGTTTGAGGACGACAATATAACGGTATATGCAGTCTGGGCGGCAGACCTTAATCACACGGGAATAGCCGACTACGACGATTTGTTTGGTGTAATTTATGACGCGAACGGCGGTAACGAGTTTGAAGCGCCGTTTGACCGCGCGTACAAGTACGGCGATACGGCTTCGGAGCTTTGGATGCCGTGGGGCGAGGATGTCCCGACGCACGAGCCTACCGAGGACTATGACGTTGTATTTGCGGGCTGGAGCGCTGAGCCGACCGGCATATTTGACGGAATGACAAAGCCTGAGCTTGTAACATCGGTGTACTTTGACGATTACACTGACAAGACGGTTTACGCGGTTTGGGCGTCAGACCGCAACGGTAACGGCAAACCGGATTTTGCCGACCAATGGTATAGGGTAGACTTTAAGTGGTTAGACAGTAAAAAGGCGCCGAATGTCGATCCTCCCGAATATTTATATGTTCTCGAAGGAACCACATTCACGCCCTCCCGCCCGTTGTCAACGAGCGATTACACGTTCGGCAGCTGGTATGTTGACGAGACAGGAACAACATTATATACCGACGGCGTTATAACGGAAAACACTACGCTCTACGGCACTTGGAACAGAAGCGGTCTCGGCGGCGGCGGAGGCGGCGGAGGCGGAAACACCCCCGTCCAAACCCCCGACAAAGACGACGAGAGCCACCATTCGGGCGGCGATGCAAACAACGGAGCGCCGGACCTTAACCGTGACGACCACTACGCGTACGTTGTCGGCTATGAGGACGGACTGGTTAAACCGGAAGAACCGATAACGAGAGCAGAGGTGTCGGCGATATTCTTCAGAATACTTTCGGAGGAGTCCCGCAATGAGTATTGGTCGACCGAAAACAGCTTTAGCGATACGGAGAAGGATGATTGGTATTACAACGTGGTATCCACGATGGCAAACGCGAATATCATTCACGGCTATCCGGACGGCACCTTCCTTGCGAATAATAAGATAACGAGAGCGGAGTTTGCGACCATCGCGGCGAGATTTGACTCCGGCGAGTATTCGGGCAAGGATAAGTTCAGCGATATATCCGGACACTGGGCGAGCGAGTATATTAACCGCGCCGCTCAAAAGGGCTGGATAGCAGGCTACGGCGACGGAACGTTCAGACCGGATCAGTATATAACGCGAGCAGAGGTAATGAGCCTTGTGAACAGAGTTCTCGGCAGAAAGCCCAACGTTCATCATATGCTCGATGAGGAAATGGTTATATGGCTCGATAACGCGGATCCGAGCGCGTGGTACTATGCCGACATTCAGGAAGCGACAAACTCACATAGCTTTTCGCCCGATGCGGGATACGGCTATGAGTCGTGGACGGCTATGCGCGAAACACCGGATTGGGTGGCGATTGAACAGTCGTATCTGTCAAAATCCGAGTAATTTCGGATTTTGAAAGTGTTTCGGCGGCGTACCTGAGATTTTATAAAAATTGCCCCGCGCAAAATGCGCGGGGCATAATTTAATTATGAACTTTGCTTGACAATAAAGGAACCAAACTTTTTTTGGAATATCCCTCCTTTTCATACATAAATATGTGCTGCGCTAGCGCATTTTCGGATATATCCTTGGATTTGCAAATAAAAATGCGCGGCACGAAACCGCGCTTCTAAAAAGCACAGCCCCGTGAATGGCAATATAAGTTTTTAACATATGCTTTGAACGCAAGTAAAAACAGAGCGTGCATTTTTAGCAAAAACGCGTTCGCCCACATATATTAACTTATATTGCAGTCTAAAATATATCACACTTTTTGAGATTTGTAAAGAAAAACATATTAAGATAATAAAAAATCCCGCGCAATTTATGCGCGGGATTTTTAAACTCAAATTAGTTGGTGATGGTCTGCTCGGTGTCCTTGTCGAACAGGTGGATCTTGTTGGTATCAAACGCAACCTTGATAGTATCACCGTGTCTTGCGGTAGTTCTCGGGTTAACTCTCGCGGTGAGCGAGGTGTCGCCGAACTTGAGATACAGGAACGTCTCGGCGCCCATCATTTCGGTAAGCTCAACGTCAACCGAAACAACGCTCTCGGGAGCTGTGCTGAGGAACGCTTCCTCATCGTGAATGTCCTCGGGACGGATACCCATAAGAACTTCCTTGCCGTTGTATGCCAGAACTTCGGGCTTCTTACCCTTGCCGTCAGGCAGCTTAATTGCGTCGTTTCCGTATACGAGGTAAACGCCGTCAGCGCGGTTGTCAACCTTAACGGTAATCATATTCATCTGCGGGCTTCCGATAAATCCTGCAACGAATACGTTAACCGGCTTCTCATAGAGATTGCTCGGCGAGTCAACCTGCTGAACGATACCGTCCTTCATAACAACTATTCTCGAACCCATCGTCATAGCTTCGGTCTGGTCGTGCGTTACATAGATGAAGGTCGTCTGGAGCTTCTTATGTAATTTGCCTATCTCGGTTCTCATCTGAACTCTCAGCTTAGCATCGAGGTTTGAAAGAGGCTCATCCATAAGGAATACCTTAGGCTCACGGACAATAGCACGTCCGAGCGCAACTCTCTGTCTCTGACCGCCGGACAGAGCCTTGGGCTTTCTGTCGAGCAGGTGAGCGATGTCAAGAATTTCAGCCGCCTCGTGAACCTTCTTGTCAATCTCATCCTTCGGTATTTTTCTGAGCTTAAGACCGAACGCCATATTCTCGTAAACGGTCATATGCGGATAGAGAGCGTAGTTCTGGAAAACCATCGCGATATCTCTGTCCTTCGGAGCAACGTCGTTAACCAGCGTATCGCCAATCCACAACTCGCCCTGGCTGATTTCTTCGAGGCCCGCAATCATTCTCAGGGTGGTAGATTTACCGCAGCCCGAGGGACCTACCAGAATAACAAATTCCTTGTCCTCAATGTCAAGGTTGAAGTCTTTTACCGCGGTAAATCCGCCGGCATAGGTTTTGTAAATTCCTTTAAGTTTAAGTTCTGCCATCTGTTGAAAGCACCTCCGTAGTTTTTCGATATATTTATTCTAACACATTTCAAATAAATATGATAGTGTATTATTTCACAAAATTTAAACGAGCATTTTGTAAAAAATACCTAAATGACGTTTTCGGGACAAATTATTTACATATATATTTACACTTGAAAAATATGTAATAATATAGTATAATATTTTGTAATTGTCTAAAGAGAGGAAATGACGGTAATGATAAACGCAGGAATTTTGGGAGGCACCGGATACGCGGGCATAGAAGTTGTGAGACTTCTGACGAAGCACCCCGAAGTAAATATAAAGTATATTGTTTCCCACACGTTTGCGGGCAAAAAAATATCCGAGGTCTATCCGAGCCTTAGGGGTATCTGTGACGTTCTCTGTGAGGAGCTTGATTTGGAGCGCGCCGCCGAGTGCGACGTGGTGTTTACCGCTCTGCCGCACGGCGCGTCGAAAGAGGTAATCCCGAAGCTGTTTGAAAAGGGTCTTAAAATCATTGATTTGAGCGGCGACTTCCGCTATGACGACCCCGCGGTTTACGAAAAGTGGTACGGACAAAAGCACGACTGCCCCGAGCTGCTTGAGAAGTCGGTCTACGGTCTTTGCGAGCTTCACCGAAGCGAAATAAAGACGCATACCCTGATAGGAAACCCCGGCTGCTACACGACCTGCTCCATTCTCGCGCTTGCGCCGCTTGTTGCAAACAGGCTTATTGATTTAAAGAATATAATTATCGACGCGAAGTCGGGAGTTACCGGAGCGGGACGCGGCTTGGCTCTGCCGAATATGTTCTGCGAGTGTACCGAGACCATGAAGGCGTATAAGGTCGCGACGCACAGACACACCTCCGAGATAGAGCAGGAGCTGTCGCGTCTGGCGGGAGAGGAGATAATGCTCTCGTTCACGCCCCACCTCGCGCCTATGAAGCGCGGCATTTTCGCGACCTGTTACGCAAATCTCAAGGAGCTTAAAACCGACGAGGAGCTTGTTGAGGTATATAAGAAATTTTATGACGGGGAGCGTTTTGTGCGTATATACGACGCGGGGACTTTGCCCGAGGTCAAGCACGTGAACGGCTCTAACTACGCCGCGATAGGTCTTGTCGCAGACAAGCGTTTAAACAGGGTAGTGGTTGTATCGTGTATCGACAATCTTGTTAAGGGCGCGGCGGGACAAGCCGTGCAAAATATGAATTTGATTTGCGGACTGCCCGAGGAAACGGGGCTTACCGACGCGGGATATTATCTGTAAACCAATAAAGGAGTTTGGATGGATATGCAGGAGGATATTAAAAAGTATATCAAAAAGGCGGAAATTCTTATCGAAGCTCTGCCGTATATACAAAAGTTCAACAATAAGACCATCGTTATAAAGTACGGCGGCAACGCGATGGTGAGCGATGAGCTTAAAAACAAGGTTATGGAGGACGTGGTTCTTCTTAAATATATAGGAATGAACCCGATTTTGGTTCACGGCGGCGGACCCGACATAACCGGCGCGCTTGAAAAGTTCGGCAAGGAGAGCAAATTTATGAACGGTCTCCGAGTGACCGACAGCGAAACCATGGAGATAGCTCAGATGGTGCTGGTCGGCAAGACAAACAAGGAGATTGTGTCGATACTGTGCGGCAAGGGCGGCAGTGCGATAGGTCTTTGCGGACTTGACGGAAGCCTCATCGAGTGCCGGAAGCATATGCCCGAAATTGACGGTAAGCCCACCGATATAGGTTATGTGGGTGAAATAGTCGGAATTAACATAGGTCTTTTGGATATGCTCACAAAGAGCGAGTGTATTCCCGTTATCGCGCCGATAGGCGTTGACAGCGAAGGTCAGAGCTACAATATAAACGCGGATACCGTTGCGGGAATGGTGGCTTCGGCGCTGGAGGCGGAAAAGCTGATGCTTCTTACCGACATCGACGGAATAAAAATGTCGCTCGACAGCGAGGATATTATATATCACATTGATAAGAAGGGCATATTAAAGCTGATAGACGAGGGAGTTATTTCGGGAGGAATGATACCCAAGGCGCTCGGCGGAATTGAAGCCATTGACGCGGGAGTTAACTCGGTTCATATAATTGACGGTCGTATTCCGCACTGTTTGCTGCTTGAAATATTCACAAAGAGCGGTATCGGAACGATGATTACGAGATAATTTTCAAAATAATAAAAAAACACTTGAAATTCCGTGTAAATTGTGATAGAATATCAAATACTTGTTTGATGGAAATATTACACTGAAAATGTTTAAAGGAAACTAAGGGGGAACTAACAAATGTTGACTACTGTATTAACTATTGCACAGGTGGTTGTTGCTCTGGCGCTTATCGTGGTTGTACTTTTGCAGCACGGCAAGCAGCAGGGACTTTCGGGAGCTATTGCGGGCGGCGCGGAAACCTTTTTCGGTAAGAACAAAGGCAGAACCGTTGACGTTATGCTCAAGAAATTCACATCCGTGGTTGCAATTCTTTTTATAGCTCTGTCGCTTGCGCTGACCTTTGTGGCAAGTAAGCAAAACGGCGCGGACGAGAGTACCGAAACCGAAGCAACGGATACGGCGGACACGTCGGGCGAGGTGACCTCGATACCCGTTCAGATTGATGATGAGAGAATCGTAACAATGAATATGGACAACACATATACCGCAACGGACGGCTCGGCTCTTACAATGAACGACAACGGCGATTTCGTTCTGGAGGACGGCACGGTTTATGTTACGAGCGAGGAGTTCAGCGAGGGACTTAACGCGATGGGCGCGACAGAGGCAGAAACGGATGTTACCGATGAGTCGACCGATGTTGTTGATGAGTCGAGCGCGGAGGACACCGCGGACGAAGACGCGGCGCCCGTTGAAGAAGACACAGCTGAGTAATTTTCAAAAAACACCTCGGAAACGAGGTGTTTTTTGAATATAAAGCAAATGTTTTTAATATACATTTTGTATTCCGAGAAAGGCAGAGCTTGACTATGGTATTGTTTCTTCAAATTTTATTTGCGATGTTTATCGCGGAGATGGGCGATAAAACCCAGCTTATGCTGGTCGCTATGACCTCGCGTTATAAGCTGCGCGATATAATAATCGGGTCTGCGCTTGCGATTTTGCTTTTAAACGGTCTTGCCGTCGGCGTGGGCGGGCTTATAAGCAGGTTTGTTCCCATATATATAATAAAAATTATAGCGGGCGCGGCATTTTTCTATTTTGCCTACTCCACCCTGCGCGGAGGCGGCGAGGAGGAGAGCGTCGGCGAAAAAAAGATGATGAGGCTTCCGTTTTTGAGCGTTTTCGGCACGTTCTTTCTCGCCGAGTTGGGAGACAAGACCCAGCTTACCGCAATCACGTTTGCCGCGAACTACGGTATGGACAACTCGCTTGTGATTTGGCTTGCGTGTTCGATAGGTCTGTTTGCCGCCGACATAATAGGTATGCTGGTCGGCTATCTTTTAAAGAGCAAAATGCCAAAACGCGCGCTTGATACGCTCGCCTTTGTGATTTTTATGATTTTCGGAATTGTTACGATGTACGAGGGTACGAGTATGCGGCTGTCGTATCCCGTCAACGTAATCGTCACGGTCACGGTCGCGGTGCTGTTTGCGGTGCTGTGTGTTGACGCTCTGCTGAGAAGAAAAAAGAACGCAAATTCATAAAGTTAATAAAAAGTTCATACTTTATTAACCTTATTTTAATTAAGGGGTGTTATACTTTAAACTGTAATAAGGAGAACCTTATTACAGAGTTAACACAACTCCCTCCCTTTTTTTACATCGTTTGCAAAAACGATGTTTTTTTTGCCCTTTTTTATCTTAAATCAGTCGCCGAAGGATATTCCGATACTTTTTGCGCTTTTTACTTCTTCGCAGTCAACGGGCACGCTTTTGAGCTTGCCCGCGACTTCTTCAAGCGGCACCGCGACGGTTTCGCCGTTTTTAATTCCCACCATACATCCGTATTGCTTCTTTAAAATAAGCTCGGCAGCCGCCGCTCCGAAGCGGGTGCAAAGCACGCGGTCATAAGGGCAGGGCGCGCCGCCGCGCTGAAAATGCCCCGGGACGGTGACGCGTATTTCGTAGCCGGTCTTGTTTTGCAGTTCCTCCGAGATTTTGTACGCGACCGAAGGATACTCGGCACGCAGAGCCTTGCGCTCGTCCTTTTCCAAAAGCGTTTCTTCGACCGACATAGCGCCCTCGGCAACCGCTATTATGGTAAACTTTTTGCCCGCTTGGTGACGCTTTTTGATTACCTCGATAATTTTGTTGAGGTCGTAGGGTATTTCGGGAATTAAAATTACGTCCGCGCCGCCCGCGATACCCGCGTAAAGGCTCAGCCAGCCCGCCTTGTGACCCATTATCTCCACAATAAATATGCGTTTGTGCGAATATGCGGTTGAGTGAATACAGTCGATAACATTGGTCGCGATGTCGCACGCGCTCTGAAATCCGAAGGATATGTCGGTGCCGTATATATCGTTGTCTATGGTCTTGGCGAGGGAGACGATGTTAAGCCCTTCCTCGCGCAAAAGATTGGCGGTTTTCTGAGAACCGTTGCCGCCGAGTATCACAAGGCAATCGAGGTTGAGGCGGGCGTAATTTTCTTTCATTTTGCGAACCTTGTCGACCCCCGTCTCCTCGTCGATAACCCGAATTTCTTTAAAGGACTGGCGGGAGGTTCCCAAAATGGTTCCGCCTATCGTTAAAATTCCCGAAAAGTCGGCGCGGTTCATTCTGCTGTATTCCCCGTAAATCAAGCCCTTGTAGCCGTCCGAAAAGCCTATTATTTTAATGTCCTCGCCGTTTTTTTCAGCCGCTTCGTAGAGCGACTTTGCGACCGCGCGAAGCGCCGCGTTAAGCCCTTGGCAGTCACCGCCGCTTGTGAGTATTCCGACTCTCATAGTAATGCACTCCTTTAAACCGTCGTTTTTAAATGTCAGTCCTTTATGTCAGCCAGCTCGCCGCGATAGGCGAGATTGCAGAAATATTCCTGAGAATTAAGACCGCCGCCGACCGGGTTTTCGTAAACGCCGTCGGCATTTTTTCGCCGCGCCTTTACGCCGTCGCGCATCATCGCCGAGAACATTCCGCATATCTGCGCGCGGAGACTTTCGTCGTAGACGGGCGCGGCGGTTTCAACGCGCCTTTGCGTATTTCTCGTCATAAGGTCTGCCGAGGAAATATATACTTTTATTCTTTCCCGCACCCCGAAAATATACACCCTCGAATGTTCCAGAAAACGCCCCACAATGCTGATTATTTTTATATTTTCGGTCATTCCCTCGATTTCGGGGACGAGGCAGCATATTCCGCGCACGATAAGCTCAATCTTAACTCCCGCGCGCGAGGCCTCAATTAGCTTGTCTATAATTTTTTTGTCGGTCAGAGAATTTATTTTTATACCGATGTATGCCTCGCCGCCGCGGTCGGCGACGCGGATTTCATCGTCAATCAAAGCGATTATGCCGCTTCGGAGGTTTTTCGGTGCGGCGAGCAAATGAGTAAGCCCTTCCGCCGTCTGCCCCATAGCAAGCTCGTTGAAAATGCGCCCGACCTCCACGCCTATTTCCACAAATGAGGTCATCAGGGAAAAATCCGTGTACTGAGCGGCGGTGTTTTCGTTGTAGTTCCCCGTGCCTATCTGAGAAATGTACTCGATTTTGTTGTTTTCCTTTTTTGTTATGAGGCACAGCTTTGAATGTACCTTAAAGCCGCCCAGCCCGTATATTATGCGGCAGCCCGCATTTTCCAGCCGCCGCGACCAGCCGATGTTGTTTTCCTCGTCAAACCGCGCCTGAAGCTCCACGACGACCACGACCTCCTTGCCGTTTTCGGCGGCGTCTATCAAAGCCTGAACCACCTGAGAATATTTTGCTACGCGGTACAGCGTTATTTTTACCGACACCACTCCATCGTCCTCTGCCGCCTCCCGCAAAAGGCGCAGAAACGGCTTTATGCTCTCGTAGGGGTAGGAGAGCAGAATGTCCCGCTCCTTTATCTGAGCTATCATAGGTCGGTTTTCGTCCACACGCTCCGATTTCTGAGGGATACGCTTTTCAAAGAATAATTCCGCCCTGTCCCGAAGCGCGTCGCAAAGATTTTTTGCAAACGAAAGGTCGGTCGGGGCGGCTGAGAAAAACGTCTGCTTTTCGCCGAGCCCAAGGTGCTTGTGCAGGGTTTTCATTGTGGACGCGCCGATTTTTTGAGACAGTTCTATTAAAATGGGCGCGAGCTTTTTGCGCTTTTTTAAGACCGCCTCCAGCTCTTCGCGGTAGTCCTCTCCGCGCGCCGCCATTTCGTCGTCTATGTCGATGTCCGCACTGCGAATGACGCGGATAAGCGACTTGCCCTTGATTTTGTAGCGGTCAAAAATTCTTTCGGCAAAATGCAGAATAAGCTCCTCAACGAGCATAAATCGACTCTCTCCCGACGGGAGCGGGATAAGACGCTCAAAAACCCCCGCGCCGCACGGCACGATGCCCATTTTGTCGTCCGAGCCTTTTGCTTCGATTGAGACCACCGCGTATATCTCCTTGTTTTTGAGAAACGGAAACGGGTGCCTTTTCCCGATGATTTGCGGGGAGAGCAGGGGTTTTATTTCTCGGTTGAAGTACCTCTCGGTAAAGCGCGCGTCCTCGTCCGACAGACTTGAAAAGTCAATGATTTCAACGCCCCGCTCCCGAAGCGCGAGCATTATTCCCGAATACACGCGGTCGCGCTCCGCCCAAAGTCCGCGCGCCTTTTCAAAGACCGCCGAGATTTGCTCCTTTACCGTCATATCGGTCTTGTTGTCACAAATGTCCTCCGACACCTGGGAGCGGGCGAAAAGCGCCCCGCCGCGCACCATAAAAAATTCGTCGAGATTGCTCTGAAAAATAGACGCAAAATTCAGCCGTTCGCAAAGAGGTACCTCCGCGCAGTCCGCCTCCCGCAATACCCGCTCGTTAAACTGTAACCACGAAAGCTCCCTGTTTTGATAGCACCTTTTGTCTATTTCCATTTTGCCGCCCTCCGACCGATTTCTTAAATTTATTATTTTTAAAAATTCAGATTTTATGTTTATTTCGTCGGCTCTTTTTGTTTTTGTCGGATAGAAAAAAGTAACAAAAAAGCCCGCCTATATCTTAGGCAGGCTTTTTGTATAGGTTTGAGATTTATTGAGAGCGTTTGTTTTTCCTGTATATCTCCATAAGTCCGTCAAGAGTCAGGGTTTTATCCACTATGTCGATACAATCGGAGCCGGACGAAATCATCGATGACAGGCCGCCCGTCGCAACGACCGTAATGTTGGCCTCGCCCATCTCGGCTTTGATTTTTTGTACGATATAGTCCGTCTGTCCTATCTGCCCGAAATACGCGCCCGACTGCATCGACGAGACGGTATTTTTTCCTATGACGGTATCGGGCTTTAAAAGCTCTATCTTCGGCAGCTTTGCGGCGCGTTGGAACAGCGCATCCATCGAGATGGAAATACCCGCGGTTATAACGCCGCCCAGGTATTCCCCGCGCCCGTTTATCGCGCAGAACGTTGTGGCGGTGCCGAAGTCAACGATAATCAGCGGTGCGCCGTACTTTTTGATTGCGCCGACCGCGTTGACTATTCTGTCCGCGCCGACCTCGCTCGGATTGTCGTAGCATATTTTTATGCCTGCGTCCACGCCGTTGCCGACTATCATCGGCTCAACGTGAAAATATTTTTTTATCGCGTTGCCGAGCGAGTGCATTATCGGCGGCACGACGGACGAAATTATAACATCGTCAATATCGCTCGCCTTTATTCCGCTTCCTGTCAAAAATTGGATAAAGAACATTCCCAGCTCGTCCGCCGAGCGGTTTTTGTCGGTGGACATACGCCAACTTCCGCGCATCTCGTCGTTCTCATAGAGCGCAATCACAATGTTTGTATTTCCGACGTCTATTGCAAGTACCATATCAAAACTCCCTCTCAACTGTCTTTTTCGGTTATTTCTATCCGCCCGTTATCCACAGTCAGCACCGCGAAGCCTCGGTACGCCGCGCCGGGATTTAAAAAGTATATTCCGTTTTCCTCCGAAAGATGCCTCGTGTGCGTGTGCCCGAAGATACATATGTCGGCGCCCAGCTCGGCCGCCCGCATTTTAAGCCGCGCAAGACTTCCCTTAACTCCGTATTTATGCCCGTGCGTCAGAAATATTCTCTTTCCGCCAAACTCAAACACGCGGTCTGAGGGCAGAGTGCAGAAAAATTCGTTGTTGCCCGCCACCGTCTCGATTTTGAGGTTCGGATAAACCGCAAGCAGATTGTCAATATCGCGCGAAACATCGCCCGCGTGAATAAGCAGAGCCGCGTCGCCGTGTTCCCCGACCGCTTTTATCATTGTATTTATATATCCGTGCGAATCGCTGAATACGAGCGCTTTCATAATAACACCGCCTTTTTGTTCGTCATATTATAATTGCTCCGCGTCCATTGTATCACAGAAGTTTTGTTTTGTCACCTTTTTTGTCTAAACAACATAAAATATACATATATTAGTCATAAGGAGTGGATATTATATGAATCCGTCTGATGTTTTATCAAAAATGAGTCCCGAAATGATGAGGGCGTCGCTTAAAAACCTCGGGGGAACGATTGACAACCGCCAAATGGCGGAGATAGAAAAGGCAATAAAGTCGGTCGACAAAGGGGAGCTTAACAAGCGGCTCAACAATCTCAGCGCGGACGCGCTGAAGCAGGAGTTTTCCAAGGACCCCGAAATTATGAAGGTGCTTACCAAAAATCCGGAGTTGATGAGAAAAATCGACGAAATATTCAAGAAGTAGTACTTACGCATATTCGCACAGGTAAGGGAGTGAGAAAAAGTGGACGAAAACGCGTTGGGCGGAGCTATCGAAAAGCTGAAGGATATGCTTTCGAGCGAGGACGGCAAGTCGCAAATTCAGGATATAATAGGAATGTTTGCGGGCGGCGACGAGGAACAAGGCGGCGGGGACACCTCGCCTTCAAACGGCGGCGACGGCGGCTTTGACCCGTCCGATATGGAAATGCTGCTTAAAATCCGGCAGGTCGTCCACGCGATGAACGATGAAGAGAGCAACCGCCACGCCGTTTTTTTGCGCTCTCTGCGACCGTACCTCAAAGAGTCGCGCCAAAAAAAGCTGGACAGCGCGGTGCGTCTGATAAGCGCGGCAAACGCTATGAAAATGCTCGGAGTGTTAAACCGCGAAGGCGGTGAAAACCATGTATAGAAGATATACGCCGTCACAGCCGCCCGAAAAGCCGTCCGCGCCTGCGGGCGGCAACGCCGCGGCGGGCTATACGCCAAATAACAGTTACCGACAGCAAGGCCGACCCGCCCAATACCGAGGCTCCGCATACCGCCGCCCGAGCCCGTCGTCGGTGCCGGTGCGCGAGCATCACGAAAACAGGAAAGATAGGCACAGGGGAAAAAGTCCGCGCTCTATGCTTTTCGGACTTCTTCCGCCGTCGCTCTACAATCCAAAGACGAAAAAGCTGTTTGGATTTCTGGACGCGGAGGACTTGCTGCTCGTTGCGCTCATATTCCTTTTCCTCGAGCGCGAGGACGAGGACGAGACCGTTATCCTCGCTCTGCTCTATATCCTGCTGTCCGACTACATAGACTTTCCGTTTGACATTTAAAACATCAAGCACTCTTGGGTGCTTGATGTTTTAATATGAGATAAAATGTTATCGGTTGCGGTTTTTAAAATTTTGTGGTACAATAAATAATTGATACATAAAGAAAAGAGGAAGCAGGATGACTCAAAAGGCGGAAACCGCACAATATGAAAAAATGACCGGTATGCCCATTCCGCGGCTGATTGTAAGGCTGGCAGTTCCGAGCATTATTTCTATGCTTATCAACAATATATATAACCTGGTGGACACGGCGTTTGTCGGGCAGCTCGGCACAAGCGCCAGCGGAGCGGTCGGCATAGTGTTTGGGTTTATGGCGATTATTCAGGCGTTCGGATTTATGTTCGGGCAGGGAGCCGGCAGTATTTTGTCCAGAGCGTTGGGACATAAAAACAAGGAGTCGGCGTCCGCCCATGCGTCCGCCGGATTTTTCGGCTCTATGCTGTGCGGACTTATTATTACGGTTATAGGCTTTGTGTGGCTGGACGATATTGTTATGTTGCTCGGCAGTACCGAAACGATTGCTCCGTATGCTAAAACATATATTTCATACATATTGATTGCCGCGCCGTTTATGAGCGGAAGTCTCTCTCTCAACAATTTTTTGCGCTATGAGGGCAAAGCCGCGCTCGGTATGATAGGTCTTATGTCCGGCGCGATTTTGAATATGATAGGCGACCCCATTTTAATGTTCGGGCTTAATATGGGTATTGCGGGAGCGGGTCTCTCCACCGCGATAAGTCAGGTTATAAGCTGGTTGATTTTGCTGTTTATGTTCCTTTCGGGAAAGACCGAATCAAAGCTGAGTCTTGCCAAAGCGGTGCGCGCCGCGCCGTCGATTTACGGAAACATTATGGCTACCGGCTTTCCGAGTCTGCTGCGCCAGGGCTTGAACAGTCTTACAACGGTACTGCTTAATTCGCAGTGCCGCATCTACGGAGACGCGGCGGTTGCGGGAATGAGTATTGTGAGCAGGATAATATTCTTTGCCTTTTCGGTCGCCATCGGTATCGGACAGGGCTTTCAGCCGGTGTCGGCGTTTAATTACGGAGCGGGCAAGTATTCCCGCGTGCGAAAGGGATACAAATTCACGGCGTTTGCCGCCGAAAGCATTATTGTCGTTGGCTGTACATTATTGATAATCTTTTCGGACGGTCTTATAGGACTGTTTAGAGACGACCCCGCGGTTATCGCGGTGGGTACGAGAGCGCTCAGACTCCAGGCGCTTGCAAATCTCTGTCTGCCCGTCTGTATGACTACCGAAATGCTGTTTCAAAGCACGGGAAAAAGGTTCGGCGCGTCGTTCCTATCGGCGCTCCGAAGCGGAATACTGTTTATTCCGCTATTATACATACTCTCTTATTTCAGAGGTCTTGCGGGAATACAGGAGGCTCAGCCGCTTTCGATGGCAATATCGCTCCCGCTTACGATTCCGTTTGCAATCTATTACTTCCGAAGAATTCCGAAACAGGACGCGGGCGATGAGACGAGCGTATGAAAAAAGAGCTTTTGGTAAACGGTCTGAAAATTGAATACGAGCTGCAATACAAAAAAGTGAAAAATATAAATTTGCGTATCAGGACGGACGGCTCGGTTTACGTTTCCGCAAACAAACGCGTCTCCCAAACGGCAATCGAGAATTTTATAAGCTCCAAGGCGGATTTTATACAAAACGCTTTGAAAAGATACGCCGCGCTGTCCGCAAAACCGCGCAGGCAATATTTTACCGAGGACGAGGTTCGCGGAGTTATCACCGAACTCTGCGGGGCTGTTTATCCTTATTTTAAAGCGCGGGGCGTAAAATATCCGCAAATCAGATTTCGCAAAATGGTCTCCCGCTGGGGAAGCTGTCAGCCGACAAAGGGGATACTGACATTTAACACAAACTTGATGTATGCGCCGAAAGAGTGCATCGAATACGTTGTGGCACACGAATTTACGCATTTTTTGCAGGCAAACCACTCCGACAAATTTTATAAAGAATTGGAAAAGATTTGCCCCGACCGAAAAATGCGTCAAAAACAATTAAAAGAAATTGTTATTTATTGAATAAGAATTGCCGCAAATTTTGTCGAAGAATAAATCGCAAAAAAGTCGCGGTGAGCTAAAAGGCTCGCCGCGACGTGGCGGAGAAGGTGGGA
>CANQBQ010000022.1 GCA_947589045.1 uncultured Clostridia bacterium | reverse complement strand
TTTTTAAAGACACTTTCCGCAAATGGTGTAAAAAGACAGGATACCGATTTAATTATTCGGACGCGGAAAGAATACACTATATCGCTCGTAATACAGTCGCCACACTGCCTAAAAATGATAGCACAAAATTGCTGATAATGCAAGCTGCAAAGTGCTTAAATTCTGTTTATGAGTCTTTACAGATACAAAGAGATGAAATGTATTTGGTTTATGTTTTTGCCGATGGCTTGAAGCTCTTTGGCGTATTCTTTTATCGGTGATAGATCCGTGTAGATTATGTAGCCGTCTATTGCCATTTTGCGCATGTACGCTCCGATTTTATGTATGGGCAGCTGCGCCATTTTCTGTTCGATAAGCTCGCGTTCTTTTTCCGTTACTCTGAATTTTATCTGAATATTTCTCTTTCTGTTTTCCATGCGTATACCTCCGAAATTTAATAAAGGGTTTGGGATAATTTCCCAATGATTTTTTGCGTATAAAACGGCTTGTCCGTTTCGTAAAACCGTGAATGGGTACCCATTCGCTTTGCTTGCTGTTATTCATAATTTGCAAGTAAAGTAATTTTGATTTATTAAAATTGGGTACCCGTTTGCTGTGCTTGCTATACTGCAATTTTTTATCAAGCCGCCGCAGGTGAGGCTTAATTGTATTATACGTTAAGACTTATATGAATTTTGTCAAAATCAGGCGAGAATGATATAGCGCCGATAAAAAATCTGTTTAACGAGTGGTATTCCTGCGACATTTCCAAAAAACGCAGAATAAGCAACAAAATCAAGGGTAATTCGGGTAAACCTCTGGGTCAGCCGCCATACGGATATATTCAGGACCCCGATGATCATAAGCGATGGATTATTGACGATGAGGCCGCGGCGGTCGTGCGAAGGATATACTTGATGACGCTTTCGGGCTTTGGTGCCGAGCAGATAGCAGGAGCGCTTGAAAAGGATAAGATACTAACGCCAATGAACTATTGGCTGAGCAAGGGCAGAAAAAGAGCGGCAGGATAAATACTGCCGAGCCGTACAAGTGGAACAACTCGACCATCACAAAAATACTGCATACTCAGGAATACTGCGGCGATCTGATCAACTTTAAAACATACTCAAAATCCTATAAGAACAAGAAAAGGATAGAGAACGACAAAGAAAATTGGGTAATATTTAAAGATGTTCACGAGCCGATAATAGAGCGCTCGGTCTGGGAAAAGATACAGGCTAAGTGCGGCAAAATAAGAAAACGCAAAAAAGCCGACGGCGAAAAAAATATGTTTTCGGGATTGCTTGTATGCGCGGACTGCGGCAGCAATTTGTGGTATCATTTTAATCAGAAAAATCCGAGCATAGAATACTTTAACTGTTCCGGCTACAACAGAGGCTCAAGAAAAATTTGCTCCTCAACTCATTATATACGGGTAGATTTTCTTGAAAAGGCAGTACTCGGAGAAATACGGAGACTTACAAAACTTGCCGTAAAGTATGAGGGTGAGTTTATGAGGCTCGTAATGGGTCAGTCGATAAAAGACGCGGAACACAAAATCGAGGCAAAACAAAGCGAACTTAAAGCCCTGCTCGCCCGCGACAAAGAGCTTGACATATTATTCGAGCGCATATATGAGGATAACGTAATGGGCCGAATAACGGATGAGCGGTTCGGAAAGCTGTCGGTGAAATATGACGGCGAGCAGAAAGAACTGACAAAGCGGATAGAGTCGCTCAACTCCGAGATATCCAAAAGCGAAAGCCGCAGCATTTCCACGGATGAGTTCATGTCGGTCGTAAGGAAATATACGCGGGCAAGAAAGCTTACTCCGAGAATGTTAAATGAGCTGATAGAAAAAATCGAGGTATATCAAGCGGAAATAATCGACGGCAAGAAAGTCCAGCGGCTTAAAATACACTATAACTGCATAGGCTCGATAGAGATACCGAAACTCAAAGCAATACCCGAAAACGAGATAAAAATGAACACTCGAAAAGGAGTAGACATATACTTTTCGGAAAACAACAAAAAAACAGGATAAAAAATGTTCTCACAGGCATAAATCCTGTAAGAACATTCGTAATGGTGCGAATACTCATAACGGATTTGAAAAACATAGTAATTCGGCAGCGGGTGTACATATTCTAATGGTAAATCGGCGTTTCTGCGTATATACAATACAAGAACGCCGATTTTGCACGAAAGTATTGATTGGAGGGCTTATTATGGCAGTATTCAGAACAGTCAAAAACAGAAATTATACAGTGATGTCCAATTATCATCTGCGGGACAAAAAGGGACAAATGGTTGATGTGGAATATATTATTTATGAGCTGCCTGTAAACTTCATAAAATATCCGTGTTTGGAAAATCCAACATCGGGAAATCCAATATTGGAAAACCCAACGTTGGAAAACCCGATATTGGAAAACTGCACGCAAATAAATAAAGAATAAACTAATTACCAAATAACAAAATAAAGATTTTATTAAATATCTATCAATCAACAAAGCTGGATATTTTAGCCGCCCCTTGACAGAGAGGAGAAAATGATTATGCGCAAGCAACAGATACACCTTAGAGTTTCGCAGGAGGAATACGATCTCATCAAACAAAAGATGGTACAGTGCGGCTGTATCAATATGAGCGCCTATCTGCGTAAAATGGCAATCGACGGCTTAATCGTAAATCTTGATATGCCGGAAATGAAAGAAATACTGCGCTTGCTTCGGTACAACTAAACGAAAGATGTCCCGCACCTCTATAGGCGACGGGGACATCTTTCGTTTTTCGGCGGGGACACGATCCCCGCCGAAACGTTAAATGACGGCGCTATGCGCCTTATTGAACGGCAACAATATAAATCAGATCGCAAAACGACTGAACGAGGATGAGGACATTTACAGTTCAGACATAACGGACATCAAGGACAAGCAGGCGGAAATCTTGAAGCTAATCAGAGAGGTTTATTCGAAACTGTTAAAGCTGTGAAAGGAAGCCCCGAACAAGACCGGTATTTGAAATGATGAACGCCGCACAATGAAGGTAAGGATTGTCAATATGCGTACCGAAACGGTATGCTTTCAACCTGTGGACGAGATTTGATATGCGGTGGCAAAACGCAACCCCATAATGAAAGATGTTGCCAAAACGGTTGCATCTTGTGGTAATACAACAGTAGCCTTCGCGTTAATAACTGTTCAAAGGTTTCTAAACAGAACCTTTGAGCAATTATATAGGCAACACATCGCATTTACCAAAATCAGGGAGACGCGACTCCATTGTAGAGGACGCCAAAATTGCGACCCCCTACAATCACTTGAAAAGTCGGAAATTCCGACCTTTGGAGTAAACGTGATTTTACATCAGTGCAAATAACCGCAATAAGTGATATGCTAATAAAAACGACAGCGAACAAAACTCGCAGCAAGGACGGAAAATTATGAAAGAACTTGCTTACACAAAGCGCAAGCGGAAGAAATAGTGTTGGAAGAATTGATTTTGTAAACATTCTCAAAATATTGATGTATGGTAAATAATTTCGCGCATATGACAAGCAATGGGCAAAGTCCTCTGCTGAAAAAATTAAGATGGCACCTCCATAGGTGGGGACATCTTAATTTAGTTATATTCCTATCATCAAAAACGAGGTTAAAACTTTCTACACAAAAATATTAACATACAATTAACACAACCGCGCTTTCGGAATTAACATCACCTGTGCTAATATTGGATTGTATCAAGGATACAATAATTTTCGGAAGGTGATTTTTATGAAAAAATTTATTACAACGCTGCTTGCCGTCGGCATATCGGCGGCGGCTCTTGCGGGCTGCGGAGGAACGACGGACAGTGCAACGCAGACGGTATCGACGGACGGCTCGACTTCGATGGAGAAGGTTATAGGCTACTTGAGCGAGGCATATATGTCGGAAAACGGCGGCACGAAAATTACATACAATCCGACAGGCTCCGGCGCGGGGATACAGGCGGTGAGCGAGGGACGCTGTGACATCGGGCTTTCGAGCCGAGATTTGAAGCCGGAGGAAGCGGAAACTCTCGACGCTGAAGTGATTGCGATCGACGGGATCGCGATAATCGTAAATCCGCAAAATCCCGTGTCGGATTTGACGATCGAGCAGATAGGAAAGCTCTATAAGGGCGAAATCGCGAATTGGAGCGCGGTCGGCGGCTCTGACGCGCCGGTGGTTTTGATAGGGCGCGAGGCGGCTTCTGGTACGCGCGACGGATTTGAGTCGATAACCGGAACTGAGGACGCGTGCAAATACACGCAGGAGCTTACCTCGACCGGCGACGTTGTTCAGACCGTTTCTACAAACCCGAACGCGATAGGCTACGCGTCGCTCGCGTCGGTCAATGACAGCGTAAAGCTGCTGTCGGTCGAGGGAGTTACTCCGTCAACCGAAACGATACAGAACGGAACGTATAAAATTCAGCGCGATTTCGTGTTCGTTACTCCGAAAAACAAGGGATTGTCCGAAGCGGCGCGGGCGTTTATGGATTACGCGTCGAGCGCGGCGGCTGACGAGATGATCGAAAAAGCGGGCGCGGTGCCGGTCAAGAGGTGACGCGCCGTGAAAAATCTGAAAAAGACAACAGACGCGCTTGAAAAGTCGATGAACGCCGTGTTTACATTCTGCGGATTTTTAGCGGTCGCGTTTGTGCTGGTGATAACGGTGTTCCTCGTGATAAGCGGCATTCCGGCGATAGGCGAGATCGGAATAACGGATTTCCTTTTCGGCAGGGTTTGGGCGTCAACCGCAGCCGAGCCGCGGTACGGTATTTTGCCGTTCATATTGACCTCCGTTTACGGAACGGCGGGAGCGATAGTGATAGGCGTGCCGATAGGACTGATGTGCGCGGTGTATCTTGCGAAAATGTCGGGCGGCAGAAGCGCAGGAATAGTGCGGACGGCGGTGGATCTGCTGTCGGGCATACCGTCGGTGGTATACGGCTTATTGGGCATGATAATTATAGTCCCGCTTGTGCGCAAGGTTTTCGATCTGCCCGACGGCGCGAACCTGTTTTCGGCGATTATCGTACTGGCGGTAATGATTTTGCCGTCGGTGATCTCCGTATCGGAAACGGCGATAAAAGCCGTGCCGAAGGAGTACGAGGAAGCATCGCTGGCGCTCGGAGCGACAAAAACGGAAACGGTTTTCAAGGTGGTCGTACCCGCCGCGAAAAGCGGCATACTCACCGCCGTGGTACTCGGAATAGGCAGGGCGATAGGCGAAGCAATGGCGGTCATGATGGTCGCGGGAAATGTCGCGAATATGCCCAGTCTTTTCCAAAGCGTGCGCTTTCTCACAACGGCGGTCGCGAGCGAGATGTCGTACTCATCGGGACTGCAAAGGCAAGCGCTGTTCTCGATTGCGCTCGTGCTGTTCGTGTTCATTATGATAATAAATCTTATACTTAATTTCGTCGTGAAGCGGGGTGAGAGCGATGAATAGCGGAATATCGAAAAGGCGCAGAATTGAGATCGCGGTATTAAACTCGCTTGTGTACATATGCGCGGGGCTGATGTGCCTTATGCTTTTGGGAATAATCGGCTACATTCTCGTGCGCGGCATACCTCATATAACGCCCGGACTGCTCACATCAAAGCCGAGCCTTATAAACGACACGATAGGAATTTTGCCGAATATCTTAAACACGCTCTACATAATAATCGTGACGCTTGTAATCGTGCTGCCGATCGGCGTGGGCGCGGCGGTCTACCTTAACGAATACGCGAGGAATAAGCGTATCGTGCGGATGATAGAGCTTGCGACGGAAACGCTGTCGGGCATACCGTCGATCATATACGGACTTGTCGGAATGCTGATATTCGTGCAGTTTTTCTCGCTCGGCACAAGCCTTATCGCGGGCGCGCTGACGCTCGTAATAATGACGCTGCCGACTATCATAAAAACGACACAGGAGAGCCTTAAAACCGTACCGAACGGCTACCGCGAGGGCGCGCTGGGACTCGGCGCGGGCAAGTGGCATATGATACGCACAACGGTGCTGCCATCGGCGATAGACGGAATCGTGACGGGCTGTATCTTGTCTGTCGGAAGGATCGTCGGCGAAAGCGCGGCACTGCTTTTTACGGCGGGCATGGCGAATGAAATACTCGGCATATGGGAAAGCGTAATGCCCGGCAAGGCGGGTTCGACGCTCACGGTCGCGCTGTATATGTACGCGAAGGAGCGCGGCGAATTTGATATAGCGTTTTCCATCGCGGCGATACTGCTGATACTGACGCTTATCATAAACTTAGCGGCAAAGCTCGCGGCGAAAAGGCTTCGTAGAAAGGAAAATGAAAATGGCTGATATTTTAAGGGCGCAAAGGCTCGATTTGTGGTACAATGCGCATCAGGCGCTTAAAAATATAAATATGGATATTCCCGAAAAGCAAATCACAGCGTTGATCGGACCGTCCGGCTGCGGCAAATCGACGTTTCTGAAAACGCTCAATCGCATGAATGACCTCGTGGAAGGCTGTCATATCAAAGGCGAAGTCACGCTTGACGGAGTGGATATTTACAAGGATATGAATGTGAACGTACTGCGGAAGCGCGTCGGAATGGTGTTTCAAAAACCCAACCCGTTCCCGATGAGCATTTACGACAACATCGCATACGGACCGAGAATACACGGGATAAAATCGCGCGTGAAGCTCGACGAGATCGTGGAGCGGTCATTAAAGCAGGCGGCGATATGGGACGAGTGCAAGGACAGACTCAAGAAAAGCGCGCTCGGCATGAGCGGCGGTCAGCAGCAGCGGTTATGTATCGCGCGTGCTCTCGCCGTCGAACCGGAAATACTTTTGATGGACGAGCCTACATCTGCGCTCGATCCTATCTCAACATCGAAAATAGAGGACTTGGCAACAGAGCTGCGCGAAAAATACACGATAGTGATCGTCACGCACAATATGCAGCAGGCGGCGCGAATAGCGGATAAAACGGCGTTTTTCCTGCTCGGTGAGATCATTGAGTACGACGATACGGAAAAGATGTTCTCAATGCCCGCCGACAAGAGGACGGAGGACTATATAACGGGGAGGTTCGGATAATGCGTAATAAATTTGACGAGCAGCTGATACATCTTAACGACGAGCTTACGACTATGGGCGCGCTGTGCGAGGAAGCGATAAGCGGCTGTGTGAAGTATCTTACCGATGGCGGCGATGATATGCGCGACACGGCTCTCGAAGCGGACAGGCAGATAGACCAAAAGGAGCGCGATATAGAGCGGCTTTGTATGCGGCTGTTGTTGCAGCAGCAGCCGGTGGCGACGGATTTGAGGGTAATATCGTCCGCGCTCAAAATGATTTCCGACATGGAGCGTATTGGCGACCAGGCGACGGATATTACGGAGATCGTAAAGCATATCAAGGGCAGCGCGCCCGTGAGCAAGACGCACATAACGGAAATGGCTCGCGCGACGATAAAAATGGTGACGGACAGCGTGGAGTCGTTCGTGAAAAAGGATATTTCGCTTGCAAAATCCGTTATCGGTCAGGACGACGCAGTGGACGCGCTGTTCGATAAGGTCAAAAACGAGCTTATCGAAGCCGTGCGCGAAGGCAAAGACAGCGCGGAGGCGCTCATTGATTTGCTGATGATAGCGAAATATTTTGAGCGTATCGGCGACCACGCGGAAAATATCGCGGAATGGGTGATTTATTCGATAACGAATAAACGTCCGTGTTGAAAACGGATTGAATTGGGTGTATAATATGTGCGGGAGGAATAGGAAATGATATACATTCTCGAAGACGACGACAACATCAGAAAGCTCGTAAGCTACGCCTTAGAGCGCGAGGGCTATGACGTACGCGGTTTTGACGCGCCACGCCCGCTTTGGGACGCGCTCAGCACCGCCGCGCCCGAATTATTCCTGCTTGACATTATGCTCCCCGACGAGGACGGTCTTTCGGTTCTAAAGAAGCTCCGCGAAACCCCCGCCACATCCGACATTCCCGTAATTATGCTTACCGCGAAGGGCAGCGAATTTGACAAGGTGACGGGTCTTGACATGGGCGCGGACGATTATATAGCAAAGCCGTTCGGTATGACCGAGCTTCTGTCTCGCGTGCGCGCCGTGCTGCGCCGATACGAGAAAACCGCGCCGCGCGAAAAGGTATATCAAATCGGCGGTTTATATGTAAATCCTGCGAAGCATATTATAGAGGTTGCGGGGAAAAACGTGGAGCTTTCGTATAAGGAGTATTCCCTGCTTACTGCGCTTTTGGAAGCTGAGGGAAACGTGGTGGAGCGCGAAAAGCTGCTTGCGAAGGTGTGGGGCGAGTATTATTCCGAGTCGCGGACGCTCGACGTGCATATACGCAAGCTGCGCGTAAAGCTTGGCGAGGCGGGTGGGCTTATAAAAACGGTGAAAAATATCGGCTACAAGATAGGCGGTGAGGCTTATGAGCAGTAAAATTTTTCGTTCTTCATTTTTTGCGACCTTGCTTATTCTGACCGTGACCATCGCGTTTATAATGAGCCTTTTAACAAACCTGTTTGACAGGCAAATAAGGAGCGAGATAGTCAGCGAGGCGCAGTATCTCAAACAGGCGGTAGAAAACGAGGGTGTGTCTTTTCTTGAAAGCCTTGATAACACAGACAGGCGAATAACGCTCGTAAATCCCGACGGAACGGTTGTTTTTGACAACCAAGCCGACGCATCGTCGCTCGACAATCACGCCGAGCGCGAGGAAATAAAGCAGGCTATGGCGGAGGGAACGGGTATGAGCAAAAGATATTCCGATACCCTGACCGAAAAAACGATATATTATGCCGTAAAACTTGACGATAACAGGATTTTGAGGGTCTCTACCAATCAGTATACGCTTGTTTCGGTTCTGCTTGGACTTATGCAACCGTTTATAATTGTATTTGTTATCGCGTTTGTGCTGACGGCGGTGCTGTCGTCGAGGGTATCAAAGTCCATCGTAAAGCCGATAAACAATCTCAACTTGGAAAATCCCGAAAACAACGAAACTTACGAGGAATTAACGCCGCTTTTGAGAAAAATATCCGACCAGAAGCGCACTATCTCAAAGCAGATTGAGGAGCTTTCAAAGCGCGACGAAACACGCCGCGAGTTTACCGCGAACGTGTCGCACGAATTAAAAACGCCGCTCACCTCGATTTCCGGCTTCGCGGAGCTTATGAAAAACGGTGACGTCCCGCGGGAGGTCGCGGCGGATTTTTCAAAGTCTATCTACGACGAAACGCAGCGGCTCATTTCGCTTGTGAATGATATTATAGAGCTTTCGGAACTTGACGAAAAAAATATTCCGCTCGAAAAGGAAACCGTTGATTTGTATGAGCTGTCCGGCGAAATTATAGACCGCCTAAAAAGCGAGGCGGCTAAGAAAAACGTGAGCCTGAATTTGATCGGCGGCAGCGCAAAGGTGCTCGGCGTGCGGAAAATCCTCGACGAGATGATTTACAATCTTTGCGACAACGCGATAAAATACAACAAAGAAAACGGAACGGTTGACGTTATCGTAAACGACGCGGATAAAAAGGCGTATCTCACCGTCCGCGACACCGGCATAGGCATCAACGCCGAGCACAGACTGCGCGTTTTCGAGCGTTTCTACCGCGTCGATAAAAGCCGCTCAAAGCAGGTCGGCGGCACGGGCTTAGGACTTGCGATAGTAAAGCATGGAGCGATTTATCATAACGCCGAAATCACATTGGAGAGCGCCGAAGGCAAAGGGACGAGCGTTACGTTGGCGTTTGATAAGGGCTGATAATATAAAAATTCGCTGCTCCGATATTGAGCCTCGACGGGAAAAGTGGTAAAATAATATTATAAAAATAGCTGAGGAAACAAACGGAGGAAACGATATGTGGTTTGTATTTGCGTTGCTCTCGGCTGTATTTGCCGCGCTGACTTCCATTTTAGCGAAAATCGGCATTGGCGAAGTGAACTCCAATCTTGCCACGGCAATCCGTACGATTGTGGTGGTTTTGATGGCGTGGGGCATAGTGTTCATGACAAACGCTCAACGCGGTTTATCGGAAATCGGGCGCAAAAGCTGGATATTCCTTATTCTGTCGGGACTTGCCACGGGCACGTCATGGCTGTGCTATTACAAAGCTCTGCAAATGGGCGACGCGTCAAGGGTCGTGCCGATAGACAAGCTGAGCGTGGTTATTACGCTTGTGCTTGCGGTGATTTT
This sequence comes from uncultured Clostridia bacterium, assembly GCA_947589045.1. Classification (GTDB taxonomy): domain Bacteria; phylum Bacillota; class Clostridia; order Monoglobales; family Monoglobaceae; genus CANQBQ01. The sequence continues at coordinate 16,570 of CANQBQ010000022.1, read as the reverse complement.
CCTGCATGAGGAATTTACCGTGAAGTCGGCAATCGGCGCTGTGCTAATTACGGCGGGAACGATTATTCTCGCGTTATAGGGTATGACTAAAAAATTCAAAGGAGAATATATTATGTCTGCATGGAGTTCCGAACAATACTTAAAATTTAAAAATCAGCGCACACAGCCCGCTATTGACTTGGCAAAAAGAGTTGCCGATAAAAATCCGCGCACCGTCCTTGACATTGGTTGCGGTCCGGGCAATAGTACGACTGTGCTGAAAAATACATTTCCCGCGGCTCACGTTATCGGAATAGACAGCTCGCCGGAGATGATAGAAAAAGCGAAAACATCATGCCCTGACATAGAATTTAAATTGTGTGACATTACGATGGATATTAAAAATTTAGGGAATTATGATGTCATCTTTTCCAACGCCTGCCTGCAATGGGTTCCTGGCCACAAGACTCTAATTCCCGCACTGTTTGGCAAGTTGAATGACGGTGGTGCGCTGGCTGTTCAGATGCCGATAAATTATAACGAACCGTTGTTTGTAGTTGAGAACGAGGTTCTGTCCGACTCTCGTTGGGGATTTGCCGATAAGAAAATCAGGACCATTGCAACGCTGCCGCCGGAGGAATATTTTTATATACTCGCCTCATGCACGAATGACTTTGACATTTAGGAGACGGTGTATTATCATCGTATGCCATCTGTGGAGGCGATGGTCGAATGGATAAAAGGGACAAATCTGCGCCCTTATCTTAGTATTTTGGATAATAAAAAAGCGAAAGAACTGGAAACGGAAATAACTGCCCGAGCCGCAGAGGTTTATGCGAAACAAGAAAACGAAGAATATATTTTTAAATTTCGCAGAATATTTTTTGTTGCTGAAAATCAATAAAAATTATTTGTGACACAGCCGTTGCCGCTTTCGCAACCGCCGTATGGATATATGAAATCCCCGGAGAATAAAAAGAAGCCGATCATTGACCGCGAAACCTTTGAACAGGTGCAGGAGCGAATTTCCAAGACGAAACGCCGCGCACCGAAAGAGAAAAACGGCAAAAAGAGCATCTTTGCGGATTTACTCTACTGTGGAGACTGTCACAGAAAGATGTGGCATCGGACGAACACGATTAACCGGGATATTCATTTCTTTGTATGTTCAGACAACGAAAAAGATTATCGCGGAAGCTGCAAGGGACGGCACTATGTCAGAGAAGATGCACTGGAACAGGTTGTAAAGCTGGAGCTTCGTAAAATGGCGGAATTTCTGAAAGATGACGAAGAAGCCTTTGCCGAACTTCTTGCCCAAAAGGCAAACAAGGACTTGCTTGCACAGCAAAAATTCATTGAAGGCGAACTGAAAAAGGCAGCGGCAAGAAGCAAAACGGTGTCGGGGCTGTATCAAAGACTTTACGAAGATAACGCCTGCGGTAAGGTAAGCGATGAATGGTTTATGCAGTTATCTCACAAATACGAAACGGAGAGAATGGAGCTTAAAGCAAAAATCTCAGAATATCGCAAAAGGCTTTCGGAGATGAACGAACAAAGGAAAGACAGAGAAGCGTTTGTGTCTGCCGTTCGCCGTTTTATGCGAATGGAGCGCCTGACTGCGCCAATCTTACGGGAGCTGATCAACCATATTGACGTTTACGAAACCGAGGGAACAGGCACAGGTCGCACCCAGCGCATCGTTATCTATTATCGCTTTGTCGGCTATCTCAAGCTGCCACAGGAACCGACCTACACAGCCGAGACAAGACAGGGAGTAGCGATTTTCTATCTGCCAACAAAATCGGCATAAACAAAAATCGAGTGTCCATAACTCAAATCCGTTATGAACACTCGGTATGGTGCGGCTAAGAGGACTTGAACCTCCATGAGCTTGCGCTCACATGGACCTGAACCATGCGCGTCTGCCAATTCCGCCATAGCCGCAAACAACATTAGTATTCTATAATAGTTTTCATAATTTGTCAAGAAAATTTGAAAATTTTTTCTATTCTCCGATATGATTTATCATACTCGCCTGATAAGCCGCGCCGAAGCCGTTGTCGATATTGACAACGCTTACGCCGCTGGCGCAGGAGTTGAGCATGGAAAGAAGAGCGGTCACGCCCCCGAAGGACGCGCCGTATCCCACGCTTGTAGGGACTGCTATTATCGGGCAATCGGCAAGTCCGCCTATGACTCCGGCGAGCGCGCCCTCCATTCCCGCGATAGCTATGATTACCTTTGCACTCATAATTTCCTCTGTGTGGGCAAGGAGTCTGTGTATGCCCGAAACGCCAACATCGTAAAGTCTTACCACGTTGTTGCCGAGCGCCTCCGCCGTGATTGCCGCTTCCTCGGCGACCGGCAAATCGCTTGTGCCGCCCGTGGCGATTACGATATTTCCCTTTCTTTCGGTCGGCAAACTTCCCGCAATTCCGATTTTTCCGATTTCACGGTAGTCAAGCGGAATACTCTTTCCGACCTCATCCGCCTTTTCCTTATCCAGGCGAGTTATCAAAACGGTTTTTTGCCCGTGTTCCATAAGTGACTTTGAAATGCCTATTATCTGCTGAGCGGTCTTCCCCGCGCCGTAAATAACCTCCGAAACGCCCTGGCGCACGGCTCGGTGATAGTCGGGCTTGGCATACCCCAAATCGCCGAACGGTTCCGATTTTACGGCAAGTATTGCGTCGCTTACCGAAAGTTCTCCGCTTGCCACGCTCTGTAATATTTTCTCTATTTCACCGCGTTCCATAAAAATACCCCTAACATATTTAATATTGTGTTATTTTATCACACTTCTGAAAATTTTTCAATTATAATATGCGATTTTTGCTTACAACGCCGAAAAACTCGATATAAAATTATTCATATGACAAATCCCTCCCGCAAATTTACGGGAGGGATTTCGGCGTTATGTATCTTTAAATTCTTCTAAAGTTTTATCGGGAAATCAATAATTCTCGCAATTTACTTCAAAGAAGCTCTGCGGGTGATTGCATACCGGGCATACGTCGGGAGCGTTTGTTCCGACAACTATATGACCGCAGTTGCGGCATTCCCAAACCTTGACCTCGCTCTTTGCAAATACCTGAGCCGTCTCGATGTTTTTAAGCAGCGCTCTGTAACGCTCCTCGTGGTGCTTTTCAATCGCGGCTACCATACGGAACTTTTCGGCAAGCTCGGTAAAGCCCTCTTTCTCGGCAGTCTCTGCAAATCCCGCGTACATATCGGTCCACTCATAGTTTTCGCCCGCCGCCGCGGCAGCCAAATTCTGAGGCGTGTTTCCGATGCCTTTAAGCTCCTTGAACCACAGCTTTGCGTGCTCCTTTTCGTTGTCGGCAGTCTTTAAAAACAGCGCTGACATCTGCTCGTAGCCCTCTTTTTTGGCAACCGACGCAAAATAGGTGTATTTGTTGCGTGCCTCCGACTCGCCCGCAAACGCCGCCATAAGATTTTTTTCGGTTTGGGTACCCGCGTACTTGTTTTCGTCCGCACCCAAAAGCTCTATCTTGTCGCCCGATGCTTTACAAACAGGGCATATCGGCTCGCCCGCAGTTTCAAATACCTCTCCGCATACCTTGCACTTGTACTTTTTCATTTTTGTATCCTCCTTTTTTATATAAAATTTATTGGTCTCATCATAATATCCGGCGTGCTTTATGCCGGTATATTTTGCAATTTCTTCATCGGTAGTCACAAGATCCGACATTGATAAGTCGTGAACCGACGTGTGACCCGTCACGCGCGCGAACATTCTTAATTCCTCAAGCGACACGTTGAGATAGTTCGCCGTGCGCTGAGCCGCCGCATCTATGTTCAGGCGTTTCCTGAGTTCCTCGTCCTGCGTCGCAACACCCACGGGGCAGTTCCCGCTTCCGCATATTCTGTATTGCTGACAAGCCGCCGCTATGAGTGCTCCGCTTGCGACCGCTACCGCGTCCGCGCCCATCGCGAGAGCTTTGGCAAAGTCTGCGCTGACCCGAAGCCCGCCCGTGATTATGAGAGAAATGTCCGAGCCTTGACTGTCGAGATACCTTCGCGCTCTCGAAAGAGCGTAAATCGTCGGAACGGTGGTAGCTTCTCTCAGAAAAAACGGACTTGAGCCTGTCGCGCCGCCGCGCCCGTCGATGGTGATAAAGTCGGGCTCTGCATATACGCAGTAAGAGAGGTCCTGCTCGATACGACCCGCGGCAATCTTAATTCCTATCGGTCTGCCGCCCGACCTCTCACGGAGCATTGATACCATTTCCTTCAAATCTTCCTTCGAGTTTATCTCGGGGAATTTGCTCGGACTCTGAATATCCTCGCCGACATTCCTTCCGCGAATTGCCGCAACTTCGGGAGTGACTTTCTCCCCGGGAAGATGTCCGCCCATACCCGGCTTCGTACCCTGCCCGATTTTTATTTCTATCGCGTCGGAGGACTTTAAATTTTCGTCGGTGACGCTGTACTTGTTGGGAATATACTCAAATATGTATTTGTATGCCGCCGCCTTTTCTTCGGGAAGAATACCGCCCTCGCCGCTGCACATAGCGGTTTTTGCGATAGCGGAGCCTTTTGCAAGCGCCGTTTTCACTTCTTTTGAAAGCGCGCCGAACGACATATGCGAAATAAATACCGGGCTTTCGATAACCATAGGCACTTTGGCGTGCTTGCCTATTACCGTCCTTGTTTCAACCTCGTCGCCGTCGCCCCGCGGGGGCGGGCTCAGCTGTGCGCCGAGGATTAAAATGTCGTCCCAGCTCGGAAGCGGCATTTGAGTTCCCATCGCCGCGCTTATGTACTTGCCCGTGACCGCCATCTGATGTATCTGCTCCATATATCGAGCAGTGGGGTCGGTTCGCACAAAATCCTTGTCGTAGTCAAGCTCGCCCGTATATTCTCTGACCTTTTCGGGCGCGGACTCTACAAGCACAAACTTGGAAACCGGCTGTTTGCACACGGGGCATTTGTCAATTTCCGAAATGGGCTTGCCCTCTTTTTCCTCGTCATAAATCGCACCGCAAACGCTGCATCTGTAAATCGCCATATTTTTCATCCCCCTTTTTGTTTATTTTTTTGATGTTTGTCTCATAAAGTTACTTTAATTATATATTATGATAATATATTTGTCAAACCGAAATCTGCTGTCCTGTCGGCTTAAAATACGCCTATTTATGACAGAAAATAATATTTTCTTGTGTTTTTTTACAATATATGATATAATTTCTATGTATTTTATTTTTGCTTTTCAATCTATAAAATAAAAAATGAATGGAGACGATGTTTTTTGCTGGACATTATTCAACGGGTAAACGATGCCGTAAACGGAGTGGTATGGGGCTGGCCTGCTCTGATACTTCTTGCGTTTGTGGGCGTCCTTATGACCTGCCTTACAAAGTTCTTTCAAGTCAGCCATATAGGACATTGGTTCAAAAATACCATTGGAGCTATATTTAAAGACAAGCACGTTACAAAGCATACCGAAGATAAGTCTATCTCCCAGTTCCAGAGCCTATGCACGGCTCTTGCCGCGACGGTCGGCACGGGAAATATAGCGGGTATAGCGTCCGCTATTGTGGCGGGAGGTCCCGGCGCGGTATTTTGGATGTGGCTCATAGCATTTTTCGGTATGATGACAAATTATTCCGAAAATGTACTCGGTATATTGTTCAGAAGGAAGAACGACAAGGGCGAGTGGAGCGGCGGCGCGATGTATTATCTTCGCGACGGGCTCGGAAAGAAAAAGCACTGTAAATACATAGGACTGATACTTGCGATTTTGTTCAGCATATTCTGTATTCTCGCGTCGTTCGGTATCGGAAATATGACTCAGGTCAATACTATTTCAACCAATATGGCGGCGGCGTTTAATGTGCCGAGATATATCACGGGAATTGTTATAATGCTTCTTGTGGGAATTGTTATCATCGGCGGTATTAAACGTATCGCGGCTGTTACCGAAAAGATAGTTCCGTTTATGGTGGTTCTGTATCTTGTCGGAACGGTTGTAATCTGCATTTTACATATAGACAGGTTCGGCGCGGTAATAAGCTCTATATTTAAAGGCGCGTTCGGTCTCCGAGCCGTAAGTGGAGCGGTAGTCGGTACGGGCGTTAAAATGGCTATCCAGATGGGAATGAAGCGCGGAGTTTTCTCAAACGAGGCGGGACTCGGCTCTTCGGTTATGGTACACTCAAATTCAAACGTAAAAGAGCCTGTCCGTCAGGGAATGTGGGGAATATTTGAGGTATTCGCCGATACGATAGTCGTATGCTCGCTTACCGCGTTTACTCTGCTCTCGTCGGGGCTGGTTAACCTTGAAACCGGACTTTTGGCGCAGCAGGTCGGAAATACCGGCGAACTTGTAGGTATGGTGTTCGGCAACACTTTTGGCAAGGCGGGAACAATGTTTGTCGCACTTGCGCTTTTGATGTTCGCGTTTTCAACCGTGCTGGGCTGGAGCCACTACGGAACGAAAGCGTGCGAATTTCTGTTCGGCACGAGGTCAACTCTGCCTTACAGATTGATTTTTGTTATAGCGACATTCGGCGGAGCCGTTATGGGTGAAAATCTTGCGTGGGATTTGTCGGATACGTTCAACGGACTTATGATGCTTCCGAACCTTATCGGCGTTCTGACCCTCTCTCCGCTTGTATATAAGTGTACGAAAAACTACGCAGACAGGCACTTCCGTCATATGGAGGTTGAACCCATGCTGTCGATGGACCCCGAAATACAGCGGGAGCACGCCGAAAAGGTAAAGGCGGGCGAAGAATAACGCCAACATACTTTGTACTCTGGCAGAATACGGGGCTTTATTATAAAATGCTTGACAACAAAAAGAAGAGGATTTAATCCTCTTCTTTTTGTTATAAATAACATTTAAAATTATGCGCGTATGAGCAGACCGTTGAGAAGGTCTTCCTTGGCAATCTCCTTCATTTTAAAGTGCAGTTTTTTGCCCGTGGCGTTCGTGGGTATTCCCGAAATAAATCTGTAATATCTCGGACGCTTGTAGTTTGAAATCATCGGGCTTTCCTTGCAGAACCTTTCAAGCTCCGCAACGGTAAGCGAATTATCCGACTTGACGACATACGCGGTCACAAGCTCGCCGCGCGCCGCGTCCGGCACCGAGGTTACGATACTGTCGGCGACCATTGGGTGCTGGTTCAAAACCTCCTCGACCTGCGCGGGGTAGATGTTTTCACCGCCCGATATTATCATATCGTCTTTTCTGCCGACCACTGTCACAAAGCAGTTTTTATCCCATGTACCCAGGTCGTTGGTGTAGAGAAATCCGTTGTGGAACTTATTTTCGGTTTCCTCCTCGTTGTTATAATAGAAATAAGCCGATTTCGCGTGAGATTTTATAATTATCTCGCCAACCTCGCTGCCGTCCTTTGCCGCGAGCTCGTCGGGCATTGCGGAGCGGTCATCGTACATTTTGACAACGCGCACGTCGTCGTCGGTGCAGGAGCTTCCCGCGGTACCCGCCATAGCGGGCAAATCCATAGGACGCAGGAACGTGTTCCAGAAGGTTTCGGTCGTTCCGTATCCGTTAAAGATTTTTGCGGTGAGCAATTTTTGATAGCGCATACAAGCCGCACGCTCCAGCGGACTGCCCATAGTTACTATTCCGCGCAGGGAACTGAGGTCGCGTCCCTGCTTTTCCTGCTCCTCCGCCAGACGTTCGAGCACCGCCGGAACGCCTATTATAAATGTCAGTTTGTATTCCTCAATGTATTTAAGAGTGAGGACGGGGTCGAACTTACGCATAATCGTAACCGAACCGCCCGCGTAAAGGGTGGGGGTAATACCTCCCGAATGAAGTCCTCCTCTGTGGAACCACGGCGTGGTGTTCATCGACTTATCCTCGCACGAGAACGGGAAGTGAATCATAACGTCGTGCGCGGAAAGCACCGCGTTTATGCTGGTTATGCACACGCCCTTGGGTTTGCCGGTCGTACCCGAGGTGTAGAGTCTGGAGGTCTCGTCGTATATTGAGAGCGGCCAGTCAAACACGGGCGCGTCGTCGGATTGATTTTTAACAAAGTCGGGATAGCGGATTATTCCCGCCGGCAATATCTCGCTACTTCTTTCCGAAACGCTTATGACGACGCTTGGCTTATGCTTAGCCAGCTTAAACGCCTGTAAAACAGAGTCGGTATTTGAAGCGTCAAACATAAATATGTCGGGGCGGCTGTCGTCTATTGTGGCGGCTATCTCGCCCGCCGAAAGCCTAAAGTTTATCGGGCAGCTTACGGCACCCGTCTTATGGCAGGCTATATAGGTAAACACAAATTCAGGACAGTTTAAAAGCTGAAACATAACCACTCCGCCCTTTTTGACACCGGACTCCAAAATGGCGTTCGCAAATCGGTTAGCTTCGCGGTTCAGCTCGCCATATGTCCATTTGGTGTTGCTTATAGGTTCAAAAAGCGCGGTGCGATTTCCGAAACGGTCAACATTTCTCAAAAAGCCGTTCAGCCAGGTGTATTCCTTTTCGAATTCGTTTTTGAACATATTTATGCGCCTTTGCTTGGTGTTGGACGCAAACTTTTCCTTAGCCGTGCTCAAAGCGTTTTCTATGGAAGAAAATATGCTCTCGATGTCGTCGGGAGTATATTCGTAGTTTGCCTTGTTGGAACAGTTTTCAAGAAGCCTTATGGTGTCCAAAATCTTCTCGGTGCGTGCCTCGGCTATTCTGTCAAATCTTTGCTTTTTAGTTTCTTTTGCCATAACATTTTCTCCAATTAAATATATTTTGTTTGCCGGATTAGAGTTATTTTACCATAAATCAGAAAAAAGTCAATATAAAAATTTATTTATGATAATATTTTTGATTTTTCGTATATGTCGGCTCAAAATAATATATTTTCAAAATATATATTTTGATGAAATTCCTTGAAAAAAAGCAGACGTTGGGTTATACTTGTATTTGAAGAATTTTTGGAGGATGGCAAATGAAATTTACCGAGATAAGAAACAGAATAATAGAGAAGGACTACGGGCATCTCAACAATATGCAGAAAGCGGCGGTGTTCAATACCTCGGGCCCTCTTTTGGTGATAGCTGGAGCGGGAAGCGGAAAAACGACCGTTATAATAAATAAAATAGGTCATCTTATAAAATACGGAAGCGCCTACGGCAGTGAGTACGCAGACCCATCTATGTCGCCCGAGGAAGAAGAAGTGCTGGAGTGGTACGCAAACGGCGAGGTCGACACAATCCCGCGTGATTTGGAGCGTTTTTTGAGCGTTGACCCGATAAAGCCGTACAATATTCTTGCGATAACCTTTACAAACAAGGCTGCCGCAGAGCTCAAATCGCGAATAACCGCTCGGCTCGGCGACTGCGGCGAGGACGTATGGGCGAGCACATTCCATTCGATGTGCGTGCGTTTTTTGAGGCGGGACATCGAAAAAATAGGATATAACAAAAATTTTGCGATATTCGACACCGCCGACCAGCAAACGGTCATAAAGGAATGTTTGAAGGAACTCAATATAGACGAAAAGGCGTACTCCCCGCGCTCGGTTTTGTCGGTAATAAGCCGCGCAAAGGATGAGCTTTTGGACTGCGACGACTTCGAGCGCAAATTTGCGGGAGACTTTTACAGAGAAAAGGTTGCGGAAATTTACAGGCTTTATCAGCGGAAGTTAAAGAACTACAACGCGCTTGACTTTGACGATATTATATTTAACACCGTGCGCCTTTTTGAAGAAAACGGCGAGGTTTTGGAGTATTATCGGGATAAGTTCAGGTACATACTCGTTGACGAGTATCAGGACACCAACTCGGCGCAGTACAGGCTCATTTCGCTTTTGGCGGGTAAGCATCACAACATATGCGTTGTCGGAGACGACGACCAGAGCATATACAAGTTCAGAGGCGCCAACATACAGAATATTCTCAGCTTTGAGAAGGATTTTAAGGGAGCCAAAGTTATAAAGCTTGAGGAAAATTACCGCTCCACGCAAAATATTCTCGGCGCGGCAAACTCGGTCATAAAAAACAATGACGGCAGGCGCGGAAAATCGCTGTGGACTCAAAACGACGAGGGTGAAAAGGTAGTTATATACAACGCCGAAAACGAACACGACGAGGGATATTTTATAGCGAGGACGATAGAAAAAAATATGCTCGAGGGTACGGCATATAACGACTATGCGGTTTTATACCGAATGAACGCGCAGTCGCGAGTTATAGAGGAATGTCTGATGAGAAACGCTATACCGTACAGAGTCATAGGCGGTCTGCGCTTTTACGATCGCAAGGAGATAAAGGATTTGACCGCGTATCTGCGCCTTATTCAAAATGCCGACGATAACGTCGCTTTAAAGCGCATAATAAACGAACCCAAGCGAGGGATAGGCGATACTACGGTGGACAAAATAGAGGATATTTCAGCCGATATGGGAATATCTATGTTTGAGGTATGCCGCCGCGCGTCCGAATTTGACAATTTATCCCGTGCGGCGTCAAAAATTATCGCGTTTGCCGAGATGATAGACGGCATAAAAGAAAGGCAAGCGGAGCAAAATCTCGAGGAACTCGTGCATACGGTGCTTGAGGAAAGCCGTATGATAAGCGCGCTGAATACCGAAAACACGGTTGAGTCGAGAACGAGAATAGAAAACCTCAACGAATTTATATCTATGGTTCAGGAGGAAATGAAGAACGACGAGCTTATAACTCTCGACGAGCTTCTTGAAAAAATTTCGCTTGTGTCGGATATAGACAACTACAACGAAATGCAGGACACTGTGGTGCTTATGACGCTCCACAGCGCAAAGGGACTTGAATTTCCGTATGTTTTTCTCGCGGGCGTCGAGGAGGGCGTGTTCCCCGGGAATATGGCTCTCGGCAACCCCGACGAGATGGAGGAGGAGCGCAGACTTTGTTATGTCGGCATAACCCGCGCCAAGAAAAAGCTGTATATCACACACGCGAGGTCAAGGATGCTGTTCGGCAGAACAACGTATAATCCTCCGTCGCGCTTCATAGGCGAGATTTCAAAGGAGTTTACGGAAAACCTTTCTCCGAGGAATGAGCGCAGGTCGAGCGAGTCGTCTTACCGACCGAGAGAAAGTGTCAAAGGCTTCGGCAGCAGTCTGCTTATAAATAACGGAAAAACGAGTGCCGAGCGGCAGTACGGTGAGCCATCCGGCAGCGCGTTTTCGTTCAAAGCGGGCGATAAGGTGCGCCACCGCAAGTTCGGCGTGGGTACTGTGACGTCGGTCACGTCTATGGGACGCGATATGCTTGTGGTGGTGGACTTTGAAAAAGACAAGGGGAAGAGACTTATGGCTACATATGCCCGTCTTGAAAAGGTCGAATAGACAAATATAATCGGTTAGAGAGGTGTGCATATTGTATAACGGTTTTGCGAGAGTTTATGATAAACTCCAAAATGTTGATTATGAAAAAATTATAGAATATATCGGGCGTATAACCGAAAAATACGGCGTAACTCCGTGCCTTGCGCTTGATTTGGCGTGCGGCACAGGCAATATTACGCTTCCGCTCGCACGCCGCGGATACGATATGATAGGAATAGATTTGTCGGTGGATATGCTTATGGAAGCAAAACGGAAAGCGGAGGCTGAGGGGCTTAATATACTTTTTTTGAACCAGGATATGACCGAGTTTGAATTGTACGGTACAGTTGACATAATATTCTGTATGTTGGACAGCCTGAATTATATAAGCGACGAGAGCGGGCTAAAAAAAGTCTTTTCGCTGGCGCATAACTATCTCAATCCGAACGGAATTATGATTTTCGACGTAAACACCGAGTATAAGCTGTCCGAGGTGCTGGACGGAAATGTGTTCGCATACGAGGAGGACGGCGTGTTTATGGTCTGGCGCAACTCATATGACCGAGACGAGAGGGTATGCGAATTTAATCTGAGCTTTTTTGAGACGGAGGACGGAGAGAACTATTCACGGTTTGACGAGTTCCACTACGAAACGGCGTATTCCGTCGAAAAAATTTCGGAGATAGTCCGTGCGAGCGGCTTTGAAGTGCTGGAAATCAACGACGGATTTTCGTTTGAAAAGCCAATCGACAAAAGCGAAAAAGTCAGCTTTGTGATACGAAAAGCGTAATACGAGAGTGATTTTAAAGTCCGCGACGAACGGCAGACCCTCCCCGCGCATATTATGGTGTCGGGGAGGTAGTTATGAAAAACGGAAATTGTGTACTGAGTAACGTCACGAGAAGATACTTAGACAAATTTTACGATATTTTATACGGAATGATTGCGGGAATGACCGACGCCGACCTGAGCGACAGCATTTCGCATAATTTTATATCTCAGATGATTCCGCATCACCTTGCGGCGATAGAGATGTCCGAAAACATATTGAATTACACCACGCTTGTACCTTTGAGGAATATTGCGGAGGGAATTATAACGGAACAGGCACAAAGCATAGAAGATATGCTCGCGATAGACGCGTCGTGCAGCAAGCTTATAAATTCTCCGAAGGATTTAAAGCGGTATCGGGATTTTGTGAACGAAACTATGCGTACAATGTTTTTTGAAATGGGAAACGCTTGCTCGGACAATAATATAAGCGCCGACTTTATGCGTGAAATGATACCGCACCATGAGGGCGCGATAAAAATGTCTCACAACGCGCTGAGGTATGATATATGCCCGCAGCTAAGACCGGTTCTGTACGCGATAATTAAGTCTCAGGAGAAGGGCGTAAGACAGATGGAATGTCTGCTTAGGCGTTGTTTTTGCTAAAAGGACGATGTACGTCCTTTTAGCAAAAATATATTGAAAATAAATGCTTGACAATATGAAAAAATTGTAATATAATATTGTTTGTTTCGGGGTGTGGCGCAGCCGGTAGCGCACTTGACTGGGGGTCAAGGGGCCGCAGGTTCAAGTCCTGTCACTCCGACCACGTCGCGGCGAGCCTTTTGGCTCGCCGCGACTTATTTCATAAGTCACGGCTTCGCTTTATCGGCTGCCGCTTCGAATGAACACTTAATGAGCAAGTTATGTGCTTGCGAATTTAGTGTGAATTGTGCCCCGTTGGGTACTTCTTCCCAAAAAGCGCGAGTCGCTTTTTGCGATTTTCGCGGCTTCGCCGCGTTTTTTTATTTTGAAAAGTTCGCTTTGCTCCTCTTTCTTACCGCCTCTTGTAATTCCTTTGCTACGCCAGTATGCTGTCGGATTCAAAACCTTCTCTTCCTGCAAAATTCTTGAAATGGTTTTGTTGCCTTTTCTCTCCATGCTCATTTTGAAGATCCACCGCACAATGCTTGCTGCTTCCGGGTCGATGATCCATAATACCGAGTCGGCTCTTTTGTTGACATTAACAATGTTTGGCGGATCTCTTTCCTGAGTGATTATTTTTGCCTACTTCGTATAAAACTGCGGTTCATCCCAGTGAATATAGTGGTATGAATGATCAGGAGTGATATATACGTTGGAATACAGAAAAGTAACGATGTCCATATCGTCAAACAGATCGAACAGCCAATCATCCTCATACGTAAGCGCCTCATCGTCGAAATCGTTTATCATACCATACAACTCAATCAAGACTTTTGCCTCCTCGTTGCAAAGGTAAATGAGCAGTTCTTCCATGACACTTTGTGCCATCATAGAGAGACCGGCTTCTGCGCGGTATCTTAGATTGTGCAGCGAGCATTTCATACGATATAAAAATTCGTAATCATACCGCATCAGGAACTGCTTGGGCAAATAGTCGGCCAGCAGGGAAATATCCAGTTGTCCGATGTGAAATCCGGCAGGCATGTGGGCAAGCTCTGCCAAGTCCTCCTGGATGTGGTCATATAGCAAATCACTTCCCACTGCAAATGACAGAGCAGCCTCTGGACCATAAGCTTCTTCCAGAAACGAAGACCAAGCCGGTCCTCCTTTGTGCTCACTAATCTTAAGCTTTCCGGCGTCATCTTCATCTTGCTCCGGCAGCCGGTTCCAATTCAATGCCTTATAAATCCCTTTGACTTTATCCCTCCGAATGGATTCGCCGGCCTCATACCGACTCCATGTTTTTGTCCCCACACCTGCTCTGGAAGCGGCCTCTTCAATTGTCATACCAAGTTCGTTCCGTCTGCGTCTAATCTGCTCCGCAAGAGCTGCGGAGCCCTGAATGGATCTCTGTGCCATACTTATCCTCCTTGTATTGACCGGTCATTATAAGGTCATTATATCAGAAAAACCGAATAGTCAAGACCTATTTTGACCGCTTCATGTGAATTTTTTTATCTTTTGGGTAAAAAATTTTGCGAATGTGTTTTATGCAAAATAACAACAAAACAGTTGGGGAAAGTGAGCTTTTGAGCCGTACTTTCTTTTGCAAGTAGTGCATCTGTGTACGCAAATGCAAAAAAACGGAAAATTCTGCTCTCGGCAGATTTTCCGTTTTTGCTTGTTTAGGCAACCGTCCCAAACCCTGAGAACAGAAATTCCATTTTTGAGTCACGCCCCGAAACGGGGCTTTTTGACTTTTGCTCAACGTGGGCAAAAGTTTAACTTCTCGACAAATTGCCGAAAAGGTGGGAAACACAATGTTATGTATAAAAAATTACTTTAGACCAACTTGGTCCAAAGTAAAAAACTACAATTTTACAAAACATTCTGTTATGTACACGGCTCAGAAATAAAATCTCTGTCCTTGGGGTTTGGGAAATTACCCGCAACAAGTGAAAAAGAAATGTGAAACCCCAAAAATATACAACTTTTTTAAAACAATAAATTGTCATGTTGAATTTAATTTTATCAAAAATGGAAAAATGACAAAATTAAAATCTTGACAAGATCAACTTTATGTATTATAATATAATTATGTCCAAATATGTATAAATGACTGATTTAGAGGGTGTGCAGATGAAAATATATAATTATAGGGATAAATGGGAGCAGTTCTTAACTCCTGAAATCGTATCAATGCTTACACAGATTCATGAATATAAGGGAAAGCAAGGCTTATTCGTCGAATCAAGTGCGGACGCCCTTACACAGCTTGTTGAAATTGCCAAAATACAGAGTACGGAAAGCTCAAATAAAATCGAAGGAATTTACACTTCCGACGAAAGAGTGAAAAAGCTTGCTCTGTCTAAAACAAATCCAAAAAACAGAGCGGAGGAGAAAATTGCCGGATACCGAGATGTGCTCAATACAATTCATTACAATTATGATAATATTTCAATTAAGCCGAATATCATCTTGCAGCTTCACAGAGATTTATACAAGTTTAATGCCGTTATGTTTGGCGGACAATATAAAAATGTTGATAATGTTATAGAGGAGACAGATTCCGAGGGAAATCAATTGGTGCGGTTTCAACCGGTTCCTGCATGGGAGGTCCCGCATGCGATGGACGAGCTGTGCACTGCATATAGCAAAAGTGTTGCTTTAGAAACGATGGATCCTTTGATCGCAATTCCAATGTTCATTCTTGATTTTTTGTGCATCCATCCGTTTAATGACGGAAACGGTCGAATGAGCAGACTTTTGACGCTTCTGCTTCTATATCGCAGTGGGTATATTGTCGGGAAATATATCAGCATAGAAAAACTGATTGAAGCAACGAAGGATAGTTATTACAATGCGCTGCAAAAAAGCTCACAGGGCTGGCATGAAAATAACAATGATTATGCTCCATTTGTAAAATATATGCTTTCGATTATTCTAGCCGCATACAGAGAATTTGCGTCGCGTGTTCAAATTATGAGGGAAAGCAAACTTTCCAAGCCGGACAGAGTAGCTAAAATTATTGAAGATACACTCGGAAAGATAACAAAACGGGATATTTTGGAAAAGTGTCCGAATATTAGCGAGACCACAGTGCAAAGAGCTTTGGCGAATTTGCTGAAAGAAAATAAAATCATTAAAATAGGTGGCGGAAGATACACTTCTTACACTTGGAACAGAGAGGGTGAATAGAATGATTACAGGTGAACTTAAAAACAAAATAGACGGGCTTTGGGATATATTTGCGTCGGGAGGATTAGTCAACCCCCTTGACGTAATTGAGCAGATTACTTATTTAATGTTTATACACGATCTTGACGAAACGGACAATCTGCGCGCAAAGGAAAGTGCCATGCTCGGGCTGCCGCATGAAAGCATTTTTGCTGGTGATGTGGAAATCGCAGGAGGAAAAATAGACGGAAATCAATTAAAATGGTCGATTTTTCATGACTTCCCTGCCGGAAAAATGTACACTATTGTTCAGGAACAAGTATTCCCGTTTATAAAAAATCTTCATACGGACAAGGACAGCGCTTATTCAAAATATATGGATGACGCCATATTTAAAATCCCGACTCCGCTGCTGCTTGATAAGGTTGTGACAAGCCTTGACGGGATTTATGAATTGATGAAAAATTCGGATAATACCGATGTGCGCGGTGATGTTTATGAATATCTCCTTAATAAGATTGCGCAGTCGGGGCGCAACGGTCAATTCAGAACGCCGCGGCATATTATCAAAATGATGGTCGATATAGTACAACCTAAACCCGACGATGTAATATGCGATATAATCATGCAGATTTTGATACAAAGCCGAGGAAAAATTAAAAAGTGTGCCTTTGCGGTGTAATTTTTCCCTT
>CANQBQ010000021.1 GCA_947589045.1 uncultured Clostridia bacterium | reverse complement strand
ACAAAATCGGAACAGACATTGACTGTTTATATATTGACTTTTTTGGAAAAAGGTGATAAAATAATAAAGTATTGTATCGGGGTAGTAGGACAAACCCCGAAGCAGCTTTGTTAAATTCGGAAAAATATTAAAATTTTAAATTTACGGAGGTACAGAAAATGAAAGGCATTAAAAAAGTCCTGAGCGTCGTTTTGGCGGTCGCTCTGCTTATGACAAGCCTTGTTGTAACCGCTTCGGCAAGCTCGTTCCCCGATGTTGACGACAACGCGGGTTACGCAAGCGCGGTTTCGGTCCTCAGCAAGCTCGGAATTATCAAGGGCTACGCGGAGGACGGCACGTTTAAGCCTATGAACGAGGTAACGCGTGCGGAATTTACCGCTATGCTGATGAGAGTGCTCAACGTCGCTCAGGAGGAGCAAACCGTTTGGGCTGACTCGCCGTTCACCGATTTGTCCGACGCGGCTTGGGCTATCGGAAATATCCGAACCGCTTACGGTATGGGTATTATCAACGGTTACGGCGACGGTACGTTCAGACCCAACGATCAGGTTAAATACGAGGAAGCAATAAAGATGATTGTTTGCGCCCTCGGCTACGGTGCGAACATCGCCAATGACGGCGTGACCTGGTATGCAAACTTCTATGCACAGGCGATGACGCTCGGCATTACAAACAATGTTGACGGTACGCTTGAGACCAACGCGACGCGCGCGTGCATAGCACAGCTTATATTCAACTCTCTTGAGGTTGAAATAGTTGAGAATAACGCGCTTTCGGGCAAGACTCTTCTGGACTATCTCGGTCTTATAAAGAACACGGGCAGGATTTCGGCGAATGAAGATACAAGCCTCGATTCGCCCGACGTTAATCTTGCTTCCAACCAAATTGAGATTTACGCTAAGGAAGAGGGTTCTTCGGACTATACCACAAACGTATATACGACGGACGACACGAGCATCAGAGATTTGCTCGGCTATCAGGTGACGTTCTATTATAATTTAGACCGTGCGACAAACCAGAGAGAGCTTATTCTCGCCGAAACAAAGTCGCCCAAGGAACTGACCATAGACGCAAACCTTCTTGAGAGCAGCGCTTCGACCGACAGTTCAATCAGATATTATCAGAATTTGAACTCCGAAAAGACGTCTTCCGCTTCGCTCGCAAACGACAATATAGTAATTTACAACGGCAAGCTCTACGGAGCAAATGCCGAGGCGAGCCGATTTACAAAGGATATGCTCCCCAAAATCGGAAGCGTAAGACTTGTGGACTCCGGTTCGAGCGGCTCGTATGATATGGTATTCATAGAGAGCTACGTTCCCTATTATGTATCGTCCGTTTCGGCTTCGTCCAAGACGATTACCGATACCCTCACAAGACCCGCTTCTTCGACAGACAAGACGGTAGAGCTTGACGAGGATGCGTCGGACTACACCCTCTCTATTGTTGACGACAACGGCAAGGCGATAAACTTCAGCTCGATTTCAAAGGGCGATGTTGTAAACGTCAAGGAGAGTAATGCGGATAACGGCGGTACGGTCCTCAAGACTGCGGTCGTTACCGACGCAAAGGCTTCCGGCTCGGTTACTTCGATAAATAATGACGTAATCGTTGTAAGCGGCAAGAGCTATGACTACTCGCCGTATGCTCCCTGGGAGATGTACGACTCGTCGACGGCTACTCTCCCCGCTCCGTCGGTCGGAGACAGCGCGACCTATTCGCTCGATATAAACGGCAACATTTTCGCATATGAAAAGACCGCGACGAGCACCAATATATCTTACGGATACATTATGGCGGTAAGCACGAGACAGGTTGACAGCGTTGACACGCTTCGCTTCTATATGCTCACAATGTCAAACAGAAAAGAGGAGCTGACCGCTCACACAACTCTGAAGCTCAACGGCAAGTCGTATAAGACCTCCTCGCAGATGGACGACATTCTGAACGAGCTTGCAATTTCGGCGTCCGACCAGAATAAGGACAGCGGCGCAATCGGAGCGCAGTACACTCAGCTTGTTAAGTACGAAACTCGCTCCGACGGCAAGATAAGCAGTATTATTACGGCGGACGTGGTATCTCAGCCCACGAATGTTACGACCGACTCGCTCTCGCTCTACGATGCGGTAGGCGGCGTTTCGATGTCCTGCAACTCGAGTAAGCAGCTTTCGGGCAACGGCACCACGGTAAGCACAAGCAGCGCGGCGGTATTCGTTGTTCCGACAGACAGACAGGATTTCGACTCCTACAAGAAGTCGACCTCTTCTGAGTTCAAGAACGGAAATTCATATGTAATCGACGCATATGACCTCTCTTCGAGCAGAAGCGCGGCGGTAATCGTTCTTTACGGCAAGGACGCGTCCGAAGCGGTTGACGCGGAAACGCCCGTATATCAGATTTCCGAGGTTTATTCGACCTCTGTTAACGGCGAGCCTCGAATGAAGGTAAGAGGCACGATGTTCAAATCGGGACTTTCGGCGAGCACATCGAACTTTGACGAGGTTGTTTCGACAAGGTCCGAGGATTTGGTTGGCGACCTTCAAGAGGGCGACATCGTAAGATTTGGAAGCGACACGGAGGGTTATCTCTCGCTTGAAAGCAAGGATATTCTTTGGTCGGACGGTCAGAGAGGATATATAGAGGTAGACGACTCCAGCTCGTCGGTACTCAGCACAGACCCGTATTCGGCTGAATTTGTCGCAATCTACGGCAGTGTTCTTTATGCCGACAGCGGAGACGATATAGTTCTTACCGATGAACTTATAAGCGGAAGCTACTCCGGCGGCGAAGAATACACCATCGCAAGGTCTGACTTCTCTTCGGCTAAGGCGTTTATTTACAGACTGGATAACAACGGCAGAATTTCGGAGATAGTTGAAGAAGGCGACAGCGCTCTTGACCTCCTCCTGCCTTACAGCGACGGCGAGAACGCCGACCCGAGCAAGGTATTCGTATATATGTCGAAGGGCAGAGTTAAGGCGATTGTGATATTTGAATACGCATACTGATACCTTATTTCGCTCTCGATGAGCTAAAGAGAGAGAGCCCACTTTGGGTGGCTCTTACGGAAAAGAAACTTTATACGGCGGCGCGGTTTTGACCGTGCCGCCGTATTGCTTTGCTTGCCTTGGGTGACTTTTTCGGATAATTTTTAAATTTACTATTGCAAAGGTTAAAATTTTGTGGTAGAATAACTTGGTGTTTGAAATACGCCGCTGTGATGGAATTGGCAGACGTAGCGGACTCAAAATCCGCCGGTAGCGATACCGTGCCGGTTCGACTCCGGCCAGCGGCACCACGTCGGAGCAAAGTTCGCTTTGCTCCGACGAATTTTTTGCAAAAAATCCGTCTTTCGCCCGCTTCCTTGCTCCTCCTTCTTCCCAAAAAGTCTTTAGGACTTTTTGGGAGCCCTATGGGAGTTGCTTTTAACGGGCGCGCCTGCAGGCTGCCGTTTCGCTTTCGCAAAAAGCGCAAGTCGCTTTTTGCGAGATAGCGCGGCTTTGCCGCGTTTATTTCTATTTTTGCAAAGTGCGCTTTGCTCCGACGAATTTTTTGCAAAAAATCCGTCTTTCGCCCGCTTCCTTGCTCCTCCTTCTTCCCAAAAAGTCTTTAGGACTTTTTGGGAGCCCTATGGGAGTTGCTTTTAACGGGCGCGCCTGCAGGCTGCCGTTTCGCTTTCGCAAAAAGCGCAAGTCGCTTTTTCCTGAACACTTGATGAGCGCAAGCTTTGCGCCGCGCGAATTTTAGTGTGAAGGATGCAGTGAAAAGCCAAAGTACCCTTTAGGGGGCTTTGCGTCTTTTCACTGTATTCCGCTTCTTTTCTCCCGTGTGTAACGCGGGCATTGCGGGCGAACACGGTTCGCCCCTACACTAGAAAAATGTACCCGCTAAGTGTAGCTCGGTGCGTCGAGGGCGCCGCACCCTACATCGTCGCGACACGCCCCTTTTGCTTGCTTTGCCCTATTCGGGCAAAGTCGCGCTTTTGGGCGGTCGCTCCTCTCCGACAAAAATCTGCGGATTTTTGTCGGTTAAAATAAATAAATTGTCTCCATTTGGTTGTACGGGACGGCGCCCTCGACGTCCCGTGCCCGCGCTACGCGCTTTTCGGAATTATTATATGGCTTTGGACGGTCTGTTTTCGACTGAATTTGCGGATTTTTGCGGCTTGTTAAGTCTCGTTTTAAAGACCGTTTTGCTTGCAAATATTTTCTCTTGTACAGCTTGCACAAAAATTATTCCTAAATCAATTTAATTTTCAAAAACTTTGTGCTAAATTACTAAAAATCGCTCAAATTAAAAAATATTTTTCTCAGGCTTTTTTTACTTATTGACAAATTGATGTTTTGATTATATAATTGTATATGTATGAAAATAGGTGTTGTATGTTCTCTGCATATGAATGCCTGTGTTTACTTTGTAAAATTATATAAATTTATAATAGGAGGTTACATAATGAAAGGGAAAATGAGCAGAAGTTTATTTTCACTGATACTCGCTGTTTGCTTTATGCTTCAGGGCGTTTATGTTACGGCGCTTGCCGATGACGAGCTCCCCGCAGAGGAACAGCAGGATGAGCAGGAAGTCTCATTCGCAGTCGATTCAAACGGTGAGTATGTTGAACTTGGCGACGATTTCGACTATGATGCCGAAACGCAGGGAGGAGGCTTTGAAGAGGCTGACAGCGAGGCGTTCTTTAATTATGACGGCGACGTGAGCCTTTTCGATACCGATACCAGCAAGGGTACCCCGGTAGCAACAGCCAACTTCCAGGATTTGTCTACGGGCGCTACGTCTGTCGACGGCTGGTCTCTTCAGTGCGTTTCGGGAGGCGGAGGAGCCAACACAAGTACCATTCAGGTAGTCGGCGACGCTGAGAAGGGCAACGTCCTTGAACTCAGCAAGAAAACCAACGGCATTAAGAACGGAAGTTATGACGCCGGAGACGAGCGTGTATCGGCTGAATTTCCGATTTCCGGAGCTTCGGGTAAGTTGGTCGTTGTCGCAGATGTGAAAATGACTCAGACCGGACGTCTCGGTATGTACACATTCTCGTCTATCGACAGTGCTACCGGTCTTCCGGCGTATGGAGGACGTTTTTATTCGTGGGACAACTCCGGCAGCAGCACCGACCCCGCTAAAGCAGAGCCGCTCAGATATACGGCTTATGACAGCTTGAGCACACCCAATAAGGTTGAGAGCACTACCAGTCCCAAGAGTTTGGACACAACGACAAAGATGTCCAAGGACAAGTGGTACACTTGGATGTTCGATATGGACTATGACAACGGCACTTACGACGTTTATATAGACGGAAAGTGCCTGTTCCAGGGTCTCGGAATTGTCGACGCACAAAACGGCTTTGGCGGCGTGGGCTTTGAAATTCAAAGCGATCAGAAGTCGCTCGGAACTTTGCTTGTAGGCTCGGTTGCCGTTTACGATATGAACGCGGCGGCTCAGAACGATGAGAACGCAAACGCGGACGCGGCGGCTTTGCAACTCGGTATTGACGCTAACGCGGTTACCGATAGCTTTACAGTTCCCACAAGCGGACAGTATCACAACTCAACGATTACCTGGGAGTCGTCGAACACGGCGATAGCTTCGGTAAACAATACCACAGGTCTTGTTACAATAACCAGACCCGAATACAGTGGCGCGGGAAACGTGCATGTTACGCTTACCGCTACGGTTACTTACGAGTCCTCGAGTGTTACAAAGTCTTTTTCAATCACGGTTTACGAAAAGACCCCCGAAAAGGATGAGGATAAGGCTCAGGTAGATGCGGACAGCCTCTCGCTGCCTGCAAGTGCGGCAGGTACCGTTACCGAAGACTTCGAGGTTGCTTTGGTCGGTTCGGTCTGCAACTCGGCGATTACCTGGGAGTCCTCAGATCCGGCTGTTGTTTCGGTGGACAACGCTACCGGCAAGGTTACGGTTACACGTCCGTCGTTTGACGGCAACGGCACGACTCCGGTTACGCTTACTGCGACAATTAAGAGCGGCAGCTCCAGAGTGACAAAGACATTTACGGTTACGGTTGCTCAGCTTGACCCCGCGACTGACGCTGAAAAAGCAAAGTATGCGGCAAACACGCTGTTCATCGGCGGTATCGACGAGGACAACATCAAGCTGTCGAGCTTCTATCTTTCCGACTCGGGACTTTACGACTCGTCTATCTCGTGGACATCCTCGAATGAAAACTATGTTAAAATAGAGAACAACTACGAAGAAGACCCTGAGACCGGAAACGTAACTCAGGTTGCGGGCTATACCGCGGTTGTTACACGTCCCGCAAGAGGCGGCGCTGTTGTTACGGTTGTGCTTACGGCTACCGTAAATGTAAACGGCGCTACCGCAACAAAGGATTTCGTGCTTGAGATACAGCCCGAGGATCAGCTCAAAGCATACCCCGGCGTTGAGGGTTACGGCGCATACTCCACGGGCGGCAGAGGCGGTATCGTTTACCACGTTACCAACCTCAACGAAAAGGGCGAAGGAAGTCTTGCTTACGGTATTGAAGAAATCAAAGGACCGAGAACAATCGTGTTTGACGTTGCGGGCGTTATCGACCTGACCAAGCGCGGTTCCGGACTTAGATTTAAGGGTGAGCAGGGCTCCAACGTAACGGTTGCGGGTCAGACCGCTCCGTTCCCCGGAATTGAGCTTAAAGGCTACGGAGTTACGTTCTCGAACGTACACGACGTTGTATTCAGAAATATAAGAATTCGTATAGGCGACACCAAGCCGGATAACGACGTTTATCAGGAGGACCCGATGAGCATCGGAAACTGCCGCGACCTGGTAGTTGACCATTGTACGATGCAGTGGGCGATAGATATGTGCTTCCGTGCGACCGGTGCGGACGTTACACTGTCGAACATAATATTCGGTAAGTCGCTGCTTGAAAACTCGCCTCACGAAAAAGGCGGTCACGCTTACGTCGGAATGATAAACGAGGGCGCGAGCAAGATTTCGTTCATTAAGAACTTCATAGGCGACAGTACCCAGCGTTCACCGCGTATTACCGACGCCGACTGGATTGACGCTTACAACAACGTCCTCTTTAACTCCGGTAACGGCTTCGATATTTACAACTACGAGTGGCAGAACAAGAACTCGAAGATGAACGTATATAACAACTACGCGAGAAAGGGTCCGAACGTATCGAACGGTACTCCGTTCCGTGCAGGCCGCGGACGTAACTATGCCGGCGGCGCAATGGTTTACTTCGTTGAAAACTACGGTAAGGATTCCAATGATAACCTCCAGCAGACCGCTACAAACGAGAAGAATACATTTGCTAAGGTGCTGTATTTCGGTCAGGAAAATAAGAGCGCGGGTGAGGCGTATGACCTTTCAAACGTAACGCTTGACGAGTGGAACAACAACCCGCTCTCATATGACAACAACAACAAGAGCTCCAGTGCGGCAACTCTTACTTATATGGATTATCCGTTCCCTGCGCCTCGCGGCTATGTTCTGCCCGGCGACAAGGACAGCCTTATGAGCTACGTTAAGAACGACCGCGGCGACGGTCAGACGATGGGCGCAACAAAGCCTACGCGTGACTTGTACGACCAGATGATAATTCAGGAGGCTCGCTCGGCAAGCTCCAAGGGCTCCTTGGACGAGTCGGTTGTAAGCGATTACTTCCAGAAGTTAGAGGACAGAACCGGTCTGGATTACAGCAAATTCAAGACCGCCAGAAACTGGACGGTAAGACAGGGTGAAGGCCCCGTTAAGACCGGTGCGACGTCGAGCGGCACAAAGCCGGTTTACTGGGATAACTACCTCGACGTTAACACAAACACCAACGCTACGGCTAAGAGCACATATAAGTACACTACCGATTTTGAAATAGGCTCAAGCTGGTGGGGCGAGTTTACCGGATATCCGGGAATGGAGAAGGTTTACTCGTTCAGCGACGGCAACCGTCTTGTGGAATTCTCGGACAGCCAGCTTGCGGCAATGGCTGAGAATGCCTACGAAGCGGCAGTTGAGCGCGGCGACGCAGAGAGCGGCGACGAGGCGAAGGCTGCATATATCGCAGAGTACTGGAAGAGCTTTAACGAGACGTTCGGCACGCATGTAAGCGACGACGGCGTTATCTCGGATACAGACAGCGGACTTAAGGGAGTGAACACCTCCTATATAACGGTTTACAGAACCGTAGCCGACCTCTATCCCGAAAGCTACTATGATAAATTCAGAGAAGATTATCCGGGTGAAGCGGCGGCTATGGAAAGCTATCGTCTCCGCAATTATGCAAATAAGGAAAAGAGCTATCAGATAGTTTGGGATTCGATGGGCGACGGTATTCCGGATTGGTACAAGGAATACAAGGGCTGGCCGAAAAACCAGGCTCTTAATAAGATGGTAGATCCCGAGACGGGTTACACCTATCTTGAGCTTTACCTCGCGTTTGCGGCGGGCGACAAAGAGCTTGCAACAGACGACACACCGGCTTCTATTGAGAACTTCAAGTATAACAAGCTCGGTTATTCGACGGTTCAGCTCTTCTGGAACACCGATTACAGAGCATCCTGCGTTATAGAGTACGGTACCGAGCCGGGCGTTTATGACCACTCGCTTCCGCTCGAATACACAGACGCAACCGACTTCTACAACACCTACCACGCGGTTACGCTTACAGGCCTTGAACCGAACACCACCTATTATTATAAGGTAACGGCGGTTGATGAGCTGAGTAACGTGACTGTTGCGGAGTATGACCCGAGCGACGAAGAAGAAAAGAAGATGACCTTTAAGACCACGGTAGCACCTGACGGTGCGGCGGGCTTCGTTCCTTCAAAGCCGACAATCACCGATACGGTTCCTTACCTGGGTCAGGTAAGACTTAACTGGAGCGGCGACGTTGCGACAGATACGGGTTATGAGATACACTACGACACAAAGAGCCATAACGGACTTATAGGCGAATATCCGAATACCATAACCGGTCTTTCGGGACAGACCTTTAAGCAGGTCGTAACCGGACTTGAGAACTACACGCCGTACTACTTCATTGTAGTTGCGACGAATGCAAACGGCAAGACGGCTTCGGATGAGGTTGAGGTTACGCCTACCGGAACACTCTTTAGCTACGATTTTGATAAGATGACTCCCGAAGAGAGAACGGCGTTTGAAAAGAGCCAGTATATGTATGTGCTCGGCGGTACGATGTCGATAAAGCCCGACCCCGATACCGGCAAGTATGTTCTTGAAATGCTGGACGACACGAACAGCCATGGTGTTAATACCAAGTGGAGCTTCCCCGTTACTCAGACCGATAAGGTTACGACAACGGTTAAGTTCAAGATTTTGTGGCAGAAGCAGACCGATAACCTCAACTATCAGAGCAAGATAGACGAGGTTGCGGCAGACGAACGCAATACACTGCAGTTCAACTACTATATGGACGCGAATGTTAATGACGACCTTGATTCATCAGACTCCGGTCTTTGGGACAGTGCCTTCAACGTTTACTTTGAGGGTTACTCCACCCCGATAAGTACGACCGAGAAGGGCAGAATAGACGGTACTACCGATAGCGGAAGAATAACATTCTCCAATCACGCAATCGGAACCTATACGCCCGGCAGAACCATCAAGGGCACCGAAGGCGGAATTATTCCGACGGGCAAGAAATATCCGAACACCACGGCTTACGGCGACGGTGCTTACAGCTCCAAGTCGGACAACAGCGATAAGACGCTGCAGGGCGTTTGGTACTACGAGCCGAACTCCGCAAAATATATGACCCTCAAGGTTGTAACTGACCTCGAGCAGAACAACGTAAGAGTTTTCCTCGATGACAAGCTGCTCTACGCACAGGGCGAGTTCAACGAAGACCTTGAAGAGCCTTACAATATCGGACGTTTTGAGATTAAGTCGCGTAACGACGGTTACTCATGGGTAGATATTGAAAGTATGTCTATCGTGGGCGGCGACGAGGCAGTATCCGATAGCGGAAGCTCAAGCGGCACGGTTAAACCGAACATTGTTCCCGCTGATAAAGGCGGCGGCGGTGGCGGCGGCGGGGTTGCTACCCCGAGCCAGTCAAGCGCACCGAGTCAGTCAAGCGAGCCGAGCCAGTCGAGCGAACCGAGCACATCGGCTGACCCGAACGAATCTAACACTCCGACAACGTCTCCCGAGATAAATTCGGCTGATGACTTTACCGACCTCGGCGGCGTTGACTGGGCAAAGGATGCTATTGATGCACTTGTTAAGGGCGGAATAGTACAGGGAACCGGCGACGGCAAGTTTGAGCCTGACCGCGAGATTACCCGCGCCGAGTATATCTCGATGCTTATGCGCACCATTCCCGATATGGAAGTAGATACATCAAGCGTAGGAGGCTTCGGCGATGTAAGTGACAGTGACTGGTATCACGACACGATTTATCGCGCGTCGGCACTCGGAATTGTAAACGGACAGGGCGACGGCAGCTTCGGCGTTAACGATCCTATATCCCGTGAGGATATGATGGTTATGGCGTCCAGATTTATGGACGCTACGGGCGCTCAGGTAGAAGCTGTACGTGAGATGGATACATTTACCGACAGCACTGAGGTAAGCGATTACGCAACTCAGGCTATTGAGAAAATGTACTGTGCAGGTATTATTAACGGTATGGGCGACGGCAAGCTCGAACCTAAGGGCGTTGCGAACCGCGCACAGGCCGCGAAAATAATTTATGGAATTATGGGAGGTAAATAATGATGAGAAGTAATGTCAAAAAGATATTCGCGTTTTTAATCGCGTTATCTATGGTATTAACTATGTCAGCCGTATTTGTATATGCGGCTGACGAGGAAGTGCCTGTAGCCGACGCCGCTCCCGCGGCTTCGGCGGAGGCAACGGTTGTTCCCGATGAAACAGCGGCCCCCGAAGCATCGGAGCTTCCCGATGCTGACGTGGACACCGGTGTTACAGACGAAGCGGCAGAGGCTATTTCGGAGGTTCTCGGCACGACCGAGAAGGTTACAAACCTTCCCGACCTTGACCAGGAATTTGCTTCGGAGTACAGATTTGTAAATTCGCTCGGCGTGTTTGAGTTCCTTGAGGACGATTTCTGGAAGACCGAGCAGGTAACACGCGCTCAGTTCGCGACCATCATCGCTAAGATGATAAAGGCGCAGACAGAGGGCTATCCGCTTTACGACACATCGCCGTTTATCGATATCGACAGCAGCAACTTTGCTTATCCGGCAGTATGCTTCCTGACCGATATAGGAATTATCAACGGCGACGGAAATTCGACATTCAGACCGAACGACGCTATCACATCCGCTGAGGCTACCAAGATGATTATGTGTGCTCTCGGCTACAAGGAAGCGGCTGAAAACTATGCGGGCGGTTATCCGATGGGATACATCTCCTATGCACAGATTTACAACGTATATGACGGACTTAACCTCGGCGCGGGAGACACTCTCAATGCGCTTACAACCGGCAAGCTCATTAAGAACGCTCTGAGCGCAGAGCTTCTTGAAGGCGTGGTTTACACCCAGGGCGGCGTTCAGTACACCTTCACGGGCAAGACCCTCCTTTCGGAGACTTACAATGTTACTCACGAGTACGGCATTGTTAACGGAACATATTACTCATACATCAACGGCGACGAAATCACCGATAAGGACGAGGTTGATATAGCGGGTACCGTTTATCAGGTAAACGAGGGTATTGACCCCGAGCAGTACCTCGGTTATATAACCGACTACTACTATATGACGGATATTGACGGCGCAACACGCGACCTGATTATCTATATGGAACCCAGAGCGGGCAGAAATGCCAGCGTGACCGTTAGCGCTCAGGATATATACAAGTTTAACGGTAACGAAATAACCTATGCGGACGCAAAGTCGAACAAGGAGAAGAAGGTAGTTGTAACCGAGAACACGGTTGTTGCTCTCAACGGTCAGCCCTACTACACCTACGCACAGGAAGAGCTCAACATAAAAGAGGGAAATATGACCATTATTTCTCATCACTCTGACGTCAACGAGGCTGACGTTGTAATCATCAACGAATTCTACGACGGTATTGTTGAGAGAGTTGCAAGCACGAGCAAGCAGGTTATCTTCAAGAATAACTCCGGCTCGTCGTCAACGCTCAAGCTCCCGACCCTCGTTCTCGACGAAGAGGACACGTCTTACAGAGCAAGACTCACCATGAACGGTCAGGACGTTAAGGCGGACGACCTCGTAAAGGGCGACGTTATTACCTACACCGTAAGCAAGGACGGAAAGTACATCCGCGGATATGTTTCCAAGGACGAAGTTTATGATATGGTAAGCGAGATAAGAACCGAAAAGACCGCGGCGGGCGAGGTTCAGAAGATTAAGGTCGGCGACGGCGAGTACTACGTATCAAAGTATTGCGTAGCAAACATCACCGCAGGCTCGACTCTTGACTTCGCGCTCAGCTTTGACGGCAGAATTGTCGGCACAAAGTCAACCGCGGCTAACGGCGGAAACTATGCGTTCCTTATCGCGGCAAGCATGGAGCCGGATCAGTTTGACGAGGCTCAGGTTAAGCTGAAGCTGTTTACTAAGGACGGCGAGGTTAAGATAATGAACGGTGCAAACAAGATTAAGTCGAACATCGGCGGAGCGATCAAGAACTACAAGGCTTCCGAAATCGCTGAGAGAGCCGGCGCGTTTGCAAATCCGACCCTCGTGGTTTATGAAACAAACAGCGCGGGTCTTATCAAGACCCTCTATGTACCTGCCGACTACACCTCGTCTTACAATCCTTACGACGAGCTCGGCTTCGGTAAGTATTACGAGAACAAGAGCGCAAGACTTAAGAACAGAATTATAGGAACCTGCGCTATTGACGACACAACCGTTATCTTTAAGGTTCCGCTTGTAGACAGAGATCGTGAGAGTGATTATCAGGTAACCAATATGAACGACCTTGCGGACGGTACATACAATGTTCAGATTTATGACATTGACAGAGGTATTGCGGGCGCTATGGTAATTACGTACAGTGAGTCTACCACGGTAAGCGACACAGCGAACACTCTCGTTGTTGACGAGCTGGTTGAGACCTACAATGCCGACACCGACGAAATCCTTACTCAGATCAAGGGCTTTTCGGGCGGCAAGGAAGTAAACTACACGGTTGACGAGGATGCTACGATGGCTTCGTCAGGCGGCGGTGTAGACGTAAGCTGGAAGACGATTTACGACCTCAAGAAGGGCGACGTTATCCAGTACACGCTTGGTTCAAACGGATATATCAGCGTTTACAGAGTTCTGTTTGACTGCAGCTACGACTGGACATACTTCTTCGAGTTTGACAAGGATTCCGTTCCGCAGGAAGTTCTGCCCAACAGTGACTTCTATGAGATATACGGTAAAGTATTCGACGTATATGACTTCTATATAGTTGTAAGCTCGAGAATTGCAGATGAGTATTACAAGAACACTGTTTCCGGTCCTTCGGTTAAGGCGACCGTTACGGATGAGCTGAGCTTCAAGAAGGCTATCCCGACGACCAACGCAAACATCTATCAATACGACGTTGAGAAGAACGAAGTTACTATCTGCGACCCGTACGAGATAGAGCCGGACAGCAGAGTATTTATCCGCACCAGGGACATTGACGAGGTTGTGGACATACTCGTTATCAAAGAGTAATAAGACGGTTTGATTTTGCCAAAGCCGAACGACATTATGTGTTCGGCTTTTGGCGGAATTAAATAAGGTTTTAAAAGCGAACGGAGGTTTGGAAATGATAAAAAAATGCAGGTTTTTAGCCGGCTGTTTGACGCTTTCAATGATTTTTGCAAGCGCGGTACCCGCCGTTTTCGCGGAGGATACGGCTGTGTCTGAGGAAGAACCGACGGCTGTGGAAGCGATAGAAGAAATCTCTGATGAAGCGGTCGTTGACGAGGCAGTCGTTGACGAGAGCGAAGAAGTTGACGTTCTTTCGGAAGACGATGCTGACGTTTCGGTAGCGGCTGTTGATTACAGCGCATGGCAGAAGGGCGATACAAGCGCAAGCGACAGCAATCCCGGCGCTATCACGCCGAACGTTGATTATAACGGCAAGGACGCGCTCTACATTGAAAACAGAAACGCGTACACCGTTTTGCCCGACCCTGTTTCATCGGGCAAGGTAAAGTTCTCCCTTGATTTGTATCTTGAAAAGGGCGCGAGAAACTTCAGAATATATCTTGAAAACTCAGAGGCGTCTTATACCGGCACAGGCAATCTTTTTGCTGAGGTATTAAACAATGACAAGGCGGGCGCTGTTTACTTCGGACCCGAAGAAAAGCAGCAGGACGATGCGCACAAGCTGTTTGACATTCCGTCGGACGGCTGGTATCACTTTGACCTTACGCTTGACTACGGCGCAATTCAGCCGGACGGAAGCGTTAACGAATCGTTTATCACCATAAACGCGACCGACGCAAACGGTCAGTCTATGTGTGAGGAAAAGACTATCGGCGCGATGGGAACAAATGTTGCGCTCAAGTCAATTCGTATAGTAAAGACCGCGAGCGGACTTTATGCCGCTAATATGACAATAGAGCAGGGCGGCGATATGGTTCTGGGCGAAACTATTAACTTTGCGGATGCAGAGGAAGGAACCGTACCCGAAAGTTGGCTCACCAACACAGAGGGCGGCACGGCAGAAGTTGTTGCCGACCCCGACAAGGGCAAGGTATTAAAGCTCGAAAAGGTTATGGACAGCAACGGAACGACGGCTTCATCGGCTGTTTTCGCTCAGTATGCTTTCCCGAAGTCGTATGCCGGCAATACCAGAATAGAGGCGGACGTTAAGGTGACAGTACCCGGCAGAATAGGTCTCTATGCGGTTACCGGTCTTACCAATAAGATAGACACTTCGACGGTAGCTCCGAGAATGTTTGTTATGGCTGCCAAGAATTTTGAGAATAAGCTCACCAGTTATCTGGCGTATGACGGCGCGGATACAAAGGCTAAGGAAATCAAAGACAGCAACATACCGAATAACCAGTGGACCACATGGGTGCTGGACATCAACGGAAATACCAACACCTATGATGTATATGTTGACGGAAATCAGATTTATTCGGGTCTTAAAACCGAGAGTAAGCTGTTCTCGGGTTTGGTTGACGCGATAGGTATTCATATTCAAAAGGAAACCACCTGTCTCGGCACGGTGCTTATCTCGGAAATCAGAGTTTACAACGATACCATCGAGGACCCCACAAAAGTTGCGCAAAAAATAAATGATGATTTGGGCAGAGTTACTCTCCCCGAGTCTACCGAGGGTGAGGATATTACTCTCCCCGCAACGACTCCCGGATACGGTTATGAAATAACCTGGACATCGAGCAATCCCGATATTATCAACGGTATCGGACGTGTTGTTCGCAAGGACACCGTTATAGGAGATGTAGACGTAGTTCTTACGGCTACCGTAACATATGAGGGTACGACCTTCACGCGTGACTTCACGGTTAAGTCGATAGACGCCCGTGATACCAACTCGCTTGTTAAGTCGCAGATTTTGGCCGACCTTATGGACGTTGGTCTTACCGAAGGCGACACGGTTTACTCGGATATCGAGCTTCCCACTGTCGGCAACACCTACGGCACCAAGATTTCCTGGATAACCAGCAACGCGGCGGTTATCTCGGCTAAGGGTAAGGTTAACCGCCCCGCCGTAAACGGCAGTAAGACGGTTAAAATGACCGCTGTCGGCGAGTTGGAGGGCGTTAAGGAAACCTATGCTTACAACCTCAAGGTTCCCGGCAAGGGCGCGGCAAGCAGCGTATCGAGCGGCGGCGGTGGCGGCGGCGGATTTGTATCAAATCCGAGCAGCAGCACTACATCAAAGCCCTCGTCGGCTCCTGCGGCGACCGAAAACACCGGTAACACTCAGAATGAGAGTAATGCGGGATTTAACGACCTTGACAGCGTTGCTTGGGCTAAGGAAGCAATAGATTATATGTTTGCTCAGGGCTATATCGACGGCGTGGGCGACGGAAGATTTGCTCCGAACGACGCGGTAACGCGCGAGCAGTTTGTTAAGATGCTCGTCAACGTATTCGGTCTTGAAGCGGACTCCGACAACGCGGCATCGTTCGCTGATGTGCAGTCGGGCGCTTGGTATGCCGAGTATGTAAACATTGCGGCAAGCCTCGGAATTGTTTCGGGTATGGGCGACGGCAGCTTTGGCGTCGGCACACCGATTTCAAGACAGGATATGGCGGTTATGATTGCTCGCTGCACCAATGTCGAGGGCGGCGACGCGGCAGAGTTTGCCGATGATTCGGCTATTTCCGACTACGCGGCTGACGCGGTACACGCTATGAAGTCGGCGGGTTACCTCTCGGGCGACGAGAAGGGTAACTTCAACCCGAAGAACACCGCGACCCGTGCTGAAACCGCAACTGTTCTTTACAGAATTTCGGCAGGCAAATAAGCCGACATTTTGCGATTTTTGTAAATCATAATTAAATTAAAAGAGAAGCGTCAAAACGACGCTTCTCTTTTGTGTTTTAGATAGGGTATAAATTTATAGGGTTTCCCTAAAAGCGATTTGCGACGGTGTAGGGTGGCGGCGCCCTCGACGCACCGATTGTATAATTTACGTTTTCTAATGTAGGGGCGAACCGTGTTCGCTCGTCGCGACTCGCCCTTTTTGCTTGCTTTGCCCTGTTCGGGCAAAGACGCGCTTTCGGGCGTTCGCTCCTCTTTCGCAAAAAGCGCAAGTCGCTTTTTGCGAGATTACGCGACTTCGGCGCGCTTGTTCCGATTTAGTTCGGTAAAAATCATCGGATTTTTACCGATTAAAACGGGGTTTTTCAAGGGGTGTCCCCTTGAACGCATCCTTTTGGTTCTTTTCTCTGCGAGGAGAAAAGAACAATAACCTACTTTTTCTTAAATACCCATAGCTTACTGAATATGTAATTTATAATCACTTCAAGCGCGGTAGAGCAGATATTCGCGATGCTCTCGACCGACAAAAAGCCGAAGAGCGGCTCGTCGGGCATTACCGCATTTAAAATTCTTACCATTACCCACATCGCTCCGAGCGCGATTATAAGCGAGAAAATTCGCGCCGCAAAGAACGAGGCGGCTTCTCTCGCAACAAGCGAGGGCTTCCACGATTTGCTTTGGAACACCCACAGCTTATTTACAACATATGCGAACAGCACCGCAACTATCCAGGACAGCGTTTTGCTTATCATATACGCGCCGCTGCCGAGCAGTCGGTTGAACAGCTCAAACGAGATGACCGAAACTATGAAGGTCAGCACGCCGAAGAAGATGTACATTATCAGCTCGCGGTACTTTTCAAACAGTTTTTTGATTTTTCCCATTATAAGGTTAACTCCTTTTTGCCGCCGTCACGGTGTTTTTCATAAGCATTGAGATAGTCATCGGACCCACTCCGCCGGGTACGGGGGTTATGGCTCCCGCCACCTTTGAAACCTCGTCAAAGTCCACGTCGCCGACCAGCTTACCGTCTTCTAAGCGGTTCATACCGACATCTATAACGACCGCGCCCTCTTTCACCATATCGCGCTTTATAAATTGCGGAACGCCGACCGCCGCAACCAAAATGTCGGCTCTCTTGGTTATTTCGGCGAGGTTTTGGGTCTTGGAGTGGCATATCGTGGGCGTGCCGTTGCTGTGCAGAAGGAGCATAGCCATAGGCTTGCCGACTATGTTGCTTCTGCCGACCACAACGCAGTTTTTGCCCGTGATTTCAATACCGCTCTCGCGTATCAGTTCCATTATGCCAGCGGGGGTGCAGGGCACGAAGTCGTAGTCGCCTATCATAATTTTTCCGACGCTTACGGGGTGGAACGCGTCCACGTCCTTATTCGGATTTATTCGGTTTATGACCTGCTTCTCGTCGAGGTGCTTCGGCAGAGGAAGCTGGACCAATATGCCGTGGATTTTATCGTCGGCGTTAAGCTCGTCGACAAGCGTGAGCAGGGTCTCCATATCGGTGTCGGCGGGGAGAGTATATTTTTTTGAGTACATACCAAGCTCCTCGCAAGCCTTTTCCTTTCGTCCCACATATATTTTAGAAGCGGGGTCGTCTCCCACGAGAACTACCGCCAGCCCCGGAGTTTTTCCCGCCGCCTTCAGAGCGTCTACCTCCGGCTTTAGCTGTGCCCTTACTCTTGCGGATACTTCCTTTCCGCTTAGAATTTTTGCCATTTTTTATGCCTCCTTTTGAATTTTGCGTATTCTTTCTCGGTCTGATAAGACAATGCCTGTCAAAGCCTATCAAATCCTCTCGTCCGACTCTTTTTAAAGCCTCGGTTACGAGGTCATAATTTTTGGGGTCTTTATATTGCAGAAGTGCGCGCTGCATCTGCTTTTCGTGATAACTGCGCGGCACGTACACCTTTTTCATGGTTCGCGGGTCTATGCCCGTGTAGTACATACAGGTTGCGAGACTTCCCGGAGTGGGGTAGAAGTCCTGCACCTGCTCGGGATAGTGGTTTATGTCGCGCAGATACTCGGCGAGATACACCGCGTCCTTGAGGGTGCTCCCCGGGTGCGACGACATAAGATAAGGCACTATATACTGGTCTTTGCCGAGCTTTTTGTTTATCTCGGCGTACTTTTTTACAAATTTATCGTAAACTTTCTTTTCGGGCTTACCCATATATCCGAGCACATTTCCCGAAACGTGCTCGGGCGCGACTTTAAGCTGACCGCTTATGTGGTGCATACAAAGCTCCTTGAAAAACTCGTCGTTTTTATCATATATGAGATAGTCATATCTGATACCCGAACGCACAAACACCTTTTTAACGCCTTTTACTTTCCTCAGTCGGCGCAAGAGGGACAAATAGTCGCTGTGGTCTATCTCAAGGTTTTCGCACGGCGACGGAAAAAGGCACTGGCGATTTTTGCATACGCCGTGCTCAAGCTGACCCTTGCAGGAGGGGTGCCTGAAATTCGCGGTGGGTCCTCCGACGTCGTGAATGTAGCCCTTAAAATTCGGGCGTTCGGTGAGCAGTTTCACCTCGCGCTCAAGAGAGTCGTGACTCCTTGCAGTTACGGTGCGCCCCTGGTGAAAGGTTATCGCGCAAAAGGTACACGCGCCGAAGCAGCCGCGGCAGGAGGTCACACTAAATTCGACCTCGCGTATCGCGGGTATGCCGCCGAGCGGCTCGTAAATCGGGTGGTACGCCCGCATATACGGCAGCTCGTAAACCGCGTCCATTTCCTCGGTCGTAAGCGGACGCATAGGCTTGTTCTGAATTATGTATTTGTCGCGGTCAAGCTGTGCCAGCGGCTTGCCGCGCACAAAGTCCTGCTCCTCATATTGAATTTTTGAAGCGAGCGCGTACTGCTTTTTGCTTGCCGAGATTTCGTCAAAGCCGGGCAGGACAACGCATCCGTCGGGTACGCTGTCGCTCAAGTACGCGGTTCCGTCAACGTCGGTTATATCCGACGCGTGGACGCCAGATTTCAAGCGCTCGGCTATTTCGGCGGTTTGAAGCTCTCCCATACCAAAGGTGAGCAGGTCTGCTCCGCTGTCTATCAAAATACTGCGGCGCACCTTGTCGCTCCAGTAATCATAGTGCGCGAACCGCCGCAGGCTCGCCTCTATTCCGCCTATTATTATCGAAATATCGCCGTATGCCTCGCGTATTCGGTTGCAATATACTATGGTGGCGCGGTCAGGGCGGAAGCCCGCCTTGCCCCCGGGAGAATACATATCGTCGTTTCGCTTTTTGCGGCTTACCGTGTAGTGGTTCACCATCGAGTCGATATTGCCCGCCGAAACGAAAAACGCGAGCCTCGGTCTGCCGAGTCTCTTAAAATCTTCGCAGGAGTGCCAATCGGGCTGAGCGATAATCCCGACGGTAAAGCCGAGACTTTCCAGCACACGCGAAATGACCGCGTGTGCAAAGCCGGAGTGGTCGACATATGCATCACCGGTGACTACCACAAAGTCGAGCGCGTCAATATTCATCTGCTCCATATCCTGCCTTGAAATCGGCAGAAATCCCTTTGCACACATTATTTGCGAACCTGCTCGAGCGCTCTCGCGAGCTGGTCGGGGCAGGAAGTTCCGCGTCCGCGGCAGTCGGTGTTCTTAAGTCTTTTTATTACTTCCTCAACCTTCATACCCTCTACGAGCTTGGCTATGCCCTGTGTGTTGCCCGCGCAGCCGCCGACAAATTCGACGTCGTGCAGGGTATCTCCGTCAACGGCGAAATTTATCGCCATCGCGCATACGCCCTCTGTTTTGTAGCTGTATCTTTCCATAATCAATACCTCCTGTATGTTAAATTAAATTATTCGACAAATTTAAATTCGTTAACGTCGAAAAGCCCTCTGTCGGTGAGCCTTAGTTCGGGAATTACGGGCAACGACAAAAACGCGAGGCACATAAACGGGTCAATTCCGTCTGCTATGCCGAGCCTGTCCGCCGCGATACGCAGTTCTTCGTGCTTCTCTTTGACCTCCGCCGCAGGCTTGTCCGACATAAGACCCGCTATTGGAAGCGGCAAATAGGTTATGTCTCCGCCCGCGCATACCGCAATTCCGCCAACGCGCCCGAGAGCCGAAACAGCCGCAGCCATATCCTCGGTGTTGTCGCCTATAACGGTTATGTTATGCGAATCGTGACCTATGGTGGACGCAATCGCGCCGCCCTTTATCCCGTATCCACTGACAAAGCCCCGACCTATTCTGCCGGTATTTTTATGCCTCTCTATCACAGCCAGACGGCTGAGACCGTCCGCCGAGTTTTTAAACGTCTTTTTCGTAACGATAGACCCCGCCGAAACTTCAATTACCGGAGTGTCCGCGTCAAAGTCCTTTTCGAGCATTTCGGGGGTTATCCTGTTCGTATGAACGGTTTTGAGAACCGGCTTCATATGTCTCGGAGCGGACGCGTCAAACAGCGCCACGCCGTCTTTTGCCGCAAGAGCGCCGTGGTAGTAAACCGCCTTTACCTCGCGCGGCACAATGTCGTTTGATATGACGAGGTTGGCAAAATATCCCGGGGCGATGGCTCCGACCTTGCCGAGCTTCTGACACTCGGCGGCGTTTAGCGTCGCGGCGGTTATCGCATCTATCGGGTCAAGCCCCAGTTCTGCCGCGCGAATTATGCAGTTTGCGGCGCTTATGCCGCGCAGAACGTCGCCGTCGTCGGTGCAAAACGCCACGCGGCGCAGATTTGCGGGCGTGACGCCGCCTATCAGCTTTTCAATGTCACGCGCGAGAGTCCCCTCGCGCAGCAGTACATACATTCCGTTTGAAATTTTTTCAATCATTTCGTCCGCGCTCGTACACTCGTGGTCGGTGCGTATTCCGCTTGCAATATACGCGCAAAGCTCGCGCCCGCTGACCGACGGCGCGTGTCCGTCCGCAAGCTCCGCCGCTGCGACCTTCCTCAAAACCTCTTTGTCGCCCGCAATCACGGCGGGATAATTCATCATTTCGGCAAGCCCGTGGAACGGGTATTCTCTCATAAATTTTTCGGTGTCTGCGGCAGTGAAAACAGCGCCCGCGTCCTCAAAGTCCGCCGCGGGTACGCAGGACGGGAGCATAAAACGAATGTCCATAGGCAGACCTCGCGCACAGTCCATCATAAATTTAATTCCGTCAATGCCGCATACGTTGGCAATCTCGTGCGGGTCGCAGACTATTCCCGTAACGCCCAGAGGCACGGCGGTGCGCGCGTATTCCGCCGGAGTTATCATTGACGACTCTATATGTATGTGCGCGTCAATGAAGCCGGGCATAATATATCCCCCGCCGACGTCTATCTCGCACTTTCCGCTGTATTCGCCGATACCCGCTATCCTGTCGCCGAACACGGCGACGTCTCCGCGGATTACGCGTCTGCCGAACACATCAACTATATTCGCGTTTTTAAAAACGGTATCCGCCTTTTCGCGCCCTGCCGCGACCGAAATAATATCTCTTGTTTTGCTCAATTTCACGCACCACCCGATAAGTTTACCAAAAATTAAATTTTGTATACTTAATATTTTTGAGTAGAATATATTTAATTATACCAATAGTCGCATAAAATATCAATATCGCATTATTAAATTTATGTAACAACGGCTTATTTTTATTGACAAGTACCGCAATTACGCATTAAAATGTATAGTGAAGATTGTATGCTTGTTCAAGATTGGGGAGAGTGTGTGAAAAAATGTCGGAAAATGCGTTGAGAGTTATCGGGCTGACGCGCAAATACCGCAGAAACGCGGGTATTTTTGATGTGACATTTGACGTCGAAATGGGCGAAATAGTCGGCATCTTCGGCGGAGAGCTGTCAGGCAAGACCACCCTTTTGCGTATAATCGCGGGGCTGTGCGAAGCGGACAGCGGGCAGGTGAGCGTTATGGGATATGACGCTCGGCGCGAGCACGTTCTCGCCGCATCGAGACTGGGCACGGTAATTGAAGAACCGACTTTTTACGAATATATGACGGCAAGGCAGAATATGAGAGTTATCGCGAGAATTTGCCGCGACGTTGACGAGTACAGAATTGATGAGGTGCTGGAGAATATGGGGCTGAGTCTTTGCGGAGACGATAAGGTCTGCGACTTTTCGCCGGCTATGCGTATGAAGCTCGCGATAGGGCTCGCGTTCCTTACAAATCCGAGAGTTATTTTGCTTGACGAGCCGTTTAAGGCACTTTCGGACACAGACCGTGAAATTCTCAAAAATACGGTGCTGGAAATGAACGAGGAATTCGGCACGAGCTTTCTCATAACCTCGCGCGAGCTTGATGATTTTGACGGCTTGTGCGATAAGGTCGGAGTTATGGAGAACGGACGCATCACGGCGTTTGACATTCCCGAAAATATTGCGGAGATGGAACTGAGAGAGGGCGAGCGTCTGTTTGAGGAGTCGATAGGGCTTAGGAAGCCGCTCGGCGCGGAGGAGGAGACGGGCGAATGAGTGTTTTAACGGGTAATTTTAAAAACGAGCTTCAAAAATTGTTTATGCGTCCCAAGTACGTGCTTTTTCTGCTCCTTGAGCTGCTTATCTGCCTGCTGAGTATGTTTGTGAACACCGCCGTTATCAAGCTCACATACGGAGACGCGGCGGAGGCCGCCGCGGGCATTCCCGCGAATATGCTTTATACGGCGTCGCTTATGTTTGTTCCCGTGGTGGTGTTTATCGCGGCGGGAGATATGTTTTCGGGCGAGCGTTATGACTATTCGCTCCAGGTTTTGCTCGTACGCCCGATAAGCAAAATGAAAATCTATGTTTCAAAAATAATGGCGCTTTTGGTTATAACGGCGATGTTCCTTTTGGGAATGCTTGTATCGTCATTCATTATGGAGTTTGCCGTTATCCATACCGTTGAAAACAGCCTGAGCGTTGCGGTATATTACGCGCTGAATTTCGTACCGCTCATTACCGTCGTCTTGTTTGCGGTGTTTATAAACCAGTTTTCAAGTAACGCGGGAATGTCGATTTTTATGTGTACCGTGATATTGTTGGGTGTGTACGCGCTTCAGGTTTTCGTGCCGTTTGCCGAAAATTTTGTCTTTACAAAATATTTGATATGGCACACGCTTTGGGCGGAGCAGTCATCGATTATAAAGCTGGCACAGGCGGGCATAGTTACGGCGGCTTATGACATTATATTTTTTATAGCGGGATATTTTAAATTTGAAACGCTGGAAATTTAAACGGCGTAAACTGGAGGTTATCTTTATGATTGAAAATTCCGAAAAATTACTTGAACTTCTCGAGAAGGACGGCGATATTTCGCTTGAAAACGCCGCGGCGATGCTGGGCGCCACGACCGCCGAGGTCGCCGAGACTATGGACGAGCTTAAAAAGCAGCAGATTATAGTCGGAAAGAGCGCGATTATAAACTGGGAGCGTACGCAGTGGGAGAACGTGAACGCAATCATCGAGCTTAAAGTTACGCCCCACCGCAACCTGGGCTTTGACAGGATAGCCGAGCGCATATACCAGTATCCGCAGGTCAAGTCT
Organism: uncultured Clostridia bacterium; assembly: GCA_947589045.1. Taxonomy (GTDB): domain Bacteria; phylum Bacillota; class Clostridia; order Monoglobales; family Monoglobaceae; genus CANQBQ01. Next base: position 7,291 of record CANQBQ010000021.1, on the reverse strand, counting down.
TTGTACTTAATGAGCGGCGGCTATGACCTCGCGCTTATGGTTGAGGGTAAAACGATGAAGGAGATAGCCTTCTTTGTGGCGGAGCATCTTGCGTCAATGGAGGCGGTCATAAGCACGGCTACGCATTTTGTGCTCAAAAAGTACAAGGAGCGCGGCGTTATGTTCAAATCCGAAAATAAGGACGACAGGGAGGTAATCACAATATGACAAAACCCCCTAAGGAATATATAAACGACGTTGTCTCGGGCATAAAGCCGTCGGGCATACGCCGATATTTCGGTATTGCGTCCGAGATGAAGGACGCTGTCTCCCTCGGCGTTGGCGAGCCCGACTTCGTTACCCCGTGGCATATCCGCGACGAGGGTATATACACGCTTGAGAAGGGATATACGCATTATACCGCCAATGCGGGGCTCAAAGAGCTTCGTATCGAGATTGCAAACTATATGCGCCGCCGATTTAACCTTGAGTACGACGGCTTAAATCAGGTGCTTGTTACGGTCGGCGGAAGCGAGGCGATAGACCTCTTTTTGCGTACCGTTTTGGAAAAGGGCGACGAGGTGCTTATACCCGAGCCGAGCTTCGTGTGCTATGCTCCGCTCACGAGTCTGGCGGGCGGTACGCCGGTGCCGATAGTGCTCAAAGAGGAAAATAATTTCAGGCTGAAAGCGGACGAGCTTCGCGCCGCGATAACGCCGAAAACTAAGGTTTTGGTTCTGCCGTTCCCGAACAATCCGACGGGCGCGATTATGGAAAAGTCAGACCTTGAGGAGATTGCGGAGGTAATACGCGACAAAGATATTTTTGTGCTCTCGGACGAGATTTACGCCGAGCTTACATACGGCGAAAGCCGACATATTTCGATAGCCGAGATTGACGGAATGTATGAGCGTACAATAATTGTGAGCGGATTTTCAAAGGCGTATGCGATGACCGGCTGGCGCCTCGGTTACGCCTGCGGCTGTCCCGACATTATCAAGGCTATGACCAAGGTGCATCAGTTTGCCATAATGTCCGCGCCCACCACCGCGCAATACGCGGCGATAGAAGCGCTCCGAAACGGAGACGACGACATTTTGATGATGCGCGAGGAGTACAACGGACGCAGACGTATGATAGTGGACAGCTTCAATAAAATGGGACTTCATTGTTTCGAGCCGCTCGGCGCGTTTTATTGCTTCCCCAATATCAGCTCAACCGGACTATGCAGCGACGATTTCTGCGAAAAACTGCTCTATTCCAAGAAGGTCGCGGTTGTGCCGGGCAACGCTTTCGGAGATAGCGGCGAGGGCTTCATACGCTGCTCTTATGCGTATTCGGTAAAGGATATACAAGTTGCACTCGACAGAATAGGTGAATTTATCGAGGAATTAAAATAACGGACTTTCTGTTTTGCCCGCGCTCCGCGCGGGCGTTTTTATTTTTAAAATATTTTCCGCACTGTCGTGCGGGGACCCGCGCTTCGCACGGGCGGGGATTATGTTCTTTTCTTGGTAGCAAGAAAAGAACCAAAAGAACTATTCAAGGGGACACCCCTTGAAAAACCCCGTTTTAATCGGTAAAAATCCGATGATTTTTACCGAACTAAATCGGAATAAAAATAAACCGACAAAAATCCGAAGATTTTTGTCGGAGAGTACCCAACGGGGCACAATTCACACTAAATTTGCAAGCATACAGCTTGCTCATTAAGTGTTCATTCGAAGCAATCGCGCACAAAAGCGCGAGTTGCGACTTGCGCTTTGCTTTCGCGTACACATATAAAATTATAAAAAATTGTCACTATAAAATTTTTTAATCGGCAGAAAATAAATAAGGACTTAAATTCAAACACGCAAAAATTTAAAATTAACACGCAAAGGTTGGACATTGGTTCAACCTTTGCGCGTTGATACGAAACGGAGGGATTTTGTGAAGCTCGGTTTTTTGAGAAAAACCGCTTTATCGGCGGCTTTACTCGTCCTTTTGTGCGTGCAGTCGGCGGCGGCAAAGGCGGTCATACCCTGCGGAAACGCGATAGGCGTTACGCTCGATTTGAGCGGCTGCCTTGTCGTCGGCACGGGCGCGGTTTCTTCCGCAGGAAAAAGCTGTTTCCCCGCCGGACGCGCGGGCGTAAAGGCGGGCGATGTTATAAAAGCCCTCAACGGGTGTGAAGTGTCCTCGGTCGGCGACATAAGCCGTATCGTGGGCGAGAGCGGCGGCGCGGAGCTTTCCGTATCCGCCGTGCGCGACGGGAAAGAGGAAACCTTTGAGATTTCTCCCGTTCTTGACGACGGCGGCGAGTATAAAATAGGCGTTTGGGTCAAGGACGCGCTTTCGGGCATAGGCACGCTCACCTATATCGACCCCGAAACCTCAAACTTCGGCGCGCTCGGACACGGTATCACGGACACCGACAGCGACTCGTTCGCGGATATTGACGACGGTAATATATATAAGTCCACCGTCGTATCGGTAGTGCGCGGCGAACGGGGCAAGCCGGGCGAGCTTAAGGGCGTTTTCACCGAGAGCGGCGGCGCGGTCGGCACGGTGCGTGAAAACGGTCTGCTCGGCATTTACGGAAGCGTCGCCGAAATTCCCGAAAAAGAGGTTATGGAGACAGCGGCAGTCGATGAGGTGGCAAAGGGCGAAGCGTATATCCTCTCCAACGTGGAGGGCGACAGCGTGGAAAAATTCAAAATAGAAATAACCGACAAAAATTCGTCGTCACGGGACTCGAAGGCTATGACGATCAAGGTGACCGACCCCGCGCTTATACAGAAAACGGGCGGTATCGTTCAGGGAATGAGCGGCAGCCCTATAATCCAAAACGGCAAGCTGGTAGGCGCGGTGACTCACGTTTTTGTCAACGACCCCACCAAGGGCTACGGCATATTTGCCGAAACAATGCTCGGCGGAATGAATTAAAAAGGGTTGAAAAATATCAAAACGGGCGGCGCATTTTTTGCGCCGCCTGTTTCGGCTATTTTGATAAAATTCGACACAATGTTACAGTACACCGATTGGATTGATATTATAATTATAAATTTTTTTATAAAAAAATAAGAAAGCTATTTTTTCGATAACAGACGCTTTTTTAGACGTTTAATTAACATTTTGTTTTATAATTTGGTAAAAAATGGGTTGACAAAATTATCCAGTATGATGTATAATTTGAGTTGTCAATTTAAAATAATTGAAAATTGACGATAAAAATATATAATTTGTAAAACAAAGGAGCGTAAGTTTATGGAGAAAATCAAGGTTTTGTTGGCGGATATGGACAGGGAATATCATAACAATATGAGGAATGCGCTGTCGCGGGACGAGGACATTTATGTCGTCGGTTCGGCGTATGACGGCAAGGAGGCGCTTGCCAAGGTCGAATCGTTAAAGCCCGACGTTCTGATTGCCGACGTGGTACTTCCGAAGCTGGACGGAATAGGCGTTTTGGAAAACTTGAACCGCCGCAGCGAAAGACCGATGGTGATTATGACCTCGCCGGTTGTCGGTGATAAGATGGCTAAGAGCTGTATGGAGCAGGGCGCGATTTACTATATGGTAAAGCCGATAGACCCGCAGTCTATGATTTCGAGAATTAAGATGCTCAGAGACGACGATGCGGAACAGGGCAAAATAATTTCAAGAAAAATGCTTATCGACGCGATGAAGCCCGATATGGAAACTATGGTTACCGACGTGATACACGAGATAGGAATACCCGCGCACATAAAGGGCTATCAATATCTGAGGCGGGCGATAATGATGGTTATAGACGATCTTGACGTAATCAACTCCATAACGAAAGAGCTTTATCCGAGCGTTGCAAAGGAGTTCAAGACAACTCCGAGCCGAGTGGAGCGTGCCATACGCCACGCGATAGAGGTTGCGTGGGACAGAGGAGACACCGAGGTGCTCAACTCGTTCTTCGGCTACACCATAGCAAACAGCAAGGGCAAGCCCACCAACAGCGAGTTTATAGCTATGATTGCCGACAGACTCCGCCTTCAGTCCAAAAAAGGCGCGTAAAACATATGCGGCGCTCATATTTTATTGACAATGCCTCCGTGCTGTGATAAAATTCAGATGTCTAAATATGACAAATTATTTTAAACGGAGTTGATAGCATTGGGTATTCAGCAAAAGAACATAGCGGTCTGCATAATTTTGTCTATCGTGACCTGCGGAATTTATACGCTTTACTGGTTTGTGGTTCTCAGCGACGAGCTGGGCGCGCTTTCGGGCGACCAAAATACGTCGGGCGGTATGGCGCTCCTTTTCACCATAATCACCTGCGGAATTTACGGCTGGTACTGGGCGTATAAGCTCGGCGAGAGAGTTGATACCATAAAGATGAACCGCGGCGAGCCGTCGGGCAGTACGGGCGTTGTGTATATTGTACTCGCGCTGTTCGGGCTTTCGATAGTTTACTATGCTCTCGCGCAGGACGCTATCAACAAGGCGGTTGCATAATAAGCTCGGGAAATCACAGAGATGAAAAAGAGAGCGGCATCGCTCGCCGCAAAAGCCGCTGTGCTTTTTGCGGCGGGCGTTTTATATTTTTTGTTTGTTTCTTTAACGGGGCACGGAATACCGTGTGTGTTCCACGCCCTGACCGGACTTTACTGCCCCGGCTGCGGCACGACCCGTATGGTGCTGTCGCTTGCCAAGCTGGATTTTCGCGGCGCGGTAAGGTGCAACGCGGCAGTACTTTTTATGCTGCCGCTTTTCGCCGCGTATTTTATTCGCCATTCGGTGCTGTATATAAAAAACGGCGAGCCGTTTTTGCCTAACCTGCCCGAACGGATAATTCTGTACGTTATAACGGCGGGCCTCGTGATTTTCGGCGTGGTGCGGAATATCGCCCTGTTTATCGGGTAAGGTCTGCGCTGTTTTTGCGTGCGGAATACAAATTCACGGCGAGAACGGCGGCTATCGGTCCTATCAGAACTCCGAAAACGCCGAATATTTTCAGACCCGCGTAGACGCTGAATATCGTGAGGAGCGGGTGTACCCCGATTTGTGCGCTCAAAATTTTCGGCTCGAGTATTTGTCTGGTTAAAAAGCACACGAGCCAAAGCACCGCAAGGGCAACGGCGAGAGAGGTCTTGCCGAGTGCGAACTCGGTGACCGCCCATGGCAGAAGCGCGGTTCCCGCGCCGAAAAACGGCAGGGCGTCAACTATTCCCACAGCCGCGCCTATCAGAATAGGATAGGAAACTCCCAATATCCAAAGATATACCGAAACTATCGCGAAGGTAATGCACATCAGTATGCTTTGAGCCTTTATATAGCTGAAAAAGGTGTCAAAGACCGTGGCTTTGAGATAGATTAGCTTTTTGAGCACCGCGTCGGGCAAGGCGTCCTTCAGGAAATTTATTATAAGCCGGTAGTCCTTTGCCATAAAGAATGACGAAATTAAAAATACCGCGATGAACAGTATTACGCTCGGCAGAGAGCGCGCAAAGCCGCTCGCCGCGCCGAGCGCGTTGTCGGTCACGGTCGCGGCGGCGCGTTGAATGTAGTCGCGTATCCGAGCCGAAAATTCGTCGGAATATTCCGACAGCTCGGGAGAGATGCGCGTGAGCAGGTCGTCGTATTTTTCGGTGAGAGAGCCGAGAGTGCCGCGGAGGGTGTCTGTCAGCGAGGGCAGGGAGAGTATAAGGCTTTTTATCTGCTTGAACGTCTCCAATATCAAAGCGGCAAAGCCGCCCACGAAAATCACCATAACAAAACCAATCAAAACCGCAGCCCACACGCCGCGGTTTATTTTTAATTTGCGCTCAAGTGTGCGTATAAGCCGCTGACTTGCCGCCGCAAAGAAAAACGCGAGCAGAAACGGCGCGGTAAGACCGAGCAGCTTGGGCAAAAAAATAAAAAATGCCAAAATACCCGCCGCAATAAATATGGTCTTAAGGTATTTTGGCATAATTTCCTCCGATTTGGATGATTTGGATCAAGCGTTCGTCGCTTCAAATTCAAAGCGGAGAAGGCTCAATTCGATTATAAAATCTTCTCTATTATTTTATAACCGTTCGGAATAAATATACCTGTTTCTTTCGCATTTGCCTCGGTATAGCTCGTAGCTTTGGGCGAGCCGCCCGCGTTGGTGCTGTCGAACACGAGGTACGGAATGGGCTCCCGCGAGTGAGTCCTCGTCGCCAGCGGGGTGGGGTGGTCGGGCATTATGAGAATTTTGTAATCCTCCTTGTCCTCGTCCATAGCGTTTATTATCGGAGCCACGATTTTCTCGTCGATAAGCTCTATCGAGCGAACTTTATTGTCAATCTCGTGGCGGTGTCCCGCTTCGTCGGGAGCTTCGAGGTGGATATACACAAAGTCCGCGCCGTCACGCAGAGCCTTGACCGCCGCTTTGCCTTTGCCGTCAAAGTTGGTGTTTATGTTGCCGGTCGCGCCTTCGACGTTGATAACGTCAAGTCCCGCGCACTTGCCTATTCCCTTGATGAGGTCTACCGCCGAGATGACTGCGCCTTTTAGGTTGAACTTTGAAGCGTAGCTGTCGAGCATCGGACGCTTGCCGTCGCCCCAAATCCAGATGGAATTTGCGGGGCGAAGTCCGCGCTTTACGCGGTCGAGGTTGAGCGGGTGGTCCTTCAAAACATCATAGCTTCGCTCCATAAGAGAGAGAAGCGTTTTGTTGTCGGGCAGGTGGTCGGTTATCTTTTTGTCGGATATGTCGTGCGGCGGCGTAAACTTGAATTTCCCGTCCTTGTTGTGCCATACGAGCAAATGACGGTAGCTCGTGCCGCCGAAAAATTCGTATTCGTCGGTTTTGAGAGCCTTGTTAACCGCGTCTATCAGAATGTGCGCCTCACCGGTCGGAATTTCGTCCGCACTGTAATCTATCATAGTTTTATCCGCATAGTTCGGATCGTCCGAAAGAGTTACGAGGTTGGTGCGGAACGCCATATCGGTCGGCAAAAGCTCCACGCCCATCGAAACCGCTTCGAGCGGTGAGCGTCCCGTGTAGTATTTCTGCGGGTCATAGCCGAAAACGGCGAGGTTCGCAACGTCGCTCGCGGGCTGAAGATTGTCGGGAACGGTCTTTACCATACCCATTTCGCCGAGCGAGGCGAGACGGTCTATATTCGGCTTGTTCGCTGCCTCGAGCGGGGTCTTGCCGCCCAGTTCGCTGACCGGCGTATCCGCCGCGCCGTCCATCAAAACAACTATATGCTTCATATTATCAACTCCTCAAAAATTTGATTTTATTATACGCCCGAACGGCATTATTTGTCAAGCGGTGAAGTTTTTTATGTACTTTTCTTACGTAAGAAAAGTACGAAAAGAA
>CANQBQ010000020.1 GCA_947589045.1 uncultured Clostridia bacterium | reverse complement strand
TCGGTTACCGCTTCGCCGTCATAATTCTCGTTTTCATACCAACCGTCGAAGGTGTAACCCGTTTTTTTCGGTTCGGGTAAGGTCGCTCCCACGCCGTAGGTGTAGCTTGTCAGTTCTTCGCACTCTCCGCCGTTTGCGTTCAGCGTGACGGTGTATGTGTTTACCGTCCACTTTGCGTAATATGTCTTTTCGCCCGTATCGGTGGTTTTGATTTCGGTTACCGCTTCGCCGTCATAATTTTTGTTTTCATACCAGCCGCCGAAGGTGTAACCCGTTTTTTTCGGTTCTGGTAAGGTCGCTCCCGCACCGTAGGTGTAGCTCGTCAAATCTTCGCACTCGCCGCCGTTTTTGTTTAGCGTAACGGTGTATGTGTTTGCAATCCATTTTGCGTAGTATGTCTTGTCGCCCGTATCGGTAGTTTTGATTTCGGTTACCGCTTCGCCGTCATAATTCTCGTTTTCATACCAGCCGCCGAAGGTGTAACCCGTTTTTTTCGGTTCGGGCAAGGTCGCTCCCACGCCGTAGGTGTAACCCGTCAAATCTTCGCACTCTCCGCCGTTTGCGTTCAGCGTGACGGTGTACTCTCTCGGTATTGCTTCAAACTGCGCCGTATAAGTAGCGTCTTCCGTTACTTCGGCAAGTTCGGGCAGCCAGCCCGTAAACCTGTACGAATACCCGTCGTCGCTCGGCTTTGCCGGAGTTTCGCCCTTGTATTCGGGAATTGTGCCTAACGCAACACTTTCATTTTGCAATACAGCGTTATCATAATTAACAAAGCTAATTGTTCTTGCTTCACGAACATTAACCGTTCTGACTACTTGCACCGCTTTGTTTTCCGCATGGTCGGTAGCATCGTAATACACATAATATGTACCTACTGTGCCTGTATTCACATCGGAGTCGTCTATAACCAACTTACTTGCGATATCGGGGTCAAGATCGTCGGTTACTTCCGCACCCTGTTCAACATATTCTCCCCCGACTTTCACCGTCACCTCGCTGTCACCGTTTAGTTTGATTTCGGGTGGAATTTTATCTATCCATGTTACCTCTATATATTCTTTAGTAATATTGCCTACCAAATCTGTTACCTCTATCAGATATCTGCCGTTTTGCGGAAGTTCATAATATTCTTCATTTTCTGATGTTCCTACATGCGTCACATTACCCCATGAAGGCCAAGAACGAAAAACCCTTATACTTTCTACAGCTTCTAACGGAAATACTTTCAATTTGATATATTTGTTTGTCGGTTCTGTTGTTGAATACTCTATATCAAATGTAGGAGGTATCTTGTCAATCCAGTCAACCTCTGCGGTTTCCTCGACAAGATTGCCCTCCTCATCTTTTAATATGAACGTATATTTTCCGTTGACTGTAAAAGTATGTGTAAGTTCCATATCCGAGGTCAACCCTACCGCAGGTATCATAGTTGCTGTTACGTCCTTATTGGTCGGTTCAGTGGTTGAATATTCTATTATTGATACTGTTTTGTCTATCCACGTGACTTTTGCCGTTATTTCCGAAACATTTCCCTCCAAATCAGTCAAGATAAACGTATGCTCTCCATTCTCGGTGAAAGTATGTGTAAGTTCGGTATCCTCTGTCAGTTCAATAGATGGAATTAACGTCGCAACAACATCACGATTGGTAAGTTTGGTTGTGGAATATTGAATTTCATTGATTGCGTTTCCAATCACATTAACGGTCCGTATAACTTTCGTTTCGTGTCCCGCATGATCAACGGCGGTATAGTACACCTTATATGTACCCGCCTTGTTGGGATTTACCGAAGAATTCTTTATAACCAATTTATCTTTAATATCGGGGTCGAGGTTATCTGATATCTCCGCGCCCTGCTCAATATATTCATCTCCGACATTCAATGTTATCACACTGCTGCCGTTTAACACAATTTCAGGCGGAGTATTGTCTATAATAAATGTTTCTGATGTCGCTGACGGCGCATAGCGTTTTCCGCCGAGCGCACCGATATTATAGGCGCTTCGCGGTTTAATAGTCATACCTGCTGTTCCGTCGCCGCTCCCAACCCACACGCTTTGCGTAGTCTCTGTCATCAAAGGGTCTATTTCGTCAAGATAAATACGATGAGATGACGTTGTCGTGTCTACACTGCCCGTAGTATCAATTTGAACATAAGGCAGAATATAACACTCATCAGGATAAGTTTTGGATATCTCTCCTATTGCATCTGCGTTTTTATATGTTACCGTATATGTTACAGTGTCACCGCGTTTTGCCACTTTTTTTGACGGCGGTGAAATTAATATTTCAGGTGGTGGACTCAAGTCGGGGTCTTTAAAACCCGCAATTATCGTTGCTTTTTCGCTGTCAGTTGAATCAACTTTCATATAAGCACCCGTATATATATTGTCATAAAAATCACTTGACGGATATGTTTCGGACGAAAATTCATCTCCGGCAAAATAACGATTTTGTGTAACAAAGACTAATTTTCCTAATACATATATTTCTCCGTTTTTAGGAACGGGCTTTAAACAATTTGATTCAAAAGATATTTTATCGTTGAATGTTCTTTCAAAATTAACGTGCCAGATAATTATTCCGGGAGAGGTGTTATATCCTTCTGATTCCGAAGCGCGATATTCTATAATATAAAACTCGGTAAACGGAAGCTGTTCCGGTTCGGTTACAAACATAACCGCCCGTGTTTCCTCAAACGTGTTTTCATTATAAATATCAGAGGCATAGAGTTCAATTTCCTGTGTTATATCTTCATAAGGTAATATTTTCACATCTTCCCAATCAAGAAGATATTTATATAACGCATTAAAGTGATAACCGTTGCATGCCATTAAATCATCACAGCCGAGTGGAAGCACACAAGTACTGCCGCTGTAATTATCCGGTAAACCAAAAAGATGCCCTGTCTCATGCACGCAAGTATCAAGTGTCATTCGTTCTTCCGGAATACCAACAAATGTAAACATACTTGTTCCGTCAAACAGCGTAAAAACTCCGCCTCTGAAAGCCTGTGCCCACCAAATGTCCAGCCCGTTGGAGTCACCTGCCCATATAACATGGAGACAATCTATAAACCCGTCGTTGTTAGAATCATATTCAGATAAATCTCCTATAGTATCTGCGTATGAATTTATGGCTTCTGCAACCAGTTGTGCTGCAAGCCGTTTCCCATCTACAATTGCCTCATAATATTTTCTGTTTTCTTTCGCAGAATAGACAGGCAGAACTGTTCCCGATAGTCTCAGTTTATTATATGATACACTTTTATAATAATCGCAAACCGATAAATCTTCATATTTTAAATCTGTATTTGTCAAATCTTGTTCTGAAAAATATAACTCTTGAATGTCATCACATATTGTTTCACTAAGCTTTTCATCATTAAATTCAATTGGTACAACAAGCACTTTCACGTCACCGGTTGACGGCATTATATAACTTGACATAAATGAAGTCTGAAAAAGTTCATCTCTATTATCAAAATCATTATTTTCAGATACTTCAATATTTTTTTGCAAAAGAGCATTAAAACTTTCCTGCATCAGTTCGCCGTCCGTGCTGCATTGGGAAAAGGTTTTTTCTTCAGCATAAACATTCACGCTGATAACAACCGCAGCAATTACACATAATGCGGTTAAAAATTTTATTATTACTTTTTTCATTAAAAAACCTCCCTTCATCTAAAAAACTCCCTTTTTGTTATTCTATCATAAACAAAAGAATATTTCAACAAAATTGTGCAAGAGGTCGTTTTCGGCGCATATTATGCAAAAATTTTTAAATATCGGCGGCAAGGCGCAACAATGTCGCGCCGTGTCGCACTTTTCTTATTATCCTGATACTGCAAGGCAAACAGAAAAGAAACGGAGGTGAGAAAAATGCCCAAACACGAGCTTCCTCCGCCGAGCGTCTTAACGGGCGATATGCGCGGAGATTTACAGAACATTCACGAATGGGCAACCGCTCTCGTGAGAGAGCTGTCGTTTATGTTCGGAAGCCTTGAAAACGAATTTGAGCCCAAAAAAGAAAATGAAAGGAGGGTCATCATAAGCGGTGATTACCCAAGCGAAGAAGAAAGCGACGTATAGCGGGAACATAAAGCCCGAATTTTTTGAGAAGATACGCGAGCAGTTTAAAATCTACAAGGCGAGCAAACGCGGATACGACGCAAGAATTATTGAAAACAACCGCTGGTTCAAGAATTTATACACGGCGGGAGGGGGTGAGATACCCGAAGTCAGCACCTCGTACCTTTTCAACGTACTCGCGACAAAGCACGCCGAAATTATGGACAACTATCCCGAGCCCAACATCATCGAGCGAGACAAAAAAGACCGCAAAATTGCGCTCACGCTCTCGAAAGTCATTCCGCGCAGGCTTGACCTGTGCAACTTCAAGCAGACCTATTCCCGCGCGTGGTGGTACAAGCTCAAAAACGGCGCGTCGTGTTACGGAATATTTTTTGACCCGACAAAGGACGCGGCGGGCGAGATAGTCATCAAGAAAATTGACCTTTTAAACCTGTTCTGGGAGCCGGGCGTGAGCGACATTCAAGACAGCAAATTCCTGTTTTTGACCTCGCTGTGCGACACCGAGGAGTTAAAGCGCAAATATCCCGCCGCGGAGATTGCGGACAACGCAAATTCAATGGACTTTCTCACCTACGACGACAATCAAAACACTCTGCAGAGCGAGATACTGCGCGGCAAGACAATGGTTATCGACTGCTACTACAAAAAGCGCGGCGAGTACGGCTCGACGGTCGAGCTGATAAAATTCTGCGGAGACACCATACTCGCGGCGAGCGAGGACGCGGGTCGGGGCGGACTTTACGACCACGGTATGTATCCGTTCGTCATAGACGCTCTCTATCCCGACGAGGACAGCCCCGTGAGCTTCGGGCTTATCGACCTCATAAAAAATCAGCAAATATATATCGACAAGCTGGACGAGCTTATATGCAAAAACGCCATAGCCGCAAGCAAAACGAGGTTTATGATCAAGGACAACGGAGGAGTCAACGAACACGAGCTTTGCGACCTGTCGAAGGACATAATCCACGTTTCGGGTTCGGTACTGGACGAAAATATACGCGAGCTCACCGTATCGCCTATGCACGACTACATAATCGAGCACCGTCAGAAAAAGATTGACGAGATGAAGGAAATCTCGGGCAGCCGCGACGTACTCCAGGGCGGCACCACGGCGGGCGTAACCGCATATTCCGCGATTATGGCGCTTCAGAACGCGGGCGAAAAAATCTCGCGTGATATGCGAAGCGAGGGATATGAGGCTTACCGCCGCATAATTGCCATGCTCATAGAGCTTTTGAGGCAGTTCCACCCCGAGACGAGGACATACCGCGTCGGAAATGGCGCAAAGCCCGAATACATTGAATTTTCGGGCGACGGCTTAAAGGACGAGCTTATCACGATAGACGGCGAGGTTTTGAGGCGGAGAATTGAGTTTGACATCATCATAAGTCCTCAGAAAAACAATCCTTACAGCAGAATATCGCAAAATCAGGCTATGCTCGATTTATGGAATGCGGGCGTGTTTGAGCCGGAGAACAGAGAAAACGCAATTTTGCTTGTCGAATGTATGCAGTTTGACGGCAAGGACAGAATTCTTGACGGGCTCAGGAAATCCGTGCCGAAAATCCAAAATAAAATCTAAGGAGAGATGAAAATGAAAGAAGATAAAACTATGAACGCAGGGCAGTACGCGGACGTCGTTCAGCCGCAAAACGAAATAAATACCGGCGCAGTAACAACAGCGGACCCCGCCGGGCCGCAAACACCGTTTAAGACCTTTGCGACAGAGCAGGAGTGGCAGAGCGAAATCGACAGGATAATCGGAGCGCGTCTTAAAGACGACCGTCTCACGCGCGAAAAGGCGGAGAAATTTGACCGTCTGACCGACGCGCGCGAGGAAAGCACTTTAAACCAAAGCCCCGAATTTGACTTTGACGAGGAGCTTAAAAATCCGAAGTTTGCAAGTCTGATAGCCGAGAACGGCATTTCTGCCGAGGACGCTTACTATCTCTGCCACAAAAACAGCATTTTGTCGCGGGCAAGGTCTGCGGTAGCCGCGGACATCTCGGCGCGGCGCAGCCGAATTGCGGAGTCGGGTACCGAGAGCGCGCCTGCCGCATCGGCATATTTAAATCCCGACCGCCTTACCGACAGCCAGATAGACGAAATATTTGAGCGCGTCCAAAGCGGCGAGAAAATCACATTTTAATTTTTAAATTCTAAGGAGGAAAACTATGGCAAACACTGTTCAGACAACTACTACCAACAACTTAAACAACAGCCTTACAAGCGAAATGCAGACCTTTTACGACCGCGCGCTCATCAGATACGCGACTCCCAAGCTCGTACACGCGGCGTTCGGTCAGAAGAAGCCCATTCCGCCCAACAACGGCAAGACCATTCAGTTCAGAAAGTTCAGCCCGCTCGCCAAGGCGACCACTCCGCTGACCGAGGGTGTTACGCCCGACGGCAACAGCCTCAACGTGGTTTCGGTAACCGCAACGGTAGACCAGTACGGCGACTATATCACCACATCGGACCTGCTCAATCTGACCGCGGTGGACGATGTAATAATGGAGACGCAGGCGATTTTGGGCGACCAGGCGGGCAGAACGCTTGACACGGTAGTGCGCGAAAAAATCAACGCGGGCACCAACGTTCAGTACGTCAACTCAAAGAGTGACCGCAGTTCGCTCACGGGCGGCGCGGCGAGCGGCAACGACTACCTCACCGTAGCCGAAATCAAAAAGGCAGTCGCAACCCTCAAGCGCAACAACGCAAGTCCGTTCCGCGACGGCTGCTATGTCGCAATCATTCATCCCGACGTTGCGAACGACCTCACAAACGACCCCGAATGGAAAGAAATCAAGCAGAACGTAGACCCCGAGGACTGGTACAGCGGCGCGATAGGCAAAATCCACGGCGTAGTATTTGTGGAGAGCACCGAAGCCAAAATTTTCGAGGGCGAGGGAAGCGGCTCCCGCGACGTCTACTCAACTCTGGTTATAGGTCAGAACGCCTACGGCGTAACCTCGATAACCGGCGGCGGGCTCGAGTCCATCATCAAGCAGAAGGGCAGCGCGGGAACGGGCGACCCGCTCGACCAGCGCAGTACGATTGGCTGGAAAGCAACACAGACGGCGGAGATACTGTCAAGCGAATATATGGTAAGGATAGAATCCACCTGTTCGTATAAGTAAATCCGCAAATAATGGGGAGCGTCGCCCGACGCTCCCTTAATATTAAAAAAAGGAGACTTTATTATGGCTGAAAGCAAAAACAAAAATAATATTGAAGTTAACGAATTTGACGAAAAGGTGGAGATAACTCTGCCCAGGATACGCGGTAACGACGACGTTACCGTCACGCTCAACGGTGTAAACTATCAGATACAGCGCGGCGTGAGCGTTACGGTCCCCAAAAGCGTTGCTCTGATACTTGAGCGAAGCGAGAAGCAGTCCCGCGCGGCGCAGGAGCTTGTCGACCGCCTTTGCGGCAGATAGAAAGGAGGATTTTATATGTCTCTTTGGTTTAATTCAAAGCACAAGGAATACTACGGTGAGGACGGCGGCTACGTCAGGGAATATCTTGAAGATGTTATCAAGAAGCACACCGAAAAAACGCCGCTCGACCACCCCGACGGATCGGTAACGACCGTGAAAATAGCGGACAGCGCAGTAACAACCGACAAAATAGCGAATAACGCAGTCACCGAGCCAAAGTTCGCGGACGGGTCGGTCAGCGAAAGAACGATAGCTTCAAATGCGGTGACGAGCGACAAAATCAAGGACAAAAGCGTGACCGACGCAAAAATCGGCGAGCGCACCGTGACAATCAACAAAAAGAGCGTGACTGCCCAGATAACCTCGCTCATGCAGTCTTTATCCAATGAAATAGAACGCGCCAAAAGCGACTCCCCCGATATGACGGAGGAAATTTCCAAGCTCAAGGGGCAAATCGGCAGCATTGAGGATTTAAAGGCGGGCGACGGTGTGACGACTTTCGAGAAAAATCTCGTAAGCGCAATAAATTCATTGGTTTACGGGCAGAGCGTCGAGGCGAAAAAGCTGGACGACTACAACGAAAACTGGGAGCCCTCCGCTCCCGATTACGACCATATGCTCCACGACGGCAGGTACCTTATCAATCACTATCAGGAAGGCTACGGCGGCGAACCGGACGCGCTATATTATGTCGGTACCGAAATAGTTTCGGTCTCCCGTTTTGAAATCAATTTTAGGGGTGACAAATATACCGATGCCATTCTCGCCGTAATGCTGCAATACAGCGTCTATAAGAACTGTCACAAATTCCGTTACGGCATTGACGACCACGAAAAAGGGGTATGGAACGACTGGACAGAGCTTGCTATGTCCGACCAAGTTGCCGATTTGTCGGATAAACTTGACGCGCACAAGTCGGCGGCGGTGCTCGACCACCCCAACGGTTCGGTGACGACCGATAAAATAGCGGACAACGCAGTGACGGCGGACAAGATACCGAACAAAGAGATTGACGGTATGCTTATAAACGATAAAACAATAGACGAGAGGGTTATCAAGGACGGCGCGGTAACACACGTAAAGCTCGGTGAAAACTCGGTCTGGGAGAAAAATCTCGGCAGTCAAGCAGTGACCAACGACAAGATTGCAAACGGTGCCATTACATTTAATAAAATTCAGGACGGCGCGGTTACTACTGCAAAAATAGCGGACGGAGCGATTTCCGAAGGTAAAATCTCGGGTGGTGCGGTAACCCACGTAAAACTCGCGGAGAATTCGGTATGGCATAACAACATCGGTCATAACGCGGTGGAGGAATATAACATCGCGGACGGGTCGGTTACTACCGCAAAAATAGCGGACGGGTCGGTCACAAATGCAAAGCTGGCGGATAATGCGGTGGTATTGAGAAATATAGACGCTGAAGTGCTGCAAAAGTGCGGTGCGGCGGCGAGTGCGGTTTTAGCACACCCTTGTTACCCGATGAATGATGAGTGGCTGAACACAGATACCGGAAAATGGGAATTGCAATTCAGCCTTCCTCAAATTACAATCAAGGACACGGTGTTCGGAGAAATTTCTTTGCCGAAGCAGGAAATTACATACAGCGGACAAGCGGAAGAGGGAACACAAAAGTTCTATCTTTATGCGAAATATGAGCTTGAAAATCCGATACAAGACCCGGATGACAAACCGCTTGTACGTTTTAGCGGAGATACTCCTCAGATATTGAAAAAGGAGAGCGGCACCCCCATAAATTACATAGAGGTAAACGGAAACGAAGCGACCGCCGTTTATGTTTTCCTTGTGTACGTGACGACCGAAGGTTATCCTCCGGGACCGGACTATGAAAGGACGCCATACAAGGGTGACTATAACTGGAACACAGACACCGAAATAACTTTTCTGCACAGTTAAAAGCAAATATCATATAAGGAGGATCAGATTATGGAAATCAAAGGAATTATTTTGGCAATATGCGGATTTGTCGGCGGGGCTATGTCGTCGATATTCGGCGGGTGGAACGCCGCGCTTACGACGCTGTGTATATTTATGGCGGGCGACTATCTCAGCGGTTTGGTGGTCGCGGGAATTTTCAAACAGTCGCCGCATTCGGAAAACGGCGCGCTTGAGTCCCGTGCGGGGCTTAAAGGACTGTTTCGCAAGTGTGCTATGCTGTTTTTTGTACTTATTGCGTGCCGCCTTGATTTGGTACTCGGCGTAGGATTCATCAAGGACGGCGTTGTGACGGCGTTCATCTGCAACGAAGTAATAAGCATAGTCGAAAACGCGGGGTTAATGGGCGTGCCTATGCCCCCGGTTATCACACGCGCGATTGAAATTTTGAAAGAAAAAATCGACAACGGGGAGGCGGGAAATTGAAAATAACCGATGCAATATTAAACGCCGACAGATTTATTCCCAACCGTTTTACTCTGCGTGAAAAGCTGAACTGGTGCAACGAGCTGTCGGCTATGCTCTCTCAGGAAATATGCAAAAGCTACGACTACATAGAGTGTAATGTTGAGGACGGTCTTATTCCGAGCCTTCCCGACGGGCTGAACTTTGATATGGTGGAGAACGTTACGGTAAACGGGGTTGTGTACACCAAGTCCGATTTACGCACCTTTGACACCTCCCTCATTCTTCCCCACCGCGACGGTACTCGGGTAAGGGTCGCATATTTAAAAAAATATCTGCCCATACGCTGTGTTGAGCTTGAGGGAGAATACTCTGTCTCGGGCGACTTTATCGGAATTTCAAACCCGCCTCTGAAGGAGGGAGACCTTATAAAAATCATCACAAAATTTAATGAGGACGGCTCTCCCGACGGCGACAGCGCGGTTTACACATATGTGCTTGAGACGGCAAAGGACGGCATAAGAATATCGGACGAGCTTGAAGAAGGCGGAAACGTAAATATGTTTATAAGCCGCATTCTGACCGATGAAACGCTCGCGCCTATGCCCTATGACAAAATGTACACCGAATATCTGCTCTCAAAATACGCCCTGCACAGCGGCGACTATGACGGCTACCGCAGCTTCAGCGAGCAGTTCAACATCACGCTTAAGGCATACGCTGATTGGTACAAGTCGCGAAATCCTCTGTGCAGAATTTCGTGCTTCAACAATTACTGGAGGTGACGTCGGTGCTTCTTAACGAAAACGAAAAGCGCAAGGTCAGGTCGTTTGACAGATTTTCTTTCGAGGGGATAAACACCCGCCGCAAAATTTCGGACAACGAACTTGCGGACTGCAAAAACCTCTCCAGCAATATGTACCCCTGCCTTGCTCCGCGCGGCGAAAGGGTGACGCTCATAGACGGTATGAAAGGAATATCAAACCTCGCCGCGCCGAAGTACGACGAGCCGCTCGACGACGGATTTACCGGCATTGCGGGCAAAAATTTCTGCTACAAGGGAACCGTTATCGACAACCTTACGCTGTCCGAGGGCAGGAAATCGGTCGCGCGGCTGGGCGACAAAATATTTATTTTTCCCGACAAGCTGTACTTTGACTGCAGCGCAGAAAAACAGCGGCTTGAAAAGATGGAACAAATTTTCCGATTGGACCACATCGGAACATTTACCACAATAGATCCCGATACGGGAGGTTACAAATCGGTAATCAAAACCAACGCGTATTTCGAGCCGTTTTTCCATGTCGGCGACAGCATAATAATCGAAAACTGTCCGGTCGAGATTGTCAATACCGCCGTCCCGGGGCGCGGCACGGCATACCCGCCCGAGGACAGGGTCGCGTATATGGTGATACAGTCGATAGTCCAAACCACCTTACACGTCAAGCTCTACAACTGTACCGGTCAGGAGATAGGCTTCCCGCAAAACGGCGCCTTCTATGCGGAGGAGGACGATTTCATTATAATAAAAACCTTTGTCCCCGATATGGCGCAGGTATGCGTGAGCGGCGGAAGGCTCTGGGGTACGTCGTCGGACGGTCAGTATATATTTGCCTCCGCCAAAGCGGACGCCCTCAGCTACAACACTCTCACCAAGGGCGAAAACGACAGCTGGTTCGGCGTGGTTGACAACGACAATCCGTTCACAGGGATAATAGGCTTAAACGGCTCGCTGGTCGCTTTTAAAAACGACGCTCTGTTTCAGGTCTACGGCGACCGCCCCAAAAACTTTTCGCTCAAGCAGGTAGACCTTTGGGGCTCGGCGGACGAACGCTCGGTCGCAACGCTCGGCAACTCGGTGTACTATCTAGGCAATCACGGATTTTACAGATATTCGGGAGGAAATCCGAAGCTGATAAGCGACAATCTGACGCGGAAGTACACGGGCTGTGTCGGCGGAAGCGACGGTCAAAAATATTACGCCTGCGCATACTTTGACGGCGGCTGTGAAATTTTGGTGTACGACCCGAGGTACGGCGTGTGGTATCGGGAGGACAGCGAGCCGTTTGTCGATTTCATTTCAAGAGACGGGGTGCTGTACGGCGCGACAAGTGAAAAGGTCGTAAAGATGTACGGCGGCGCTCCGTGCGACTGGTACGCGGTCGGCAAACGCTACACTCACGGCGAGTTCGACTTAAAGCAGCTCGGATTTATATACATAAGAGCCGAGATGCAGACCGACGACAGCGGAATTATACGCGTCAGCGTGCGCGTAGACGACGGAGAGTTTGAGGAGCTGGACACCATACGCGGCAAGGGCTTTATCGCGCGGCAAATTCCCGTTCGTCTGCCCAAGTGCGACAGCTACCAAATTCGGCTCGACGGCAAGGGCGGCGTTATAATACACGACATAAAGCGCGTCCTTGTATAAATGCCGCAAAAAACAATCCGTGAAGCTGTGCTTCACGGATTGTTTTAAATTTTATTCAAAAGTCTCTGCCACATTATATATTTTCAGACCGAGGCGGCGCGCCTGCTCCACAGTATAGGCGGTGCCGCCCGACGCACTGCGGCAGTAGCAAACACAAACCGCGCTGTTTCCGACCATAAATCGGTTTCGGACGTGCATACAGCCCTTTGTATATTCCTCGGACAGATATATCACCTCGTCCGCGGCGCTCAAAATTCTGTTGTAATCCCGCCTTTGCTTCACGCTCCACTTTTCCGCCTGATTTATACAGGGCAGCGCCATAACAAGGCGAATATCCCGCATTTTGGCTTTAAACGCAAGCACGCTCTCAGCCGCGAGCATATCAAAGCCCACCGCGCCGCCGCACAGGAAGGTATCAATTCCGCCCGAATAAAGCTCCGGTATTATATTTTTCAGCTGTTCCTTTACCCGCTCCCGCTCGCCGACAGGTATAATTCTGTGTCCCGAAAAACAGCAGGTCTTTTCTTTTTCAGCCATTTTTACCCCCTGTAAAACAAATCGGGGCGCATACACGCCCCGACCGAATTTTTTAAATCCTACTGAACGATTATTTTCTTTGCCGTAAACACGCCGGTTGAATTACTGCCCGTCACGATTACCGACATACCGACCTCCAAAGCCTTTATCGAAATGCTCTTGGAAACGCTCTGTCTGTCGTCCGAGATTGCCGTACCGGTGTTGACAAATACCTGCTCGGTATTGCCTTCGCTGTCCTCGACGTTCACAAAGCCGTAGGTCGTGTTGATGGACTGAATTGTTCCGATGATATATTCCTTGGAAGACGTTATAACCGATGTGGTTGAAATCTCGACTATCTCCTTGCTTTCGAGCGTGTACGAGATTGCAAGTCCGGGTCTTAAATCATACAGCGAGCCCTCTTTTCCGTCGATGGTGATTTTAACGCTCTTGCTGACGTTGTAGGTGTTTTTCTTGCCTTCCGACGTAATCGTCATCTGCGGGGTCGACGAGGACAAAAGTATGGACTCGATTGTTCCGGAGTCTTTCTGGTTGGTACTGCTCGCCTGTATCTTTGTTATCTTTCCGTAGGTCAGTCTCAACGTAATTCCGTCGCCTATCGCCAGGCTCTGTATATCCGAGGCGGAGTCGTTTCTCTCGACCGAAACGCCGTTCGACGAGGTGGTGTACCTCGACAGCTCGCCCTTTGAATTTTCCAGAACGAGGGTAACGTCGTTGTCTCCGATTTCAATATCCGCCAGCTTTCCGTTAGCCGTCGTAGTTTTATCCGCGCTTACGATAGAGGCGATTTTTCCGTTTTCAAGAGTGATTTCAACGTAATCGTTTATCTTAAGCTGATTAAACGTAGCCGCACCGCCGTTTACGGTTATCTTGCAATCGTCCGCGGCATAATATACGCCAATCACCGAGTTTGACTCATAATCCTTTAACGTGAGCTGTTTGCCGTTCGCACTCTCGGATGCGTTGCTTATAACTCCGTAGATAGTCGCGTTCTGCTCGGGTTTATCTTTCGCATCGCTAAACTCCGCAGTTCTCGCAAGGTTGTTTGCATAGAGTATCTTAGCCGACTTTCCTACCTCTATCTCCGAAAGGTCTGCCTCGGCGCCGTCCAGATGAATGAGAGTGTCGTCGGTAAACTGATGAGTTGCGTTGGAGTCGAGCGTTATGTT
This sequence comes from uncultured Clostridia bacterium, assembly GCA_947589045.1. Lineage (GTDB taxonomy): Bacteria > Bacillota > Clostridia > Monoglobales > Monoglobaceae > CANQBQ01. Next base: position 19,467 of record CANQBQ010000020.1, on the reverse strand, counting down.
ATTGTCGAACGAATTTACGCTCTGAACAATGCCTTCGGCGCAATTCGTATCGAGCAGGTCTATAAGGCACGCCAGCATTTTAGCCATCTGAGCGCGCGTAACCTCGGTGTTGGGAGAGAAGACGGGAGCACCGCTTGCATCGTTGCCAACGCCCTCCATTATGCCCTGCTCGCGCACATACTCAACATAAGCACGCGCCGCCGAAGGAATTTCGGCGGAGTCGGAATACGACGATGAAACAAACGCCTGATTTGCAACATCGGTCGCCTTGCCGAGTATCTTTGTCAGCAAAATTGCCGCTTCATATCTCTTGAGTGCATTATTTGCAACATTTGCGGAAACATATGTGTTAAGGTCGGTTTCCTTTATAACGCCGCAGTAGAGCAGATAGGAAACTTCCTTTTTATACTGTGTGTTAAAGCCGCTCAGCGTGCTCTCGTAGAGCTTTACCGCATTTTCAGCCATATCCGAATACGCCGCGTCGTCAACGCCTATCATTCTCGCCATAAGCAGGAGAGCCTGAATTTTCGTTATCGGCTGAGAGGGGCGGAAAGTACCGTCCTCAAAGCCCTTGATATATCCGGCGTCGGTCATTGAGTGGATATAGGGCTTAGCCCATTCTACCGACGGGTCGTTTTCAACATCGTCGAACGTCAGAGCCGAAACAGCGGACGCAGACAGCAGCATAGCCGCCGACAGCACACCGCAAACAAACTTTTTAAATTTCATTTTAATTACCTCCTTAAGGTATTATCTGTACTTATTCGCGGGCGGAAATTTATCCGCAGCCCCCGCGAGGACTTCATTCTGCAATCTTTTGTGCCAAATTCCAATACTGCTTATAATAATTTTAACACAACGATAAATATAATTCAATAGATTATATCAAATATTTGATTACATATATTTTAAAATAACGTTAAAAAATGTTTACACAAATCTTAATTTTACAAATTTTTGCTATAAACACCAAAATCTTTTTGTAGTAAATCCTGCGCGCGGGTACAAAATAACCTTGAATAACTCAAAAAATTCAAGGAGGCATAAAAAATATGTTAAAACGAATAAGCGCTCTCATCACCGCCGTATTGCTCCTGTGCGGCACTGCAACAGCGGCTTTCGCGGGCAGCGAAACGGCGGAGACAGCGGTTGAGGCAAGCGCGGAAAGCAGCGTTACGACCTCGCAGGGCGGAAATTTAAGAAGCGGAGCGACTCCGACGGCTTCTCCGGACGGCTCCTCCGCAGACAGTGCCGCCGAAAGCTCGGCTGACGGCATACCCGGAAACGGCGGGCAGGCGGAAATCGAAATAAACGACACAAAAAACAACCAAATGACAAGCAGAGAGCTTACCGACAACGTGGCACCATCGCGTTACAGCGAATACAGGGTTTCGGCAGCGGAGGATGTGGCTAACACCAAATACGCCGAAGCTGCAGAGCTTCTCTCGGCTCTCGGTATTATGGTCGGCGACGCGGAAAGCGGACTTTTCAGACCGAACGACAGCATAATCCGTTCCGAAATGACAAAGGTAGTGGTTTATGCGTCGGGCTACGAGGACATCTCGAAAAGCTCCGACTATCAGACCAGGTTCCCCGACGTTGCGGCAAACCACTGGGCAAACGGTCCGATTAACGTGGGCGACCAGCAGGGAATGATAATAGGCGACGACACGGGCATATTCAGACCCGACGACCCCGTTCTCTTTCAGGAAGCGGTAACAATGGTAGTGCGCGCGCTCGGCTACGAGCCTGCGGCTCAGTCAAGCGGCGGATACCCCAGCGGATACATGGTAATCGCTTCGTCGAACCAGCTCCTTAAAAACATTGACGCAACCGGCGGCGTTCCCGCGACAAGAGGCGACATAGCCCAGCTCGTGTTCAACGCCCTCACCTGTAATATGATGGAGCAGACCGGCTTCGGAACAAACGTAAGCTATGAGGTCGTAGACCGCACTCTGCTCTATGACAGACTTAACGTAGAAAAGCTCTACGGACAAATCACGGGTACCCATGAAACCACTCTTTCGGGCGGCAGTACGCTCGCAGAGGACAGAGTTCAGATAGGCGACAATATATATATAGTCGGCGACACAATGGCAGCCGAGCTGCTCGGCTACAACGTGCTGTACTATGCGCGCCTTAACACCAACGCGGACGAGAGGACTCTTATAGTGGTACGTCCGCAGGACAACAAGAACAATGTTATCGAAATAAGCTCGGCAAACCTTGTCTCGGTGACCGGAGACGACAATGCGAGAAAGACAGTGACCTACTGGCGCGACAAGGACAACGACAAAACGACCCGAACAACATCAATTTCAAGCGACGCAATCTATATATATAACGGAAAATATACCGACACGGTAACCAACGAACAGCTCAAACCCGAAACCGGCAACCTCATACTTCTCGACACCGACATCAACGACACTGCCGACATCGTATTTGTAAACCACTTCAGCAATATAGTCGTGGATACCGTTTCGAGAATTACGGGACGAGTTACCGACAAGTATCTCAACGGCTCGGTGGTATTTGACCCCGACGACACGACCGTGACCTACACCATACTCAAAAACGGTGAGAAGATAGGTCTTGAGGACATTCAGGAGTGGAACGTAATATCCTACACCATATCTGAGGACAACACCCTCATACGCGCATACGTTTCGGACGAGTCGATAACCGGCATTGTGACCGAAGTATCGAGCAAGGGTTACAGAATAAGCGGAAGCGACGTATATTACGAGATTGCAAAGAGCTATCCCGAAACGATAGAGATACGCGACAGCGGCACATTCTACCTCGACTACGAGGGTAAAATCGCCGCGGTAAACAAGAGCACCTCGGTTGAAAACACCGCTACAAAGTACGCATATCTTATGAACGCTGCCGAAGCCGATACCTTCAGCAACACGATAAGAATTGAGCTGTTCACTCAGGACGGTTCGAGACAGGTACTCGACAGCGCGGCAAAGGTAAGATACAACGACACTTACAGCGTTGAACCCAAAACAGTTCTCCAAAACCTCGGCGGCGAGGGAAATATAACCCCGCAGATAATAAGCTACTCGACCAACTCGAGCGGCGCGGTAAACGCAATCTACACCGCTAAGGACGAAACCGGAACCGGAGCGCCCAAGCCCGACGAATTTACACTCAATATAGACGACACCCTCGTTTACAAGAGCGCGTCTGGCAAGCTCGGAAACGTCACCATAGGCGACAGCACTATAATATTTGACATTCCCGAAAGCGCGGGAACCGACTACGACTTGTATGATATAAGAACCCGTTCGATGTTCTCGAACGACACTTCGTATGACGTACTGGTCTACGACCTTCAGGAGGACTACACCGCGGGAGCAATACTCGTGACAAGCTCCACGGGAACAGCCGCGCCCGAACAGCCTATCTTGGTGGTTGATTCGATAAGCGAAACGCAGAACGAAAACAACGACTATGTAGACAAGCTCTACGGCTACCAGGACGGAAAAGCGGTAGAACTGCTCGCGGCGGACAACACCGTGCTCTCCAAGTCGGACGTCAAGCTCCAGCAGGGCGATATTATTCAGTATCGACTGAATGCAAGAGGCGAAATAGACGGCATAACGCTTTTGTTTGACGTGAGAAACAAAACGACCGAATTCAGCAACGATGTGACCACCAGCCTCACCACCGTTTACGGAAAGGTAACAAGGAAGTTTGCCGGCTCGGTAAACGTGCAGGTCAACGAGGACATCAGAAATTACTCGGTTGCCGACGCAACGGTCTATCTCTACGATTCGCAGAGAAACACCAACAACGTATCCGTTGTTTCTGCGGCGGATATTGAAATATACGAGGAGGACAACGAGGCAAGACTCTTCGTTAAGCTCTACGACAACGTGGTTGAGGAAATGGTTATCGTAAGATAATAATTTCCCGACGATAAATTTTAAAAACCGACAAAAATCTACGGATTTTTGTCGGTTTTAATTTTGCGGATGCTCTCACGCAAGAACTCAAACAGAAACGGTAAAATTAGGCTTCAACCTTACCGTCCTTGGGTTTTAGCCGCGCATTTTAGACAACAGTCTTATGCGCGGCGGGGTTTTTCAAGGGGTGCCCCCTTGAACGCATCTTTTCCTGAACACTTGATGAGCGCAAGCTTTGCGTAGCGCGAATTTTAGTGTGAAGGATGCAGTGAAAAGCCAAAGTACCTCGTCACAAGTTTCCCTTTGCGCTTCGATTTCCCTATTCGGGAAATCTTCGCTTTTACGGGAAACTTGCTCCTCCTCGACAAAAATCCAATGATTTTTGTCGATAAGGAAGAACAGCGGAGCAACTCAGCTTTTAAAATTTATTTTTAAAAGCGTGCATGCGCAGCTTGTTCTGACGCGGGCTTTGTGTCTTTTCACTGTATTCCGCTTCCTTTTCTCTGCGAGGAGAAAAGAACATACCCCCCGCACGGCAGTGCGGAAATATTAAAAAATTATTTAAAACGCCAATTAACAAGGGTAGTCGCCGCGCGACACCGAAAGCTCATATCCTATGCTCTCCATCCTTCGCGCAAGACAGCCGCGGCACTCCGCCGCTTCCTCTCCGGTACATATTTTATTATCATAAAGCGAATACTTCTTCCTCACCGCAACGGGCGACAAATTCGGCATAACCACATTCGCGCCCGCTAAAACGCCCAGTTCCCGTCCGCGCGGATTTATCGTGCCGAGCGCGGTAGTCGCGGGTATCAGAGCGCGAGGGTTCATAAGCCGAATCACCGCAATCAAAACGAGCGTAAGTTCAAGGCTTCCCGCGCGTTCGGACGCAAACGGCGTGTCGGTATGCGGAATAAACGGTCCTATACCTATCATATGCGGAGAAAAATCCTTTATAAACCGCAAGTCCTCCACAATATTCTCAAGCGTCTGGTACGGCGAGCCGACCATAAATCCGCATCCGACCTGAAAGCCCAAATCCTTCAAATCGCGCAAGCATCTCACACGGTTTTCAAGAGAGAGTTCGGGCGGATGCAGCCTGCCGTAATGCTTCGGGTTTATGGTTTCGTGCCTTAAAAGATAACGGTCTGCGCCCGCCTCGCGGTACGCCGCATAGCTCTCGCGCGGCTTTTCGCCTATCGAAAGGGTGATGGCGCAGTCGGGAAAGCCCGAGCGTATCTCACGCACAATCTCGCAGATAAGCTCGTCGGTGTAAAACGGGTCCTCGCCGCCCTGAAGCACGAACGTCCTGAACCCAAGCTCGTAGCCTTCCGCACAGCACTCCAAAATTTCGTCCTTTGTCAGGCGGTATCTCAGCGCGTTTTTGTTTGACCGCCTTATACCGCAGTAATAGCAGTCGTTTTTGCAGTAATTCGTGAACTCTATAAGTCCGCGCGTGTAAATCTTGTTGCCGAAATTTTCAACCGCGCGGCTCCGCGCCTTCTCAAACAGATATTCCCTGAATTTTTCGTCATCGCTCGATATAACGCTCAGGAGCGCGTCGTCCGAAACGTTTTGCGACTCAAACAGAGCGTCCGCCGCGTCATATAAAATTTGCATTATAAATTCGCCTTTATCTTCGCAATAATTTCGGCGTTCTCGGCGTCGGTCAGATACTTGGGCGGATTTACGTTCATCTCAAACGTGCCGCCGAACGTGTGACCGCCCTCCTGCTTGGGAACGAGGTGACAATGCAGATGCGCAAGCGTGTCGGCATACATTCCGTAGTTCATCTTCCTCGGATTTACCGCCGCCGCTATCGCCTTTGCCGCGGTGCGTATGTCCTTTGCAAACGCGTTCGCGTCCTCGTCGCTCAAATCGTAAAACTCGTTTACGTGGTCGCGGTACGCAAGCACGCATCTGCCGTAATACGTCTGCTCTCGGAACAGGTACAGCTTCGATACGCCGAGGTCGGCAATATAAATCATAAGGCTGTCCAGCTTCTCATTTTCGGTGCAGTACATACAAGTGTTATCTTTCATTTTTAAACGCTCCTTTTATTATTTTATGTTAACCTGTTTTTTAAGCTCTTCGGCTTTGTCGCACTTCTCCCACGGCACGTCTATATCGTCGCGTCCGAAATGACCGTAAGCCGCGGTCTGCTTATAAATAGGCCGCCTCAAATCGAGCGCCTTTATTATTCCGCTCGGTGTAAAATCAAAGTTTTTCTCAATGAGGTCGGCTATTTCTTCGTCCTTTATCTTGCCCGTGCCGAACGTATCCACCATAACCGAAACCGGCTCGGCAACGCCTATCGCATATGCAAGCTGGATTTCGCACTTGTCCGCAATTCCCGCCGCTACAATATTCTTCGCCGCGTATCTCGCCGCATATGCCGCGCTTCGGTCAACCTTTGTCGGGTCTTTTCCGCTGAATGCGCCGCCGCCGTGACGCGCGTAGCCGCCGTAAGTATCAACTATGAGCTTTCTTCCGGTATGTCCCGAGTCGCCCTGAGGACCGCCTATAACAAAGCGTCCCGTCGGGTTGACAAAAATTTTCGTCTCGTCGTCCAGCATATTTTCGGGAATGACGGGCTTTATGACGTTTTCGATTATGTCCTCTCTGAGCTTTTCAAGCGACGTATGCTCGTCGTGCTGGCTCGAAACGACAATGGTGTCTATGCGCTTGGGCTTGCCGTTTTCATCGTACTCGACCGTTACCTGAGTCTTGCCGTCGGGGCGCAGATAATCAAGACATTTCGACTTTCTCACATAGGTGAGTCTGCGCGCCAGCTTATGCGCGAGAGCGATAGACATAGGCATAAGCTCGGGCGTTTCGTTGCAGGCGTAGCCGAACATAAGCCCCTGGTCGCCCGCTCCTATTCCGTCTCCCTTATCGTCAACGCCCATAGCAATATCGGGCGACTGCTCGTCAATAGCCGAGAGTACCGCGCATGTGTCGCAGTCAAAGCCGTACTTGGCGCGGTCGTAGCCAATCTCACGCACCGTACTGCGAACGAGCTTTTGAATATCGACATACGTCGAAGTCGTGATTTCGCCCACGACCATAACAAGACCCGTGGTGACGGTGACCTCGCACGCAACGCGCGCGTTCAGGTCGCGGGATATTATTTCGTCCAGCACCGCGTCCGCGATAATATCCGAGATTTTATCGGGATGACCCTCCGTGACCGACTCCGAGGTAAAAAGTCTTTTGTGCATTTTAACCTTCCTCCAATGTAAACAAATAAACTATAAATATATTATAGACCCGCCGGGAGAAAAAATCAACAGCTTTTTATTGTTTTTAATTTTGTGCGATTTCGCGCAAAAAATAACCGACAAAAATCTATGGATTTTTGTCGGTTAATTCGCGTATGCACTCACACAAAAACTCAATTAGAAGCAGTAAATTTAGGTTTCAGCCTTACCGTCATTGGGTTTTTGACGGACGCTTTAGGCAACAGCCTTGCATCCGTCGGGGTTTTTCAAGGGGTATCCCCTTGAACGCATCTTTTCCTGAACACTTGATGAGCGCAAGCCTTGCGTAGCGCGAATTTTAGTGTGAAGGATGCAGTGAAAAGCCAAAGTACCCTTTAGGGGGCTTTGCGTCTTTTCACTGTATTCCGCTTCTTTTCTCTGCGAGGAGAAAAGAACATAACCCCGCCCGCGTGTAACGCGGGCAAAACGGGCGAACACGGTTCGCCCCTACATCGTCGCAACTCGCGCTTTGCGCTCCAATTTTCCTGCTCGGAAAATCTGCGCTTTTTCGCGCGGTTGCTCCTCTTTCCCAAAAAGCGCAAGTCGCTTTTCGGGAACTCTATAAAATACTTATAAAACGAAAAAATATATTTGGTGCGTCGAGGGCGCCGCACCCTACGAAAGGAAAAGTACATAACCCCGCCCGCGTGAAACGCGGGCACCCCACCCGCACGGCAGTGCGGAAAAATAAGTCCGGAATTTATCCCAACGCCTTTATACTTTCCAAAACCGTCTCAAGAATTTCTCTGTACTTCTCGCCCTTTTGACGTTCCTCCTCGACCACCTTGGCAGGAGCCTTATCCACAAATCCCTTGTTCGAGAGCTTGCCCTCTACGCGCTTTATCTCGCCCTCCAGGCGCGCCTTTTCCTTATTAAGACGCTCAAGCTCCTTATCGCGGTCGATAAGCTCGCTGAGCGGAAGCAAAAGCTCCGCGCCCTCAACGGCTACCGAAACAGCGTTTTCGGGCGTGCCGCTCTTATCCGAAAGTATCTCGACCTCGGACGCCGACGCGAGCTTTTCAAAGAAGGATACTCCCTTTCGGAAAAGCTCCCCGTTGTCGGTCACGACAAACAGCTTCGCCTTTTTCGACGGCGGCACATTCATTTCGGCGCGGGTGTTTCTGATGCTTTTTATGGCGTTCATTATAACCGTCATTTCCCGCTCCGCCTCGGAGTCGGCAAGCTCCTCCTTATAGGTCGGATACTCGGCTACCATTATGCTGTCTCCCTCGTGAGGCAAAGCCTGCCATATTTCCTCGGTTATAAACGGCATAAACGGATGGAGCAGCTTCAGCGTATTTGAAAGCACATAAATCAAAACCTGCTGTGCGACCTCGTTGCTCTCGCCCTCGGCAAACATTCTCGGCTTGACAAGCTCAATGTACCAGTCGCAAAGCTCGTCCCATATAAAGTCATACAGCTTTTGAGCCGCAATTCCCAGCTCAAACTTATCTATGCTGTCCGCTACCTCCCGCGCAAGGGTGTTGCACCTGCTGAGTATCCATCTGTCCTCTATGCAGAGTTTATCGATGGGCGGAAGCTCGGCTTTGTCAATAGAAATATTCATCATAACAAAGCGCGACGCATTCCATATTTTGTTTGCAAAATTACGGCTCGCCTCGACGCGCTCGTAGTAAAATCTCATATCGTTGCCCGGCGCGTTGCCTGTGACAAGCGTAAATCTGAGCGCATCCGCGCCGTACTTCTCCACGATTTCAAGCGGGTCAATTCCGTTGCCGAGCGACTTGGACATCTTTCTGCCTTGACTGTCGCGCACAAGTCCGTGCATAAGCACATACTTAAACGGCTCCTTGCCGATATGCTCCATACCCGAAAAAATCATTCTCGAAACCCAGAAGAATATAATATCGTAGCCGGTAACAAGCACCGAGGTCGGATAAAAATAATCGAGTTCGGGCGTTTTTTCAGGCCAGCCGAGAGTCGAGAAAGGCCAAAGCGCGGACGAGAACCAGGTGTCGAGCACGTCGCTCTCCTGCTTGACCGCTCCGCCGCACTTGGGGCATTTTGTTATATCGGTCTTGCTGACCGTCATCTCGCCGCACTCCTCGCAGTAAAACGCGGGAATTCGGTGACCCCACCAAAGTTGACGCGAAATGCACCAGTCGTGTACGTTCTCCATCCAATTCATATACGTCTTTGAAAATCTTTCGGGAACAAACTTTATCGTGCCGTCCTTAACAACCTCTATCGCGCGCTCGGCAAGCGGCGCCATCTTTACAAACCACTGGTCGGAGGTGATAGGCTCGACCGTCGTTCCGCATCTGTAACAGGTGCCGACGTTGTGCGAATGTTCTTCAATCTTAACGAGCAGACCCTCCGCCTGCAAGTCGTCTATTATGGCGCGGCGGGCCTCATATCTGTCCATACCCTCGTATTTTCCGCCGAAGCGGTTGATGGTCGCGTCGTCGTTCATAACCTTTATCTGTTCCAGATTGTGACGCTTGCCCACCTCAAAATCGTTCGGGTCGTGCGCGGGCGTTATCTTAACACAGCCCGTTCCGAACTCCATATCAACATACTCGTCCGCTATAACGGGTATCTCACGTCCGACAAGCGGAAGTATGAGCATTTTTCCGACAAGATTTTTATATCTCTCGTCCTTGGGATTGACCGCGACCGCGGTATCGCCGAGCAGGGTTTCGGGACGGGTGGTTGCGATAACCACAAATTCGTCGCTGTCCTTCACGGGGTACTTTATGTGCCAGAAGTGACCCTCCTGCTCCTCGTATTCGACCTCCGCGTCCGAAAGTGCGGTTATACAGCTCGGGCACCAGTTTATTATGCGATTTCCGCGGTAAATCAAGCCCTTGTTATAAAGATTGACAAAGACCTCGCGGACGGCTTTGGAGCAGCCCTCGTCCATAGTGAAGCGCTCTCTGTCCCAGTCGCAGGAACAGCCGATTTTTTTAAGCTGACTTTTGATGCGTCCGCCGAACTGCTTCTTCCAGTCCCAGACGCGCTCCAAAAACTTTTCGCGCCCCAAATCGTAGCGGGTGAGCCCCTCCTCGGTGCGGAGATGCTCCTCGACCTTTATCTGAGTCGCTATTCCCGCGTGGTCGGTACCGGGTACCCAAAGCGCGTTGTAACCCTGCATACGCTTGGTGCGGATTAAAATGTCCTGAAGCGTCTCGTCGAGGGCGTGCCCCATATGAAGCTGACCCGTGACGTTGGGCGGCGGTATCACAATCGTGAACGGCTCGCGGCTGTCGTCCGCCTCAGCGTGGAAGTAGCCGTTCTTCGTCCACATCTCATATATTTTATCCTCAAACTCCTGAGGAGCATAATTTTTCGGAAGCTCCTTTGCCATTTGTCAACACTCCGTTTCCTGATTAAATAACATATCTTAAAGTATACAATAAAAAAAAAGACTTGTCAACACGTCGCGACACGCCCTTTTTGCTTGCTTTGCCCTATTCGGGCAAAGTCGCGCTTTCGGGCGTGTCGCTTCGAATGAACACTTAATGAGCAAGCTGTTTGCTTGCGAATTTAGTGTGAATTGTGCCCCGTTGGGTACTCTTTCGCAAAAAGCGCAAGTCGCTTTTTGCGATTTGCGCGCCTGCGGCGCGTGTTTTTGCGGGACGTCGAGGGCGCCGTCCCGTACAACAAAGCGTGTGTCGCGACGATTAGGGGCGAACCGCGTTCGCCCGTAAAAAAATAACCGACAAAAATCCGTAGATTTTTGTCGGAGAGGAGCAACCGCGCAAAAAAAGCGTAGATTTTCCGAACAGGAAAATCGAAGCGAAGAGCGCGAGTTGCGACGATGTAGGGGCGCACCGTGTGCGCCCGTTTTATACCCGAAAATCACATATTTACATTTCGATTACAAATAACGAAAAGCGTTGAAAAATGTTGGGAAATGAGGTAGAATATAAAAAGGTAAAGTCGTAAGCGGCGGCGTGAGCCGCTGGGTGTTATGCCGTCATCTCCGTGAAAGGAGGTGATTGCTATGGTGTATACATATATTATGATGTATCTAATCACACTTATAGTGCTGATTTTAACCATAAAAAAATAACGCCCGTTGTTTGCCCACAATGACGTTATTCTTTTAATAATACATTGGCGGCATAACCCTTGCGGCTTTGCCTTTTCTTTATATTTATTATACAACTTAATTTTTCATTTGTCAACGGTTTGTTATAAAAATAAAATACATAGCGGATGCACTCACGCAAAAACTCAAATAGAAACGGGAAAGTTAGGCTTCAACTTTACCGCCTGTGGGTTTTGACGGACGCTTTAGCCATCAGGCTTGCGTCCGTCGGGGTTTTTCAAGGGGTGTCCCCTTGAACGCATCCTTTTGGTTCTTTTCTCTGCGGGGAGAAAAGAACGTAGCTTATTCTATGGAAAAATCGTCCGGTGAATATTTTGAAGTGTCGATGCCGCGGCGGCGGGGCGGATGTTTCAAAAATACGTTATAGGAGTATTTTTTGCACACAAAATCAGGCTTAACAAGCCCGCGTTTCTCGCACATATAATCGCCGGTCAGCACCACCTGTTTTGCAAATCGGCAGCTCGCGCAGTTTTCGGCGACATCGTGTTCAATGCCAAGATCCAATCCCGCCATAAAAAACTCCCCTTTCCGTAATTTTCGCTCCGTAAATACCGTCGCGTTATTTTTTCGAGTCGTTGATAAGCTTTTCAATCTCCTTGATAAACGTGTTGACGTCCTTGAACTGCCTGTATACCGAGGCAAAACGCACATACGCCACCTCATCCAGAGATTTGAGCTTTTCCATAACCAGCTCGCCTATTTTTTCGGACGGTATTTCGCGCGCGAAAGAATTATAAAATTTACTCTCTATTTCGTTGGTCAGGTCTTCGATTTGCTTCAGCGAAACAGGGCGTTTCTCGCAGGCGCGAACCAAACCGTTTATGATTTTCTCACGGCGAAAAGGCTGACGGGAACCGTCCTTTTTTATAACAATCAGAGGAACGCTCTCAACCTTTTCGTATGTGGTAAAACGCTTCGCGCATTTAAGGCACTCGCGGCGGCGGCGTATGGTCGTGCCGTCCTCGCCGGAGCGTGAGTCTATAACCTTACTTTCGGGATACCCGCAGTAAATACACTTCAATTCAATCTCTCCTTTTCAGGCTCTCCTTCGTAATTCCATTTTACAATATTAAAAAAATGTTGTCAATATTTACGGCTACATCTCGACTATTATCAAGTCGTCGCCGATTTTCTTTATGTCCTCCCATTTTATAACAACGTCCTGCTCGCGTCCGAAAAGACCCGCCAGCTTATACGCTCCGGGGATTATCACCGAGATAAGCCTTCCGTTCTCCAAATCGACTTCGACGTCGCCCACAAAGCCGAGCCGTGCGCCGTCTCTGACGTTTATTACCTCTTTTTCCTTAATGGAATTTATACTGCATACCATAAAAATCACCTCGGTAATTTTTATGCGCCTGCCTGCCGATTTAAAACCGTTTGAGATGGAGCGAGCGGTTTTATGCTATCTAAGCTCTCCCACAAAAACATCTTTACCGCATACGGAGCCTCTTTAAACTCCGCCGTTATATCTCGCTGCTCTCCGCCCGCAAGCTCCGGATTGAAAACGCGGCTTTGCGTAAGGTCTTCATCCTCGCCGTACGCACAGAATATCACCGAGAAGTCTTTTTTCCGATCGGAAAGATTTTGGAAGCTCACCGAAACCACGTTGCCCTCAAGCGACAGCTCGCTCGTTTTTACGATTTCGGGAAACAACGGGCTCTCGGCGGACAACAGGCCCGGCGCGGACGAAAGCGAAATTCGCCCGTTGCCGTAATATATGTCCCTGCCCGCGTCGCCGAGGTCTGCCGCGGATTTTGCCAATATATCGTACACCTCATCAATGCTCAGCGACTTATCCGCCGATTTCAGAAGCGCTATCGCCGCGCTGACATGCGGCGCCGCCTGCGACGTGCCGCTCAGATAACCAAATGAGTTATTCAGAAAAACGCTGCGTATTCTGTCGCCCGGCGCGGAGAAGTCTATACCCGCTCCGAAGTTGGAGCCGACGGACGCGTTGGTGAACTTGACCGCAAATTCGTCGTTTGCTTTGGTGGCTGAGATTGCAAAAGCCTCCTCAACATTCGCGGGTGAGTAACTCGACACGTCTATGGACGAATTTCCCGCCGCCGCGACGCACGGAATACCCGCCGCATACGCCTGCTTTACGGCATCGTCAAGGGTTTTTGAAGTTCCGCTCGTTCCCAGGCTGAGATTTATGACATCCGCCTTACATTCCACCGCGTAATCTATTCCCGCCGCCAGAACCGCAACAGAGCCGCCCTTGCTGGCGGTCAGCACGCGCACCGGAAGTATTTTCACGTTTGAGGGCGTTAAATCGACGATTATTCCCGAGACGTGACTGCCGTGCTTTTGGGTGTCCTGCGGGCTTTCGCCGCCGCACAAATCCTTCCCCTTATCCGAAATCCTGCCCTCGAAAAATGCGTGGTTATAATCTATTCCCGTGTCCACGACCGCGGCTGTAACCTCGGGCAGACAGTCCTCGCCGCCGAATGTGTCAATCAAATAGTCGCAAAAAACATCGCTCTCGATTATTGCCGCGCCCCACGAGTTGTGCGTCTGCTCCTCCTCGTAAGGCACCGCGTCCGAAACGCTCTCGGGCGCTATGTAAAGGTCGGGCTCCGCGTATTCCACGCCGTTCAAACCGTTGAGCAGCTCGCAGGCGGAGCGAGCCTCTTCCTCGCTCGAATACTGCAATATATAAATATCATTCGCGCCTTTTATCACGGTTTCCGCGCCGAATGTCTCATTCAGATTTTTCGATTTCACGATAAGGCGCATAGTCTGATAGGGGCGGGTTATGTTCGCACAGCCGTCTTTGACCGTCACCTCAAGATACGGGTCGCTTTGGGTTAAAACTTCATTATCGCCGCTACCGCCGCCGTCAAATGCCGAGAACAGACTTACAGAGCCGCCGCCCGTGATTTTTTCCGCAGCGCCGTCGGGGAGAAGCAGGTTGCCGTCCTCTATACGCGCTTCGCCGCCGAGCGGTATGATTTCGCCGTCTCTGTCAGCGGCAGTGCCGCCGTCCGCGATTGAAATTACCGAGAAGTAGTCGTCCGAGTAATTTTCTTCAAACAGCTTGCCGACCGCCGCCGCAAAAGAGTCGATGTCCTCCGCGTATATCACGCCGCTTTGGCGCGCGGAGGAATAAGCCGCCGCGTCAAGCGTCGGCAGGGCGAGGGCAAGTATAAAAACAAGTAGATACTTAAAAGGCTTTTTCATAACAAAATACCATCGCTTTATGTTGTTTTAACGCGATATTCCACAGAATAATCATATCATAATTCCCGTATGATTTCAACATATTTTGTCAGGTATAATTTTCAAAATACCGTCAAAGCTTCGTTTAATCGTTTATATATTTGAGCTTTTGTATAAGTATGCGCCTTACGCTGTCGTCCAGCCTTTCTTCGCTGATTTCGCCGTCCTCAACGGCGCTCATAACTGCGTCAAACGCTTCTTCGAGATTTTCGGGCATAAGCAAAATGTCGCACCCCGCGAGGAACGCCGTCTTTGCCGCACCGCCCGCACCGTAGCTGTCGGTCACGGCTTTCATCTCGAGAGAGTCGGTTATTATAAGTCCGGAAAAGTCGAGCTGATTTTTCAAAATTTCGGTCACGACCTCATAAGACATCGTGGACGGAGTGCTGTCGCCCGTGACTTCGGGTACCGCGATATGTCCTACCATAATGCAGTCGCCCTCAACCGCTTCTTCAAACGGCAGCCATTCGCACTGCTCCATTTCCGACTTTGTTTTATGGCTGACAGCAATACCGAGGTGGCTGTCCTCGGCGGTGTCGCCGTGACCCGGGAAATGCTTGAACACAGGCGTAATGCCCGTGCTTCTGAGACCGTCCGCCATAGCCGCCGCCATTTCCGCGGCAACGTCTGCCTTGGGCGAAAATGCGCGGGTGCCTATTACAGGATTTTCGGGGTTGGTGTTGACGTCCGCAACGGGCGCAAAATCCATATTGAAGCCGTACTTTTTAAGATAGCCGCCGATTTCCTCACCCATTGAGAAAACCGCGTCGACGTCCCCCTCCGCGCCTATCGAACCGGCGCTTTCAAACACCGGCAGGTCGAAGGCGGGACTGTTGGCGAGCCTTGCCACCAATCCGCCCTCCTCGTCTACCGAAACTATGAGCGGAATTTCGCTCGCGTCCTGCAGAGCCTTGTTAAATGACGTGATCTGCTCGGGAGAGGTTATGTTTTTTCCGAACATAGCGACCCCTCCGACGGGGTATTTTTCAAGCATATCCGCCATACCGTCCGAAAGCTCGGTCACGCCGTCCGAGATTTCGGACGTTTCGAGCGCGTCGGGACGTATTATAAAGAGCTGTCCCACCTTTTGCCTGAGCGTGAGGGAGCTTAAAATTTCCTCAGCTCTGTCCTCGTATGTCAAAACCTTTTCGGTCGTCCGCGCGCTCTCGGTCGGCACAGGCTCGTCCGTTTGCGCACAGCCGCCCGCAAGGAGCGCGGCAATCAGTGTGGCTGAAAGAATAACAAAAAGTTTAAACTTCTTCATAAAATACCTCCTATTGTGCGGTTTTCTTTATAAGAAAACCGCGAAAAGAATTGTCGGTTTTCCCCGACTCTTTAGCAAGAGTATTGTATCACAGTATTTGAAAAAAGTCCAAAATTATTTTTTGCGCTGCCGCCCGCAACGCCCGCGTTCCACGCGGGCGGGATTATGTACTTTTCCCCACGCGGGGAAAAGTACCAAAAGGCGCGTTCAAGGGGACAACCCCTTGAAAACCCCCGTGTTGTCGGTAAAAATCCGATGATTTTTACCGAACTAAATCGGAATAAAAAACGCGCGCCGCAGGCGCGCTTTGCGGATGCACTCAGGCAAAAACTCAATCGGAAGCAGTAAAGTAAGGCAACCGCCTTACCGCCTGTGGGTTTTGACGGACGCTTTAGGCAACAGCCTTGCGTCCGTCGGGGTTTTTAGGGGCTTGCCCCTAAATGCTTCTTTTGGTACTTTTCTTAGCATTAAGAAAAGTATGAAAATTTATATTTACATTTCGGTTACGAAACCTTTACGGTTCGTCCGAACCGATTGAAAAATATCGAAAAATGCGGTATAATGCTGTAAAAACACACATTCAGGGTCGGCGTATTTCCGCTTTTGAGTGCGGTATAATACATATAAGGGCGTTGTTTCGGAGGATATGAGATATTGCATTGACGAATTCCTTGAGAAACATCGCCCTGTTTTCAACGCATATTTTCGGACATATCGTTGTTTCCCGAAATGACATAATGATTGGTATCGGAGGCGGTTTTTATGGGAAAGGTCACAGAGATTGACAGAGCGGAGGCGACCGCAAAAAAGAGGGTCGCGGCATACGCCCGCGTTTCAACGGATTCGGAAAGTATGAACCATTCGCTCGCCACGCAGGTCAGCTATTACAGCGCAAAAATCCGGCAAAATCCCGAATGGGAATACGCCGGCGTGTTTGCCGACTTCGGAATTTCGGGCACGGGAACGTCCAAAAGAAACGAGTTTAAACGTATGCTCGAAGCCGCGGAAAACGGCGAAATAGACATTATCCTCACCAAGTCAATACAGCGCTTCGCGAGGAATACCGTGGACCTGCTCAAAACGGTGCGCCACCTCAAGGACATAGGCGTTGAGGTGCGGTTTGAAAAAGAGAACATCAATTCCTTAAGCGGCGACGGAGAACTTCTGCTTACCATACTTGCGGCGTTTGCCCAGGAGGAGAGCCGCAGTATTTCGGAAAACATCAGGTGGTCAAAGGCGAAAACGGCGGCGCAGGGAATTATGACGAACGCCTCCGCGCCTTATGGGTACAGGTGCGAAAACAAGAAGCTGTATATCGTCCCCGAAAAAGCCGAGATAGTGAAAAAGATGTTCTACGATTATACCGAAAACCGAATGTCGGTCTGCGCGATTGCAAAAAAGCTCAACGCCGACGGCATACCCTCGCCACGCAATTCCCTGTGGACGCAGACCCTCATAACCCATATTTTGCAGAACGTCAACTACACCGGCAATATGCTCCTCGGCAAAACATACGTTGACAGTTATCTGTCGCACAAACGAGTGTTTAACAAGGGCGAGCGGCAGAGTTATTTCGTCAAAGACACTCACGAGGCTATCATACCGCAGGAATTTTTTGACAAGACGCAAAAAATTCTGAACGAGCGCGCCGCCGCCAGGCGCGTCCACTGCTTCAAAGACAAAATCATATGCGGCTGCTGCGGTGGATTTTTTAAGACGAGCAATTACAAAACCAAAGCCTACGGTCGCAGGTACGTGTGGCTGTGCGTGAAAAAGCCGCGCAAATGCCCGACCGCGATTTTGAACGAGCGGGAGCTTGAAGATATAATAGCTGAAAAGCTGGGCGCGGACAGCTTCACCGAATCCCTGTTTGAAAATGAAGTTGAAAAAATATACGTCGGCGAAAACGATGTCCTGCAGATAATCAAAAAAGACGGAACGGTTATTGACGTTCCCTATACACGAATGGGAAAGAGGGCGAGAGAAAAATGAACGTGAAAAAAATTCCGGCTACCATAAGTCCGTACACCGAGGCTCCGCTCGGCAGCAAGAAAAAGCGCAGGGTCGCGGGGTACGCGCGCGTCAGCAGTGACCGCGGAGAACAGCAAAGCAGCTACGAGGCGCAGATATATTATTACACAAATTATATCAAGAGCCGCGACGACTGGGAATTTGTCTCGGTTTACACCGACGAGGGTATCTCCGCGACCGACACCAAAAACCGCAAGGGCTTTAACGCGATGATAGCCGACGCGCTCGCGGGCAAAATCGACTTGATTATCACCAAGAGCGTAAGCCGATTTGCAAGGAACACGGTGGACAGCCTTACCACCGTTCGGGAGCTGAAAAACAAAGGCATAGAGATATATTTCGAGAAAGAGAACATTTGGACGCTGGACGCCAAAGGCGAGCTTTTGATTACCATTATGTCAAGTCTCGCGCAGGAGGAGAGCCGCAGTATTTCGGAAAATATCACGTGGGGCAAGAGAAAACGGTTCGCCGAGGGTAAGGTCAGCTTTGTGTACACCCGTTTTCTCGGTCTGGACAAGGACGAGGAGACGGGCAAGTTCGTTGTAAATCGGGAGCAGGCAAAAATCGTCAAGCTGATTTTCAGGCTTTTCCTCGACGGTATGACGCCGTACTCCATCGCCAAAGAGTTGACGTGTATGGGAATTAAAACTCCGTGCGGCAAAGACGTGTGGAACCAGCAGACGATAAGGCGTATGCTCACGAACGAAAAATACAAGGGCGACGCGCTCCTTCAAAAAAATTTCACGGTGGATTTCCTGCGTAAAAAGAAAAAGAAAAACGAGGGCGAAGTTCCGCAGTACTACGTTGAGGGGAACCACGAGGCAATAATAAGTCCGCAGATTTTCGACATAGTGCAGGACGAGATCGAGCGCAGAAAACATTTGAGCGGAGCGCGTTACAGCGGCGTAAGCATCTTCTCCACCAAAATCAAATGCGGCGACTGCGGCGCGTGGTACGGCACCAAGGTCTGGCACTCCACCGATAAATACCGCAAAATCGTGTACCGCTGTAACCATAAATACGACAACAAAAAATATGACCGAAACTGCCACTCCCCCTATGTGACCGAGGACGAAATAAAAATGATGTTCGTCGAGGCGTTTAACAAACTGTTGAGCGTCAAGCGGGAGGTAATCGAAAAGGCGGAAGCGGCGGCAAAATCACAAAAAGCCCCGTCAAACATCGGGGAGCTTACCGCCGAGCGCGACAGTTTGCGGGAAGAAACGGCTTCGCTGGCGGACGAAATGCAGAATATGGTCGAAGAAAACGCCCGCACGGCTCAAAGTCAGGAGGGTTTCCGCACGCGCTATAACGAGCTTGCCGAGCGTTACAAAGCGGCAAAAAGCCGACACGACGAAATCGACCGCATAATCAGGCAAGTAAATATTCAAAAAGAAAAAATAAAGATATTCGTAAAAACGCTTAAAGACCAAGCCGAGCCAATCTCCGAATTTGACGGGGCGTTGTGGAGCACCACGGTTGACTTTGTGACAATCGGCAAAGACGAACGCAATATCACTTTTAAGGACGGCACGGTGATACAAATATAGTTAAACGTCTCCCAAATTTTGGGAGACGTTTTTTAAAAAAATTTTTTGTATCATTTTCGTAACTTTCATAAAAGGGGTGACCAGCTCTCAATCAGTAAGCTTTACGGATGTTGAGAACGGTAAATGGTACACCGACACCGTAAAG
>CANQBQ010000019.1 GCA_947589045.1 uncultured Clostridia bacterium | reverse complement strand
ATATACCATAACACAAAAACGGAGTTTCCGTATATTCTTTTTTTCACTATTTGTAACACTTCTATTGTAAACCTACACCGTGGGAAAATAAAAAATTCGGGCGCGGTTGACTATACAAAACGAATGTGTTAAAATAATAAATCGGAGTGGATTTATATGAATAAATTTATCGGACATCTTTCAACCATCGTGCGGCACCGTCATAAGGTAATACGCCATTGTGCCCGCGCGGGAATATTGTATCGCGGACTTTTGCACGACCTCTCAAAGTACAGCCCGATTGAATTTTGGGCGGGAGTCAAATACTTCAGCGGCGACAAAAGCCCCAACGTGGGCGAACGAATAGACAAGGGATATTCCGAAGCCTGGCTACACCACCAGGGGCGAAACAAGCACCATTTTGAATTTTGGGTGGATTACAGTAATGTAACTCATAAGCGCGAGCCTATTAAAATGCCGCTCAAATACGTTAAAGAAATGTTTTGCGACAGAGTTGCGGCAAGCAAAATTTACCAGGGCGAAAAGTACACCGACGCGCACCCTCTCAAATATTTTCTCGCCGCCAAACCAACCCGCATAATTCACCCCGAAACCTCGGAGCTTATCGAAAAGCTGCTCACTATGCTTGCAAACGAGGGTGAAGATGCCGTATTTAAATACATAAAAAATCTTAAAGAATACTAAAAAACCGAACCGTTAAAATAAAACGGTTCGGTTTTTAACATATATTTTTATTTTTTATTTCTTGTGACAGCTTTCTTTCATAGCGCAGCCGCCGCAGCCGCAGCCGCACGGAGACTTTCCCTTCCGTTTTCCTCTTACCATACTTAAAACGATAAGCGCGACCGCTGTGCAGAGTACCGCGCAAATAATAATTGTAGACAAATTGCCTGTTATCCACGCAAGCATTTTACACACTCCTTTATTTGCCGACCTTTACATTGGTGGTCAGCACATTGGACTCTTTGTAAGGTCTAAAGAGCATATATATCATAAGTGCCAGCACCGCAAGTGCGAAAATCAATCCGATTATGTTAACCGCGCCCGTAAACAGCAGTCCGAACTGATTTATCATAAGCGCAACGGCATAAGCGAATATACACTGATAACCTACCGCAAAGAAGAACCATTTGGTGTTGTTCATCTCGCGCTTGATTGCGCCCATAGCCGCAAAGCAGGGTGCGCACAGGAGGTTAAACGCAAGGAACGAATATCCGCTGATAGGCGTAAACGCTTCGGCAAGGTTGGCGTAAACCGTACCCGTGCCGCCGAACAGTATTCCCATAGTGCCGACGATATTCTCCTTTGCGACAAGACCCGTGATTGAAGCGACTGTCGCCTGCCAGTTGCCCCAGCCGAGCGGCGAGAACAGCCAGGAAATAGCGTTTCCTATGTACGCGAGTATGCTCGAATTTATCTGCTCTTCCGAAAGCATACCGAACTTACCATCCGCAAATCCGAAGTAGGTCGTAAACCAAACGAATATTGTGGAGAGCAATATAATCGTTCCCGCCTTTTTTATAAACGACCAGCCGCGCTCCCACATACTGCGGAGCACGTTCATAACCGTCGGCATATGATATGACGGAAGCTCCATAACGAACGGAGCGGGGTCGCCCGCAAACATCTTTGTCTTTTTAAGCATAATTCCCGAAACAATTATAGAAGCCATTCCGACAAAGTACGCCGAGGTCGCAATCAAAGCCGAACCTCCGAATATCGCGCCCGCAATCATCGAAATAAAAGGCACTTTTGCGCCGCAGGGGATAAACGTCGTCGTCATAATTGTCATCTTTCTGTCGCGGTCGTTCTCAATGGTTCTCGAAGCCATAATACCGGGAACGCCGCATCCCGTTCCTATAAGCATAGGTATGAAGGATTTGCCCGAAAGTCCGAATTTTCTGAAAATTCTGTCCAGCACAAACGCGATACGCGCCATATAACCGCAGGCTTCCAAAAACGCGAGAAGCAGGAACAGCACAAGAAGCTGCGGAACAAATCCCAGCACCGCGCCCACACCGGCGATAATACCGTCTAGTATCAAGCCCTTGAGCCACTCGGCACAGCCCACAGCGTCAAGACCTTTTTCAGCCAAAACGGGTACTCCGGGAACCCAAACGCCGTAATCTGCGGGGTCGGGCTCTACACAGTCGTACGCCTCATATGTCTCTGCCGCGGAGAGCAAATCCTCATAAGATGCGCTTACTTCCTCGTCCGCCATTGTCTCTTCATCCACAACCGTATATGAAGCCTCGCTGATGTCGGCGGCCGCCGCTACGAAATCATCAAGAGCCGCCTTTGCGGTTTCTGTGTCAAAGTCCTCCGATTCGGTATCGAGAGCCGCCTCAACTTCTTCGGTATCAACGCCGTTTTCCGCCGCAAATTCAACATATCCGTTTATAATTTCAGCCGCTTCTCCGTATTCCTCCGAGACCTCGCCGTAAGCCGCCGAACCAATGCCGAATAAGTGCCAGCCGTCGCCGAACAGACCATCGTTAGCCCAGTCCGTCGCCCACGAGCCGACCGTCACCATAGATATGTAGTACACAAGGAACATAATTGCCGCAAAAATCGGAAGTCCGAGCCATCTGTTGGTAACAACTTTGTCTATCTTGTCCGAGCTTGACAGCCTGCCCGAGTTTCTCTTTTTATAGCAGCCTTTCATAAGCTGAGCTATGTATATGTATCTCTCGTTTGTGATTATGCTTTCGGAATCGTCGTCAAGCTCTTTTTCTGCCGCCGCTATATCCTCCTCAATATGGTCAAGCACCTCTTTGGGCAAATTCATTTGAGCGAGAGCCTTTTCGTCGCGCTCAAAAATCTTTATGGCATACCAACGCTGCTGTTCGGGCGGCATACCGTGAACGGCGGCTTCCTCAATATGCGCGAGTGCGTGTTCGACCGCGCCCGAAAAGGTATGAAGCGGAACCGTTTTCGCGCTCTTTGCGGCTTCGATAGCCGCTTCGGCGGCTTCCATAACGCCGGTACCCTTGAGCGCGGAAATTTCAACTATTTTACAGCCTATCTGACGGCTGAGTTCTTCTATATTGATTTTGTCGCCGTTTTTCTTTACAACGTCCATCATATTTATGGCTATGACAACGGGAATACCAAGCTCCACAAGCTGAGTTGTAAGATACAAATTTCTCTCGAGGTTGGTTCCGTCAACAATATTCAAAATCGCGTCGGGACGCTCCGAAATAAGATAATTTCGGGCTACTACCTCCTCCAAGGTGTACGGCGAAAGCGAGTATATACCCGGAAGGTCGGTAACGGTAACACCGCTGTGCTTCCTGAGCTTTCCTTCTTTCTTCTCGACCGTAACGCCCGGCCAGTTGCCCACAAACTGGTTTGAGCCGGTCAGCGCGTTAAAAAGCGTTGTCTTTCCGCTGTTCGGATTGCCCGCCAAAGCAATTCTTAAATCCATTTTTCTTCTCTCCTTCTTAAATTACTTAAAAATACAGGCAGTAAGCTATAACTAACCGACCTGTAAAAAATTTACTCTGAGCAAATTACTCAACTTCAATCATTTCGGCGTCCGCCTTGCGAAGCGAAAGCTCATAACCGCGCACGTTGACCTCAACGGGGTCTCCGAGCGGCGCGACCTTGCGTATATGTACCTCAACGCCCTTGGTGATGCCCATATCCATAATCCTGCGCTTTATAGCGCCTTCGCCGTGCAGCTTGACAACCTTTACGGTGTCGCCCACCTTTGCCTGCCTGAGTGTTTTCATAATTACTCCTCCTTTAATATTACGATGATACAGCGGAAACTAAACCATAATTTTTTGCGCCATTTCGCGGCTGACCGCAATACGCGCATCCTTTACGTTTACTATAACGTTTCCGCTTATTTCACTTATAATTTTCACACTTCCGCCCACGACAAAGCCGAGGTTCTCCAAATGACGTTTGACCTCCGCGCTGCCGCCTATCTTCTTTATTATGTTTTCTTCGCCGATATTGGCAAATATCAATGGCATCATAATTTACCCCTCATCACAATTTGTATTGTATAAACTTAAAACTTACCCGAATTAGTAAAAGCTAACTGTTAGTTAAAAATTATCGGTTAGCACTTGCTAACCCTTTTAAATTATATAACCGTTTTATGCCTTTGTCAATACAAATTTTATATATTTTTCGGATAAACCCATTTTTCGTCATAGTGCAGTAATAAGTTAACTCAGGCTAACTGCATATTTGTGAATTTTAACAAAAAACGAAGTGACCCTTGCTCACTTCGTTTTTTGTTAAAATATTTGATAGAGGAAAAATTATGTTTTTATTAGCCCTATTCCGAAATTCCCCAGTATATACTTTTTATGGTGGAATACGGACGTCCGTCTTCGCCGTCAGAAATTTCGTACTCCGGGCTGCTGCCATATACCGTTTGCGCCATAACGGGAAGATACATTGCCGTGTGCGATATGCTTCTGATATACTGTGCGGGGCATTGTTCTGCTCCGTTTTGCGGATACAAATCGTCAATAAGCCCTATTTGAGCCGCGACCTTGCGATAGCCATCGGGGTAGCCGCCCTCACTCTCTGCGGCGGACGTATATCCGAGGAGCTTTACAAGTATCGTTATCGTCTCGTCGTAGGTGATAAATCTGTCGGGTTCAGCTGAGTAAATATTCCGCGGCACTGCATTCTGCCGACAATTACCGCCATCTGAGCGCGCGTCACTCCGCCCTCGGTCGGTATATCCTTCATAATGTCGTCTTCCGTGAGCAGAACGTCCGGCTCGGCAGGCGCAACATTGTTCGCCAAATCCTGATTGGGACGTATGGCATTCTCGGGCTCTCCGCTTCCGTTCGGCAGGATATACAAGCCCTCTCCTACCTTAACGGTTCCTTCCGGCAGGTCGTCAGGAACGTCACCGTCAGCCGCGAACACGCTTACCGTCGCAAGCATAAGCAAAAATACGAGTGTTAAAGAAAGTAATTTTTTCAACCTTATTCCTCCTAAATTTTTAAAATTTATATTTTATTATAATTTAAGATATTATTTTTATTGTTCTCTCAGCCAATAGCATTCGAGTACAACGTCAAGCGTGGTGCGTAGGGTTTTCAGCGGGTGACCGAGGCTTCCGTCCATTACGTTGTATTCCACAAGTTCTCCGCGCATTAACACCGTCTGCATAAACGGAATGTCAAGCGAATTGTAAATCATACGCGCAATATCACTGCGAACCGCCGCATCTCCCGTCGAACAAGTCACTCCGTCGGTTATTCCGAGACGCGCCGCCTGCATCATATAACCGTTCGGATAACCGCCGCGCGCTTCGGCTTCCGATTCATAGCCCAGCACAAATACAATCGACTTTACCGCTTCCGCATATGTTATGTTGTCGTCGGGGCGGAAGTTTCCGTCGCCGTCGCCCTCCATAAATTGTAGCTCCACCGCCTGGTCTATAAACCACAGCGCCCAATGGTCCTGAGGAACATCGGAAAAATCAACGGTAGGGCTGCCATACAGGAACCCGTGTACTCTGCCGAGCGCGGTTCCGAGCATTTTGGCAAATTCCGCACGGGTTATGTTGTCGTCCAAATGAAGATTGCCGGTTTCGTCGCCTTCTAATATATGATATTTGCCAAGCTCGCCTAATTGCTCATCCGTCAGGTCTGCGGCATAGGTCAACGCGGGCGCGGCAATAAGGAATATCGCGGCTAAAGCCGCACATAATATCTTTTTCATAATAACCACTCCTAAAATATATCACATTTATAATGAATGTGCAAGCATAAGCTCCATATATCTATCAGCTATAATTCAGACTTATAACGCCCATCGGAAACACCTCCTTAATTTTTGCATAAAATCACCCCCCTTTTTATTTGAGCTTCTGTAAATATAACTTTATAAATCGGAAATCGGCTCTTAAATTTTCAAGAATTTTTAATTTTTAGTATTTATGCACAAAAAACCGCACCTTTTTTGTGCGGTTTTTCGACTTGTTTTTTATTAAATTTTCGGATAACTTTTAAATCTTTTTAAGTTTTCGCATATTTTTTTCATTTCCGATTTTGTAAGAGTTCCGTCTACTGTATATACACACTCCTCATCAGCCCACACTATCATCACATAATTCGGTCTTGTTATGCAAATTCCGTCCAAGCCGCCTATCTGTATATCCTCAACATCCGAATTTTCAGTATTGACGTTGTAATTCATATCCGAATTGGCTATATGCACGCAAAAGTCACGTCCATCGTTTCTTTTGAATACCAATGTTATATCTAAAGTAGTTTCGTTTCTTTGGACCAGTTCAAAGCCGAACGGAATATAATTCAATGCCACTGACTCGTCGGAATAGTGCGCTCCTCTGTCATCATTAGCGCTGAAATTCATATTAGGCGCGTCGGGGTCGTAGAAAAAGTGTAAAAATCTTGAACGCCACGCCTCAACTCCGAAAACCGAAGCTCCGCATATAACCGCAATCAAGAGCAGTATGCAAGCCGCACGGCGTGTATATGCGGGAAGCTTTGCGGCGAACCGTTTGCGTTTTTCCCGCGTAAAAAAGCTCTTCATTTTCTTCTCGTGTTCTTCCGAAAATTCAACGCTTTCTTGGTCTTTGAGCTTTTCGCCGTCCTGCCTGCTTACCTCCGCGGCGGCTTTGTCCATAATTTCGTCCAAAATGACGTCGAGTGTTTTATCATATTCTTTTTCTCTCATAACTCCACGCCCTCCTTTTCAAGCTCGTCCAAAATCATTTTCTTCGCTTTTTGCAGTCTGTATTTGACCGCCGGAACCGTAATGCCGAATATATTTGCTATTTCCTCTCTCCCTATGCCATACACGCGCCTCAGTATAAATACATCCTTATAATCCGGCGGTAAGTTGGAGATTGCTCCGAGAACCGTTTTCAAGGTTTCTCTGCGTACCACTATATCCTCCGCACTGCTGTATGCGCCCTCAATGTTATCGAGAGTCTCTTTTTCTTCGGCGGTAGCCAGCCCGCCGTTTTGCTTCTCTCTTTTATAAATATCCTTTGCGACGTTTCGGCATATGACGGCAAGAAAATTTCGGGTAGCCGGAACATCGTTCTCGTCAATCTTATGTAAACTTTTCATAACACGCTCAAACGACTCCATTACCGCATCCTCGGCAAGAGTCTTATCGCCAAGAATTGCAAACGCCTCTTTAAACATAAGATTGCGGTACTTAAAATACAGCCTTTCCGCCTTTTGGATTATATCCTTTTCAAAATATACGTTATTTTTGCCGTTCTTGCCATTTTTATTATTTTTGTTATTTTTATTGTTATCGCCCTTGGATTTTATAAACAAGCAGCATCGCCTCGCTTTGCAGACATCGAAATTACAAAAACACAAACCAATTATATTATAATATTATCACAGCTTACGACAGTTTGCAACAAAATTAAAATTCCGCCAAAGCGAGTATGCTTTAGCGGAATTTTGCATTAAAAATTATTCGAGATAATCCTTCAGCTTTTTGCTTCTGCTGGGGTGGCGAAGCTTTCGGAGCGCCTTTGCCTCGATTTGGCGTATGCGTTCTCGCGTGACGTTAAATTCCTTTCCGACCTCCTCAAGAGTTCGGGCGCGTCCGTCATCGAGACCGAAGCGCAACCTCAAAACCTTTTCTTCGCGCGCCGTAAGGGTGTTTAGCACTTCGGAGAGCTGCTGTTTAAGCAGCGTAAATGTCGCTACCTCGGGAGGCGCGGGCGCATCGTCGTCCTGAATGAAGTCGCCGAGGTGGCTGTCCTCCTCCTCGCCTATCGGAATTTCAAGTGACACCGGCTCCTGCGCGATTTTCATAATCTCGCCGACCTTATCGACCGAAATATTAAGCTCAGCCGCAATTTCCTCCGGCGTGGGGTCTCGTCCAAGCTCCTGCACGAGCTGACGCGTAACACGTATCAGCTTGTTTATGGTTTCGACCATATGAACGGGTATTCTGATAGTACGCGCCTGGTCGGCAATCGCGCGGGTTATAGCCTGCCTTATCCACCAAGTCGCATAGGTGCTGAACTTGTAGCCCTTTGTGTAGTCAAATTTTTCAACCGCCTTAATAAGACCGAGATTGCCCTCCTGGATTAAATCTAGGAAGAGCATACCGCGTCCCACATATCTCTTTGCGATGCTGACAACCAGCCTCAGGTTTGCCTCGGCAAGCTTACGCTTCGCCTCAGCGTCGCCCTCGGACATACGCCTTGCCAGCTCGGTCTCCTCCTCAACCGAGAGCAGGTCTACCTTTCCTATTTCTTTTAAGTACATACGCACAGGGTCGTCAACGCTGACTCCCTCGGGAACCGACATATCCTCAAGCTCGTCTTCGGTAACCAGATCCTCCTCGATTTCCTCAAGGGCGGTCTCCATATTTCCGTTGATTTCAATTCCCTGCTTTTCAATATGTTCATACACGCTGTCGATTTGCTCGGGAGTCATATCAAACTCGTCGAGCTTCATCATAATATCCTGAAAGGATAAAACTCCGGTCTTTTTGCCCTGTTCGATGAGCTTTTTGACAGCAGTTTTTCTGTCTTCACTGTTTCCCGCCATAATTAAACGCCACCTTTCCTTTGTTTTAACACCTGTATCTCCTTGTCGAGTTCCTCGAGATTTCCGTCTGACAAAAGCTCGTTCTGCCGCCTCTTATGCTTTGCCGCTATGATTATGTCAATCGGCGTTTCAGACGCTTTGAGCTTGTCCGCCACGTTTTTATCATCAGCTAAAATAGACGCCACGCTTCCGACCTCGGACGCGTCAAAGCGGCTCAAAATATCGTTGAAGCTGAAGGTGTTTCCTTTGTTATATGTATCATAAATAATTTCCGCAATACGTCTATGCAGTTCGGTTGTAAAGTCGCTCGGCTGTATCTTACGGGAAGCCGCCGCAAAAACACTTTTTTCGGACATTAGGCTAAGCAACAGCTTTTCCGCATTCTGTAACTTAAAATACTCCGGAGACGCACCGACCCGCGCATTTTTTTCAACCCGACGAGTTTCGCGTATTTTTTCAGTCCTGCTCCTGCGCCGCCTCACATTCTCGACTTCAGCCAGGACCGAGTCCTGCGACACCTTGATTTCGTCAGCCAGCCGCTTTACCGTAAGCTCGGCTTCAACACGACTTTTTATGTCAACTATCACCTCAGCCGCCGCCTGCGTAAATTCGACCTTTTCCATATCATCATCAAGATTATATTGTTGCTTGATTTTGTCGATTTTATACTCTATGTAGGGCTTTGCCTGCTCTATAAGCACCCTGAACATATCCGCGCCGTTCTTGTTTATGTATTCGTCGGGGTCTTTTCCGTCGTTTACTGTCAAGACACGCGTTTTTATGTCGGCGTCAAGTAAGATTTTTCCCGCACGGTCAGCCGCCTTTTGCCCCGCCTCGTCCGAGTCGTAGCAAAGCACGGCGTGAGTGGTATATTTTTTGAGAAGCTTTGCGTGTTCCTCACCGAACGCCGTGCCTAAAGACGCTACCGCGTTCGTAATTCCGCCCTGGTGGAGCGAAATCACATCCATATACCCCTCCATAATAAGTATTCTGCCCGAATCATCGTTTTTCGCAAAATTGAGTCCGAATAAATTTTGGCTCTTTTTGAAAATAAGCGTTTCGGGAGAGTTCAGATACTTCGGCTCGCCGCCGTCTATAACCCTGCCGCCGAAGCCTATTATGTTTCCGCGAACGTCAATAATCGGAAACATTACGCGGTTTCTGAACTTATCGTAGTACGAGCCGTTTTCACGCAAGACCGCAAGCCCCGCCTCCGCAAGCTCTTTGGGCGAATAACCCTGCCCCGACATATACCCGAGCAGTCCGTCCCACGAGTCGGGCGCATAGCCCAACCCAAACCGCTTTATTGTCGCGGGATTTATGCCCCTGTTCTTAAAGTAATTCAATCCGGCTTTTCCTTTTTCCGACCTCAGAGTGTCGAAAAAAAATCTCGCGGCGGTCTTGTTGATTTCATACATACGCTTCTTTTTGTCATGCTTAGCCGCCGACTGCCCGCTTGGGCTTCGCGTGTCGGGAAACGGAACATTTGCCCGTTCGGCGAGCAGCTTCAGCGCGTCCATAAAATCAAGCCCGTCCTTTGCCATAACGAAATGAATGGCATTTCCGCCCGCCCCGCAGCCGAAGCAGTGAAACAACTGCTTGTCCGGCGAAATTGAGAACGAAGGCGTTTTTTTGTCATTATGAAGCGGGCAAAGGCATTGGAAACGGTTGCCCACACGCTTCAGCTTCGCATACGGCGAAACCAGGTCAACTATATCGGTTTTTTCAAGCACCTCGTCAATAAAGTCCTGAAAATCACCCGCCATAAAAAAATATCCCCTATCTGAATTATAAATTTATCTCTTCCAAAACTCCGGCACGAACAAGCTCTCATATTTTGCGACCGCGTATCTATCGGTCATTCCCGCTATATAGTCCTTGATTATAATATGTAAATCGCGGGTATTGCTGAGCGTTCGCACATTCTCGGGTATCAGTTCCGGCTGTTCAAAAAAGCGATCATAAAGGCTGTGAATAACTCCGAACGCCTTTTCCTCCTCGGTTTTTGCCACAGAGCCGACGTAGACGCGCTCGAACAGATATTCCCGAAGTCCCATCATAGCGCAATAGACGTCTTCCTCCATAGAAATATCCGGCTTGCCGTCGCTCGCCTTAATGACGCTGACAATCATTGTGTTAATCCTCTGCGAGTGCCTGCCGCCGAGGATGCGGGAAAATTTATTCGGAATATCGTCGGAGGTAATAACTCCGCCGCGCACCGCATCGTCAATATCGTGGCTGACATATGCGATTTTGTCGGCAAGCGCGACAACTCTGCCCTCCAGCGTGGACGCGCGGTTGCCGCCCGTGTGACAAACTATCCCCTCGCGCACCTCATATGTAAGATTAAGTCCGCCTTTGCGCTCCAACACGTCAACCACACGCAGACTGTGTTCGTTGTGCCTGAACCCGTGCGGGCAAATTTTGTTGAGCGCACGCTCTCCCTCGTGCCCGAACGGGGTGTGTCCCAAATCGTGAGCAAGTGCAACGGCTTCTGTTAAGTCCTCGTTTAAGCCGAGTGCCCGCGAGATAGTGCGCGCAATCTGCGCAACCTCCAGCGTGTGCGTTAAGCGAGTACGGTAGTGGTCACCCTCGGGTGCCAAAAACACCTGCGTTTTGTGCTTAAGCCGCCTGAACGCCTTTGAATGTATTATTCTGTCGCGGTCACGCTGATATTCGGTGCGTATATCGCACTTTTCTTCGTCACGCTGCCGCCCGCGCGTTGAGGAGCTCAGAGCGGCATACTTGGAAAGAGTGTTTTTCTCGCGCATTTCGATTGTCTCACGAAGCACCACAAATACCGCCGCCCTTTCAATACATTTTTCCACGATATTATAATAATTCTACATTTATTTCGATTTTCCTCTTTATTTTTTCAATATATTTGCATTTTTAACTTTATTATGGTATATTTAATACAATAAATTCAAAAGGTAAATTTTATGAAAATTACGAAATTATCGGAAAGACTCCAAAAAATTGCGGATTTGGTACCGCGCGGCGCGCGTCTTGCGGATATAGGCACCGACCACGCGTATATTCCCGCATATCTCGCTCAAAACGGCACCATAGAGTACGCCGTTGCCTCCGACGTTATCGAAGGTCCGCTTAATCACGCGAGGAATACGGTTCGCGAAACGCGGACCGAAAGCATTGTTGACATACGGCTCGGAAACGGACTTAAAACCGTCTCGGCGGGAGAGATAAACGCCGTCGTGATTGCGGGTATGGGCGGAATTTTGATTTCCGAGATTTTAAGTGACGCGCCCGACGTCATTCAAAAGTGCGGCACCGTTTTGCTTCAGCCTATGACGGGTATATATGAACTCAGGAAATACCTGCGCGGCAAATTTACGATTATAAAAGAATGTATTGCAAAGGAAAACGAAAAGCTGTATCTTATTCTTTCGGTAAAGTACGGAGCGGACGCCGAAGAGGCAACCGACGAGGCATATCTGTATATCGGAAAATACCTGTTTGACCACCGCCCTGAGCACTTTGACGATTATTTTGAAAAAATAATCGGGCAGCTCGAAAAAAAGTTGGACGGTCTAAGGCGGTCGCGCGGAGATGCGAATGAAAAAATCAAAGAGCTTGAAGCTCTTTTGAACGATTTATGTAAACTATATAATAACGGGGGAATGAAAAATGCTTAAAGTCAGCGACATAACTGCGGAGCTTGAGCGTCTCGCGCCGCGCTCTCTTGCAGAAAAATGGGACAACGTGGGGCTTATGGTCGGCAGCTTTAACAAGCAGGTAAAAAATATTTTTGTATGTCTTGACATCACGAGTGAAAACGTCGAACAGGCGGCGGCGTTCGGCGCAGATTTGATAATTTCGCACCATCCGCTTATATTTCATCCGCTAAGGCGCGTGGTCGAGGAGGACGTTATCGGCGGCATAGTAAACGCGCTTATAAAGAATGACATTTCAGCCTACAGTATGCACACAAATTTCGATAACGCCGACGGCGGAATGAATGATATTTTAGCCGAAAAGCTGGAGCTTTGCGAAATACGCCGCTTCACCGATAAAGAGTGCGTCGACGAGCTGGGCGAGCCTTTTGAAAACTGCGGCAGGGTCGGAAAGCTCCCTCACTCTATGCGTCTTGAAGACTTCGTAAACAAAGTACAAAACACGCTAAGCTGCAGCTCGATAAAGTACAGGGGAGACGGCGGCGACATTGTCCGCACGGTTGCGGTGGCAAGCGGAAGCGGCGGCGATTTTCTTTATGCCGCATACCACTCGGACGCCGACGTATTCGTTACAGCCGACGTGAAGCACGACTGCGTACAGCGCGCGCAGGAGCTTGGAATGAATTTAATTGACGCAGGACATTTTGAAACCGAAAATATCATATGCGAGTTTCTGCACAGATTTTTAACCGAGCGTTTTTCGGATATAAACGTCAAAATTTCAGGCGCAATACCCTACTTTGGATAAAGAAATCAACAAAAAATACAGGCTCATCCGAGCCTGTGTTTTTTGTTTCTCATCACTTTCCGAATACGGTTGACGGAGCGGCGGGATTGGGTGCCGCAATGTCTGCAACCGTCTTGTCGGCTTGGTTTTCCGTATATATGAGATGGTTCTCATCAGTGGGGAACTGCCCCAATATGTAGCAGAACACCAGAGCTTTCGCCGCTTTGGCTCTTGTTACTTCGGTCTTAGGCTGAATCTTCGTACCGTTTTTAATATCCCCTCTCACGATACCTTCCTCAGTCCTCATAAGACCGAGATTATACGCCCGTTTTACCTTCGCGAAAAGGGCTGTATGAATGTCGTCGGTATCGGTCAACGCACCCCAGCCCGTGAGCGGCAGATATGTTCCGCCGTTATAGATAATATTCGGGTCGTAGTTAGGGTCGTCGGGCGAAAGCACTCCGCCCTCTTGGTTCATATAAACCTTGGCATTGGTTATCCATTTTCCGCCTGCCGCGTTTGCCTTTTTGTAAGCGTCATAGAGTATCGCGCCCATAACCTCGCGCGTAAGTGCCGCGTCGGTCGGCACTATTGACGTGTCAACGAGATCGAACTCTTTATCAAAGTTTGCCGAAACGGGTTTCAACGCGTTCATACCCTCGCTCGTAAGCTCATCATATGTTTTGCTGTAATTGCTCAACGAATTTTCGGAAAGTCCGAATACCGTTTCAACCCCTCTCGCAAATTCGCCTACGGTTATTGTCTGAGTAGGCTTAAAATTGTTGTCTTTATCCTTGTGAAGCGCACCTAACTGCAAAGCCTTTTCGATAGCCGTTCTGTAATAGTAATTATCTTTAGCCTGCTTTTCCGCGCCCGGGACAACGTCAATCGCGCTTACGTCGCTTGCCAGCTCGGGAAATACCGCCGACCAGTCGCCGGTCTCAGCCGCCGTCTTAACGCAGCTTGGCATATACGAAACCAGTTTTTCCATAATAGCCTTGTCGCTGTATATGTCGGTCGAAGCAACGCTTTGGTCGTAAATACTCTGAAGCATTATACGGCACCACTGCTTAGCCGCCGACTTCTTGAAATGCGTACCGTCGCCCTTGGCGCCGTTCGCGCTGTTCTCCGCCGGAGTTTCGCCCACTTCATATTTGTTGTAAATATAAAACACCTCGTCCGGCTCCAGCTTGTCAATATACTTTTTCGCGCCGACGTAAAGCTCTATAAGCCCAACGTTGGGGTCTGACTGAGCTTTTTTTCGCATAAGAGCGGGGGAGTCGGGGTTAAAGCCGTTGGGCTTACTGCTGTTTTCAACATACTTTCCGCCGACCGTTCTCGGCATAGCCGTAACAAGCACGGGGGTCATACCGCGCGCTTTAATCATCTTCACATACATATCGAGCCATTTCTGATAGCTTGCGTTGTTTTGGGCGAGAGTTCCGTCCTTTATTCCCGAACCTCTTGAAAATCTGTTACTACTAAGAGTTTCGTCGTTGTGCGCCGAGTGGATAAACACAAAGTCGCCCGCCTTGCCCCTCACGAGAGGCTCAGCAGTCCTTCCGTCGTTGTAATTTCCCTTCATGGCACGCCCGCCCATAGAATAATTTATCACGTTGACCTTATCGGCGTCAAAATATCGGCTGAGCGTCTGCCCCCAGGAACTGAGGACTTCGTTAAACGAGTAGGTCTTTTGCGTCGAGTCGCCCAGAATATGAATTGTGGGCTTATCGCCCGCGGGATTTACCGCAAGAGGCGTAATCTTTATGTATTTAACGCCTACCGTCTGAGCCGCGTCCTTTGTTGGCAGCTTGTCAGGCTCAATCTCTATCTCGATAAAGTCCTCGCCGGTTGCGAAGTCATAAGACCAAACATTTTCCTTCTGTATAGCCGAAACCGTCCGAGGCACGTTACCGCAGTTATCCCAAGTGCTTGTACCTGTAAGTTTGCTCGCCTGCATACCGTTCGGAGCAACAGTCGCATTTGAAGCGTCGGCAACCTCAACCTCGAGATGATACGCCCCGGGCGCGCCCGTGTCGTATCTGTAAATAAGACCGCCGTAGTTATAGTCGTCGCCGTCGTCGCTGTTGCTCTTGTTATAAAGATATGAGCCGTTACTCTCGGTAACGCTCGCACCGCTTGAAGATATAGTTATACTTGTAACCGAAGCAACCTTTCTGTTATGTCCGCTTGCACAAATTGCGCCTGACTCGGATACAAAGCCCTGACCCGCCGCTTCGCTGTATACGGGGACGGCAGTCATTTTTGTAAAATCGACCGAAACCGTACCGCGCGGCGGAGTGTGAGAGATTTTAGTGTTGTATTTGTTAAACTTCATACCGAAAGATTGCTCCCCGTTGCATATGATTTTTGTAATTTCGTAAGAGAATACGGGAATGAGCGAAAGCGTCGTGATTGCCGCAAGGTGCAAAGCAAACGCTTTGCACCTTGCATTTAATTCATTCCCTTAATTCATTCTATCTTTTTCGATATCAACTTTATTTTATTTTCCGAACACCTTTGACGGAGCTTCCGAATTCGGAAGTATTATATCCGCCACGGTATCAGCCGCATAGTTGTGATTATTCGGCAACCACTGACTCTCGCCCTTGAGCGGTTGAGTAAGAATATACATAAACACAAGAGCTTTTGCGGCCTTTGCACGAGTCACCTTTGTAGTAGGCTGAAGTTTATTTCCGCATGCGGAAGCGCCTCTGCTTATTCCCTGCTCAGGTCTTAAGAGTCCTAAATTATATGCCTCTTTAACCTTTGCATACAGATTGGTGCTTATTGCATCGGTATCGGTCAGCGCACCCCAACCGGTAAGTGATACATAGGGCGAACCCTCATATACAATATTCGGATCATAGTTCGGATCATCGGGAGACGGAACATTTCCGTTTTGGTTCATATAGTCAACCTTGTTCCAGTTTCCTTGAGCATCCTTACCGTACTTGGCCAAATATGCGTCATACAATATTGCTCCCATAACCTCTCGCGTAAGCGCCGCATCACTCGGTACTATTGAATTTGCTACAAGGTCGGGTTCTTTATCGAAGTTTGCCGAAACGGTAGTATTACCCGTAACCGTGATTGTGTATTCTCTTGTTGAAGCCTTAACTTCACCGTTCACTAATATAGAATTAAACACATATCCATTTTCGGCACTCGCAACTATTCTTACATGGTCGCCCGAATTTACACTAAGTTCGGTATTGCTTTGAGGATATTCAGCCTCATATTGCAAAGCGTACAGCTTCTGGTCGGAACTATTCTGGAATAACTCGTAAGTAACTCCCTTTGTAACATTGAAGCATACGGTTCCGTATGTTGTTGACGTACTGCTACCCGCAATATCCGAGCCTTCGCGCGAACCGTCCATATATTTTGTAACCGTTGTATTGGAGCTTGTATCCGTACAACCTATATATCTGTCGGAACGTGAGCTCGCATACAAGACGATAGTACCTGATTCTTTCGCCTCATATTTGACTGTTCTGCCTGGTTTATCCCTATAATATACATAGTTTCCGCTTATCGCACTGTTGCCAAATTTGGAGTTATTGCCATCAGAGCCGGGTGCTTTGGTGGTAATATCCTCAGGACCTGTAAGCGTGAAATATTCATTATTTGATATTTCTTGATTCGGCGATGTGATTTTCGGAACATCCGCCAAAAAGGTATTATGTTGTGACTCATTATAGATAGTGATTGAACCGCCAACCATATTGGGGTCAACCGTTACCTTGAGGTCGCCATCAGCTACTTCTACGCTTCCCGAGGTTTCAACAGCCTCATCAACCGAAGCAGTTTCAAGCACGTTCATACCCTCGCTCTTAAGCTCATCATATGTTTTACTGTAATTGCTCAACGAATTTTCGGAAAGTCCGAATACCTTTTCAATTCCACGTGCAAATTCACCTACTGTGATTTCAGCCGTAGGCTTGAAATTGTTGTCTTTGTCCTTATGAAGCGCGCCTATCTGCAGAGCCTTCTCAATGTTGGGTCTGTAATAGAAGTTGTCGGAACTCTGCTGTGTTGCACCCGCCTTAATTCCAATCGTGCTTACGTCGCTTGCCATCTCCGGGAATACATCAGACCAATCTTTTGTCTTAGCCGCGTTCTGAACCGAATCCGGCATATATGATACCAACTGTGCCATAATATTCTTATCGGTATATGTATCTGTTCCGGCAACGCTCTGGTCATACATACTCTGGAGCATTATACGGCACCACTGTCTTGCCGCGGATTCTCTGTAATGAGTTCCGTCACCTTTGGTTCCGTTAGCACTGTTCTCCGCCGGAGTTTCACCCGCTTCATAGGTATTATAGATATAGAATATCTCTTTCTTGTCTTTGAATTGGTCGATATAGTTCGTCGCACCGTCATAGAGCTCTACCAGACCTACTTCAGGATCGGATTTTGCCTTTTCTCTCATCAGACCGGGAGAATCGGGATTAAAGCCGTTGGGCTTAGTTTTGGAATCTTCACTGTAGCTTCCGTTGCCTGTTCTCGGCATAGCCGTAACAAGTACGGGAGTCATACCGCGCGCCTTAATCATCTCTACATACATATCGAGCCATCTCTGATAGCTTGCATTATTTGTGCTAAGAGTTCCGCCTTTTATTCCCGAGCCTCTCGAAAATCTGTTACTGCTCAGAGTTTCGTCGTTATGCGCCGAGTGGATGAACACAAAGTCTCCCGCCTTGCCGGTTATGAGAGGTTCCATAGCTCTGCCCTCGTTGTAGTTGCTCTTCATGGCGCGTCCGCCCATAGAATAGTTGACAACGTTTACTTTGTTTGCGTCAAAATACTGATAGAGCGTCTGACCCCAAGCACTTATCGTCTCATTGAACGAGTAGGTCTTTTGCGTCGAGTCACCCAGAATATGAATAGTGGGCTTATCGCCTGCAGGATTTACCGCAAGAGGCGTAATCTTTATGGATTTAACGCCTACTGTCTGAGCCGCGTCCTTTGTGGGAAGTTTGTTAGGCTCAATCTCTATCTCGACAAATTTTTCGCCGGTTGCAAAGTCATAAGACCAAACATTTCCGTCCCATTTAGCAGAGACCGTTCTCGGCACGTTGCCGCAGTTATCCCACGTGCTTGTACCTACAAGCCTTGAAGCTTGCATTCCGTTCGGAGCAACAGTAGTATTTGAAGCGTCGGCAACCTCAACCTCGAGATGATATGCGCCCGGAGCACCCGTGTCATATCTGTAAATAAGACCGCCGTAGTTATAATCGTCGCCGTCGTCGCTGTTGCTCTTATTATAGAGATAAGTGCCGTTACTTTCGGTCACATTCGCGCCTTTTTCCGCGTCAATCTTAATCTCGCTTGTCGCCGCAACTTTTCTCTCGCTGCCGGTGGCTCTTATCGCGCCGGACGTTGATACAAAGCCGTTGCCGGTTTCCTTGCTGTAAACGGGAACGGCAGTCATCTTTGTAAAGTCAATAGAAATCGTATCGCCCGAGGGTGTTAAAGTTGCGGTCGGTGTAGGTGTGGGAGTTACGGTCGGAGTAGGCGTGGGAGCCGTTCCGCCGTCTATACTTGCGGCGTTGCTGAGAGGCATAATATTGTCCGTACCCTGCCAAATAAATACTTTTGTAACACCGCTTGCAGGCTTGTCGTAATTGAGTGTCTGCTCATCGGACGTGCTTATGTCAAACATTTTTACGTTCGTTATTGCACGGCACGAGTTGTCCTTATATGTAACCGCAATCAACTTAGCCGCGCCCGTTGCGGTATACTTAACCGTCAGCTTGCCGCTCTCGTCAAACTTCGCGCTTTCTATCTTGTACGAATCTGCGGGAGCCGCGCTATCGGTCGGAGTCGGAGTAGGATTGGTAGTTGCCGAAGGCGACGCTGTGGGAGTTGTGCTTGCCGAAGGCGACGCCGTAGGAGTTGTACTTGCCGTCGGGGTCGGCGTGGGTTCTGTACCGCCGAGCTCAGCACTTCCTACAACAGCAACACAGTATGTATCGGGCAGCCACTGTTCTGTCGAATCAAATGTTATTGTGCTGTTTTTGCTCGTCATTTCAATGTCAATCTCATAGTATTTAAGCGTCTTGCTACCGCCTTTTGCGAGATCTTTTCCGGGAGTAGCGGTATAGGTTTTGCCGTTTACTTTCGCCTGAACATTATTGCCGTGATTACATCCGACATAGTAAATTCTGTACTTGCCCGCGTCTGCATTAAGAGTTATTGTGGGGTGAGTACCTCTATCGCCCGTGCCGCCGACATAGTTCACATAATTTGCAGTAAATTTCGAGTCCATAACCGTCTTGTCGGCAGAACTTGCGAACAGCGCGGCAACATTTTCGTCAACTCCGTCAACGAATTTGTAGCTTTCGCTATCTGTGCAAAGATTACCGCCTACAACATCAGTAAACGTATATTCACCTTCGCCTTCGGGCGTCTCGGAAAGCTCGCCGGTTACGACTTTCTTATATGTAACCTTAACGTCAGAGAGTGTGAATTTCTGGGATTTATCGGTATATACAGCCAGTTTGAGATCACCCTTTTGAACATTTGAAGGGAATCCCGCGAATGTCTGAGATGTGGTTTTTGTTCCTTTGCCGTCAAGCTTAACGGTTTTGTTTTTGTAGTCAATCGTAACGGTTATTATATGCTCCGGGTTTGCGGGGTCAAAGTTTCCGCTTACGTTCTGGAATTGATGATTTTCGAAATTAGCATTTTGGTTTGCATTTCCTTCAATACCTCTGGCGCAGTCTGCTATGTCAAGCTGGTTCCAGTGTCTGAACATCGCCAGAACAAATCGGTTGTCATTCTTTGCATTTGATGCAGCTTCTGTCGGAGTGCCCGAAACAAGATCAAAGTATGTTAAGTCTCCTGCGGTAATTTTTTCCGGCACGTTCAATTTGTACTCAACTGTGATAACATCGCTGTTTGCTATGCTGTCCTCTGCGCCGGCTGCTTTGGCGAGACTGATCAGATCAAATA
The DNA here is from genome assembly GCA_947589045.1 of uncultured Clostridia bacterium. Taxonomy (GTDB): domain Bacteria; phylum Bacillota; class Clostridia; order Monoglobales; family Monoglobaceae; genus CANQBQ01. Next base: position 15,543 of record CANQBQ010000019.1, on the reverse strand, counting down.
CCTGATTGCCGTCCGTGTTTTTGCAGTTTATGCTGCTGAGATCAACGGTATCGTCAACCAGCATCTGAGCCGAGATATTGAGTTCAACATCCTGACCTTTGATACCCTTAACCGTAGTCACACCGTCCTCGGGTGAGGCTATCGAAAGGTCATTGCTCTTTGAAACGATCTTAACGTCGTAGTCAATACCCTCCGCGCTTGCGGGAACGTTTTCAATAGTGGCGGTTGCCTCTGTCTGACCGGCTTTCAAGGTAACGACCTGAGTCTTTATAGGAGCGCCGTTCTTTGATATCGTAATTGTGAAGTCGTTGTCCTCTCTGAGCGTGAGCGAGGATGTGATCTTCACGGGGATATTAAACACGTTTGTCGTGTCCGTGGTGGGAGTGATCGTAACAGGAAGCTCCACTTTGTCACCAACCTTGGTGTCGTTGTCCATAGCATAGAGTATAATCGAGCTTACGATATCATCCGCTCCCGCAGCGGGACGCGTAACCGTAATCTTTTTGCCGTCCGCAGACACCTGAACGTTGGGGCTGTTTGACTCCCACTTATATGTAACGCCTTCGGGAGCCGTGGGAAGCGTAACTTCGGTCTCCTCGTTTGAAGGAATGTTAAGATTGACCGATTTAATCGCGCTTGTTACCTTGGTAAGCTTTGCGCTGAAATTCATCGGGTCCCAATTATCCTTATTCTTGCCGGTCAGCCAGTAATCACTGTTAAAGTAGTTGTAGGGATTGAACTCAAGAATTTGCCACTCATTAAGGACTGAGCCCATGCCCTGTCCGCCTTCCTCTTTGCTTTTGTTCACAAGTCTCTTGGAAGTGTTAACGGCCGTGTTATCGCTCAGTTTATGTGTGCCGTACTCAAAGAATCTGGCTTTGGCGGCTTCGTTGCCGCTCATATCGGCCCAGCCTGTATCACTGATTCCCGCCGCGCTCTTGCCAATCGTATGCGCGTCGTCAACAGCCAGATTATAGAATGTAATCTGAGCGTCCTGCCTCCACGGACGGCCGAGCGAGCTGGTCGTTATATTGCTGAGCATATTATAGAGCGTGCAGTTGTAGAACAGATAGCCGTAGGGATTTGCCGCTTCATGGTTCGCCGCGGTTATCGTCGCGCCGTGGTCCTTATTGCTCATTCCCTCGGCACCCAGCAAGCAGGTGTCAAACACCGCAGTTGCGTCGCCGTAGATATAGTCGGTGCCGCCGATAAGGTCGCAGTCTTTGAAATAAAGTCTGCCGCCGTTTATATAAACACTGTCCTGATTACCTCTTGCGCGTACCTTGTTAAACGTAATCTTGTCGCTGCCTTTTGTGGCGATAGCGTGACCGCGCTCGTTGTACTTATCCGAGCGTGCAAGATACGCGCTGTTTTGGGCGGTAAGACCTGACAAAGCTTCGAGAGCCGCAACTTTTTGCGTGTCGGCACTTTTTGCAAATGCCGCGTCGATAGCATCGCTTGTTGCCATTTCCGTGCTCTCGGCGCAGACTGTCAGATTATCTCTGCGAGGCAGGATATAAGCTGTGGCGTTTTCGTGTGTTCTCTCTTCCTGAGGAGCAACTCCGACTCTCTTTTCGCCTTCCGTTACCATAACGGGAATCGAGTTCACAACGTTAATATCGTTTACAACGATATCGCTCGAATTGTTAATGCAAAGTGCCGCCTGATCAACAAAGTCACCGAGGTGAGCGGTATTAACTTTCACATTCTCATGAGCGAAGCCGTCGGTGTCATAATACGAGATAGTTTCAACTTTTACGCTACCGTGTGATTGCTTAAAGGCAGCCGAAACGTTAGCGTTGTTCGCCAGACCTGCCTTTTCCGCATTAAGCAACTGACCCACTTTATACTCGGGAAAGTCGGGATCGCTATCCTTATAACCTTTCCAGGTTCTTTCATCATTCCAATTTACCTTGGGATTGTACTTACCGTCAAGGTCGCAGTCACCCGCGCAGTAGCCGGTGCAGTAATACCAATGAAGGTCTACCTTGCCCTCTGTCTCGGGGGTCTGCCGAAGCGTGATGAACTTCGCGTTTGCAATCATTACCTGCTCCTCATAGTCGCCGGGCTCTATGTTAATGGTAACACGTCCCGCTTCGCTCTGGGGATTGAGTTCAATCGCTTTCGCAACCGCCGCGCTGATTGTGGTATACGTCTTGTCTTTACCAACCTCCAGCGTAGTAAGCGATTCATCCGCAAAAACCGAGGGCAGCGAGACCAGCATACCGGCTGTCATAGCTACCGCAATCATGCAGGAAAGCAATCTTTTGAACTTTTTCATTTCTCTCATTCCTCCTAAAATATTTAAAATTTAATTATTTAACAACTTTAAAATACTGCTAATCTACATTATAAACCAATACAGATAAAGTGTCAATCGACATATTTTGTTACACATTAGCCAAAAAAATCAAGTTAGGCTTGAATAAATCGCATAAGTGTGATAAGATAATAAAAAGCGCGAAAGGAGGGGTCAATATAAAACCGTTTTACCAGATACACGAGAGCGGATTTAGCGTCACTTACCACAAAAACCAAATAGTTTTCCCCTCACATATGCACAACGAGGTTGAAATGCTGTATGTATTTGAGGGCGAACAGGGAATTGAGATAAACGGTAGGTATATGACTGTCGGAAAGGGCTGTTGCGCAGTCATTTTCCCGAATATACAGCACTCCTATATAAAGACGAACGAAAATACCGAGAGCGGTGAGTACCGTTCGGTAATGATTTTTCTCCCGCCTTATATACTCTACGACGCATTCCCCTCGCTTCTTAAAACATTACCCGAGAACTGTATTGTAGAGCCGCAAAACATCTCGGAGGACGCGATACTAGCGTTCAACAAAATCATAGGCGAAACCATACCCGCCGCCAGAAGCGGCTGGGCTCAAATTATTCTCGGCAATATCGCACCGTATCTCAAAGCCGCAAAATTGGACGCGGGCGCGGACTCGGCGGCAATTTCAAAGCTGATGAATTATATTTCGACAAATTTCCAAAACAGTATTTCGCTTGAGATACTGTCCGACGCGCTCGGTATGAGCAAATCGCAGATTTCTCATATTTTTTCGACAAAAATACGGATAAATCTACGCAGCTACGTCGGCATACTTCGCTCCGAATACGCGGCGCGGCTTATGAGGACTTCAAACGACTCTTTAAGCCATATAGCCGCACAATCCGGTTTTGAATCTCTGCGTACCTTTAATCGCGTATTCCGCGAGGTCTACGGTCTTACGCCGTCTCAGTTCAGAAGCAACATACGAAAATATATAGGTCAGGAATAATAAAAATCCCGCGCATATCAAAATGATATGCACGGGATTTTTTATTAACCGAATTTTATGCTTTTTCAACCGAAAGCGCGAGAGTTTCGCCGTTTATGTTCCACTCTTTAAGGTCGCCGTCGCCCTTTTCGATTGACACCGCCAACGTCTGTTCCGAAATTTCGGATTTATTTCTTTCGATAATCTTCTCCAGCTTTTCGTCCGACGAGAATACTATCTTTATGTTATCCTGAACCTCAAAGCCGCTCTCTTTACGCATTGTCTGGAGCTTGCTTATGATTTCGCGCACAAAGCCCTCCTCGATAAGCTCGTCGGTGAGGTTTGTGTCAAGCACGACGGTGCAGCCCATATCGCTGCTCGAAACATAGCCGTCCTTCTTCTCGGTTTCAACAAGCACGTCGTCGCGCATAAGCTCAACATGCGTTCCCTCAACCTCAAACGAAACGGTTTTACCAGCGTTCAAATCCGCCATAACCTCTCCGCCGTTCATAGTATTGAGCACCTCAAAAATAGGCTTCATCAGCTTTCCGTATTTGGGACCCATAGTCCTCATCTGAGGCTTAAACTTGTAGCTTATGAACTCATCCGCGTTGTCGGTGAACTCGACCGCCTTTACATTAAGCTCGTCAAGAATTATATAAATATAATCATCGTTTATTTTTTTGTCCGACTGGACAAAAATCTTAGCGACGGGCTGACGGTTTTTAATGCTCGCATCGTTTCGACACGCTCTGCCGAGCATAACCACTTTGCGTATAGCGTCCATATCGCGTTCGATTTCGGGGAAGTCAAACTCGGGCTTCACCGTGGGATAATCGCACAAATGCACGCTGAGCGGCGCGGACTTGTCAACCGAAATAACAAGGTTTTGATAAATCTGCTCGGTCATAAACGGGATAAACGGAGCGCAAGCCTTGGAGAACTCAACCAAAACCGTATACAGCGTCATATATGCGCTTATTTTGTCGTCGGTCATCTCGGTACCCCAGAAGCGTTCGCGGCTTCGGCGCACATACCAGTTTGAAAGCTCGTCCGTAAACTCCTGTATAACGCGGGTAGCCTCGGTAATCTTATAATCCGCCAGGAACTTATCTGCCGCGTCCACGGCTCTGTTGAGCTTAGACAAAATCCATTTATCGAGCACCGATATTTTATTTACGTCAAGCGTATGCTTGGTCGGGTCAAACTTATCTATCTCGGCGTAGAGAACGTAGAACGCATAGGTGTTCCAAAGCGTTCCGAGGAACTTTCTCTGCGACTCCGAAACATTCTTTGCCGAGAACCTGTTAGGCAGCCACGGAGCGGAGTTGGAGTAGAAATACCATCTTACCGCGTCGCTTCCCTGGTCGTTCAAAATGTCCATAGGCGCAATTACGTTGCCCTTATGCTTGCTCATCTTCGCGCCCTTTTCGTCCTGAACGTGACCGAGCACGACCACGTTTTTATAAGGCGCTTCGTCAAAGAGAAGCGTGGAAATTGCCATCAGAGTATAGAACCATCCGCGCGTTTGGTCAATGGCTTCGCTTATGAAGTCGGCGGGGAAGTTCTGTTCAAAAAGCTCCTTATTTTCAAACGGATAGTGCCACTGAGCAAACGGCATTGAGCCCGAGTCAAACCAGCAGTCTATAACCTCGGTTACACGGGTCATCTCACCGCCGCACTTTTCGCATCTCAGCTTAACGCGGTCAACATACGGCTTGTGAAGCTCAATATCTTCGGGGCAGTTTATACCCATTTCGTGAAGCTCGGCAACAGAGCCTATAACGTGCTTGTGACCGCACTCACACTCCCAAATCGGGAGCGGAGTTCCCCAGTAACGGGAACGCGAAAGTCCCCAGTCGATTATGTTTTCAAGGAAGTTGCCGAAACGTCCGTGCTTAATATTATCGGGCATCCAGTTGACTTTTTCGTTGTTTTTGAGCAGCTTGTCGCGCACCTTGGTCATCTCTATGAACCAGGTGTCGCAAGCGTAGTAAAGAAGCGGGGTGTCGCATCTCCAGCAGAACGGATAGCTGTGTTCAAACGGAATTACCGCAAACGCCTGATTTCTTTCTTTGAGGTCACGGATTATCAGCTTGTCGGCGTCCTTAACGAAAAGTCCCGACCATTCTCCCACTCCGTCAATATATTTTCCCTGAGTGTTTACAAGATTTACAAACGGCAAATCGTTTTCCTTGCCGACGCGGCTGTCGTCCTCGCCGAACGCAGGAGCAATGTGTACTATGCCGGTACCGTCGTCCATGGTTACATATCCGTCCGCAACGACGAAATAAGCCTTTTTGTCGGGTTTTGCAAAGTCGTAAAGCGGGATATATTCCATACCGCACAAATCTTTTCCGACGTATTTTTCGAGCACGGTAAATTCGCAGTCCAAAACCTTTTCGGACAGAGCCTCGGCAAGAATATACTTTTCTTCGCCGCAGTCAACCTTAATATATGTTTCGTCCGGGTTTACGCAAAGTGCCACATTAGAGGGAAGCGTCCACGGAGTGGTCGTCCACGCGAGCAGATACTCGTTCTCAGTTCCCTTTATCGGGAATTTCGCTATGATAGAATTTTCCTTAACATCCTTATAGCCCTGCGCTACCTCATGGCTTGAAAGAGCCGTTCCGCATCGCGGACAATAGGGCATAATTTTGTGTCCTTTATACAAAAGACCCTTATCCCATATTTGCCTGAGCGCCCACCATACCGACTCTATGTAGTCGTTGTGGTAAGTCACATACGGGTCGTTCATATCCGCCCAAAAACCAACGCGGTCGCTCATTTCCTCCCAGTCGCTCTGGTAGGTGAAAACGCTGTCCTTGCACTTTTTGATAAAGTCCTCCACGCCGTAATTTTCAATCTGCGGCTTTCCGCTTATTCCGAGCGCCTTTTCGACCTCCAGCTCAACGGGCAGTCCGTGAGTATCCCAGCCGGCTTTACGCAGTACCTTATAGCCCTTCATCGTGCGGTATCTCGGAATTAAGTCCTTAATCGCGCGCGTCAAAACGTGACCTATATGCGGCTTGCCGTTCGCCGTCGGCGGACCGTCAAAAAAAGTGTAAATCTCACCGTCTCGACGGTTTTCAATACTCTTTTCGAATACGTCGTTATCCTTCCAGAATTTAACAACTTCCTTTTCTCTGTCAGCAAATGACAGCTCTGTCGATACCTTTTTGTACATACGACTTCCTCCGTTTATTTCATTGTCAACGCATCGCGCCGAATTCCACAATAATTATATATTATACATAATGTTTCCTGTTTTGTAAAGTATTTTTTAAATCTTTATGAAACGCAAAAACGCCGTAAGCTATACGGCTCTTGCTTGGTTTTATCTTTGGCGGTCGGCGCCGAGCATCTATTTTTTAAAATATTCGACTATATTCTCCGCGACGTTGCGGGAAACCGCTTCGGACAGCTCGTCTACGGTTGCGTTCTTTATTTTGTCTATACTTCCGAAGTACAGCATCAGCTTATTTTTGGTTGCCGTACCCACTCCCTTGATATTTTCAAGCTCGGAGCTTACCATTGATTTTTGGTGCTTTTTTCGGTATGTGGTTATCGCGTAGCGATGCACCTCGTCCTGCATACGGGTAAGGAATTTGAACAGCTCGCTGTCCGCCTCTATTTCAAACTCCTCGTCCTCGCTTATCAACGCCCTTGTTCGGTGCTTATCATCCTTAACCAGACCGAACACGGGTATATCCTCGCCCATTGTATCGAACAGTTCCTTGATGGTCGATATATGCCCCTTGCCGCCGTCGAGCAGTATGAGGTCGGGTCTCTCGATAAACTTTGCCTTTTCCGCTTCAAGAGTTCCGTTTTTAACGGCGTCCTCCTCATCGTACATATGCGATATACGTCTGAAAATTACTTCACGCATACTCTCGTAGTCGTTCGCACCCTCCACCGTCTTAATATTAAAGCGGCGGTAATCCTTGACGGACGGCTTGGCGTTTTTATATACCACCATCGCGGCTATGCTCTGCGCTCCCGAAATGTTGGAAATATCATAGCTTTCAATTCTGAACGGCGGATTGGGCAGATTTAAAAGCTTCATCAGCCCGTTCAAAATCTCGTTATGCTCGTTGTTCATCTTGTCGCGCTTGAACTTGTGCCGTCTCAGCGTTTCGGCGGCATTGTTGTTGAGCATTTTAATAAGCTTTGCCTTTTCTCCTCGCTTCGGCACGTTTATTTTTACCGAATGTCCCGCCCTTTCGGAAAGCCACTTCGCAATATTTTCGGCGTCCTGTATTTCGCTGCTCAAAAGTATTTCACGAGGCAAATTCGTGGCGGCAAAGTAAAATTGCTTTACAAACGCCTCGAGCGCTTCCTCGTCGCTGTCCTGTGAGTTTTCAAACACAAAATACTCCGAACCGACAACCTTTCCATCCCGAATATAGAAATTTTGGATACAAAGGTCGTCGTTTTCACGAAACATACCTATGACGTCGCGATTCTCGTAATTCGTCGAGGTTATCTTCTGCTTTTCGCCGAGCGTCTTGATGTTGTTTATTTTATCTCTGTACCTTGCCGCCTTCTCAAACTCAAGATTTTCGGACGCTTCAAACATTTTTTCTTCGAGCTGCTTGATTATAGCGTCATAATTGCCGTTTAAAACCTCGGATATGTGCGGCAGCGACTCGCGGTATTCCTCCCTGGAAATTTTGCCCGCGCAGGGCGCACTGCACCTGTCTATATAGTGATACAGGCACGGTCTTGTGCCGAAATCGCGCGGAAAGACCTTGTTGCAGCTTCTCAGCTTAAAAACCTTTTTAATGGTTTCGATGCTGTCTTTTATCCCGCCCGAAAACATATACGGTCCGAAATATTTTCCGCCGTCCTTAACTATGCGGCGCGTCACAAAAATGCGCGGAAAATCCTCGTTTTCGGTGATTTTTATATAGGGGTACTGTTTGTCGTCCTTGAGCAATATATTGTATTTGGGGCGATATTTTTTGATAAGGTTGCACTCCAGAGCAAGCGCCTCGACCTCGGTATCGGTTATAATATAGTCAAAATCTTTTATATGGCTGACCATAGCGACTGTTTTAGGGGTATGGCTCTTTGAGTTTTGGAAATATTGACTTACGCGGTTTTTGAGCAGCTTGCTTTTGCCGACGTAAATTACTTTCCCGTTCTCGTCCTTCATAATATAAACTCCGGGACAAAGGGGAAGATTACGCAGCTTTTCTTTTAAGTCCTCCAATACTCTCGCCTCCGATACAATTAAAATAAGCGAATAAAACAAACATAGCCTTACGATATAAGTAAGGCTATGTGTTTAACAAAATATTTATTCGGTAAAATCCGAATTAACCAAATCTACCAAACCGTTGACCGCTTCTTCCTCGTCCGAGCCTTCGGCAATAATCGTTATCGCCGCTCCTTTGGTAATTCCAAAGGAAAGCACTCCAAGCAGACTTTTCGCATTAACTCTTCTTTCATCCTTCTCAATCCAAATACTCGACTTGTACTCATTAGCCTTCTGAATGAAAAACGTAGCGGGTCTCGCGTGCAAGCCAACCTGATTTTGAATAACTACCTCTTTAAAATACATCCCTAACGCCCTTTCGTCAACGATAATAATTTAATATGAAAAAATATATCAAATAAATAATAACTAAATTTAGGTATTTAGTCAAGTTAAAAGTTGCCCATAAAGTCGCAAAAATAGAACGGCGAATTTGTCCATTTTTACCACACGGAAAAACTTATTTCAAAAGCTCCGCAAGCTCAACCAAAGACTCAACAAAATAATCAAGCCCCATTTCTTCGAGCTTTTCGTGCGGAGTAACCGAGTATTTTACCGCGCAAAGTCCGGTACCCGCCGCCTTGCCCGCCGCCATATCAAATATGCTGTCGCCGACCATAAGCGCGCGTGCGGGCTCCACTCCGAGCCTCTCACACGCAAGCAAAATCGGAGCGGGATCGGGCTTATGCTTGCTCGTGTCCTCAGGCGTTACCAAAACGTCTATGCAGTCCTCTATACCGAGCCACTTTAATCCCTCGCGGCACATATGCTCTCTCTTGGATGTAACTATCGCGGTTTTAAATCCCTGCTCGTAAATCATCCTAACGCCCTCTTCGGCGCCGTCAAACCTCTTAACGAGCTTGTTGTGATTTGTCTCGTTGAATTTGCGGTACTCTTTGCAAAGAGCCTCCTGTGCATCGCCGTAGTCGCCGAGGGATATATCGAGCGGTCTGCCGAACAAGTTGAGAATTTCGGACATCTCTATCTCACGGTTTAAAACACGGCGAAAAGCGTATCTGTATGAGTCGAAGCACAAATCGTTGGTGTTTATCAGAGTGCCGTCAAAATCAAACAAAACAGCCTCAAATTTCATACTCCTCCGCCTTCCCCGCCTCAAGCGACTTTTTAACGTCAATAATACGCTGGTTTCTGCTCCCTCTAAATCTCAGGGTGAGATCGCGCTCGGCTTCAATATATTTTCCGTCAATCAAAACATCGCACTGCTCCAGAAGATTTGCAACTCCCTCGTCGGTCTTGCTTTTCTCCAAAAGTTCTTCAAACGTGAAGCCCGTATACGACGTTATATCAAGGCGAGGGTTCGCGGCTCTTATCTCCTTTGCAAGACAAGCAAACTTCTCAGCTTGCATAAACGGCTCGCCGCCCGAAAACGTCACCCCCGAAAGCAAGGGGTCCTTTTTTATTACCTTTACTATATTTTCGGTGTTTTCGATTTTGCCGCCGTTAAAGTCGTGAGTCTGTGGGTTTTGACAACCGGGGCAGTTGTGTGGGCAGCCCTGCGCGAAAACCACAAAGCGCACGCCTTTGCCGTCCACAATAGACTCCTTTACGACACCCGCAATTCTTATATCCATTGTATAAGCACCTACCTTAATATCATAATCTCATTAGCCTTAGAATAGTTCATTCGCACGAAAATCTTATCTCCGTAAGAAATTTCCGACATATCCGCTTGCCGTACGGTCTTGTTATCGCTGCTGCAAACATATACAGCCGAAGATGACGTCGGGAGCGTTCTCAGCGGTTCGCCCGTATCGCTCGCGGAATATATAATTTTTGACGCGGTTTTGAGCTTGACCGTACCCACGCCGACATAAAGCTCACTGTAATAATTATCCTCGGACAACACGCCGTAGTCGCCGCCGTTCTTTTCAAAGAAATCGTCCCGCTCCGCAAGATACAGGAAACGCACTCTATCGCACTTTCCGCTGCTGTCCGTGTGATATTGTATCACGTCTCCGACCTTTATTATATCTTCTCCGTACGGAACGGTCGAGCGTCCCTTTCCGGCTATATTCCAGCTGCCCGAATAGTCATCTGCGCCGTCCCCCGCAAACATAATTTCGGTCTTGTTACCGTTCACAAAGCCCTCTGCGCTCAGTACGGGGTTGCCGTCGTCCGAACCTGTCTTGACATCCGAAACGACCATAACATTTGCGCTGTATCCAACGCCTTCGTCTGCGCTGCCCGCATCGTAAACAACCACAGCGCCGATAATGTAATTTTTGTCGACATCAAATACGTCTATTTTATAGTTCAAATCCACCGAAAGCAGGTCTTTGCCGCCCGCCTTGTAGTCCGAAGCCTCGGTTTCGTCTTTCGGGACGCGGAATACCGTCGTTGAATTATCCATTTGATAAATTCCGCTAAACGTATTTAAGTCGCCGCCGCGAAGCATAGAGTTGTCGGATGTGTAGTCAAGGCTGAACGAGTTTTCCGAAAATGCTCCGCCGAAATTTTGCAAAGCGGTTTCAACGCCCGATATTTTGTTATCCGACGCTCTTACTTTATAGCGTATAAGCTGTCTTTGAAGCCCCGAGAGCTTTTCTGTTCCCGCTTTCTCGCCGTTAAGTGCAGTCCTGCTGTCCGCGATATATTCCTCGGCAGCGCCGCTCTCGGTTATAATTCTCATTCTGACCTCATCGGAAAACACTCCACTTTCGGCGCATGCCTGAAGATAACCATAGGAGAACTCGGTGCTTCCCGCATCGGTTGTGACGATATTGCCGTTTAAATCAAGATACACCGTAATTTCATCCGTGCCGACGTTTATCTCCTGCCCCGAATTTTTAAAGTATTCGGATAAGGTGTACCAATCGCCGTCAATCATATATTCGTCGCCTTGCCCCTGAGTGACAACGCCCTCGATATATCTTCCCGAAATATATATTTTTGCCGTAAGCCCGTCCGCGCTTCTTGCAATCTGCACTATATTGTTTTCACCGACCACAAGCTCTTCGTCGTATTCTATTCGCTTTCCGTTCTTGAACACCTCAATTTCTTTTGCGTCGTCATACGAGAAATTTACGCTGCCTTTGAATTTGTCATACAGCGAATGACCGAGCTTCGAGTCAGCCGTGACGAAATATGTGTCGTAGTCCTCAATCATTATAATATCTATGCCGCTTCCGCCGCCGTTGTTTATAAGGTACATATATCCGCAGTCAAAATTAAGGCTGTCAGCGGTTCCCGCGCGGGCTAAGTAACGTCCGTTGTAAACAATTCTTGTATTTGCGTCCAGGCTGACCTTTTTTTCATCTCCGCGCTCGTCGGTGTAACTTAAACTGCGCCCGTTGTAGTCCAAAAAGTCGTTATAGCTTATCTCAATGGGGACATCATCCGAATAAGCATAGATAAGCGTATCCTCGCCGCCGTTTTTATCGCGCTTTATATATAAGGTCGAGTTAAGTCCCAGGAGCTTTTCGGGATCAAAGTCCTTTATGAGATATTCGGTTCCGCCGACCGAAATCTTGTCCTCCGAAACATTGTCCGACCCTATGACGGAACGCGCGCCTATATCGGTAACGATGCCCTTTACGGTATATATTCCGTGATATACATTCAAAACCGTACTGCCGTCATAGGTATATATGCCGTTGTTTCCGTAGCCGGTCTGATACATAAGCTCGGCTTCGGACGAGCTCTTGAACAAAATTGCCGCGTCTCCGCGCGTCAACGCCTCGTCTCCCGCGACCGAGATATTTTTATATAATTCAAGACTTGCGCCTACATTGTTGTAGCCCGTAGGATAGCCGCCGTTTGCCTGAGCTTCGGGAGTGTAACCGAGCATTGAAACCATAATTTTCATAGCTTGATTAAGCGTTATTTCGCTTTCAGGCTCAAATCGCCCGTCGCCCATTCCGTTTATGTAGCCCTGCGCCGCCATTAACGAAATATACTCCGCCGCCCAATGTGATTTTGAAACGTCCGAAAAGGTATGCGTTACTCCGTTTGTCGAAAGTCCCAAAAACTTTACCGCCATTTTACAAAACTCAGCTCTTGTAATCAGCTTTTCCGGGGCATACTCGGTTTCGGAGTAGCCGTCAATAAGTCCGAGGTGCTTTAATATGTTAACGGCTCTCTCGCAGTTCTTGCCTGCAACATCATCAAACGTGCCGCTCTCTCCGTCGAGTGAATGTGCGCGCACGTTGGCGATACACGGTGACCAGCTCACTCCGTTTAAATTTTGAAAGGTCATCTTTACATATTCGGCATCGCCCGGAAGCGTGTCAAGCGTATATGACACGGGAGTCCACTTTCCGACCTGCGGCGGCTTTGCGTCAATGGTCGGATATGCCTTTTTCCAATTCTCGCCGTCCGAGGAATATTCAAACTTAAAGTGTACCATTTCCTCGCCCAGCCAGAAATATGTTATAAATTCAAGCTGTTTATTGTCGGGGACTTCGTAGATTACCCATTCGTCAAGCGTTGTACTGCGCTGAAAAAATGTGTAATCCCCCTCAAATGCCGTCAGATTGTCCGCATCCGCGTGGTCGAGAATAATACCGTCGCTCACCGCATATGCCGTTTCAAAGTCGGTACAGTCGTCTATCGCGTCGGTCATATCATATTGTATCTCCTCGGCCGCGGCGGTTTCTTCCTCCGCAAACGCACTCATATTTCCAAAAGGAACAATAAGCACCGCAGTCAAAAGCAGGGCTATGAATTTTGCCGTATATCTCATTTTATTTCTCCTCTTGAGGCTTGATTTGCTTTGCAATATACGCAATATCAATAATATTTATAACTTCGTCGTCGTTTATGTCAAGATAACGTATCTTATCCCAACCGTCGCAGCCGACACTTTTACGGAAATTTTCAATTGCGCCGTTTAAATCGGTCTCGTCAATTTTCAGGTCGTTGTTAAAATCTCCGTAAACAAAATTTTCAAGCGTTACTTCAAGCGACGCTTCAAGCTCTGTGCCTTCAACAGACGCGTATATGCTGAGCTTCGCGCCCGCCGGTGCGCCGCCGCCTATAATTACCGCATTTTTCTCCTCGTCGTACGAAACCTCGCTCAATTCCTCGTCAAATTCAACGCGCCAGCTTATTTCGGTCGACAGTTCAATTCCGAGTTGGTCGTACACCGCGCCATCAAGCGCATACTCCGCCGTGTCAAAACGGGGAATTGTCATACGGCTGTCGTTTTTAATAACTATCGAACGCGGGCTCGGCTCGTCAAACTCTGCTGAAATCTCGCCGAGTACGGGGGTCCAATATGTAGGATTTTGAGGCCATACTACTTTCAAAAATCCGTAGCCCTCTCCGATTTCGGCGGCGTCATATACCGCACGGGTCCATTTGCCATCTTCACTCTCCTCGGTATATTCAACCTCTGCGTCGGTCCAGTTCTCGCCGTCGCCCGAAAGCTCAAATTTAAAAGGCTCAAATTCCTCGCCGCTCCAATGGTACGCCACCGCATGGAGCGAGGTTATATAAGGAATGGCGTAAACGACCTCGCCGCCGCTTGAAGCATTACGCTGTATGGTTTCGGTATCGCCGTAAAAAATCTCGGCGTCGGACGGCGACAGCTTATATACTTCAACACCGGAATGAGAATATGCGTCGCTCAAATCCGAACAATCGCTGCTCCAAACTCTGTCGTCGGGAGAAGCGGGCGCATCCGAAACGCTCGGCTCAGCCGCAAAAACGGAGAACGAAGCGCATACCGTAAAAAGCGCGATAAGTAGGCATATCAGCTTTTTCATTTTTCGGCACCTCCCGTCAAAGTGTAAATAATCTTAGCAGCCTCCGCACGGATCAAATTGCCGCGCGGATTGAAGTTTCCCTCGTTGTCGCCGCTCACAATTCCCATTGAATAGAGCAGACACACGCTGTCATACGCGAAGTCCGAAATCTCGCTCTTGTCGTTAAACTCCGCCGACAAAACCTCGGTTTTTCCGTCTTCTTCGGTCGCTTCCGGCTGAGGGATTGTCCTCGCGCATACAACAGCCGTTTCCTCGCGCGTTATATAGCCGGTCGGACGGAACTCACCGCTCACATAGCCTTTAAGCAGAGAATTTTGGGTAGCGGCCGCAATATACGGATAATACCATTCGTCCTTTGGAACGTCGGAGTAGTCACACTCCGCTCCGTCAATGCTTATGCCGCTTGCAAGCACGATTATTTTTGCAAACTCGGCACGGGTAATTTTTCCCGACGGATTGAAAAGACCGTCTCCTATACCGTTTATCACGCCTTTTTCACTAAGGCTTTCAATGGCTTCTCTCGCCCATCCAACGCTTCCGAGATCGGTAAACTCAATCTTATTCTCGTTAATATAATCGTTTTCCTCTTCGACGGGAGCAATATCGGTGGGTGCGGGAGTGGGCGTGGACTGCACCGCGATATTTCCGCTCGGATAATATCCTCCGACGGAGCCGCCGCCTCCGCCACCGCTGCCGGACGGAGAGGTTGACGAGGCTCTTTTAACCTTGACATTAACGCTTTCGTTAATATCGTCAAATTTTGTATAACTCAAATCGTCATATACCAAAATCGCATTTTTCAGCATAACCTTGCCGCTTCCGCTTTTTCGGGATTTTAAGACGAGCTTTATCGGCAGACTTTCTTTTCCCGCCTTACCTTCGCCGAGCATAGACGCGGCAAACCCAATCGTTCCGTCACCCTCGTCGGTAACCGAAACGTCCATAACGTCGGAGCTTATCTCGGAAAATGCAAAATACTCGGTATCATATTCTATTTCCGCCTCAAACGCAAAAATATTTTCGGAATTTTTTATATTAAAATTTATGTAAACCAAGTCGCCGACCAGCAGGTCGTCTACCGGTATTTCGGCGGAAAACTCCGCTTCGCTTTCGGTCGAGTACGGAAGCGAAGCGTCCTGCGCCGCCGCGCTCGCGAAGAAAAACGTACACAGCACGGTAATAAGCATAATTTTATATATTTTTTTCAACAAAATCACCCCATCTTTTTTATCTTAACATAAATGATTTTAAAAGTCCACTTATTTTATTTTTTTATTATGTTGTAAT
>CANQBQ010000018.1 GCA_947589045.1 uncultured Clostridia bacterium | reverse complement strand
CGCAAAACATCAGAGTTTTGCGAGTCAAAACCACCGGTAGAACCGGTGGCTTGACCAGCCCCTAAAAGGGGCTCTTGCAGGCTTAACCCCTGTAAGGGGCACAGAAGTTTGACATCGCATTACTATCTCAGGCAGCCGCTCACGTGCGGCTGTCTTTATTTTGCCTATTTATTCTTGCTACCCGTAAACGGGTCCATATATTCCTTCATGCTGATTTGATCGTGGGCGTAATCTTCCTCCAGTTGATTTCGTATATATTCTGCTATTACTTTCTTATTCCGTCCCACTGTATCTACATAATATCCTCTGCACCAAAAATTCCTTGACCCATACTTATATTTTAAATTCGCATGCCGGTCAAATATCATTAGTGAACTTTTTCCCTTGAGATATCCCATGAATTGTGCTATACTTAAGTACGGCGGAATACTCACCAGCATATGTATATGGTCTACGCAGGCTTCTGCCTCTATTATTTCTACTCCTTTTTGCTCACACAGCTTGCGTAGTATCTCCCCAATATCTTTTTTCAACTGACCATATACCACTTTTCTCCTGTATTTCGGCGCAAATACTATGTGGTACTGACACCGGTACTTGGAATGTGCTGTGCTTTTTATTTCGTTGTTATTATTTTTCTTTACCATTGTTTAAAACCTCCTTGGTATTTTAGTAATGCGGTTGCCAAACCTTTACTATTATACCTTCGGAGGTTTTATTTTTCTATCGCTAAAGCTTTTTTCTTTCCCCAGTAGAACCGGGGGTTTATTTCCACGCCTTAAGGCACCAAAAAGGCTCCCCGTTACCGACGCATTTGCCGGTAACGGGGAGCCTTGACCTATCTAAATTACTTTTTTCTTTTATTTAACAGACGGTCTATATAATCAGCATTATCCTTGGGCATATCATCATCCTCATATTCCCCAAGATACGTTACATCATGATATTTCTCACCATCATATTCGTACCCTGTATAAGAATAACCTTTTTGCGTTGTGCCTGTATAAGGCTTAAACTCAGATTCTGCCTCTTCTTTCGTATATTGATCAGAATCAAACCATATTCCTTCCTGTTCTTCATTCCATCCAATTTTAGTCGCACGAAAAACATGTCTCATAAATATAAACCTCCTTCTCCTTATTAATAATCAGATATAGATCTAAGAAACTTTGCGGATACAAAATAAGGATTATTGTTGTCTCCCAGTTTTACTATCAGTGCAGCATCACCGTCCACTTCCAAAACCTTGAATTGTTCTCCAACCTTAAAAGAAAGACCTTCATTACTTTTTTGATCTGTTTTTACCGTATAGACAATAGCTGCTTCTGATTTTCTTTTCTTTTCATTCAATTTTTTTGTAACTTTGTTTTTAATTGTGATGGTGCCTACTGCTATACCGCCTCCTGCAACAGCACCTCCTCCAAACAATATTTTGACCAAATTAAGTGGTCCGCCGACTTTCTTGGATACTGTAGTCATAATTTGATACCATCCTAAATTGCTCATACAAATTTCCTCCATTATGTATTACTTTTTTAATCTTTGTAAACCATGTCCCAATAAAGACAAATGTTACAAATATCATTATTTCATCAGTTACCATTATTACAAGAATAGCATTATCTCCAATCATTGCTATATTATCAAATTCCATTTTGGTCATATCTTTAACAAATCTATTTTCTTCTTTGACATCTATCTTAACACTCAACCCACTGTCATCAATATCACTAACTCAACTCGTTTTGCATATTTGCAGTTAATTTGTTCCCACTTGCAAAAACACATTTTGGGTCAAATGTCCCTTAACAAAAGTCTTTTATTTTCAAGGGTTTTGGCGCGTCATCAATACCACCGTCTCCACATGTGCCGTTCTGGGGAACATATCGACGGAGCAGGCTTTGGCGGCGGTGTAGCCGAGGTTCGCAAAGAGCTTCATATCGCGTGCGAGCGTTGACGGCTTACACGAAACGTAAACCACCCGCTCCGCCCCGCTTTTCGCGACGGCTTCAATCACTCTCTTGTCACAGCCGCGGCGCGGCGGGTCTAAAATAACGACATCCGGCTTTCCTCTGAGCCTAAAAGCCTCGGTCGCCGAAGCGCAGATATACTCCGCGTTATCCGCTCCGTTCCTGCGCGCATTTTCTCTCGCGTCCTCTACCGCCGCAGGCACCGTTTCGACGCCCACGATACGTTTTGCGCCCGACGCAAGATACAGCCCTATCGTACCCGTACCGCAGTACAAATCCCAAACGGTTTCACGTCCGCCGAGAGCCGCAAATTCGCGCACCTTATCGTACAGCGTCTTTGTCTGAAATATGTTGACCTGGTAAAAGGAGTCCGCCGACACCGCGTACTCCATCTCGCCAATCTTATCCGTAAGGCGGTCGCTGCCGTACACTGTTTTTCCGTTCGCCAGCAATCCCGCAAGGTCTACTCCGACTCCGCGCAGCTTGTCCGCAAGTTCCGCCGCGACCGCCGCTTCAAGCTCCGCGTCAATCCCCGCTACGACCCTGCCGCCCAGCGTCCTTATAAAAATACCCCCGTCCAAATCTCTTTCTTTCAAAAAACGCCCTATACACTTTGCCGCCGAGTTTGTCTGCTCGGTCTGGAGCAGACAATCGCTGACCGACACAAGCTCGTGGGTACGCCCTGCAAAAAATCCCACCTCGCCGCCCGCGACCTTATACGAAGCCTTATTCCGGTATCGCCTGTCGGACGGGCAGCCTATAATCGGCAGTATTTCGCACTCGATGCCTCCTATCCTGCGTATGCAGTCCTCAACGCATCGCTGCTTTATTTCAAGCTCAAACTCATAGTCGGTGTGCCAATACGCACAGCCGCCGCACTCGTAAAAGTACGGACACTCGGACTTTGTTCGGTGCGGCGACGGCTTTTCTATGCTCAAAAGCCTTGCCTTTGCATAATTCTTTTTAAGCTCTTCAACAACTATTCTCACGCGCTCGCCGACAAGAGCATACGGCACGAAAACCGCGACGCCCTCGGCGCGTCCCACGCCGCGTCCGTCGTCGGTCATTCCGCTTATTTCAACCGTATAAATATCGTTAACGCACATATTTCTACAACTCCACTCTCCATTGAAGCGCCTTGGAGAGCGTCACCTCGTCGGCATACTCCAATTCTCCGCCGACCGGAACTCCGTGCGCTATCCTCGTCACCTTAACTCCGAACGGCTTTATCAGCTTTGAAATATACATCGCGGTGGTCTCACCCTCAAGGTTGGGGTTTGTCGCCATAATTACCTCTTTTATTCCGCCCGCCGCAATCCTCTGCATAAGCTCCTTTATCCGTATATCGTCGGGCTCTATGTTGTCCATCGGCGAGATAGCGCCATGCAAAACGTGGTAAACGCCCCTGAATTCATTGGTGCGCTCCATCTGCAAAACCTCTTTCGGGGTCTCGGTCACGCAAATCACCGAATGGTCGCGCGCCGCGTCACTGCAAATCGAACATTCGTCGCTGTCCGACAAGTTCTGGCATATCTTGCAGTATTTCAGCTTTTCCTTTGCCTCAAGTATCGCTTTGGCAAACTTTTCTGCACGCTCCTGCGGCAGATTTAGAACGTGAAACGCAAGCCTCTGCGCGGTTTTACTGCCTATTCCCGGCAGTTTTTCAAATTCCTCTATTAAATTTTGAAGCGGTGTTACAAAATAGTTCATTAGATAATCTCCGAAAATATGCTCCGCGCTCTGACTGCGCGTCGCCTTAATTTTTATTAAACAAAATGTCCGCCCATATTGCGACGGACATTCTGCGCTTATTTAAATTTTAAAATTACTCGGCGGGGCTGTTTATAATTATCGTCTGTGTAGCGTCATCCCAGTCAACGGTGTAACCCATAGCCTCGGCGAGAGCGCGGACGGGAACATACGACCTGTTCTCCTCCTCGTTCAAAAACGGCGTAACGTCCATGGTGTAGGTGGTTATCTCACCGTTTAACTGCTTTATGAGCTTTTCGTTGCCGATTTGCATAAGGAATATGTTATTTTCGTTGCCCGGACCGGCGAATATTATGGTCTGATCGTCCTCATACCACGACACGGCATACTTGAACTGCTCCAGCACAAAGCGCACGGGTACAAAGTTCCTTTCGCCTATCATTACCACAGAACCCATATCCGCGGGGATTTCAACCAGATTGCCGTCGAGAGTTATGCTCGACTCCGCAAACGCGCTCTGGCATACCGAAAGCATAAGGACAGCCGCCAAAATAACCGCTGCAAATTTTTTCATATCAAATCTCTCCTTTTGTTTTTTATTATTTTAACACAAGACCGTTAAAATTTCAACCGTTATATTTTTCTGCCGACAATTTTTTTGCCAGATCCTCGTTCGGCGTAACATAAATCGTGTTGTAAAAGTCATATATTACCATTCCCGGCTTTGCGCCGTTCGGCTTTTTAACATTTTTGACAGTCGTATAGTCCACGGGGACATTGGACGAAAGTCTCGCCTTGCTGAAAAATGCCGCCAGCGTCGCCGCCTCAATAAGAGTGGTATCGGGAGCCTCGCCCTTACCCTCGGTACGCACTATCGTATGCGAGCCCGGAATAAATTTTGTGTGCATCCATATATCGGTCGAGTACGCGGTGCGCAGTGTAAGCTCGTCGTTTTGCCTGTTGTTTCTGCCGACCAAAATCGTAAAGCCGTCCGACGACTTAAACTCCATCGGCTTTGAGCGCGACTGCTGTTTCTTCTTCCCCGACTGCTTCGGAACATACCCCTGCGAAGCCAGCTCCTCGCGTATTTCGGCTAGCTCGCCGCGCGTTTTCGCCATATATACACTCTCCAAAACCGTCTCAAGATAATACTTCTCTTTCTCGGCTATCTCAATTTGCTCCGCCGACGTGCGCTCGGTCGTCTTTGCCTTATTATAGAGCGTGTAATATCTCTGCGCGTTACGGCTCGGCGAGAGGTCGGGTTTTAGGTCAATCTTTATCGTTTCGCCGTTTTCGGAGTAGTAGTTCAAGACCTCGACAGAGGTCATACCATACTCTATTTTATACAAATTCGCGGTCAGCAAATCTCCGCAGACCTTGTATTTGTCCCTGTCCTTGGCTTCCTCAAGATTTTCGCGATGTATCGCGAGCTTTTTCTCGCATCGCTCAATATTGTTTACGAGCAGCTTTACCAGCGAAGCACTGCGCTGCCTTATATGCTCCTGCGACGAGCGCGACGAATAATACATATCCGCCGCCGCGCTCATACTGTCAAATTTTACGGTCTCAAACGCGCCGCCGTACTGCAAAATCTCTACGCACGAAAACTCCTTCGGCATATTCAAGTCGGTGACTACGCACGGCGAAAAATCGCCGCCGCACACCCTGTCGAAAAACGATTTTATGTGAAGCGCGAATTTTTCGGTATCGACCTCACGGACGGCTAGCTTTGTGTTGCCGGCAAACGTGAAGCAAAGCTCGCGCGCAAGCAGCGGACTCATTCCCACAAACGCCGAAACCAGCCACTTGTCAAGCATTATGTCGGCGTTCTCGTCAGCCGCGCGGCGAATTTTATCTGTTATTTCGCTCAGGTTCGCCTCCTGCGGACTCAGCTTGTCCTGCTTCGGCGGAAGCTCGTAATAAAGTCCCGACAAAATCTGACGTACCGCCGAAACGGTGAAGTCCACGCGCTTGATGCTGTCGAGTATCTTGCCGTCCTGGTCGACCAGAATTATATTGCTGTGCCTGCCCATAATTTCGCATATGAGCGATTTTGTTTTGAGGTCGCCCAGCTCGTCATAGCACTCCGTTTCAATACGCATTACGCGGTCAAAGCCCTCCTGAGAAACAGAAGTGATTTTTCCGCCGCCGAGATGCTTGCGCAAAAACATACAAAACATCGGCGCGGTCATCGGATTTTCGCGTCTGTCCTCGGTGAAATGCACGCGCGGACTCTGCGATGAAGCCGACATAAGCAGCCGATGCACACTACCGCCGACGCGTATTGAAAGTATTATCTCGTCGCGTTCGGGCTGGTAAATCTTATCTATCTTTCCTCCGACAATTTTGTCGTTCAATTCGCTTACAATACAGTGGGTAACAAATCCGTCATACGCCATAACCGCAATTCCTCATCTTTTCAATCGCCTCGGCGGGATTTTCGGCGTGAAATACCGCCGAGCCCGAAACTATTACGTTCGCTCCCGCCGAAACGGGAATATGTACGTTTTCAGCCGTTATTCCGCCGTCCACCTCAACGTCAATATCCCTGCCGAGGCTCTCCGCAATTTCCCGCACGCGGCGTATTTTCAAATTTACGTCGTCCATATATTTCTGACCGCCGAAGCCCGGTTCCACGGTCATCAAAAGCACCAAATCAAAAAATTTAATATAGTTCTCTATCTCCGAAACTGGGGTATGCGGCTTTATCGAAACGCCCGCTTTAATTCCGAGCGAATGTATTTTTTCGGCTATGCGCTCCAAATCGTCCGCCGCCTCGGCGTGAACGGTGATTATGTCCGCTCCCGCCTCGGCAAACCTGTCTATGCACGGCGATAAAATACTGCCGTCCACCATAAGATGGACGTCAAATATAAGGTTGCTGTGCGGTCTTATATCTCTGACGGTTTCGGGGGAATAGCTCAAATTCGGAACAAAGTGACCGTCCATTATGTCTATGTGAAGATAGTCCGCCGCGTTTTCGATACGGCTTATTTCCTCGCCGAGCCTGAATTCGTCTGCAGCAAGGATTGACGGAGCAATTTTAACTTTAGCTATATTTGAATTCATAATCACAGCTCCCATGCCTTCAATTTCTTCAGTTCCTCATACATATCGCAGTAGCTTTTGTGGCGGCTCTCCGAAATCTCGCCTTTGTTCAACGCCTCCAAAACGGCACACCCTTTTTCAACGGTATGCGAACAGTCCAAAAAGCGGCAGTTGCCCGCATATTTGTCAAACTCGCGAAACAGCGGAGCAAGCTCGTTTGCCGCAATAGGCTGAAGTCCGAACGAGCCAAACCCCGGCGTGTCTATAACAAACCCGCCGTTTTCGAGCCTCACAAGCTCGCTGTGCCTGGTGGTGTGCCGTCCGCGCTCCGCACGTTCGCTCACCGCGCCGGTTTCAAACGCTTCGCGCCCCAAAATCAAATTCAAGAGGCTGGATTTTCCCACGCCCGAATTGCCCGAAAAAACAGTCACGTTATCGCGCAGTCTGTCCGAGAGCGCGTCAATTCCCTCGCCGCGCTCCGCGCTCAGGCGAAGCACGTCAAAGCCCGCCTTTTCGTAAATCTCCGAAAGCTCTTCTCCGCTTGAAATATCGGTTTTATTGACGCAGACAAGTATATTAACGCCCGCACGCTCGCTCTCGGTTAAAAGGCGGTCAAACACCGCGAGGTTGGGGCGCGGCTCTGCCGCCGCAACTACCGCCGCCATTTGAGTTACGTTGGCGACGGGAGGACGCTCGAATTGATTTTCTCTCGGCAAAATGTCCTCCACCAACGCATAACCCGTTTCGGGACGTCTTACGGTCACAAAATCTCCGACCAAAGGCGTAATCTTCATTTTGCGAAACAGTCCCTTAGCCCTGCACTCTATCAGTCCGTCCGCCGTCCTCACATAGTAAAATCCGCCTATTCCCTTTTCTATAATTCCGCTTGTATCGGTGATTTCCCGCATCTTATCCAACCTTATCGCCGAAAATTCGGCTTAATTTTAATTCAGAGTAACAGTCTGCTGCTGTACAACAACTCCGTCGTGCAGAATTTCAACATTAGCCGTTGATGATGAGCTGACAATTTTAACCATATCATCCGCACCGTTTGAAAGCGTCTTTGAATATACCTCCGAGCCGTTGACTCTTACCTGAACGAGCGCGGAGTCCTTGTTCGACGGACCGTAAACCGTCAGATAGGTGCTCTTCGTCGCATTTGAGCCGCCCGAATTGTTATTGCCGCTTCCGCCGCCGTTGTTGTCCGAATTATTGTTGTTATTGCTATTGTTATTGTTGTTCTGATTTGAATTATTGTTGTTGGGCTTGGGCGTGTTTGCGGGACGGTCTGAATTATCGTTGCCGGTATCCTCGTCCTCGATATTTTCATCTTCCTCGGGATTGTCGCTTCCGGGAGTTCCGTCGCTGACATAGAGAGTTATCTTGGTTCCGCGGGATACCTTTCTGCCCTCGCGCAAGGACTGACGCACGACCTTACCCGCCTCAACGGTGTCGCTGCCCTGCTCCTTGATTGTGACTTTAAGTCCGAGATTGGTGAGTTCCTCCTCAACCTCGTCGCCGTATCTGCCTGCGTAGCTCTCTATCTCTATGGTGTCAAGCGCGCCGCTCTCAACCTTTACCTTTATTACCTTGTTGCTGTCTCTTACGCTCATTCGCGCTTCGGGGGTCTGCTCGATTATCTTGTCAGCCGTTTCGTCAACCGTGTTATCCGTGCAGACTATCTCAAAATCGGGGTACTGCTCACGCGCTTCGTTTATCGTCATTCCGATAATCTTCGGCACCTCGACGTCGCCCGTCGCGCCGGTGAAAACAAAGTGAAATACCAGCCACGATACTGCCGCCACGACCGCCACGGCAATAATTACCGCCGCGACCGCAACCGCGTTAGACTTCTTTTTGTTTGTATACTTTTGTCCGCCTCTGCTTGTACGCATCCTTTCCTCCTCCTTGACATTGCCGTCGTTATATCCGCTTCTCGGCGTCCTCGACCTGATAGAGTCGCGCTCGCGCACCGTAGAAGGTTCATCAAGGTCAAAATTGTATTTTCTCGTTCCGTCGTCCGCAGTTCTGTCATTTATCTCAGGCATTTTGCGGGTCATTCCCATATCAAACTCCAGCCCGTCGTTTGCCACCTGCGCGTTCGGATTTTCAAGTATCACAGTCAAATCGCGGAGCATATCCACCGCCGTTCTGTAACGTCCCGCCTGTTCCTTGCGTATCGCCTTTAAAATAATATTTTCAAGCGAATGAGGTATGCTTAAATTCAACTCTCTCGGAGGGGTCGGCTTCTCCTGAATGTGCTTTATCGCGGTCGTTACCGCGCTGTCCGCGCTGAACGGCACCGTCCCCGTCACCATTTCATACAGCACTATTCCGAGCGAATATATATCCGAGCGTTCGTCGGTAAATCCGCCGCGCGCCTGTTCGGGGGAGAGGTACTGAACAGTACCCATCGCGCCCGTGCTAAGCGTCTGAGTTACGTTGGTGGACGCTCTCGCAATTCCGAAATCGGTAACCTTAAGAGTACCGTCCGACGTCATAATTATGTTCTGCGGCTTTATGTCGCGGTGAACAATGGAGTTTTTATGCGCCACCTCGAGAGCGCGGCAAATCTGAGCCGCGTACTCGGTCGCCTCGCGCCACGGGAGCTTTCCCTGTTCGTCGAGATACTCTTTAAGAGTGCGTCCCTCCACATATTCCATAACTATGTAGTAGAGATCGCCGTCCCGTCCTACGTCGTATATTGAAACTATATTCGGGTGGGTAAGGCTCGCCGCCGCCTGCGCCTCTATATAAAATCTCTTAACAAACTCCTGGTCGTCCTTCAGCTCCTCACGGAGGACCTTTATGGCGACAAATCTGTTGAGAAGCGTGCAGTGCGCCCGATAGACGTACGCCATACCGCCCGAACCTATTTCCTCAAGTATTTCATATCTGTTTCCGAGAACTTTTCCGACAAGATTCATAGGACATTTCACTTCCTTTTCTGTTTAATGTCATTTGCTTTTTTGATTTGACTGTTTATCCGACGTGAATTTTATTCCGACTATTGTTATATTGTCCGCACCGCCGCTTTCGTTTGCCGCCGCGATAAGGCTTTCAACCGCATCCGAAATTTTTTCGGACTGCGAAATAATTTTCTCAATCTGAACGGGCGACAGCATATCCGAAAGTCCGTCGCTGCACATCAGGATAACGTCGCCGACCTTACATTCAAGCTCGAATATGTCGGTTTTGACTCTTGCGTCGGTACCCACCGCGCGGGTAATAGTATGCCTTCCCGGGTGAGTCGCCGCCTCCTCGCGGGTTATACTGCCCGCCGTTATAAGCTCCTCCACAAACGAATGGTCCTTTGTGACCTGCCTCAGCTTCCCGTCATACATCAGATAAATTCTGCTGTCACCGACATTTGCGGCGTAAACCGCGCCGTCCTTTACCGCGGTTATTATCACCGTGGTTCCCATTCCGCTCTGACCCTTGTTATGAATAGACATATCAAAAATCCTGCGGTTGGCGGCGTTTACCGCCGAGGTTATCGCGCTCGGGATACTCTCGTCCGCCTCAAACGACTTCTCCAGCGCGGAGCGTATCTCGTCGACCGCCGTAGCGGACGCAATCTCGCCCGCGTTGTGACCGCCCATACCGTCCGCAATAACCGCGAAGCCGCTGTCGTCTTTAAACCCGTATATTGCAAACGAATCCTCGTTTATTTTTCTTATTTTTCCTATATTGGTGTTACCGTAAGCCTCGATTGACATAGATGCTATCACCCCTTTTTTACAGTAATGCACACTCCTCTGCGGCAAAGCGCCGCTCGACGCGTTATTTAGCCTCTTTTTTGATGCGCTCCCTGCGGAGCTGTCCGCAAGCCGCGTCTATATCCGCGCCCATTCGCCGCCGCACCGTTGCGGCAAAGCCCATATTTTCAAGAATTTTTCTGAATTTTTCAACACGGGCGGCGTCGCTCCGCACAAAGTCGGTCTCACTGACCGAGTTTACGGGAATTAAATTTATATGACACAGCATACCTTTGAGCAGGCCGCCCAGGTCACGCGCGTTTTGCGCCGAGTCGTTGACTCCCGCAATCAACGTATATTCAAAGGATATTCTTCGGTTTGTCCTGTCGATATAATACCTGCACGCATCCAGAAGCTCGGCAATATTATACTTTCGATTTATCGGCATAATATCGCTTCTGGTCTTATCGTCAACGGCGTGGAGAGAAATCGACAGTGTAATCTGCAATTTTTCGTCCGCCAGCGCGCGTATTTTCGGTACAATGCCGCAGGTCGAAACCGTGATATGGCGCTGACCTATATTGAGTCCGTCAGGATGCCCGACTATTTTCAGGAACTTCAGCAGGTTATCGTAGTTGTCGAGCGGCTCGCCTATCCCCATAACGACAATGTTTGAAACGCGTTCGCCCATATCCTCCGAAACGATGAGCACCTGCGCCGCTATCTCGCCCGCGCTGAGCGAGCGAACCATTCCCGCCTTTGTGGACGCGCAGAACGCACAGCCCATACGACAGCCCACCTGGCTTGAAACGCAAACGGTTATACCGTGATTATATTTCATCGCCACCGTTTCGATAAAATTCCCATCTTCTAATTTTAACAGATATTTACGTGTTTCGTCAATGCCTGAAACAAATTTTTCCTGAATTTTAATATTTTCGGTATAAAATTTTTCGGCTAGCTTCGCGCGCAGACTCTTTGAAATGTCGGTCATTTCGTCAAAATCTCGCGCGCCGCGCCACACCCACGAAAAAATTTGTTTCGCTCTGAACTTCGGCTCTCCGAGCGACAAGACGACCTCCTCTGTTTCATCATATGTTAAATTTCTTAAATCAATCATCGTTTTTTATCAGCTTGCAGATATAAAATCCGCTTCCTCCGTTTTGATATGTGAAAAAGCTGTTTTCATAAACAATCTCAAAATTTTTATGCGACGATAAAAATTTTCGTATCTGCTCCCCGTTCTCCTCTTTGAGTATTGTGCAGGTCGAGTACACAAGCACTCCCCCGCGCCTTACATAGCGCGAGCATACCGAAAGCAGCTTCGCCTGAAGCTCGCACAGCGCGGCTACGTCTTGCTCGGTCCTCGTCCATTTTATGTCGGGCTTTTTATGTATAACGCCGAGCCCCGAGCACGGCGCGTCCAAAAGCACCCTGTCCGCATATCCGATAAGACTTTGTATCTCCTTCGTCATATCGTGCGCCCGCGCCTTGATTATGTCAACTCCGAGCCTCTTTGCCGCACTCTCGATAAGCGCAATTTTGTGTTCGTGCAAATCAAACGCCAGAATTTCGCCGCGGTTTTGCATTTTTTCGGCTATATGGGTGGTCTTGCCGCCCGGAGCCGCGCAAATATCAATTATTTTTTCGTTCGGCTGCGGAGACAATACCTCCGCCGCCATAGCCGAATTTATATTTTGAAGCGTAAAATATCCGTTTTTATAGCTCTCTGCCTGAGTTATGTCAACCTTGCCGACAAGGCGTCTGACATATTCAAGCTCGGTTTTTTCCGTCTTTATCCCGTCGCGCTCAATCATCGCCGCACACTCGCCGGCAGATGCCTTGAGCGTGTTCATCCGCGCAAATACGGGCTGTTTACGGTTGGCGGCTTCCAAGATTTTTTCACATTCCTCCTCGCCGTATTCGAGGATAAGCCGCTCGACCATCCAGCGCGGATAGGAGTACACCACCGAAAAGTATTCCGCCGCGTCAGACCTGTCGGGAAATTTCACGTTATCTATGCCCCGCACCGCGCTTCTTAAAACTCCGTTCACAAAGCCTCGGCTTCGGGGCGCGTACTTACCGGCGAGCTTGACGCTCTCGTTGACCGCCGCCGAGGGCGGTATTTTGTCCAAAAACTTTATCTGATATATGCCGAGCCTCAAAAGCGTTATGACGCTCGTTGAGATTTTCCTGAGCTTTACCGACGAAAATTCCGAGATTATCCGGTCGAGCGTCAGCTTATATTTCAAAACCCCCATAACCAGCTCCCCGCACAGTCCCGCGTCAATCGGCGAAAGACCGCCTCGGCGCAGTATATCGGACAGCGCGCGGTTGACATACGCCCCGTTTTGATCAACATCATACAAAATTTTAAACGCCGCTTCTCTGGAATTCATTGTGTACTCCCGTTATCTTCTTCTGTTGTTCGCCAGCACGAGCAGACGGAGCAGGTTTCCGAGTGCGGTAGCCGCTGCCGCGATATACGTCATCGCCGCCGCAAAAAGCACCTTTTTTGCACCGTCGAGTTCCTCGTCCGCCAAAATCGTATTTTCGTCCAGCGTCGCTATCGCGCGTCTGCTCGCGTTTATTTCTACCGGAAGGGTGACGAGGTGAAACAGCACCACCGCGCCGAACAGTATTATTCCCGCGTATATCAAGGTGTCCCAGCTCATAATGAGACCGACTATCGCAAGCGGGAACGCAAGATTTGACGAAATCGACGCAAACGGTACTATGATATTTCTGAGCTTTATCGGGACATAGCCCTGCGCGTGCTGTACCGCGTGTCCGCACTCGTGCGCCGCAACGCCTATCGCGCCCACCGACATTGAATCATAGGTGGAGTCCGACAGCCTGACGACGTTTGAACGCGGGTCGTAATGGTCTGTAAGATTACCGCCCACTCTTTCAATCGCCACATTGTTAAGCCCGTTCATATCGAGTATGCGCCTTGCGACCGACGCACCCGTCAAGCCGCGGAAATTCTGCACCTTGCTGTACTTTTTAAAGGTGCTTTTAACCTTATACTGCGCCCACATCGCCAAAATCAGGGGCGGAATTACAAATATAAAATAAGTTATGTCAAAGCCGTAGTAATATCCCATAAAACATCTCTCCCAAATATAAATTTTATATAAGCTTTACGCCGAAATTCATACTGTGTCCGTTTAAATAGCTCTTAACGTCCATTTTCTTGCCGCCCTTGAATTGAAGCGTTTTAACAAGAATACTGTTCCCGTCTCCGCAGGCAATTTCGAGCATATTGTCGAAAAGCCCCATAAGCGTTCCGCTCTCCGCGTCAACACTTCGACCGCGTACCGCTTCTATTATTTTCAGTATCTCGCCCTCGTATTCGGTGTACGCCGTCGGATACGGATTGACTCCGCGAATGAGGTTCCTCACTTCCTCCGCGCTCCTTGTCCAGTCAATTCTGCCGCTTTCGCGGGTCAGCTTTTCCGCATAACTCGCAAGAGCGTCGTCCTGCGAAACGGGAGTTATCTCCCCGCGCTCTATTTTTTCGACGGTTTCGAGCAAAAGCTCCGCGCCCGCCTCCGCGATACGCCCGTAAAGCTCGCCCGCCGTCTCGTCATCGCCTATTTTGAGGACGGTCTGAGAGAGTATGTCTCCCGTGTCCAGCCCCTCATCCATCTGCATAATGGTAACTCCGCTTTCGGTCTCGCCGTCCATTATACAGCGGTTTATCGGAGCCGCCCCGCGGTACTTCGGCAAAAGCGACGCGTGGACGTTTATACAGCCGTATTTCGGGTATTCGAGCACATATTTCGGCAAGATACGACCGTAAGCCGCCACCGCAATCAAATCAACCTCGCCAAACTCCTCCAAGACGTTGCCGTCCTTTAGGGTCTGCGGCTGACGCACCTCAATGCCGAACTTTTGAGCCGTCTCCTTTACCGGAGTGGGCATCAGCTTATGTCCTCTGCCCTTCGGCTTGTCGGGCTGAGTGAACACACCTACGACGTTGTATTTCTTCGCAAGCGCTTCAAGCGAAACCGCCGCCAAATCGGGCGTACCCATAAAAATTATTTTCATAGTGTACCTCTCTTTTGGATTTTTATTGCTCCTCGTCGTCGAGCCAGCGCGTCACCAGCTCCATAAACATCTTTCCGTCAAGATGGTCGCATTCGTGACATATCGCACGCGCGAGCAGTCCCTCGCCCGTAATTTCCCGAATGTTTCCGTCTCTGTCTGCCGCCCTCACCGTCACGACGTTGGGGCGCGTCACCTCTCCGAACTTTCCGGGATAGCTCAAACATCCCTCCGCGTCGGTCTGTTCGCCGCTCGACGAGATTATTTCGGGATTTATAAGCTCTATAAGTCCGTTCTCGTCGCCTACGTCTATTATGACAACTCGGCGCAGTACCCCGACCTGCGGCGCGGCAAGCCCTACGCCGCCCGCTTTTTCGAGAGTTTCCGCCATATCGTCCAAAAGCGTTAAAATCCTGCCGTCAATCTTTTCGACCGTCCTGCACTTTTTGGTCAGTATGCTGTCGCCTACTTTAACAATGTTTCTTATCGCCATATTTTGCCATACTCCTTTACTCGCGCGGTAAAATCGCCGTCAATACATATTTATCGGATTTATGTCTATCGAAAGCTCCGACTTTGAGCGTATTTCTCTGTGGCGCGTCTGAATTGTCAGAAGCATATCGCGCACGTCGTCCGCATACGCCGCCTTAATCATTATGCGGTAGCGAAATTTATTTTTTATTTTTGCAATAGGCGCGGGCGCGGGTCCCAAAACGCCGATTATATGCCCGTCTCCCGTGCCGAACGAGTCAACTGTGCGCTTTGCGCTCCAAATACACTCGCGCACCTCCGATTCGTCCTCACCCGTAATCATTATACTTATTATGTCACAAAACGGAGGATATTTCAACATCTTTCTGAATTCTATTTCATTTTTGTAAAATCCCCCGTAATTATGCTCTTTCGCAAACGCCAGAGTGGAATTTTGGGGCTGATAAGTCTGAATTACGGCTCTGCCCTTTATTCCGCCGCGACCCGCGCGCCCGCAAACCTGAGTGAACAGGCAAAAGCTGCGCTCTGCGGCGCGGAAGTCGTCGATATTCAGCGCGGTGTCCGCCGCGAGTACGCCGACAAGCGTAACGTCGGGGAAGTCCAGCCCCTTTGCGACCATCTGAGTGCCGAGCAGAATGTCCGCCTCGCCATTTGCAAACCTCGATAAAATCCTCTCGTGACCGCCCTTGCCCGCCGTGGTGTCGGTGTCCATTCTCAAAATCCTTGCCGACGGAAAAAGACGCTTCAGCTCGGTTTCGATTTTTTCGGTTCCCGTACCGAAAAAGCGTATGTATTTCGAGCCGCATTCGGGGCATACGTCAACATTCGGATGCGACGCTCCGCAGTAGTGGCAGACAAGCCTGTTGACCTTTATATGATACGTCAGAGCGATGTCGCAGTTTTCGCACTGCATAACATAGCCGCACTTTCGGCAGGACACAAAGGTCGAGTGCCCGCGGCGGTTCAGAAAAAGTATGGTTTTCTCGCCGCGCTCCAGATTTTTGCCTATCTCATTTTGCAGATACAGACTTATGGGCGAGGAATTTTTGTTTTCAAAAAGCTCGCCGCGCATATCGAGTATCTTAACGTCGGGCATCTCATTCTCGTTATACCTCTTGTGCATTTCAAACAGCTTGTACCTTCCGCTCTGCGCCTTATAATAGCTTGAGACCGACGGTGTGGCAGACGCGAGCAGGAGCACCGCTCCGCTCTCCTCCGCCAGCCTCTCCGCAACGTCGCGCGCGTGGTAGCGCGGTGTTATCTCGGACTTGTAGCTGTTCTCGTGTTCCTCGTCGAGAATAATTATCCCGATATTTTCAAACGGGGCAAAAATCGCCGAGCGCGCGCCCACAACGACGTCAACCTCGCCCGCGCGTATTTTGCGCCACTGGTCGTACCTCTCTCCCGCCGACAAGCCGCTGTGTATCACCGCGACCGAGCTTCCGAAGCGTCCCACAAAACGGTTGACGGTCTGAGGCGTGAGCGAAATTTCGGGAACGAGCATAATCGCCTTTTTCCCGCGCTCTATGCACTTTGAAATTGCCTGCATAAAAATTTCGGTCTTACCGCTTCCCGTAACTCCGCGAAGCAGGATTTTTTCGCATTTTCCCGACCCTATCCCGTTTTGCAGATACTCTATTATGGGTCTTTGCTCCTCGGTGGGTTCATATGCGTCGGTTTTCAGTATTTGGCTCTCGTCGTAAACCTCGCGTGCGACGCTCACCGTTTCAATCTTAATAAAGCCTTTTTTCACAAGCGAATTTACCGCCGCATAGTTGCCGTTTGAAAGAGAGACCAAATCGGCGGTCGAAAGACTGCCGTTATCGCACAAAAGCGACAGCATTTTAGCCTGCAGTCTCGCCCTTACCCTGTTTCCCGACAGCGTATCTATTATATCCGCCGCCTCAGAGGTAGGCATCGCGAGCGACGCCATTCTGACGCACTTTTCGCGGACTCCGCCCGACGCTTCGCCCGAGACCGTGACCGCTCCCGCCTCCGCAAGTCTGCCGATTAAAGAACGCAGTCCGCTGTAACCCAAAGCCTCGTAAATCTCGTTCATTTCGGCACAGCCGCCGCTGTCCGCCAAAAATTCAAGCACCGAGCGTTCGCTTGAGCCTTTTTCGTAAAACTCCCCACCGCCGGGCTGCGAAAGCTCGACCCACTCCTGCACCCTATGCCCGGGCTGGGGCGGCAGAAACAGCTTGAACGCCTGATAAAAGGAGCAAAAGTATCGGTTTTTTATCCACTCGCACATATCGAGCTGAGTCTGAGTGCATATCGGCTCTTTGTCAACCACGGAGGAGATTGATTTGAGCTTCGGATATTCGCTCTCCTCCCTCAGCGCGACAACGATGCCCTCCGCGGCGGCATTCCCGCGTCCGAACGGCACGAGTACCCGCGTACCCACGGACACCTCGCCGATAAATTTTGCGGGGATTTCGTAATCGAATTCCCTGTCCACGTTATGGCTTGAGTTGTTTAAAATAACGCCCGCAATCACGCCGAGCACCTCCCCTCCGACGAAAACCGAAGATTTCCCGTATTTTTAAAACTGTTTTTTATTTTACCACTTTTTGCGGAATTTTTCAATATGCTTATTTAATGTTATGTAACACAGCACACCCTGTCCGCATAAATTGTTAAAGGGGGTACCGTAACGCCCCCACGGGGCGGCGGCAATCCCCAATAACAAGGATTGGAGAGATGCCCTATGAAAAAGAGAAAATTTGTACGGCCGGCGGCGTTCATAATGTCGTTTGTAATGCCCGCTCTCCCGATTGCGGCGGAGCTTTACGGCGCGACAAACGATGACGCCGCGGACGCATACGGCTACACGGAGCGGTATGACAGCTTTATGTGCGGCGAATGCGGAGAGACCGAACTCTTTTGGGTATATTACACATTGAATTTTACCGACGGCGATAAATTTATACCGGAGGATGACCGCATACCGGGCAGCGAGAGTTCCGATACACTCCAATCAGACTTATCAGACCAATCAAATCAACCGAGTCGTTCGGACTGGCAAGACGAAACCGACCCCGCCCGAGACGACTTTCACTATAAAATGACAATGTGCCTAAACTGCGGCACGATAAACGGCGACCTGCCGACCGACAGCGAAGCATTCGGACTGAATATATTCCGAAGGGAGAGGTGCCCGTTTGAGCGTCACAACGAGGATACGGAGTACGAGGTCTTGGACGCCGAGCATCACCTAATGACCGCTTCTGAGGCCGCATACTGCCCCCTGTGCGAAAAAACGCTCATAAATCCGATCGCTGTCACCGAAAGTCACGGCTTTTTGACCGAGGTCACCGCTCCCTCCTGCACAAACGGCGGCTTCACGGTTTACACCTGCGAGCTTTGCGGTTACAGCTTTATCGGAGACGAGACCGACGCGCTCGGACACAGCTATGACGACTGGATAATCGACAGCGAGCCGACTATATACGAGGAGGGCGCGCGGCACAGGATATGCGCTCTGTGCGGCAATATAGACGCCGAGGTGCTGCCTCGGCTCGAACCTGAGACGACTGCCACGCCCGAGCCGACTGTCACGCCCGAGCCGACTGTTACGCCTGACCCAACGGCACAACCCGAGCCGACTGTCACGCCCGAGCCGACCGTCACGCCAGAGCCGACTGTCACGCCCGAGCCAACTGTCACGCCCGAGCCAACCATTACACCCGAGCCGACCGTCACGCCCGAGCCGACTCACACGCCCGAGCCGACTGTCACGCCCGAGCCGACTGTTACGCCTGACCCAACGGCACAACCCGAGCCAACTGTCACGCCTGAACCAACCGTCACGCCCGAGCCGACAAATGTAGGGCGCAAAGGCAAGCCACCGAGCGAACAGCCAAGCGAGCAACCGAGCGAACAGCCGAGCGAATACATGCACGCCGCATATATTACGGGCTCGGACAATGAAAATTTTGAGCCGCTGCGGGCGGCTACGCGTGCGGAAGCGGCGACGATGCTTTCGCGGCTGTTGCCTCCCGAAATACTGAAAAAGTATCCTGCGGCAGAGCATATTTTCTGCGGCACCGCCTTTAAAACCTGGTACGACAGGTCGGTGGGAATATTGAGTGCCGTGGGGATAGTCAAAGGCGGGGAAAGCTCGGAATTTGAACCCGACCAACCCATAACGCACGCCGAGTTTGCCTGTATGGCGGCAAGATTTTTTGAAACGGCGGCGGAAACAGATTTAAAAACGAATTACAAAATACCGACATTTGACAATTTTTATATTATAAACGAAAAATGTCTGCGGCGGTCAAACGACCCTCTGCTTCGCGGAGAGGCGGTCACAATCATAAACCGACTTTTAAACCGCCGCGCCGACAGAGAGTACATTGACGAACACGCAGACCAATTAAAAACCTTTGCGGATGTTTCCCCGACAAGCGAGATATGGTACGACATTCTCGAAGCGGCAAACAGGCACAAATGCGTTATCGGAGAAAAGGAATTATGGAGCAGGTAGTTCCCGCTCCGCAGTCCGCCGACGCGGACTGCTACATAAAGAATATATCTCAAATTAAACATATTTATTTTTCAGTCTTTCAAATCAGCCCAAAACAAAATACGCCGCGAGAAGCACCGCAAGGAACAAGATATTTGACACCGTAAAATACAAGAAGTATTTACCTCTGAGCGACTTATCCTCGCGCCCGAGCAGCTTAAACGATATAAGGCTCGCCATCGACGCAATCAGCGTGCCGAGTCCGCCCAGATTAACTCCCACAATGAGCGGCTTAAAATTGTCGGTAAATCCCGAAAGCAACAAAGCCGCGGGTACGTTGCTGATTATCTGGCTTGACAAAACACCGGTTATACATTCCCGCCCCGCGATAACGCTCTTTAAGCAGTTCTCAAACATCGGTATTCTGCCCATATTTCCTATGAACACAAAAAACGCAACGAACGTCAAAAGCAGGGTATAGTCAACCTTGGCAAAAATTTTTCGGTCTGTGACGGCGAGTATGACGGTCACGGTCAAAAGCGTTATCTTATAGTCGATAATACGCGCCACCGAGAGCAGACATATAACAAAGGTCACCAAATAAACCGCGACTTTTTTCTCCACTCCCGAGTGCTCCCCGAATACGATTTTCACGTCGCCCGACTCCCGCCTTATAAGGATTTGCGCAGACAAAAGCACAAAGGATATTGCGGCATACGGCAGCATAAGCAGTATAAAGTCGGCAACGCCCATACCTGAAATTCCGTACAAATATAAATTTTGAGGATTGCCTATGGGAGTCAGCATACTTCCGAGGTTTGCGGCAATCGTCTGCATTGATATTACGGGGATTATAAGCCTGTCCCGCTCGGTTTTGCCGAGCATATTGAGCACCGTGAGCGTAAACGGCACAAAGGTTATCAGTGCCACGTCGTTGGTTATGAGCATACTGAAGAAAAAGCACAGCATAACAAGTATAAACGTAAGCCCTTTTACTCCGCGAACCCGCCTAAGCATACCCTCGGCAAGCATATTAAAAACGCCTGTTTCCCGCATACCCGCCATAACCGCCATCAGGCAAAACAGCAGGGACAGCGTCCTGAAATCCACGTACCCCAAATAATCAAGGTCGGGCTTTACAAAAAACGAGGACAGCACCGCAAAAACCGTTGCCACGCTCAGCACGGTTTCGTTCTTTATAAAGAGATATATTTTATGTACGATATTTTTCACAGTCATAACCAAACTCCGCTCAGCCGATTTACAGGATAACGCTTTAAACCGTTCTTACTCCCGTTCGTACAAATCAGCAAACTTCTCCAGTGCATCGCGTATTTCTATATGCTGAGGGCAGATTTTTTCACATTTTCCGCATTTGATACAGTCCACAGCCCTGCCGTGGTTCAGAGAAAGCCGCTTATAGTACATAGTCGTCTTCTTGCCGGTGGCGGCATACATATTATACAGTCCGAAATATGCGGGGATATTTATATTCTTCGGGCATTCCTCCATACAGTATCTGCAGTTCGTACACGGCGTCATATCGCTGTTCATAACATCGGTGACGCGCCTCAGCATCTCTCGCTCGTTCTTATCAAGAGGCTGAAAATCCATCATATAAGATGTGTTGTCCAAAAGCTGTTCTATATTGCTCATACCGCTCAATACCATCATACAATTATCAAGCGACGCGGCATAACGAACGGCATAGGATGCCGGCGAGCCTTGCGCTCCGCTTTTCTTCATCTCATTTTCGGCGTCCAAAGGGAGATTTGCCAAAATTCCGCCCTTTACGGGTTCCATAGCGATAACCGGCTTCCCGTGGCGGCAAGCCGTCTCGTAACAAGCACCCGACTGAATTGCCGTGCTGTTCCAGTCCAGATAATTGAGCTGAAGCTGCACAAAGTCCACTTCGGGATGCTCTGTCAGGATTTCGTCCAGCAGTTCCGCGTCATCATGATAGGAAAAACCGATTTTTTTCGCAAGCCCCTGCTCCTTTAATTTGCAAAGAAACTCAAAGCCGCCGTATTTCAAGGTGTTGACATACCTTTCCCTGCACATATTATGGAGCAGATAATAGTCGAAATATTCCACTCCGCAACGACGGAGCTGTTCTTCAAAATACATCTCATATTCTTCCGATGCCTTTACCCGTATAATCGGCATTTTATCCGCCAAAATATACCGCTCTCGGGGGTATCGGTCTGTCAGGCAACGCTTTACCGCGGTTTCCGACTGCTCGCCGTGATAACCGTATGCGGTGTCAAAATAAGAAAAGCCGCGCTCCAGAAAACAATCCACCATTTTACATACCTGTTCATAGTCAATGCTTTTTGTGTCCTCCGAATCTGTCAGCGGAAGCCTCATTGTTCCAAAGCCTAATTTTTTCAACCGTAACTCCCCTTTCGTCTATTCTCGATTGCAAATACAACCCTGTGCTTATATCATAGCACATTCTGTTTTTGAAATCAATATTTTCCACAATACACTCAACGACTACGTTTTCCCAATGTAGGGGTGAACCGTGTTCGCCCGCAATATTCGCTCTCCACGCGGGCGGGACGTCGAGGGCGCCTCCCGTACAACAAACCGTGTGTCGCGACGATGTAGGGTGCGGCGCCCTCGACGCACCGAGAATGGGCGAAAAAAACGCGGCAAAGCCGCGCAAATCGCAAAAAACGACTTGCGCTTTTGTGCAACAAAAAATCGGAGCAAGCGTTGCTTGCTCCGATGTGAAATTTGTGGTCAATATAAATGCCGTTACATTTTACGAAATCTGTGGGTAATAAATTTAAGTAATATCGCTATAAGGTCAACTACTAAAGTAAATATTAGAGTTACTAATAAAAACATCTGTACAACCGAAGGTGTTTCAGAATCGGATGAAATAAAGTAATAATGTAAAGTTCCATTTAAAAGCAGACCCACTAATTGACTACTTAATGAAATTATATTTAATTTAAATAGCAACTTTACTTCACGTGTTACAAAGAAGTTGTAGATTCCATAAAATAGTGGTATTACAAATAACATATAAATGTATAATAGTCCAATATCTAATTCTGTCAAAATACAAGCACATAAAAATAGCAACAGCCATATAACTGTAGGCAACGCATTTATATATACATCCCTTCGCTTCATTTCAATCACCTCAGCCTTATTGTATCGCACGAAAACTAAAATGGACAACTTTATCATCATAAATTAGTTAAAACATAATCATGTAAGTGATTTTGAACCGCACCCATTCACTATTCTCTATAATTTATTACTTTCCAAAAATCGGCAAGCTTCTCTCGAAGCTTGCCGATTTTTGGAGGCACCACCCAGATTTGAACTGGGGCATAAAGCTTTTGCAGAGCTCTGCCTTACCACTTGGCTATGGTGCCGTATAATTTAAAATGTATGATAAAAGACGCAAGGTTATGCGTCTTTTATCATACTTGGAGCGGAAGACGGGATTCGAACCCGCGACGTTCACCTTGGCAAGGTGACGCTCTACCACTGAGCCACTCCCGCAGATATTAGCAATTACAAAAAATTGTGGTGCCTCCGGGCGGAATCGAACCACCGACACGGGGATTTTCAGTCCCCTGCTCTACCGACTGAGCTACAGAGGCAAGTATCAACACTACCTTACGCTGAGAAGTTTTGGCGACCCGGATGGGGCTCGAACCCACGACCTCCAGCGTGACAGGCTGGCATTCTAACCAACTGAACTACCGGGCCAATACATAAAAAAATCGGCTCAGCCGAACTATCCATGCTCCCACAATGAGCAATTCTGGTGGGCGCTATAGGGCTCGAACCTATGACCCTCTGCTTGTAAGGCAGATGCTCTCCCAGCTGAGCTAAGCGCCCTTACTTTAATTGCTCTGCGTCCTGACGACAAGAAATATTATACAGATATTATATCCTTTCGTCAAGAATAACGCCGACGATTACAGCCGATTAAGTTCATTTACATCAATTTATCTTTCTCTTGCTCTCTTTTTCTATCTTTTTCCGAGATTTGCGCTTCAAATCTATTCTCTGCCGCACTTTTCGGCAAGCTCGATAAGCTGTTCGCGGTTAAAATGATATGCTTTGTTGCAAAAATGGCACACTATCTCCGCGTCACCCGTCTCGTCAATCATATTTTGAATTTCCGACCTGCCTAAACTCACAATGGCGCGCTCCATTCTTTCTGTACTGCAATCACATCGGTAGCCGACTTCGCTCTCCTCCAAAATCTCGGTGTTTTCCTCACCCAGAATTTGTCTTATTATCTCGGAATTGTCCATACCCTGCTCCTGCATCACATTAAAGGTCGGCAGAGTTTCGAGCCTTTTTTCAAGCGCGGAAAGAGTTTCCTCGGGGCAGTCGGGCATAACCTGCACTATAAAACCGCCCGCGCACTTTATACTGCAATCGGGATTTACCAGAACGCCCAAGCCTACCGCGCTCGCGGTCTGCTCCGACTGCTGATAGTAGTACGCCAAATCCTCCGCTATTTCTCCCGTCTGTATCGGAACATAGCCGACATACGGCTCCTTGAGCTTCAAATCTTTGATTATGTTAACAAAACCGTCGGTGCCGACCGCACCGCCGACATTGAGCTTACCGTCGGGGCGCAGCGGAATATCCAGCTTGGGATTGCCGACACAGCCCTTTACAAAGCCGTCGGAGCCCGCCACGACTATTATCGTGCCTATCGCTCCGCCGCCCTTAATTTGTATGGTAATGTTGCCGTCGTCCTCCTTCAGCATAGACCCCATAAGTACACCCGCGGTCAAAACCCTGCCGAGCGCGGCGGACGGAGTCGGAAAAAGTCCGTGCAGTGTCTGCGCCGTCTGCACCGTTTCGGTGGTCGAAACCGCATATATTCTAAGTCCTCTGTCTTTTGTAATGCCCTTTGTGAGCTTGTCTGCCATTTTGCAACCTCCTGATTTCAACTACAAAAAATCGGCTCCGTCAGAGCCGATTTCCGTTTTAAGTTTTAAGTTTAATTCGGTTAATCGTACGCTTTTATATAAATTTTATATAATTAAACGCGCTTAACAGCGGCAGCCTGGGGACCCTTTGCGCCTTCGACAACATCAAATTCAACTTCCGCGCCTTCCTCCAGCGTCTTGTATCCGTCCATCTCGATTGCCGAAAAATGCACGAAAACATCGGTACCGCTCTCGCTCTCAATAAAGCCAAAGCCCTTTTCGGAGTTAAACCACTTTACCTTTCCTTTCATAAAAATACCTCCATTCTTTACAACCGTAAATCCATACGGTCAAAGTGATTATATCACCGTTGCCATTTTTTGTCAAGCTATATTTTTACCTGTTTTTTTGTTTTAATTCAAGTATTCAGCAGCTGACTCATCTACCTTTAAGTATACTTCATTGGAAATTTTATGTATTTTTTTCACGCCATCATAATAATCGCCCATTATTACAGTGGTTTTGGCTAATTCATTCAAGATTTCTTCCTCGCTCAAAGCTTTACTCAAACCTTTACGAATATGAAAGTTATATGAACAATGCGTTATATAATCTTCTCCGTTTATCTTTCCGAAAATACCTGCCGGATTTATGGCGTCGTTGTCGATGTAATAATGAAAAACCGGTTTCGCATGATCATCTGTAATTATATCGCTTTTTTCTCCAAACATACATCCGCAAGAATCATAGTATTTAAATATATTGGAGTTTCTTACTTCTAAGATAAAAGCTATCGTATCCTCTTCAGTTAATGTTATTTTTGCAACTGAAATCTCAAGCGGACGCGGATATAATAAATATATCCCTGCCGCCATTACAAAGACAATGACCGCCGCGATTATGGAAACAATATATTTTTTCTTCATATTCTTCATAATGCCCGCTCCTATTTAACAAGCACGCCGTCTTTAAAGCCATGCAGGAATTTTTCTTCAAGACCCTTTATTATTATGCCGTCCTCGTCTTTCATCTTCACGGTTTTAACGTCCGAGCCGCCAAACCGCATAACATTACCCTTTTCCATTTCGCGGTCGAGCATTTCCACTGCGGTCGCGTGCGGAAGAGCGGTTTCAAGTCCGCAGTAAATCTTGTCTCCCCGCCCCAAAACCGTATCGACCGCGCTGAACAGCTTCGAGAGGTGCCCACCGACGTTGCCGTAGTCCTTAACGGTTCCGTCCGAGAACACGCCGACCACGTTTTTATTGTCAATACCGAGCGCGATTTTTCCGTTTTCAAATATAAACTCAAACGCGGGACCGAAGGTATGCTCCACCGGGTGCGCCGCATAGTAGAGAATGTCCGCACCGCTTTCGGTCTTAAACACCGCCGAGACGCCGTCGTAGGTCTCAATATCGTTTGCGCGGTACAGGCGGCAGTCGCACGACACAGGCATATCCGCCCTGTTCAATTCCTTTCCGAGTATAAAAAAGACGTTGTGCAGAGCGTGAGCCGCCGCGTTGTTCGCGATACTGTCCATTATGGCAACGCCGTTTCGGGAATACTTTTTGCCTACCCAGCCGCTCCTTCCGAAATACTTATACGACCTCGGAAACATAGTTATGCTTTTTATCAAAACGGGCTTGCCCCACACGCCGTTTATGATGTCCTTTTTCAAATCAAGCACGGGCTGAGAGTACGAAAGCTGAAAGCCCACCGAAACAAACTTGCCCGCCTGTTTCCGAGCCTCTATCATATCCTTTATGTCCTGCACGCAGCCCGCCGCCGGCTTTTCGCACAGCACATTACTGCCGTGCCTGAGCGCACATATTACCTGCTCCTTATGCAGGCTTATCGGCGTACTTATTATGCACAAATCTGCGGTGTTGTCCTTATAAAACTGCTCCATACTGTCGTACTCGGGAACGCCCGCTTCGACCATTCTTATGTAGCTCGGAGAGGTATGAACGGGGTCAATAACACCGACCGCTTCTATCGGATAATCTTCCGACTCATAAAGTTCATCGAGGATTGCGTTGACATACATATGTCCGTAGCCGCCCGCTCCCACCAATAAAATTTTAACCTTGCCGTCCACCTGTGAACTACCTCCCGAAAAAATTTTCCCAATCTCGCCGACGGAGCCGCAAAACAGACCGCTCCGCCGCAACTATAATATTATCATTTTTATTGCCAAACCGCAATAAGTTATCACATTTTATTTCAAGATTTTTATGTATCTATTTTTTCAAAATTAAAGTACTTTAAATGTTCCTCTAATGTCCCGATATCATTATTATCACTCATAACCCTTTTTCGGACATAATGATTTCCTGCTTTTAATTTTAAATTATTCTCCTTCATATAGTCGGCTATTTGTAACCTTATACTTATGTCAATATTGTTTAAAACTTCCAGCGACCCCTTAGGATTTATAAAGTCTTTATAATCAACAATTTGATTATTATCAATTATTAGTTTTATATGAGTTTGACTAAGCATTTCCACTTCTGTTGTACTCATCCAATGATAAATAATAATGCTGCAAATTGCAACAATAAAAAAAGTAAAAAGCAATGCAATGTATTTTTTCATTTATAGTACACCGCCCTTTCAAACTTCACACTAATATCCGCATCATTGTACATATTCAACTACGGTGTTACTGTTGTTATACTTAATATATTTTGCTCTATATCAATATCCACCTTGCAACCCAGCGATTCAAATAGTCGCTGAGCAGTCTGCTGACGAAGATATATTCTATCGTTTATTACATGATATGATCCATCGGCAGACATTTGATTCAATTGAATATAATCATCATTGCGCTCTGAATTTATATTTGCAACATTACAAATAAGCACAAAATATAGTGGCGAAAAATTTTCCCTTTCAATCATTTTAAACCTACATACATATACTACACCTGCATAATCAAAATAAACATTACCTGTGCTTTTCTCCCAAATAACTGTTGAACCAAGGGCTTCTAATACTGTGCGCAATGGAACTTGCATTTCGTCGTTATCTATTACTATCGTATCAACCGTATCAAGTTTAACATTGTTTACAAAAATTGTTCCTTTATCACTCAACGTATCTGC
Source organism: uncultured Clostridia bacterium (assembly GCA_947589045.1). Taxonomy (GTDB): domain Bacteria; phylum Bacillota; class Clostridia; order Monoglobales; family Monoglobaceae; genus CANQBQ01. The sequence goes on along the minus strand of CANQBQ010000018.1, from coordinate 10,165 downwards.
GCCTACATTCGTTTCTGTTACAATGCTCATCATTACCGAAAAAACTATGCAAAAGCAAGTCGTCACATATATTATAGCTCTTTTCACTTTTACCGCCTCCTATAAGTTATCACATTTTATTTCAAGATTTTTCGGATTATATCTCTAATTAAGCACCGTTTCCGCAAACTTTTCCTCGACCTTTTCGCGCAAAGCGGGGTGCTCCTTAAGTTCGGGGTCTGCGTCGAGTATCTCCCTCGCCGCGGTCTGTGCCTCCTTTAAAACGTCCATATCGGTATAGAAATTCGCAATTTTCATATTCGGAAGTCCGTGCTGGCGCGTTCCGAACATTTCGCCGGGTCCGCGTATCTGCAAATCCTTTTCCGAAATTTCAAATCCGTCGTCGGTCTCACACATTATCTTCATTCGCTCTCCCGCAACGCCGCCGGTATTTTCGCAAAATAGTATGCAGTAGGAACGCCGCTCACCGCGTCCGACGCGTCCGCGAAGCTGATGGAGCTGTGAAAGTCCGAAGCGTTCCGCACTTTCGACTATCATAATCGACGCATTCGGAACGTCAACACCGACCTCGATAACGGTCGTCGACACCAAAATCTGCGTTTCTCCGCGTATAAAGCGGTGCATAACCTCGTCCTTCTCCGCCGCTTTCATCTTTCCGTGGATAATGTCGATATTAAATTTGCCGAGTATGCCTTTCTTCAAATGCTCCGCATACTCCACCGCCGACTTTGCGTCAAGCACATCCGACTCCTCGACAAGCGGACAAACTATGTATGCCTGACCGCCGCTCTCCAGCTCTTTTTCGACCATAAGCTCCACCCTGCGGCGCATCTTCTCGTTTGCCGTATACGTTGCCACCCTTTTCCTGCCGGGCGGCAATTCGTCGATAACCGACACGTCAAGGTCGCCGTACAGCACGAGCGAGAGGGTGCGCGGTATCGGGGTTGCCGTCATAACGAGAGTATGTATGTTCGCGCCCTTGTCCGACAGCGCGGCGCGCTGACGCACTCCGAAGCGGTGCTGTTCGTCGGTCACCGCAAGCACGAGATTTTCAAAGTCGACATTCTCGGTCAAAAGCGCGTGTGTTCCGACCGCGATTTTAGCCTCGCCCGAGCGTATCAGTTCCAGACTTTCGCGCTTTTCCTTAGCCTTTTGCCCGCCGCTCAAAAAAGCGACTTTAACGCCATACGGCTCAAACATCTCTTTAAGCCCTCTGAAATGCTGCTCCGCCAGTATTTCGGTCGGCGCCATAAGCGCGGCCTGGTATCCGCAAGACGCGACCTCAAACATAGCCGCCGCCGCGACTATGGTCTTTCCCGAGCCCACGTCTCCCTGGACGAGGCGGTTCATAGGCACCGTCTTTTTAAGGTCACCGCATATCTCGTTTATAACGCGCTTTTGCGCGCCCGTAAGACTGAATTTCAGCCCCGCCGCAAAGGTACGCACCGCTCGAACGTCGTTGACGGCGGTCGCGCGTCCTTCCTCCTTCGGCACGGCGGAGAGAAGTATTCCCGTCTGCAAAATCAGAAATTCCTCAAAAACCAGCCTGCGGCGCGCCCGCGAAAAAATCTCAAAGTCGCGCGGAAAGTGGATATTTTGCACCGCGGACTGCACGTCGAGAAGGTTATACCTCTGCTCGGTTTCCCTCGGTATTATGTTAACAAGCGGTTCGTCCACCACCCGCCACGCGTTCTCGACAGCCTCGCGTATATTGCGCTGGGGGAGGGCATTCACCGTGGAATAAATCGGTATGATTTTACCCGTTTTCCCGCCGCCCTCACGGTCTATAACCGGGTTTATCATCTCATAGGCAAAGCCCGACTGCACGACCTTGCCGCAAAATATAAATTCGCCGCCCTGAGAGAGAGTTCTTTCGACATACGGCGCGTTGAACCAGACGAGCTTTAACATTCCGCTTCCGTCGCTGACCGCCGTCTGCACCACCTGCATACGCCGTGCCGAGCGGAAGCGGCGCACTCCGCCCGCAACCATTCCTTTGACGCACACCACATCTCCCTCCGAAACATCCGATATTTTCGTGACCGAAGAACGGTCCTCATAACCGCGCGGAAAATAGGCGAGCAAGTCGCCTATCGTGTTTATTCCGAGCCTTGCAAAAAGCTCCGCCCTCTTTTCGCCTATTCCCTTTAGGTATCGGATATTATCGCTTAGCTTCATTCATTTACCCCTTGACGCTTAAACGCTGATATTGTTTATATTCAAAAATATCTTTAAATTTTCAACGCCCGTAAACTCGGTAACGCGCTCTCTTATCAGCCTTGAAAGCTCCGCGCTCACGTCGCCCGCATTCGCGCCGTAGCGCATTGTTATGCCGAACCTTATTTCAAACGTGCCGTCCTTTGTCGTAACCTTGAGAGCGCGTCCTCCGTTTTTGCACCTTTGCGTGCCTTCGGTTATCTCCGAAATCTTATCGCACTCCTTCGCCGCCGCATACGCCACCTGACCTACTATCTCGTTCGGTATTTTTATCGTTCCTTTTCCGTTGTTGATTATAACTGCCATTTTTGTCTCCTCCTAAATTTTTATAATATTTACTCCGCCGAGCCGCTCGGCGGTTTTTGCGTCTCTCTCGTGACAGGTGAACATTATTATCTGCATTTCCTCCGACGACTCCTTGAGAAGTTTTATCGTGTTTTCGGCGCGCTCGTCGTCATACTGAGCGCATATGTCGTCGGCTGTAATAATTATATTATCACCGCATATCAGCTTTGCAATTCCGAGTCTCAGCGCAATATATATCTGCTCATACGTTCCCGCGCTCAACGCCGACGCGTACTGAAGCGAGCCGTCCGCGCAAACCAGCCTGAGCTTATAGTCTTTTGAGACCTTCGCTTCGGTGTACTTTCCGTCCGTGATTTTTTCAAGGCGCGAGTTCACCGCGTCGTTGAGCACCGAGCCGAACGAACCGCGCACCTCGTCAAACGCCGCGTTAATCTCGCTCTCCGCCGTTTCGAGCGCCTCGAGTCTGAACGAAAACATCTCCAATTCCTCGTCCAAGGTTTTAATTTCGCAATCTATGTCGCTCACCGACGCGGACGGGGCGTTCTCTATCTCAAAATCGCACTTCCTTATTTTTCGGTCTGTCTCGTCGCGCTCCGCGTTCAGCCTGTCCAACTGCTCCGCCGCACGCTCTATATCCTCCTCCGACACGTCAAGTCCGTCCTTTAACGCACGCACCCGCTCCGCGACCTTTTCCGCATCCCTGCCGTTTAAAAGGTTAACGTAGTTGCTTTCCTTAACGTCCAGAACCGCCTTTAGCTTTATGTATTCGCGGTGCCTCTCCCGAAGGTTCTCGATGCAGGACGCGCCGAGCCTTTCAAGCTCGCTGTCCAGCTCGGCACAGAGCGAACCCAGCTCGCCCTTAGCCTCGTCAATCTCGGATTTGAGCCGCTCGATTTCGGATTGAAGCTCCTCTCGCTTTGCCGCCGCTTCGACCTTACCTTTGCGCGCCGACACAAAAACCGCCGCGCACGCAAATGCCGCTATGACGCCCGCTCCGCAAAGGAGATACAGCGTTTTGCCGAACATTGTGCCGAAAATTATTCCGAGCACGACAAGAAGCACCGCAAGACCGCCCAACAGTGCCATAGCGGCTGTCGTCTTTGCGCCCTTGCCTTCGCCGAGATTTTCCTCTCGTGTACTAAGCTCGGTCAGATTGCGCTCCTTGTCTGTTATATCCGAAAGCTCTCTTATTCTTGCCGCCTTTTGTTCGAGCCGACGGCTTTGCTCCTCGTCGAAGCCGTCAAACGCCGACATCAACGGGTTTTTGCGCAGAGCGTCTATGTCCTCGCCGAGGCGCGCCAAAAGCTCGCCCTCCTTGATTTCGACAATATCGCTCCGCCGTCTTTCGAGCGCGCCGACGCGCTTTATCTCGTCCGCAAGCTCCCGCTCCCGCTCCTTGAGCCGAACCAGCTCACCGCGCCGTGCGGCGAGACGTTCTTCCAGACGCTTTGCGGAAAAACGCTCCTCGATAAGAGCGTTTTTTCGCTCGCTCAAATTGTCGATAACGCCCGACGAGTACGTTTTGTTTTTCGCTTTAAGCCGACGTTTTGCACGCTCGATAGCCGAAAGCGCGCCCTCGGCGGACACGTCCTCGTTGCCCGAGGTCGCGAGATTTATCAGGCGAGCCGTTATCTCCTCGTCCGCGCCCTCGGTAACCGCGCCGCCCTGCTTTATGTAGGCGGTCTTTAAAAATACGTTTTCGCTCACGCCAAGCAGCTTTTCGCCCGCTTCGGATGACCTTATATCAAACAGTTCCTCACCGCTCACCGCGTCGGACACCGAAAATTTGTCCGACGACGCGGTTTTGCCGAATGTGCGCCTTATCTCTATTTCGCGCCCGTCCAGCAGAATATTCGCGGAGCCCGACATATTGCCTCCGCCCCACGGCATATATCTTTTTCTGTCCGCCTTTTCCGAGCTGTTTTTCAGTCCGTAAAAAATGGCGTGGATAAACGAGCGGATGGTGGACTTGCCGCTCTCGTTCTTTCCGTAAATCACATTGAGACCGTCTTTAAGTTCGATTTGCTTATCCGATATTCCGCCGTAGTTATCTATCTTAATTCGCTTTATACTCAGCATACCTCCGCCTCGCCTCCGTTCATCGCCTCAACGCCGTACCGCAGAGCAAGCTCGTATTTTTCCCTCTCTCTGCCGTCTGACCCATCTATTTTGGAGAGCATATTTCTCACAAAAATTCCGCGCAGTCCGCTCTCCGAGGCAAGCTCCCGATAGTCTATGTCAAGCTCGCTCTCGTCGCGAAGCTCGATGTACGAAAACGCCTCGCCGAGCCGCTTTGAAAGCAAGCCCACGCTCAGCTTAACGTCGGGCGAGAGACTGCCGCGCAAAATTATCCTTATCCTGTCGTGTGTTTTGTCATACGCGGACGCGGCGGATAAAGCCCTCTCGTATATCTCCTCAAAATCGTTCGCGCCGCTTATGTCAACCTCCAAAATCTCAAATCGGCTCTCGCAGGTCGGCACAAATTTAAGCTCCGCGCCGCCGCGGTGTACCTCGCCGACAATAATCCCGTGTTCGCTGAGCTCGTCAAAGCCGCGCCCTTGCGGAGAACCCGGGTACGCGTAGCTCACCGCGCCCGCCTTTTTGATACCGGCGTGCTTATGTATGTGACCGAGAGCCACATAGTCCATTTTACTGTTCTCAATAGCTTTTTCCGAAATCGGATTGTAGCGCGACGAAGCGGCTCCCGCGTCGCCGTGAATAAGCAAAATATTCGCCATATCGGGGGAAGCAGGCAGCTCTCCTACGTCGTCCAAAAGCGGAGCTTCGGCGTACTCGCCGCCAAACGAAATCCCGTGGATACGCAGGTTTAAATCCTCCAAATCCACATATTCAAGCTCGGTTCCGAATATATAGACGTTCTCGCTCCACCGGATTTTTTGATATACCGGGTACGGGTCGTGGTTTCCCGCGACAATAAATATATGTTTGTCTCCCAGCTCGGAAAACTTGCGGTTTATAAAGCGCAGAGTATCCTCCGACACGTTCGCGCCGTCAAACAAATCGCCCGCAATCAAAAGCACGTCGGCATCTTTCGCCATATCCGCAATTTTTGAAAATACCCGCCTCAGCCCAAGCCGCGCGAGCGCCGCTTCATCCTTTGAGAAGCGCGCCGTGAACGGCGTGTCAAAGTGCATATCCGCCAGGTGAACTATTTTCGCCAAATCTATCACTCCAATTTTTATCCTATATGTATTATTGTACCACTAAAGTGATATTATTTCAATTTTTATTTATAAAAATAAAAAACAAAAGTGCGCCGCGCATAAATTCTCGGCGGCGCACCGTAAGTCGGTTTATTAAACTTTTAATCCTCATATTCCTCGTCGGGTTCATCCCATGAGTGATAGACGTTTTGAACGTCGTCGTTATCCTCGAGCATCTCTATGAGCTTTCTCATATTCTTGACGTCGTCCTCGTTTGTAAGCTGAGTGAGCGTTTGGGGTATGTAGCTGATTTCAGCCTGTGCAAAGGTGTACCCCTTCTCCTCCAACGCCTCGCGTGTAGAACTGAAATTCTCGGGCGAGGTCGTTATCTCGTAGCACTCCTCCTCGGACGTCATATCGTCCGCGCCGCAGTCGAGCGCGTCCATCATTATCGTGTCCTCGTCGATGCTGTCGGCCTTTTCGACTACGATAACGCCCTTGCGGTCAAACATAAAGCTGACGCAGCCGTTTTGACCGAGATTTCCGCCGTACTTGTCAAAGTAGTGGCGCAAATCGCCGGCGGTTCTGTTTTTATTATCGCTGAGCGTCTCGACCATTACCGCGACGCCGCTCGGACCGTAGCCCTCGTAAACCATTTCGATATAGTCGTTTCCGCCGGTCTCTCCCGCCGCCTTCTTTATACTGCGCTGTATGGTATCGTTCGGCATATTGTTAGACTTTGCCTTGGCGATTGCGTCGCGCAGTTTTGAATTGCTCGCTGGGTCGGAGCCGCCCTCTTTTACGGCTACCGCAAGCTCTCTGCCGAGCTTTGTGAAAATTTTTCCTCTCTGAGCGTCGATAGCTCCCTTTTTACGTTTAATTGTTGCCCATTTTGAATGTCCCGACATTCCTTTTCCTCCTCGTAATTTCTGTTATTTCGCCGTTTTATCGGCACTGTCCGTCAAAATCCCCTTCAAACTCGCGGCAAGACCCGCAAGACCCTGTATTTCGGACGGAATAATAATCTTTGTGGCTTTGCCGTCCGCCGCCTTTTCAAACGCTTCAAGGCTCTTTATCGCAACGACCGACTCGACCGGATTAGCTTCGTTGAGCAGCTTCAAGCCCTCGGCGGTAGCTCTCTGAACCTTCAAAATAGCCTCCGCCTCGCCTTCCGCCTCGCGGATAGCGGCTTCCTTCTTTGCCTCGGCGGTCAAAATAGCGGACTCCTTTTGTCCCTCCGCCACAAGTATAGCCGACTTTTTCTCGCCTTCCGCAATCAAAATCGCTTCGCGCCTCTCGCGCTCCGCCTTCATCTGCTTCTCCATCGCTTCCTGAATACCGCGCGGAGGTATGATGTTTTTAAGCTCGACGCGGTTGACCTTTATACCCCACGGGTCGGTCGCCTCGTCCAAAATAGAGCGCATCTTCGTGTTGATGGTGTCTCTCGAAGTCAGCGTTTCGTCAAGCTCCAAGTCGCCTATGATATTTCGGAGCGTCGTCGCGGTCAGATTTTCAATCGCGGACATAGGACGCTCAACGCCGTAAGCATAGAGCTTTGGGTCGGTTATCTGGAAATATACCACCGTGTCTATCTGCATAGTTACGTTATCCTTTGTTATAACGGGCTGCGGCTCAAAGTCAACCACCTGCTCTTTGAGCGTAACCTTCTTAGCCACTCTCTCGATTATCGGAACTTTAAAGTGGAGACCGACGCCCCACGACGCGGAGTACGCACCGAGCCTCTCGATGACGTAGCTGTGCGCCTGCGGCACTATCTGCACGTTTTTGACAATAACGATAAGCGCGATTATTGCAACTATAATCAAAAAAATAATTCCCGCCATTTTATATCACCTCATATATTTTATTATAATTTTCATTACGGATTAAAACTATACGCGGTTTGCCGCGCTCTCTCTTTCGTCCGTTTGGGCATTTTCGGCTCCGAGCCTTCGCACGACCGCCTTAACGCCCGACAGACCTACTATCTCTACCCGTTCGCCGACCTCTATAACTTCTCCGCTTTCGGCGCGCGCAGACCATTCCTGACCCATAACCTTAATCTGACCGCCGCCGCTCACGGGGTCGAGCTTCACCGTGACGATGCCGCTCGCGCCTATCACGCGGTCTGCGTTAGTGGGGCTGATTTTCGACTTTGTGAGCTTTTTTACAAACGGCTTTGTGACCGCGAGCAGTATGCCCGAGACCGCCACAAACACAATTACCTGAAGCAGTATTCCGCCCGGCGACGCCACCGCCGCAAGCGCCGCGGCAACAGCTCCCGCAGAGAACCAGACCGTGACGAGCTGAACGGTAGCCGCCTCTATGATAAGAAGTATCACCGCCAGTGCTATCCAACAAATAACAGGCACAGACATAACTCTTCACCTCTTTCAAAATATCGGTTAAACAGCGTCGGTATTTTTAATCAAAAAGGGCAAACAGCCGTCTGCCCTTTTGTTTTCAATTCGATTTGCCGAAATTAAAATGTGCGCTTATATCCGCCGCTTCGCTTATTTTCGGCACTCCTTTTTAAAGACTGCATTTTATCGTCGCTGTCCTGCTTAAATCTCGACAACATATTCTCAAATGACGTGTTTGAATTATCGCGGGTTATCGAGAAATCGGTTATCTCGGTGCGGAACGGAACGTTGCTCTTTTGCTTATGCCCCTTGGCTTTGCCGCCTTTGGTATGTTCGTGCTCACCGTTTTCCGCAGCGCGTCTTATGGAAAGGCTCATCTTGCCGTTTTCTTCAACGCTTATAACCTTTACCGTGACCTCCTGACCAACCTTTAAATAATTCTTTACATCATCGACATACTCGGTTGAGACCTCCGAAATATGTACCAGACCCGTCACTCCGCGCTCAATCTCAACAAACGCTCCGAATGCCGCTATACCCGTAACCTTACCCTTGACGATTGAGCCAACTTCTATTTGCATACTCTGCAATTTCCTCTCCGGCTTTTGGAAAACCAAAGCCACATAAAATTTATTAAAAGTGAATTATTTACCGTTAACCGTTAAAGCCTACTGCCTCTTGCTTGAGTCCTTATAAACACGCTCGTTTGCCTGAACAAGACCGAGCTTTTCGCGCGCCATACGCTCAATATATTCGTCCGAGTCGATGTTTGCATATTCCTGCTCGAGACGCTCTATCTCGATTTGCTTTTCGGAAATCTGCTCATTGAGTGAAGCTATCTCAGCGTTATTCTCCGAAATTATACTCTGCTGCGAAAAAATCGAAAAAACGAAATAAGCTATAACCGCGACAAAAACTATATTTCCAATTTTTTTGAACATTTTGGAAAAATCAAAACCGCCGCCCTTGCGGACGTTAACTGCGGGCGTATTGCCATATGACCCGGGCGCTGTTTTGTTTCCGGTTTTGCGATTGTTGCCAGATGCCAAAAAAATCCCACCTCATACATTTATGGCAATATTATATCTTATTAAATTCGCGTTGTCAACGGTTTTTCTGTCATTTTTTCAATCTTTTTGTAATATTCTTTTTACATTTTTGTAACAATCATTTTTTTCGCAGTCCCAAAAGTCCGCTTTTCAGTTTTATGAACGCTCTGCCGCGCACCACCCGCAGCCGCGACCTCACGCTCGACGCGAGCTTTCCCGTGTGCCACGCCACAAAACGCACGGGTCTCCCGAAAATTTTAAAGATAATTTTTATCGGGAAGAAAATTATCCTCAGCAAAAAGACCGCGATACGCTTTATAACGCCGACCGCTTTCACAAACAGGCGCACAAAAAAGTCCTTAAATATGAGCTTGTACAAAACGAACCCCAAAGCGGTCGCCAAAATGCCGTACCAGCGCACCTCGCCGCCGTTTTTAAAAAATGCGGTGCAAAACAGTATAAGCGCCGCGGCGAGTATAAACAGCGCGTCGGACAGCGTGATTACCGCGTCGGGAGTTTTTATAACCCGTCTTGAGGTTCGCAAAACATCATACAGCAGCGCGATAGCTCCGCCCGCCGCAAGCGACCACAGCAAAAACAAAAGCTGCCCCAGAACCGTTACCGTCATAAATATTCTCCCACAAAATTTTATTGATTATTCATTTTTTCGACCCAATTTACTTTTTTAATTATGTTTTATTTGAAAAGTCTGCCGAAAAATCCCGTTTTTTCGCCCGACGAACCGCTGTACGCCATACTGTCCAGTTCGCCGTTTATTATGAGCTCCCCGCTCTCAACGTTTAGCTTGTTTATCTTAAAATCCGAACCGCGCAGAGTCAGCACCCCCATATTGGTATAGGCGATTACCTCGCTCTCCTCAAAGCTCTCCACGTCCTCCACGCCGGTTATTTTTATACATTCCCGCCCCTCCGCGACGACTCTGTGACCGCCGCTTTGCATTTGGTTTGTTTCTCTCTCCATTTTCGGTTCTCCTTTAATTTTAATAATATTTATCGTTCTATAATATTCGCCGCAAAAGAATAATATTAAAATTTTTAAATTTGTA
>CANQBQ010000017.1 GCA_947589045.1 uncultured Clostridia bacterium | reverse complement strand
GTACAAAAGGAGCCGGTTATCGCGAAGCCGACGGTTGCGTCCTTAATTTCCATTTTTACACCCCCAGTTCATTTAAAATGTTTATGATGGTATTCTTGATTATTTCTCCCGCGGTTTTCGGGGCGACTTTTCCGGGAAGCGAGAGAAGCCATATAACCTTTTTGCCGAGCTTTCCGGCGGTTTCAAGGTCTACCCCGCCCGGTTTTGAGGCGAGGTCGATTATCATACAGTCGTCGCGCATATTTGAGATTGCCTTGAAATCAAACACCCTGCTCGGCACCGTGTTAAATATAATGTCAAACTCGCCCGTATGCTCGGCAAGGTCGCCCGTGTGAGCGCAGCGCAGAGAATTTACCTTGCTCCACGCAAAGTCCTCGTACTTTCTCGCAAACGTTGTCACGTCCGCGCCGAGCGCGGCGAGGTCGTGCGCGAGAATTTTGCCTATACGTCCGTAGCCGACGACGGCGATTTTTGACGAGTGTATGGTGTACGGCGTTTCCTGCATGGCGACGGCGATGGCGCCCTCCGCAGTGGGAACGGCGTTCAGGACGCTGAGCTCCTCGCGCTCGGCGTAATCTATGAGATGCGCGTTGTAGAGGTCTGCCATAGCCGTTACCGATTTACTCGGCTTTCCCACAAGCAGCAGCTGTCTCGGCGACAGCTTTTTCATAACACTGTGTATGTATATAGGGCTGTCGACGAGAGGTGCGTTCACGGTTTCCGAGTCTGTGGAGCACGGAAGCGGGAGAACCACAATGTCGGCGTCGTTTATAAGACTGTCAACGTCCTTGTAAACAGCAACGGTTTTCTCAAGGTCGGGCGCGTGTTCGCTGTCCATACCGAGACATTTCACGTTGTAACCGTCTCTCGAGAGGGCGTTGGCGGCGTAAATCTGCCGAAGATCGCCTCCTATAAACGAAAAAGAAAGTGATTTGTTCATAAAAATTCCCCCAAATTCAATAATTTTACTTTCCGTGTCACTAATATATTATGCCGCACGCGTATTTTGTGTGTAAAACGGTCAAACGTCTTGACATTTCGGGCGCGGTACTGTATAATTGCCTTAATAATCTAATAATCAGGTTGACTGCGGAAAGGTCGTGGGAGAAGGGTTGGAAAACAGACTTAAGCTGTACGGCTTTAATAATTTGACAAAAACGCTGAGCTATAATCTGTATGACGTTTGCTATGCAAAGACAGAGCGTGAAATGAAGGATTATATCTCGTATATCGACGAGCAATATAACTCAGACAGGCTCACCAAAATTTTGTGTGACCTGACCGAGATGATAGGCGCTCACGTGCTCAATATTTCAAAGCAGGACTACGACCCGCAGGGTGCGAGTGTTAATTTGCTTGTGTCCGAAAAAATAGTGCCGAGGGATTTGATAGACCCGTCCTGCAATTTTGCGGGAAAGTCTCTTTCGGATATGAAAGAGGTAATTGTGGGGCATCTCGACAAGAGCCACCTCACGGTGCATACATATCCCGAATATCATCCCGACAACAGTATCGCCACGTTCAGAGTGGATATAGACGTTTCGACCTGCGGGCAAATTTCGCCGCTTCAGACCCTCGATTACCTCATCGAGAGCTTCGACTCGGACATCATTACGATAGACTACCGCGTGCGCGGATTTACCCGTGAGATAAACGGCAAAAAGTGCTTTATGGAGCATAACATTTCGTCTATTCAGGACTACATAAAAGCCGAAAATCTCAAAAGGTACGACGCGATGGACATAAACATCTATCAGTCGAACATCTTTCACACAAAGCTCTTGATAAAGGAGATAGTTTTGCAGAACTATTTGTTTAAAACCGACGTATACGAGCTTGCACCAAAGACGCGCCTTGAAATAACCGAAAATTTAAGGCGTGAGATGATTGAGATTTTCAGCGGTATGAATATATATGACAAGTAATTTCGGGTGGTAAATTTGAATATTTCAAAACAGCACAGAGCGCCTATATACGAGGCGCTCAAAGCATATAAGGATAAAAGGATAGTGTCGTTCGACGTCCCGGGTCACAAGCAGGGGCGCGGGAACCGCGGTCTCACCGAATTTTTGGGAGAGGCTTGCCTCAGCGTGGACGTAAACTCGATGAAGCCGCTCGATAACCTCAGCAATCCCGTGGGCGTTATAAAGGAGGCGGAGGAGCTTGCCGCCGACGCGTTCGGCGCGGCAAACGTGTTCTTTATGGTAAACGGCACCTCGTCTGCGGTGCAGGCTATGGTGCTTTCGAGCGTAGGTAAGGGCGACAAGATAATTATGCCGCGCAACGTACACCGCAGCGCGATAAACGCGCTTATTTTGAGCGGCGCAATCCCTGTTTACGTCAATCCGGGAATAAACTCAAGGCTCGGAATACCGCTCGGAATGTCCGCCGAGGACGTGGAGCGTGCGATAGAGAAAAATCCCGACGCAAAGGCGGTTCTGGTGAACAACCCGACCTATTACGGAGTATGCTCGGATTTAAAGCGTATAGTACGGTCGGCGCACGATGCGGGAATGACGGTGCTGGTCGACGAGGCGCACGGCACGCATTTTTACTTCGGCGAGAATATGCCCGTCTCCGCGATGGCAGCGGGTGCGGATATGGCGGCGGTGAGTATGCACAAAACGGGCGGAAGCCTTACCCAAAGCTCGTTTCTGCTCTGCTCGGGCTCGGTAAACGCGGGATACGTGCGGCAAATCATAAATATAACCCAGACCACGAGCGCGTCATATCTGCTGCTTTCGTCTCTCGATATTTCAAGGCGAAATCTCGCCTTAAACGGCGCCGAGATTTTTAAAAAGGTCTGCGGATTTGCGGATTACACGCGCGGCGAAATCAATAAGATAGGCGGATTTTACGCCTTCGGGCGGGAGCTTATCGACGGCGGCGCGTTCTATGATTTTGACGATACAAAGCTGTCGGTTCACACGCGGGACACGGGTCTTGCGGGCATCGAGGTATATGATATACTGCGCGACGAGTACGGCATACAGATAGAGTTCGGAGATATAGGCAATATGCTCGCCATAATTTCGGTGGGCGACAGAAGCCTTGAACTGGAGAGGCTCATATCGTCTTTGTCCGAAATAAAGCGGCTGTATTCCAAAGAGCCGGTGGGTATGCTTGAAAACGAGTACATATCTCCGAGGGTCGTGCTTTCTCCGCAGGAGGCGTTTTATTCGCCCAAACGCTCGTTGGCTCTGAAGGACGCGGTAGGCGAGGTCAGCGGCGAGTTTATTATGTGCTATCCTCCGGGAATACCCATTCTCGCGCCGGGTGAGAGGGTTACTGCCGAGGCGGTCGAGTATATTTTGTACGCCAAGGGAAAGGGCTGCTTTATGACAGGAACCGAAGATGCGAAAATTGAGAATATAAAAGTTGTTGAGGAGTTGAGATAGATGGAGACTGAGCTTTGGTACACCGAAAATCATACGCCGTATGTCAGATTTTCGATAAAGGTGGACAGGCAGATATATTCGGCGCAGTCCGAATTTCAGAGGATAGACATATTTTATTCAAAGGAGTTCGGGAGATTTTTGTCGCTCGACGGGTATATGATGGTCACCGAAAAGGACGAGTTTATTTATCACGAGATGATAACTCACGTTCCTATGGCGGTTAACCCCGATATAAAGAAGGTGCTGGTAATCGGAGCGGGCGACGGCGGCACGATACGCGAGCTTACGCGCTACAAAACCATTGAGCGCATCGACGTTACCGAGATAGATAAAATGGTAGTTGACGCGTGTCGGGAGCATTTGCCGTTTACCGCGTGCAAGCTCGACGACCCCCGCGTTTTCGTATATTATGAGGACGGCTTGAAGTTTATCCGCTCCAAGGTGGGGGAGTACGATTTGATAATCGTGGACTCCACCGACCCGTTCGGACCGGGCGAGGGCTTGTTCACGCGCGAGTTTTACGGCAACTGCCATAAGGCGCTGAAAGAGGACGGAATTTTGGTTAATCAGCACGAAACGCCGTATTACGAAAATTACGCCAAGGCTATGAGCCGCGCACACAAGAGCATAAAGCTGTTTTTCGACAAAAGCTCGGTGTATCAGTTCCATATGCCGACGTATCCGTCGGGACACTGGCTTTTCGGCTTCGCTTCAAAAAAATACGACCCCGTGCGGGATTTGAACGCCGACGCGTGGAACGCGCTCGGAATTAAGACAAAATATTACAACACGGAGCTGCACCGCGGCGCGTTTGCAATTCCGAACTATGTTAAGGAGCTTTTGGAAGATGAATAAGGATAAAAACATATCGGTGTTTATGGGCTGTGACAGCGAGTACGGCGAGGCGTCAACCGTCGTTTTCGGCGCACCGTTCGACTCCACTACTTCGTTTCGCCCCGGCGCGAGGTTCGCAAGCTCGGCTATGAGACTTGAGTCATACGGGCTTGAGACGTACAGCCCGTATCAGGATAAGAGCCTTGAGGATATATCGGTGTTCGACGGCGGCGATTTGGAGCTTTGCTTCGGCAACAGCGAAGCAGCGCTCAGTCAGATAGAGCGGTTCACGGCGGATATTCTGGCGGATAAAAAAATCCCGTGTATGATAGGCGGGGAGCATCTTGTCACGCTCGGTGCTGTCAGGGCGGTATTTAAAAAATATCCCGACCTCAATATAATCCACTTTGACGCTCACGCCGACCTCAGAGACGAATATCTCGGCGAAAAGCTCTCCCACGCCTGCGTTATGCGCCGCGTGTGGGAAATGACTGGCGACCGAAAGATATATCAGTTCGGTATTCGCTCTGGCGACAGGTCGGAGTTTGAGTGGGGCAAAGAGCATATTATAACTCGGAAATTCAATTTTGACACGCTCGACGATGTGATAAAGGAGCTCGCCCGAAAGCCGGTTTACTTTTCTCTCGATTTGGATGTGCTTGACCCGTCGGTGTTTTCGGGAACGGGTACGCCCGAGCCGGGCGGAGTTACCTTTTGCGAGCTTCTGGACGCGGTGCTTAAATTAAGGGGGCTTAACATAGTCGGTTTTGACATAAACGAGCTTTCGCCGCACTACGACCAAAGCGGCGCGTCAACAGCCGCCGCGTGCAAAATTCTGCGCGAAATGCTGTTGGCGTTTTCGGAATAAAGTAAAAATAAAAACGCGGTAATGAAAATTACCGCGTTTTTTGTCATATTCTCCGTTTAAAGTCCTCGTAGCCGAAGTGCTTTATAACTTTTCCCTCGCTGCCGCGCCACGTGACTATCGAAGGGAGCTTCATACCGTTGAAGGTGTTGTTCTTTACCATAGTGTATATCGCCATATCGCAAAACACCAGAGTGTCGCCGCTCTTTAGCGGCTTGTCGAACGAGTAGTCGCCTATAACGTCTCCCGCAAGACAGGTCGGACCTCCGAGGCGGTAGGTGTACTTTTTTTTGTTCGGCTCGCCCGCGCCGATAATGTTAGGTCTGTACGGCATTTCAAGCACATCGGGCATATGACACGCCGCAGACGCGTCCAAAATTGCTGTCTCAATGCCGTTTTTCACAACGTCCAGGACAGTAGCGACGAGGTAGCCGCAGTTCAGCGCGACCGCCTCGCCCGGCTCCAAGTACACCTCGACGCCGTATTTTGCTTTGAAATCCTTTATAAGCTTTATAAGAAGCTCAATGTCGTAACCACGCCTTGTTATGTGATGCCCTCCGCCGAAGTTCACCCATTTCATATGCGGAATGTACTTCCCGAACTTTTCTTCAAACACGGCTAAGGTGCGCTCCAGCGTGTCCGCCCCCTGTTCGCACATAGTATGAAAATGAAGTCCGTCAAGCTCGGGGAGAATACTCTCGTCAAGGTTTGAAAGCGTAGTGCCGAGCCGCGAGCCGTCAAAGCAGGGGTTGTAAATATCCGTTTCTATTTCGGAATATTCGGGATTTACGCGCAGACCGCACTCTATATGTCTGTCCGCGCCTTTGACTTTATCCTTGAATTTTTCCCACTGGGAGCACGAGTTAAATATGATGTGGTCGCAGCAGCCGAGTATCTCGTCAAAATCGCGCATATCGTAAGCGGGAGAGTAGATGTGTACCTCTTTGTCCATCTCCTCGCGCGCGAGTCGCGCCTCGTAAAGCCCGCTTGCGGTTGCGCCGCTCAAATATTTTCGTATGAGCGGAAATTCGCAGTACATTGAAAACGCTTTGAGCGCGAGCAGGATTTTGCAGCCCGCCCGCTCCTCGACATATTTCAGCGTCTTTAAATTTTCCTCCAAAAGCTCCTCGTCTATAACGTAAGACGGCGACGGAATATTTCCGAATTTTATGTCAGACATAATTCAAAACTCCTCAGTCAACCAAAACGGGGTTAAAGTTTTCTTTCCACGGAAGCCCCCATTTGTTGAGAGCGTCCATAAACGGGTCAGGGTCAAATTCCTCAATGTTGTAAACGCCCGCCTTGTTCCACTTGCCGGTCATAATCATCATCGCGCCAATCATCGCGGGAACGCCGGTGGTGTAGGACACCGCCTGAGAGCCTACCTCCTTGTAGCACTCCTGATGGTCGCACACGTTGTAGACGTAATACGTCCTGTCCGTACCGTCCTTTTTGCCGCGGAAAATACAGCCGATGTTGGTCTTGCCGACAGTCCTCGCGCCGAGTGTGGCGGGGTCGGGAAGTACCGCCTTCAAAAATTGGAGCGGAACTATTTTCTTGCCCTCAAAATCTATCGGCTCGATAGAGGTCATACCCACGTTTTCAAGGCATTTCAAGTGAGTGAGATAGCTCTCGCCGAATGTCATAAAAAAGCGGATGCGCTTTATTCCTTTTATGTTTATGCCGAGCGACTCCAGCTCCTCGTGGTGCAAAAGATACATATCCCTCTCGCCCACGCCGTCAAAGTTATATTTGCGTTTTATCTCCATAGGCTTTGTTTCGATAAACTTACCGTTTTCCCAGTAGCTTCCGTTAGCCGAGACCTCACGAATGTTTATTTCGGGGTTGAAGTTCGTGGCAAAGGGATAGCCGTGGTCGCCGCCGTTGCAGTCCAAAATATCTATATAGTTTATCTCGTCGAAATAGTGCTTTTGGGCGTAAGCGCAGAAAACGCCCGTAACGCCGGGGTCAAAGCCGCTTCCGAGAAGCGCGGTTATGCCCGCCTGCTCAAATTTTTCGCGGTACGCCCACTGCCATTTGTACTCAAATTTGGCGGTGTCGGGCGGCTCGTAGTTCGCGGTGTCCACATAGCTGACGCGGGTCTTGAGGCAAGCGTCCATAATGCTGAGGTCCTGATACGGCAAAGCCACGTTTATAACTATGTCGGGCTTATATTCGCGTATTAGGGCGACAAGCTCGTCCGTGTTGTCCGCGTCAACGCGGGCGGTTGAAATTTTGGTTTTGCCTCCGCAAAGTTTATCCTTTAAAGCGTCGCACTTGCTTTTGGTGCGGCTCGCTATGCAAATATCGTCGAACACCTCCGAGTTTTGACAGCATTTGTGAACAACGACGCTCGCAACGCCTCCCGCGCCGATTATTAAAGCTCTGCCCATATACGATACCTCCGTTTCTCTCAATTCTATTTATTATACATAATATATAAAAAATAATCAATAGTTTTATTTGAGGTTTGGTCTCAAAAAATATATATGTCGTGGTACTATAACGCTGCCTTGGAATGTGCTATAAT
Source organism: uncultured Clostridia bacterium (assembly GCA_947589045.1). Classification (GTDB taxonomy): domain Bacteria; phylum Bacillota; class Clostridia; order Monoglobales; family Monoglobaceae; genus CANQBQ01. Next base: position 35,198 of record CANQBQ010000017.1, on the reverse strand, counting down.
CAAATAAAAGCTTTATGTATGCGAAAGGGATGACGGTGTGTGAAAAAAAGTATGAAGAGAATTGTAAGCATATGCGCGGCGGTCAGCGTGGCGGCGGTGAGTTCTGCTATGCCCGTGGGTGTTTGCGCGGAGGGAACGGCGTCGTTTGACCCCGACCAAACCATATGGTTTGATGTGGTTCCCGAAAAGGCGGACAGAGTTTCCGCCTACCTTGCCGACAAGGGCAAGGCCTATTACGGCGAGAGTAAGTCCGCGCCGATTTTTGTGATTGACCCGAACAATAAAAATGATAACTGCGATTATAACACCTCGACAAAAGACCCCGTTGAAAACGACACCGTATGTTCGAGAATTGTATCGCGCATTATGTCAAACAACGCGCTCCCAATCGGTAACGGCAGGCTGGGCGGTATGGTTTACGGCGCGATAGAAAAAGAGATTGTGCAGATAAACGAGGACACGTTCTATACTCTGCAGCCCTCTGAGGATGATTACATATTAAATCTTGACTACGATAATATGTCGGGAGATTCCTATATAGCCAAAAACGGCGACACATATGAGGCAAAGTATAACGCGGCGACCGAGGCGCAGAAAGCAAAGCTGCCCGCGCCCAAGCCCGCGACCCTCACAGAGGCGTGGAAACACATTAAGGAAATGAGTGTTAATATAGACGAGAGCAATACGACCGACGCCAAGGCGGTCAGACAGGCGATGGAAGAGTACATAAACTGTTATTTCCTAGGCGAACCGTATAAGCAGGCGGCGTTTCAGTCGTTTGTGGAACTCTATCTGAACTTCGGTCAGACCCCGGACGGCGTTTCGGATTATACGCGCAGTCTTGATTTGAGCCGCGCGGTGGCGACGGTCGAATACGATTACAACAACACGCACTATACCCGCGAAAACTTTGTTTCGGCAGACAAGCAGGCGGTTGTAACTCATCTTACCGCGTCGGGCGCGGACAAGCTGAATGTTGTGGCGGAGCTTCACGCGTGGCAGCACAGCAGTGAGTTTGAAAAAATAGCCGACAATCAAATTGCAATACGCGGAAAGGGTCAAAAGAGCGATTTGCGCTATGAGGCGCGTCTTATAATCGACACGGACGGTCGGATAGAGGTGAAAACCGTGACCGACTCGCCCGTTAAATCCACAACCGAGAACAATAAGACCACATATGAATATATAACGGACGAAACCGCGCCGAATGCTCTTTCGATAACCGATGCGACATACGCGACCTGTTATGTTGTGGGTGCGACGAGCTATATAAGTGATGAGACGGGAGTACACGTTGCAAAAAACGACACCGAAACTCCGAAAAAGCGCTGTGATGAATATGTACAAAAGCTCGGAGAACCCGATTATGAGCAAATTCTCGCCAATCATATTGCGGACTACCAAAAATACTACAACCGTTCGAGTGTAAAACTTGAGGGCGGTGCGACCCAGGAACTTAAGACAACCGAAAACAGATTTAAAAGTTTCGGTACGACGAACGAGGCGAGCCTTGTAAATCTTTACTACAACTTTGCGAAGTATCTTATGATTTCGGGTTCGCGCGAGGGAAGTCAGCCCATGAACCTGCAGGGCATATGGAACGCTTCAAATATGCCCGCGTGGGACAGTAAATATACCATAAATATTAACACCGAGATGAATTACTGGATGGCGCAGACCGCAAATCTCGGAGAGTTTGAAAAGCCTTTGCTGGAGGCTCTTTTAGAGCTTGAAAAGCCAGGTGAGGCGGTCGCAAAGGCATATTACGGTATTGACGATGCGTTTGTGGTGCATCATAACTTTGATATATGGCGGGGTGCGTCTCTCGTGGACAAGTCAACGACCGGACTTTGGCCTGTCGGAGGCGCGTGGCTTCTTAACCACGCGTGGGAGTATTATCGGTTTAACAACGACGCGGAATACCTTGCGAAGTTTTACCCGCTTATGAAAAAGGGGGTTAAATTCTTTGACGAGCTTATGGTTGAAGACCCGGTGTCGGGTTATCTGATAAGTCCGGCGTCGGTTTCGCCCGAGCAGGGCGGAGTTCAGCCCGGTCCGACAATGGATCACCAGATTATACGAAACTTATATGAAATAACCATTGAGACAAATTCGGCTCTCAAGAGCGCGGGCATTATAGGTAATGAGGACGACGCGGCGGCTGCGGAATGGGCAAATACGCTGAGCCGTATCTGCCCCAATCAGATTGGCACATCGGGTTATCATAAAGGCTATATAAAAGAGTGGGTGCGTGACGGGGATATTTATGACTCCGCCGGCAACAAAGGCTCTCTTACGCATAAGCACACATCCCATCTTTGGGACGTATATCCCGGAAATGCGGTAAATCCGTTTGCCGAGCACGATGCGGAGTACAACGCTTTTAACAAATCGGTCGACAAGCGATGCGAGTCGGACGGCACGGGATGGAGTATTGCGTGGCGCATAAACCTCTGCGCGAGAATGAACAAGGCGAGCAAGGCGTATGACAAAATAAAATCTTTGTTTACGGTCGGCACATATCCCAACGGCTTTGACCGTCACCCGCCGTTCCAGATAGACGGAAACTTCGGCGGCGCGGCAGGCATACAGGAGTGCCTCATCCAGAGCTATGCCGACACGGTAAATGTTATTCCCGCGCTTCCGACGCAGTGGAGCAGGGGCGAGTTCAACAATCTGAAAGCGCGCGGAAACTTTGAGATAAGCGCGAAATGGAACGGCGGCAAGGCTTACCTGATAACCGTAAAATCGCTCGGCGGCGAAGAAATCAAGCTCCGCACCGCGGCAAACACGGGCGTTACGTCGGTTGTTGACGATTTGGGAAACAATATACCTTTTACCAAGGAGAGCAGCGATACCGTTGTCGTGTTTAACACCGAAGCGGGCAGAACTTATACGCTGGAGGGTCTCAGCGGAGTTGCGCCCGTCCCCGAGAATAAGAACGAATGGACGCGTACTGCGGACGATATAGCGGAGTTTGTAACCGCTAAAAGAAAGGACGGCAGCAGTGTTCCCAAAATAGAGAATAAAACCGACAGCGACCCCGGCAACGTCGGATATATGCTCGACACGCGCCACGAGGAGGGCGGCAGTAAGGCGACAAGCCAGCCCGTCGGCTTTGCGGTGAGCAAGTGCAATATTGAAAATTTAAAGTCAATGACGGTTAAAATCGCTTCGGCAAGTCAAACCGACGCAACGGTTTTTGTCCGTGCCGACAGCAAAACAGGACCTCTCGTTGCATCGGGCAAGGTGCCTTATACGGGCGCAAACCAAACCTACACCGATTTGGAGCTTAACTTAGAGCCGTCCCGCTTTGAGGGGGAGCATTATCTGTATGTTCTGGTGTCGTGCGACGAAGGCTCGGCGATTGTCAAGTGGATTTGCAATATTAAGTCGCTCAGCGGAGTGTGCGCCGACAGCCTGATTACTCTTTCTCAGAGCGAAGGCACGGTCACCGCGGCGGTTGACGAGGCGGCGCTTGGTGAAAGCGAGAGCGCGTCTTTGGTTATAGCTGTTTTCGGCGAGAACGAAAGGCTTGAAAATGCCGAACTTTTCAGTATAGGGGACGGACAGCTTTCGGCTGAGTACACTCCGTCCGGGGATATTGTCGGAAAAACAATTAAGGCGATGCTTTGGAACAATACCGAGGATATGACGCCGCTGTGCGATGCCGCCGTGATGAAAGTTCAATAAGGTTTGGGATTGCGGCACACGGCTATGAGATAATTGTTGTGCGCGGTCTTTAAGTGAATAGATGCGGAAATCACCATATCCGTATATCGAAAGGACATTCGGGAATTTATCCCGAGTGTCCTTTTGCGTTTGATTTAATTTGGCTCAATACTTGTTCTAAATTTGGACAAAGTGTCATAGGTATAGTGTATGAAAATTGAAAGGCGGGATTTGGTATGTCAAACAGGACAGAGGAAATTTTGCTGTATATGCCCGACAGAGCGCGGAGCGCGATAGGAAATGTCGTTGACATAGTGGGCGACAGCCTTATGGAACTGCGCTTTCGTATGGGCAGACCTCTTATGGCGATTACCCTCGGCGGTCAGTACGCGGTAACTCCGAGCGGTTCTCTCAGCCTTGAGACGAGCGGCGCGTATATGGTTTCCGAGAATGACATAAAGCATATCTTTCAGGCGATTTGCGACAATTCGGTTTATGCGTACACCGAGGAAATCAAGCAGGGCTTTATAACCATAGCGGGAGGGCACCGCTTCGGCTTTGTCGGGCGGGCAATATCCGCAAACGGAGTGATAGAGGGCTTCCGCGAGATAAGCTCGATAAATATACGCATAGCTCACGAGGCGATCGGGGCGGCGAACAACATAATGAGCAGTATAGTTTCGGGCGGCAAGGTTCGCAACGCGATAGTAATATCGCCGCCGAATATGGGCAAAACGACGCTTTTGCGCGATATTGCAAGACAAATCTCAAACGGCGGCAAAAAGGTTGCGATAGCGGACGACAGAGGCGAGATAGCGGCGGTGTACAGAGGCGTTCCCCAAAACGACGTGGGTATAAACACCGACGTTATCGACACCGCGCCCAAAGGGGAGGCTATCGTGCTGCTTCTTAGGTCTATGTCGCCGCAGGTTATAGTGAGCGATGAGCTTTCAACGGCTTCGGACGCACGCGCGGTGCTTCAGGCGTTCGGAACGGGCGTGTCGGTAATTGCGAGCGCGCACGGAGACGATTTGGAAAGCGTCAGAAACCGCGAGACGCTGAAGCCGCTTTTCGGCTTCGGAGGGTTTGAGCTGGCGATAGTATTAAGCCGTGAAAACGGCGAGGTGGTCGCCGACGTGTCGGAAATATAACAATATAACTATGTATGCAAAAATTATTCTTTCGGTTTTGGTGGTGTTCGGGTGCGGCTACGCGGGCGTACTTTTCGGGAGAGCGGGAAATATGCGCGTGAGCCAGCTAGACAGCCTTATAAACGCGCTTAAAGCGCTGGAACTGAGCGTGTCATATACGGGCGCAAAGCTTTCGGACGCGCTCTCTGAAATATACTGCTCCGACAGCGTTATAGAGAGTATGTTTGCAAAAACCGCGGATTATCTGAGACGGGATAAGGGGCTGTCGGTAAAGTCGGCGTGGAGTATGGCGGAGCGGGAGAGCAAAACGGGGTTATACCTCAAAGACGAGGATATTTCCGTTATGAACGGCTTTATATGCTCGCTCGGCGGCGGAGACAGGGAAAACGAACTGAAAAACATACGGGCGGCGCTCGCGCGGCTCGGCGTTTTGCACGGCGAGGCGCGGGAGAGCGCAGCAAAGGGCGCGAGGTTATACAAAAACTGCGGATTTTTGATAGGAGCTATGGCGGCGCTTATACTTTTTTAAAAGTGCCGATGACGGGCAGACAGCCCTTGTTTAAAGAATTTTACAAATGAGGTGGATTGTATGGGCGGAGTCGATTTGATTTTCAAGGTGGCGGCGATAGGTATTCTGGTGGCGGTGCTTAATCAGCTTTTGGTGCGCTCGGGGCGCGAGGACCAGGCTATGCTGACCACCCTTGCCGGACTTATAGTTGTACTTCTTATGGTTATCGACCAGATAAGCTATTTGTTTGAAACCATCAAGTCGGTATTCAGTCTTTGAGTATGAGTATATTTAAAATTGTCGGGATAGGATTGACGGCGGCTGTGCTCGCCGTATTGATAAAGGGGTACCGCGCCGAGCTTGGGATGTTGCTTTCGATAGCCTCATCGGTGCTGATTTTCGCTCTGCTGATGCCCTATATAAAGTCCATAACGGTAATGCTGACAGACCTGAGCGCGCAGACGGGTATTGACACGCGCCACATAGCGATAGTTATAAAAATTATCGGGGCGGCATATATAACCCAGCTTGGCGCGGAGCTTTGCCGCGACGCAGGGGAAAACGCCATCGCGACAAAAGTGGAGCTTGGCGGAAAAATCATTATGGTGGGTCTTTCGATGCCCATTGTTTACAGCCTTTTGGACCTGGTGAAAAATATTATTACACTTTAAAAAAGCGGTGTTGAGATGCGAAAGATAATAACGGCTTTGTTTGTTTTGCTTATGCTGTGTCCGCTCGGCGTTTATGCCGAGGAGGACGACGCGGCTCTTATCGACGAGTACGTGTCGTTTTACAGCGGTCAGATTGAGCGCGGAATAGGCGGCGCACAGTCCGAAATAGAGGAGATAGTTCCGAATTTCAGCGTGAGCGGGATACTCGGAAGCTCCGCCGAGGGCAAGCTCGATTTCAGTCCCGTAGGAATTTTGAATTATCTGCTTAAACTGCTCTTGGGCGAGGTGTATTCTACCCTCAAAATTATGGGGGTCGCGCTTGCAATCTCGGTACTGTGCGCGTATCTTGGCAACCTCAGCGGGGCTTTCGGCAAGGACGGTATATCCGACGCCGCCTACTTTATATGCTACATAATTGTGGCGGGCATTTGCTCCGCCGCGTTTTTGGAGATAGTTACGGTCGCAAAGACCGCGGTCGAGAATATGGCTGTTTTTATGCAGACAATGGTACCGCTCGCAATCGCTATGCTCATATCGAGCGGGCTTATAGTTTCCGCCGAGGCGTTCGAGCCGATACTGCTTATAGTGGTCGAGGCGGCTGTGACCGTTATAAAAACCGTGTTTATACCGCTTCTGGTTTCCGCCGCGGCGGTCAATATTGCAAACAATATCTCGAAAAAGTTTAACGCAGATAAGCTGGTTTTGCTTATAAACAATCTTGTAAAATGGGGCTTGGGCATATTGCTGACCGTTTTTACCGGCGTGGCGGGGCTTCAGAGTATGGCGGCGTCTGCGGTTGACGGTATGTCGGTCAAGCTCACCAAATACGCCGCGTCGAATTTGATACCCCTCGTGGGCGGCATACTTTCGGAGTCTGTCGAAACGGTTATGAATTGCAGCGTAATAATAAAAAATTCGGTGGGAGTGGTCGGAATTGTCACTCTCGCGCTTATCGCGGCGGGACCGCTCGTTAAAATTGCGGCGAGCCTGCTTGTGTTCAGAATTACCGCGGCGGTAACGCAGCCCATCTCGGACGAACGCCTTGTGAAATGTATGACGGGGCTTGCAAATATAATAAGTATGATGTTTGCGATAGTCGCGTCGGTGTCGGTGATGTTCATAATAGTTTTGACCATTGTGATAAATGCCGGCAACACCGCGATTATGCTCGGAAGATAGAAAAAAGCGGAGGATAAAAAATATGGAAGCGTTAAAATCGTGGGCTATGGTCGTGACGGGAACCGTAATTTTGGGCTCCGTTTGCGAGGTGCTGATGCCCGACGGCAATTTGAAAAAATTTGTGAGAGTTACCCTCGGCATATTGCTGGTGTTTTCGATAGCCAAGCCGCTTGTCACCATATCCGACAGAGACTTTATGATAGGCGAGATAAAGCAGTCGCGCATAATGGCGAGCGACTACACAAGGATGCTGGACGACGAGAATAAATTTCAGATAATAAAGTCGTATAAGAAAAATTTAAACGAAAAAATTGAAAAAGCCATAAAAGAAAAGGACGCGAACGCAGTCGTCGAGGTAAAGACGGACGTCGAGACCGAGAACGAAAAGAACTTCGGCGAGATAAAGTCGGTCACGGTGGTTGTAACGGGCGGCGCGGACGGCGACTTTTCGGGCTCGGTGTACTCCGCGCTCGATGAGTTCGGAGTGCGGAGCAAGGATGTTGACATAAAGTACATAAGACAGAGAGGAGGTTGACGATGTCGGTCTTTCAAAGGATATTTAACTCACGCGGAGGTGATTTGAAGAAAAAGCTGTTTACGGTAATAGTCTGGGTGATTATAGCGGTCGCGGCGATGGCGGCTGTCGGAAATCTGTTTGGCTCGGACGACGGCAAAAAGACGGAGGACAGCGGCTCTCAAAGCGGCGCGGACAGAGGAATTTCCTCCGCGTATGACTACATAAGCCGCGAAGAAAAAAATCTTTCGGAAAAGCTGTCGCGGGTGAGCGGAGCGGGCACGGTCACGGTCGCGGTGTCGGTAGACGACATAGGCGAGAGCGTGCTGGCGCGGAACGTCAGTACGTCCAACGAGCAGTCGGGCGAGGAGGGCGAAAATTCTTCGAGCCGAGATGAGACGGTTGTCTTAAAGGGCGGCAGCGGAAACGGAGAGCCGATCGTGGTCGCCGAAAATATGCCCAAAATATCGGGCGTTGTGGTGATTTCGAGCGGAGCGGGCGACGAGCGGATAAAGAACGAGCTTTACGAGTCGGTCAAAGCCCTGTACGGTATTCCGTCTCACAGAATTAAAATTTTAGCGGGAAATCAATAAAATATCACTAAATAAGGAGAATGTGACAATGAAAAACGTAAACTTCAAGGGAAAGCAAATTTTACTTATCGGGCTTATGCTTCTGGTGGTCGCGGCGGGATATTACAGGTGGACGCAGAACAACTCGGATGAGGCGGTGACAGTGACGAGCGACACCCTGCCCGCCGACGCGGAGGCGTCTCCCGCCGCAACGGACGACAGCTACTTCGTTACGGCGCGCAGAGACAGAGACTCGGCGCGCGACAAGTCGGTGGAGATGTGGAACGACATACTCCGCAAGGATGAGTCGTCGCCCGAGGCGAGAAACGAGGCGCAGAGTAAAATCTCTCAGAGTGCGGAGGACACCGAGTCCGAAAATCGGATAGAGAGCCTGGTGCGCTCCAAGGGTTATGAGGACTGCATAGCGTTTGTGGACGAGAACGGAGTGAGCGCGGTGGTGAAGTCGGACGGACTTACGGCGAGCGACGCGGCGCAGATAAAGGATATTATCGTAGCTCAGACGGGAGTGGCTGTATCAAATATAAAAATTAGTTCAAAAAAATAATTGCATATATTTTTAACTTGTGATATACTAAACTATATTAAAATTCCGATAGGAGGTTTCACCAATGAATGAAGATAATGTAAATGTAAACGAAAACGTCGATTTGAACACAGAAGACAATAACGACGACGGAAACGTAAGCATTTCGAGCGACGTTGTGGCTGTGATTGCATCGCTCGCCGCAAGCTCGGTCGAGGGAGTCGCGGGAATGGTCAACTCGCTCAAGGGCGGCTTTAGCGAATTTCTGGGCAAGAAAAACCTTTCCAAGGGCGTTAAGGTCTCGATAGAGGACAGAAACGTCACGGTCGACCTTTTCATAACCGTTGAATACGGCGCGAAGATACCGAGCGTTGCCTGGGAAATTCAGGAGAAGGTTAAGAGCGAGCTTGAAACGATGACCGGACTTAATGTTGTCGCGGTTAACATAAGCGTTGAGGGCATTAAGGTTCCGCAGGACACCGACGAGGCGGAGGTTGTTGACGCGGAGGTCGAAGAAGCGGCGGAGGAGACCGCCGAAATTACAGAGGAAAGCGACGAATAATTTTGTACCTGAAAGGCGGGGGTGTCTTTCCCTCGCCTTTTCTTGTTACAACTGCAAAATTTCGGGCGCGTATCGGAGAGGTATTTTTTATGAACAGGTCAAAAGCGAGAGAGTATGCGTTTATTCTGATTTTTCAGTATAAGTTTCAGCCGGATGAAATGCCGGAGATATTGAATGACTTTTTTGAGGAATATAACGCGGGAGCTCAAACCGAATATATTAAAAACGTGGTCGGCGGCGTGGTCGAAAACGCGGACAAGCTCGACGGGAAAATCGAGGAATTTTCAAAGGGCTGGACGAAGGACAGGATTTCGCTTGTCAGCCTTGCCGCGATGCGCCTTTGCGTATATGAGATGATGTTTTGCGACGATATTCCGAACGCGGTTTCGGTAAACGAGGCGGTGGGGCTTATAAAGCTCTACGAGGGTGACGAAGCCACTGCGTTTGCCAACGGAGTCCTCGGAAATATTCAGAAGTCGCTGTCATAGATTTGGACGTGTGGTATGTGATATGAAAGAAAGAATTGTGCTTACGGTTTCTCAGGCAAACAGCTACATAAAGCGTATTTTTGACGAGAACATCTATCTTTGCGATTTGTTGCTGAAGGGAGAAATCTCAAATTTTAAAGCCCATTCGTCGGGGCATATGTATATGTCCCTAAAGGACGATAAGGGAGTGATACGCGCCGTTATGTTCAGAAGCGCCGCGGCAAAGCTCAGCTTCAGACCCGAAAACGGAATGAAGGTAATAGCGGGCGGCAGAATTTCGGTTTATGAGCGCGACGGTCAGTATCAGATGTATATCGAAACTATGCAGCCCGACGGCGTCGGCGCACTGCACATCGCGTTTGAACAGCTCAAAGAAAAGCTAAACGCGGAGGGACTGTTCGCCGCCGAGCATAAAAAGCCCCTGCCCCGCTTTCCGAAGCGGGTCGGAGTTATAACCGCTCAGACGGGCGCGGCGATACGCGATATTTTGAATATACTGTCGCGCCGCTTCCCGTATGCCGAGGTCATTTTGTACCCGGTGCTTGTTCAGGGAGAAAACGCCGCGGCAAGTATTGCGGGCGCCATAGAGTATATGGACTCGAAAAAGCTGGCGGACGTGCTGATAGTCGGACGCGGAGGTGGTTCGATAGAGGATTTGTGGGCGTTTAACGAGGAAATAGTCGCGAGGGCGATTTACGCGTGTGAAACCCCCATTGTTTCGGCGGTAGGTCACGAGGTCGATTTTACTATCTCGGACTTTGTCGCCGACTTGCGCGCGCCCACCCCGTCTGCGGCGGCGGAGCTGACCGTTCCCGTGCAGAGCGATATTATAAATACTATTGAGTACAAAAAGGCTCAGCTTTGCGGCGCGGTTTTAAACAATATAAAAAAACTGCGCGTTGAGCTTGGGCATATGACCGATAAGCAGCCTATGAGAAATCCGCAGCTTCGCATCAACGACGAGCGGCTCGGGCTCGACCAATCGCTCCGCAATCTCGAGCGGGCGTATAAAGCCGTGCTGAAATCTAAGGAGAAGGAGCTGGCGGTGCGGGCGTCGAGGCTTGATGGATTAAGTCCGCTCGGCGTGCTGGGCAGAGGCTTTGCGGTCGTTAAAAACGGTGAAACCATTTTAAAATCCGTCAAACAGGCGAAGTCGGGCGACAGGCTCGGCGTCACGCTGAAGGACGGCGAAATTTGCGCGATAGTCGAATAAAATTTGCGGAGGTGCTTTAGATGTCCGAAAAAGACAAAACATTTGAGGAAAAGCTCGGAGAGCTTGATGATATAGTTAAAAAGCTCGAAACGGGCGATACCACGCTCGACGAAATGCTCTCGCTTTTTGAGAGCGGAGTTAAAATTGCGAAAGAGTGCAGCGCGGAGCTTGACAGCGCCGAAAAAAAGATAAATATTCTCGTTACGGACGGCGAGGGCGAGGCGGAGCTCAAACCCTTTGCGGGTGAGGCGGAGGTCTGATTTTATGGATTTTGAGAAAAAGCTGGGCGAATATATAGGCTCGGTAAACGAATTTCTTAAGGACTGCGCCGCCGTTTCGGAAACGGCTCAGAAAGTTTTGTTTGAAGCTATGAATTACAGCCTTATGGCGGGCGGTAAGCGTATTCGCCCCGTGCTGACATTATCGGTCTGCGATATGCTCGGCGGAGATATGAAGGACGCGCTTTTGTTCGGAAGCGCGATAGAGTGTATTCACACATACTCTTTAATTCACGACGATTTGCCGTGTATGGACGACGACAGTCTGCGCCGCGGCAGACCTACCTGTCATATAGCCTACGGCGAGGCAAACGCACTCCTTGCGGGCGACGGCTTGCTCAACACCGCGTTTGAACTTATGAGCGACAGCTCGCGGTACAGCAGTGTTGATTTTGAAAAAGTGGTTAACATAATACATATTATTTCGTCGGCTTCGGGCAAGTACGGAATGATTGGCGGACAGGTAATAGATTTGGAGAGTGAAAACAGGGAGGATATAAGCGCGGAGGAGCTTACGAATATGCACCGGCTCAAGACCGGCGCAATTATACGCGCGGCGGCGCTTACCGGCGCGGTAATAGGCGGCGCCGACAGTGCTCAGACCGAGAAAATAGCCGAGTTTTCGGAGAGTCTCGGTCTGGCGTTTCAGGTCAAGGACGACATACTCGATGTTTCGGGAAGTGAGGAGCTGCTCGGAAAGCCTATCGGAAGTGACGAGGAGAGCGGGAAGCGCACGTTTGTCTCGGTTCTGGGGCTTGAAAAATCGAACGAAGAACTCAAAAGGCTCACCGAAAAGGCGAAAAAGTCGCTTGAAATATTCGGCGAGCGGGCGGATTTTCTGCTTGAATTTACGGATTATCTCACAAACAGACAAAATTGATTTATATTTACGAATTACAAAAGAAAGGAGGGAGCGGTCTTGTATTTAAAAAGTATAGAGGTTCAGGGCTTTAAGTCGTTTGCGGACAAGACGGCTCTTGACTTTCATCAGGGAATAACGGCGATAGTCGGTCCCAACGGTTCCGGAAAGAGCAATATTTCGGACGCCGTAAGATGGGTTATGGGCGAACAGAGCGCGAAGTCTCTCCGCGGCGGAAAAATGGAGGACGTGATTTTTTCGGGAACCCAGTCGCGCAAGCCGCTCGGCTTTGCCGAGGTATCGCTGTGCCTGGACAACAGCGAAAAGTTTTTCAGCCTTGACTTTTCCGAGATAACCGTGACCCGCCGCGTCTATCGAAACGGCGACAGCGAGTATTTCATAAACAAAGCGCCGTGCCGACTTAAAGACATACATGAGCTTTTTATGGATACGGGTCTCGGCAGAGAGGGCTATTCGATTATAGGTCAGGGCAAAATCGACAATATATTGAGCAGTAAGTCGGAGGACAGAAGGCAGATTTTCGAGGAAGCGTCGGGAATAACCAAGTATAAGTACCGCAAAAACGAGGCGGAGAGAAAGCTCGCACAGACGCAGGAAAATCTTGTGCGAATAAAGGACATTCTCTCCGAATTGGAGAGCAGGCTCGAGCCTCTTAAAAATCAGTCGGAGCGGGCAAGACGCTATCTCGTCTTAAGAGATGAGCTTAAAACGCTCGACGTTACGGTGTCGCTCAACTCTATTGACAATTACAGGCTTGATTTAAAGGAGACCGAAAAAAATTATTCAATAGTTTCAAACCAGCTTGACGAGGTAAAGGAAAGCATAGAAAAGACCGACGGAGAAATATCCGAGCTTATGCGAAAGCTCGTTGAGTACGACAACGAGATGGACGCGTGCCGAAACGCCGAAAAAGAGCTGTCGGACAGCATAAACGAAAACACGAACCAAATAAATATCTATCTTTCAAGCATAGATAACAATAAGCTGTATATCTCTCGCCTCAGCGACGAGGTCGAGCAGACCCGCCGCACGCTTGAAGGGACGGAGCGCGTTTTGTCCGAGAACGAGGCGGCGCTCGCCTCCCACAAGGCGGCTCTCGACGAGGCTTCAAAGGAGATAGCCGAGGCTGAAAAAAAGGCGGATGACATAGCAAAGGCGATAGAAAAATATAATGATGAGCTTGAAACGTCGAAGTCGGAGATAGTCGATATGGCGGTTGCGGTCAACAGCAACAGGGCGCAGGCGGCAAATCTTGAAATACTTATGCAGAATTTTTCGTCCAGAAGAGCCGCGATAGATGAGGAGCTTTCGGGCAAAGCCGAAAGCTGCGACAGCCTTTCCGAGGCTCTCGAAGAGCTGAAAAAGGCCATTTCCGAAAAGGACGAAGAAATAAATTCTCTCAAAGAGCATATCTCGGTCAAGGACGGCGAATACGGCGCGAAGGAGCGCGAGCTCAGCACCGTTCGGGAGCGCAACAACAGTGCCTTGATTTCGATAAACCAGAAAATCTCCAAGAAAAATCTTCTTGAGGATATGGAAAAGGGCTTTGAGGGCTACGCAAAATCGGTAAAGCTGATTATGAACGCTCACAAGAGCGGTCAGTTAAGGGGCGTTGAAATACACGCTCCGCTGTCACAGCTCATTTCGGCTGAGAAAAAATATATTGTCGCGATAGAGGTGGCTCTCGGAAGCGCGGGGCAGAATATTGTTGTCGGCAGCGAGGACGACGCAAAACGTACTATTGAGTTTTTAAAGAGCCGCAACGCGGGTCGCGCGACGTTTATGCCCGTCTCCTCGATAAAGGGAAGAAGCATTGATTTATCCCGCATATCGCGGCAGAGAGGCTATATAGGAGTGGCGTCCGAGCTTGCGGAATATGACGAAAAGTATTCCGAAATCGTAAAAAATGTGCTCGGCACGACCGTCATAATGGACAACTTCGACAACGCGGTGTCCGCCGCGTCCGCAACGGGGCATAAGATTAGGATTGTCACCCTCTCGGGCGAGGTTATGCAGACGAGCGGCGCGATTACCGGCGGTTCGCTCGGAAAAAATATGTCGTTCCTTTCAAGGGCGGCGGAAATCGAAGAACTTACCGGAGAGATAGCCCGCCTTAAGTCGGAAGCGGAGAAGGACGGAAAAAAGGCGGACTTAATTTCGGACGAGCTGTCCGCGCTGACCCGCGAAATAGCCGAGGCGAACGACCGGCTTATCTCCCTCAGCGAGGAGCATATAAAGCTGTCCTCCGATTACACGCATACCTCCGCGCTTGCGGAAACGGTGCTGAAGGACAGGAAGCAGCTTGAAAACGAGCGGGAGAGCGTGAACGCGAGAATTTCAGAAATAACCGCTCAAATTGAGGAAAAAAAGCGTAAAACAGAGGAGTACAACCGCAAAATCAAGGAGCTTGAAGCCATTGTTTCAAGCGGAACCGACGGTTTCGACGACCTGATGCGCGAGAGTAACGAAATGTCGGAGGTAATAACCGGGCTTTCGATAAAAAAGAACGGCATTATAAAAGATGTTGAGCTTCAGTACGAGCGAATAGAGGCGATAAAATCCGAGAGGTCGGACACCCTCGAAACAATCGATCGCCGCTTAAAGGAAATTTCGGAATTTGAGAGCAAGAACGCCGAAATGACCGAGAGTATAGAAAAGGCGCGCGAGGCTATCGACAAATACGGCATCGACACCTCCGCGTCAAAGCAAAGGCTGGAGGAGCTGGCGCAGGAGAAAAAGCTCGCGAACGAGCGTATTTCGGCGTTGCAGAGCGGAAGCAAAGAGGTGCGCGACACTATGTTCGGTCTGCAAAATCAGGCGGCGCGAATTGAGGGCAAAAAAGCCAAGCTCGAGACCGAGCTTGAGAGTATAGTAAACAGGCTTTGGGAGGACTACGAGCTTACATATACCGACGCCCTGAGCCAAAAAAGCACCGAGGGGCTGACTATGGCGGAGGCGCGAAAGAGGATAAGCGAAATAAGAACCTCCATAAAATCGCTCGGAAACATAAATGTGGACTCTATCGAGGAATATAAGGAGATAAAAGAGCGCTTCGACTTTTTGACGAACCAGACCCAGGACCTCGAAAGCGCGAAATCCGACCTCGAAAAGGTCATAACCGATATTACGGCGGTCATGAAGGAACAGTTCTCGGAGCAGTTTAAGGTTATAAACCAAAAATTCAGAGAGGTGTTTGCCGAGCTGTTCGGCGGCGGACGCGCGGAGCTTTCTCTGACCGACCCCGCCGACGTGCTGGAGAGCGGAATAGAGATAGAGGCTCAGCCCCCGGGCAAAAAACTGCAAAGCCTTATGCTCCTGTCGGGCGGAGAGCGCGCGTTTACCGCAATCGCGCTGCTGTTTGCCATATTGAGCGTAAGACCGACTCCGTTTTGTATTCTGGACGAAATCGAGGCGGCTCTGGACGAGGTAAATGTGTACAGATTTGCGGAATTTTTGAAGCAGTACAGCCAAAAGACGCAGTTCATAGTTGTTACGCACAGACGCGGCACAATGGAGGCGGCGAATATTCTGTACGGTGTGACTATGCAGGAGCGCGGCGTTTCAAAGCTGTTATCCTTAAATATTGACGAGGTGGCAAAATAATGGGAGTTTTCGGTAAACTTAAAGAAAGTCTCAGCAAGACGAGAGAGTCTATAAACGAGAAATTTGAAAATGTTGTAAAATCATTCGTGAAAATCGACGACGATTTATTTGATGAGCTTGAAGAAATGCTCATTATGTCCGACGTGGGCGTAAACACATCGGTTTATATCGTGGACGAGCTTAGGAATGCGGCAAAGGAAAAGCGTCTTACCGACAGCGGCGAGCTGCGCGAGGAGCTTCGCACGATACTCACCGATATACTGCAGGTAGATGAGGAGGAAAAGCTCGCGCTCAGCGGCAAGCCCGCCGTCATTATGGTTATCGGCGTGAACGGCGTGGGAAAAACCACCTCGATAGGCAAAATCGCGAATATGTACAAAAAAGAGGGGAAGAACGTCATAATCGCGGCAGCGGACACCTTCCGCGCGGCGGCGATAGAACAGCTCGAAGTGTGGGCTGACCGAGCGGGAGTTAACATAATCAAGCAAAGCGAGGGTTCCGACCCCGCGGCGGTAATATTTGACGCGATAAACGCCGCCAAGGCGAGAGGGGCGGATGTGCTTCTCTGCGACACGGCGGGCAGGCTTCACAATAAGAAAAATCTTATGGAGGAGCTGAAAAAGATATATAGAATATTAAACCGCGAGCTGCCCGACTCCTCAAAAGAGGTCTTGCTTGTGCTTGACGCGACAACGGGACAAAACGCGGTAGAGCAGGCGCGTCTTTTCAAGGATGCCGCCGACATAACCGGCATAGTGCTTACAAAGCTGGACGGAACCGCAAAGGGCGGAATTGTTTTCGCGATAAAAAATGACTATAATATCCCCGTGAAGCTGGTCGGCTTGGGAGAGGGGATAGACGACATCGCGGAGTTCTCCGCCGAGGAATTTGTGGACGCTATAATAGGAAACGAGGAATAAATTTTAAAAAATAAAGTAAAAGTACTTGACATATTCCGAAATATGGTTTAAAATAATTCTTGTTGTAAAGCATAACAGCTTTACAACAAGAATTGTTTTTTACGGGAGAGCAAGTTATGGAAAACAATGTTAAAGTAGGACTGCTTTACGGATTTTATCGTAATATGCTCACGCCGCGCCAGCAGGACTGTATTGAATTGTATTATAACGACGACCTGTCGCTGTCCGAGATAAGCGAGGAACTGAGGATAACCAGGCAGGGGGTACGGGATAATATAAAGCGCGCGGAGAAACAGCTTCTTGATATTGAGGAAAAGCTCGGCTTCGCCGAAAGGTTTTTGAATATCAAGGGGAGTTTGGAGCATATCGACGAAATCATCAGTGAAATCGAAGCATCTCCGAGCATCGCCACGCTCTCCAACGACATAAAGCGAAAAATCAATGAGATTTTAACCATTGTTATGGAAATCAGTGAAATTTAAACCGATTTAAAGATTAAAAAAAGATTTAAAATCGGAAGGAGAGAGTCTTATGGCTTTTGAGAGCTTATCCGAAAAGTTGCAAAAGACGTTTAAAAAGCTGAGAGGCAGAGGCAAGCTGAGCGAAAAGGACATAAAGGACGCTATGCGTGAGGTTAAGCTTGCCCTTCTTGAGGCGGACGTTAACTTCAAGGTGGTAAAGGAATTTATCAGAAACGTGTCCGAGCGTTCGGTCGGAGCGGAGGTTATGGAGTCCCTCACGCCCGCCCAGCAGATTATAAAAATCGTAAACGAGGAGCTTATCGCCGTAATGGGCGGAAGCGAACAGAAAATAAATATTTCCTCAAAGCCGCCCACTGTTATTATGATGGCGGGTCTTCAGGGAGCCGGTAAGACAACCACTACCGCAAAGCTTGGCGGACTTTTGAAAAAACAGGGTAAAAGACCGCTCCTTTGCGCGTGCGACGTATATCGTCCCGCCGCGGTAAAGCAGCTTCAGGTCGTGGGCGAAAAGCTGGATTTGCCCGTATTTTCGATAGAGGGAAGCCGCGACGCGGTGGACATAGCGAAAAAGGGTCTGGCGCACGCCGCTAAGCATTCAAACGACGTGCTTATAATCGACGTTGCGGGTCGTCTGCATATCGACGAGGAGCTTATGGATGAGCTTCGCCGTATAAAGGCGGCGGTAGAGCCCGACGAGATTTTGCTTGTGGTAGACGCTATGACGGGTCAGGACGCGGTAAATGTCGCGGAGGCTTTCAACAACGAGCTTGATATAAGCGGCGTTGTGCTCACAAAGCTCGACAGTGATACCAGAGGCGGCGCGGCTCTTTCGGTTCGTGCCGTTACGCAAAAGCCCATAAAGTTCTGCGGTATGGGCGAAAAGCTGACCGATTTGGAGGTCTTTCACCCCGACAGAATGGCGTCGCGCATACTCGGAATGGGCGATATGCTCAGCCTCATAGAAAAGGCGGAGAGTGCGCTTGACGCAAAACGCGCGGAGGAATTGGAGAAAAAGCTGCGCGAGCAGAAGTTCACGTTCGGCGACTTCTTGGAGCAGATGGACCAGATGAAAAATATGGGCTCTATGTCTCAGATTTTGTCGATGATTCCCGGCGTTAACGCAAAGGCTCTCCAAAACGCCAATATAGACGAGAGCAGAATGGTTAAAATAGAGGCTATAATAAAGTCAATGACCGCACGCGAGCGCGACTGCGCGGATAAGCTCACCCCGTCAAGGCGCGCGAGAATTGCGGCGGGAAGCGGTACCGACATTTCGGACGTAAACTCGCTTGTCAAGCAGTTCGAGCAGATGCAAAAGATGATGAAGCAGCTGTCGGGCGGTATGGGAAAGCTCGGAAGGTTCGGCAGAAAAGGCAGAATGGGCTTCCCGTTTTAAAAATACTATGAAAAATTATTAAATTTTAAATATTCAACAAAATTTTTTGGAGGTAGAAAAAATGGCAGTAAAAATTCGTTTGAGAAGAATGGGCGCAAAGAAGGCTCCGTTCTATCGTGTGGTAGTTGCGGACTCGAGATACCCGAGAGACGGCAGATTTATTGAGGAAATAGGCACCTACAATCCGCTCAAGGAGCCCGCTGAGGTTAAAATCGACGCGGAAAAGGCAAAGTCGTGGATTGGAAACGGCGCTCAGCCCACCGACACCGTTAAAAGACTTTTGAAAAATTCGGGAATTATCTAAAATTCGGATTTGTCGGATTTAGTCGGATTTAATCAAAGAAAGAACGGAGAATTGTTATGAAAGACTTGTTGGAATTCATCGCAAAATCTATGGTTTCTAATCCCGACGCCGTAGTAGTCAACGAGATAGAGGGAGACTATTCCACTACGCTCGAACTTCACGTTGACGAGGCGGATATGGGTAAGGTCATAGGCAGGCAGGGGCGGATTGCGAAGGCGATACGCGTCGTAATAAAGGCCGCTGCGAGTCGTGAAAACAAAAAAGTAGTGGTTGAAATTTCTTGATTTAATCGCACAAAGGGTTGCTTTGCAGCCCTTTTGTGCTATGAGGTACAGTTTGATATGGATAAAAATTTTATTGAAATAGGCAAGGTCGTCAATACGCACGGGATACGCGGCGACCTCAAAATCATACCGTGGTGCGACGACCCCGCGGTTTTCTGTGATTTGGAGGACATATATATTGACGGCAACAGATATGAGATTGAAAACGCGAGACTTCACAAGACCGCCGTTTTGCTTAAAGCAAAGGGCGTAGACAGCATAAACGATGCGGAACTTCTGAAGAATAAGACCGTTTATGTGGAGCGCGCCGCGCTCGGCGAGCTGCCTGAGGGAACGTATTATATATGCGACCTTCTCGGTCTTGAGGTCAGGACCGAGGAAAGCGAGGTCTTGGGAGTCATTGACGATATTATAAAGACGGGAAGCAACGACGTGTATGTGCTTAAGGATAAGACAGGAAAAAGGAAAAATCCGATACTCATACCCGTAATAGACGAAGTGGTAAGAGAAGTGAACATTGAGGCGGGATATGTTACCGTCAAACTGTTAAAGGGATTGATAGACTGATGAGATTTGACGTATTGACGCTGTTTCCGGATATGATAAACGCGGCTCTGGGCGACAGCATAATAGGTCGTGCGCAGAGCAAGGGCATTATCGAGATAAACTGTGTGGACATACGGGACTTCGCGGGAAATAAGCACAACCGCGTTGACGACGCGCCTTACGGCGGCGGCAGGGGTATGGTCATACAGTCCGAGCCTGTTTTCCGCGCGTATGAGAGCGTGGCACGGGGGCTTGATGAAAAGCCGTTTACCGTGTACCTCTCCCCGCAGGGCAGAGTTTTCAGAGAGTCGACGGCGAAAAGGCTGTCGAAAAAAGAGCGCGTGATTTTAATATGCGGTCATTACGAGGGAATAGACCAAAGAGTGCTTGATGAGATTGTCGATGAAGAAATTTCAATCGGCGATTTTGTTATGACCGGCGGCGAAATTGCCGCTATGGCGGTAATAGACGCGACCTCGCGCCTTATCGACGGAGTTTTGCCCGATGAGGAAGCGTATCTCAACGAATCGCTCAGCGGCGGGCTGCTCGAGCACCCGCAGTACACGAGGCCGCCCGTTTGGCACGGCGTAGAGGTGCCGGAGGTGCTGAGAGGCGGGAACCATAAAATGGTAGCCGAGTGGAAGCGGGAGCAGTCTATAATAAACACCTTTAATAAGCGGCGCGGGATGCTGTCGAGAGCAAACCTCACGGAGGAAGAGAAAGTATTTGTTGCAAAGTTAAAAAAATAATATTGCAAAAGTGTTTAAAAAATGTTATAATTTAAAATAATAATGTTTTTTTGGCAGACATCTTGAAAATTTGTATATAGGAGGCGGTTTTTTTGAAATGCCCCAAGTGTAATACCGAGATTTTCGGCAAACAGGAAACCTGCCCGCTTTGCGGCTACGCGCTGGACGGCTCGTCTGTCGGCGAAGCGCCGGAGAGCGTGAGGAGAAATCTTGAAAGCTCCGAAAATCGCGTAAAGGAGATTTTGAGCGCACGCGCGAGCAGGAGCACCGATGTCAGCGGAGATTTGATATACGGAGATCACCGAGGTGAAGAGCCGCGCGAGTTTACTCATACCGTTGACGCAATTACCGACGTAAATTCGGATATTGAATTTAACACCGCAACGCCGAGCGATTTCGGCTTTGACGAGCCTGTCGGCGTGCTTTCTTCAAAAGAGGCAGCGGGCGGCGGCGAGGACAGCTCCGCGCCGAGCAAGGGCAAGACTCTGCTCAGGGTCAACAGAGCGGCGAGAAGCAGGAGAGTTGAACCCGCATCCGAAAATGAGGAGCTTGAAAAGCTCAACAGAAAAATAGGCTTAGGCGAAACGGACAGCGGCAGGGGTTCGGCGAGAGCCAAGAGGCAAAAGCAGCAAAAGCCCAAAGAGCGCAAGGAGAAAGCAGAGCGCAAAAAGCAGCGCAATTCGATAGGAAGCGTCATAAAAGGGCATCTTCCGCAGATAATCAAGGTAGTATGCGGTGTTGCGGCTTTGGTGGTTTTGATGTTTGTCATATCGGCAATCGTGCGCGGCTGCTCGGCTTCGGTTGCAAAGATGTCGAAGGGCGAGTCCCCGGTGATTTATTTAAAGGGGAACGCGCTTATTTCGCAGTATGACGGGACAAGCACTACCCTTTCGGAAAATACTGTGAATGAGAACACTTATCCGGCTCCCGCAGAGGGAGAGGAACCCGTTACATACGACAAGCTGTCGCTTGTTACCGACGAAGGACTTGTTAAAATCTCCGAAAACGGGAAATATATATACTATATCGACCATTATGACGTTGTGAATAAGTACGGCTCGCTGAATGCCGTAGAGGTAAAGAGCGGCAAGAAAACGGTGATAGCCGAGGAGGTTTCAAGCTCGTTCGTGCTCACGCCCGACGGAGAAAAGGTAATGTATCTTGCGGGTGCGGACAGCACGGGCAATATGGGCTCTCTTTACAGCAGAGACCTCTCAGAGAAGGAGTCGCTTAAAATAAACGACGATATGGACAGCGGTACGTTTGTTTTTTCGCAGGATGAAAACAATGTTCTGTTTATACAAAACTTTGACAACGCCTCATATTCGGGCGATTTGTATATAAAGAACATCCGAAAGAAGAACAGCGAAAAGAGAAAGATCGACTCGGAGGTGTATTCGGTATTCGGCTCAGACAGAACCGGCAAGGTTTTTGTTTACGCCAAGGAATACAATGTTTCGAGCGGTGTGTATGACGTTTACATAAAGTCTGAGGACAGCGAAAAGAAGCGAGTGGTGGAGCAGGCAAAGACGCCGCCGGTAATTACCAAAACATTGGATATGATGTATGTCTACGGAGTTTTGGAAAACGGCTCACAGTCTCTCTATGCGACCAATACTTTAAGCGGAGAGAAGGAAAAGATAGCGTCCGGCGTGAGCGACATCGTGCAGATGAGCTCGGATGAAAAAATCATAATATTCAATAAGGTTTACGAGAATAATATGGCGGACTACTATCTGTATAATCTGAGCGGAGAGCAGCTCAAGATAGCGAGCAACGTCCACACACTCAAGAATACCGACTTTTACGGGCTTAGGCAGTTTGACATAAGCGCGGATTTCAGCAAGGTGACGTATATATCCAGCTTTGACACCCAAAGGGGAGGAGGAGCTTTGTACAGCGTCGGTTTTGAGGACGGAAAGACCTCCGACAGCGTTAAAGTTGCCGACAATGCGTATGCGTGCAGTATTTCGGACAACGGCAAGCTGATTTACTACGCGAACAACTACAATGCTGAGCATAATAACGTGAATATTTACAGGTATAAGAACGGTGAAAACGCTCTCGTGCTCGGAGAAATAGATGCAAAGAGGTTCTCGTTTACCAACGACGGTATGAATATTCTGTATCAGACCGGTCTTGACGAGGCGGGCGCAGGCTCTCTGGCGATTTCGTCCGACGACGCGAAAAGCGTAACGCTGGGCGACGGCGTATATGCGTTTTTCCAGACCTCGAGCGGGGACATATTTATGATTAAAAACGTGACCGACAGTTCATACGGCGTATATATCACCAACGAAAAGGGAAGCGAGAACTCGACCTTGGACACCGATATAAGCGGAATTGTCAAGTACTAAAAATAATAAAAAATAACTAAGAAAGCGGGGACGCATTTGGCGCACGGCGGCTTGAAAATAGGCATATTGGGAGGGACGTTCAACCCTCCGCATATAGGACATCTGATTATGGCGGAGTACGCCGTGTGCGAGTATGGGCTCAGCAAGGTTTTGTTTATGCCCAACGGAACGCCGCCGCATAAAGACGGCACCGGAATTTCTCCGCTCGACCGCCTTGAAATGACAAGGCTGGCGATAGGCGGAAGTCCCGATTTCGAGCTGTGCGACATAGAGGTTAGGTCTGACGAGGTGAGCTACACCTACGCTACCCTCGAAAAGCTGAAAAAGATATACGCGGACGACAGGCTCTTTTTCATAGTCGGCGCGGACTCCGCCGCCGAGATGGGGTCTTGGTACCATCCCGAGCGTATTTTCCCGAATTGCGAAATTATTGTCGCCGACAGAATTTCGCAGAGGCACCCGAAAATAAACGAGGAGATAGAGGAGGTTGCCGAGAGTTACGGAGCGAGTATCCACCGCCTCGGTATGCCTGTCATAGAATTTTCCTCGACCGACATAAGGAACCGCATAAAAAGCGGGCTTCCGTACAAATATATGATTCCGGAACGCGTGGAGGAATATATAAAATCCAGAAATTTATATCATTAAAGGCAATTATTGCGGAATTGGTGATTTGTTATGTTTTGTCTTGAAAAACTTGACATTGAGAGCGTAAAAGCCCGCTTGAAGGAAAATCTGAGCGAAAAGCGGTATACCCACTCGCTCGGCGTCGCGGATGAAGCCGTAAAGCTCGCGGAGAGATACGGCGCGGATACCGATAAAGCCTACGTCGCGGGGCTTCTTCACGATTATATGAAAGAGTTCCCTCCCGAAAAAATGGCGGACGAGCTTAAAAAGTACGGCGTTTCGGTAAGCGAGGTCGCCTCGAGCGCGCCAAAGACGCTTCACGGTGCGCTCGGAGCCTGCGTGGTGCGCGAAAAGTTCGGTATTGACGACGAGGAAATTTATGACGCGATATTCTTTCATACGACGGGCAAGGCGGATATGGGTATCCTGACCAAGATAATATATATCGCGGATTACATAGAGCCGAACCGCAGTTTTGACGGAGTTGAACGGCTGAGAAAACTGGCATACGAGGATATTGACAAGGCGATAGTTCTCGGAATTGACGAGACGATTTTGGATTTGATAAAACGAGGGCTTGCGGTCGAGCCGAATACAATTAACGCACGAAATTACATATTACTTAATTCATAGAGGAATAATTATATGAGGAGAAAAAAGCCGCAGAGGAAAATAAAGTCGCCGTTTAAAATATTTTTGACGTTGCTTGTTTTGTTTTTGGCAGCATATGTCGGCTATGTGTGCGTGTCGGCGCATATCAGCGGCGAACCGATAAACTTTAAGTTTTGGGATAATAACCCTGCCTTTTCAAAGTCTTATCAGAACTTTGTCGTGGCGGGCGTTGACGACGACGGCTACCGAACCGACATAATTATGGTGTGTCAGTACGACTTCGCCGCGGGGACGCTTAATGTGCTTCAGATTCCTCGTGACACATATGTTGAGAACGACCGCGCCGACAAAAAGATTAACTCGGCATACGGCTCTGCGGACAAGGAAAAGACCTTGTTCAAAGAGATTGAGACGGTGACGGGGCTGAAGGCGGATAAGTTTGCGGTCGTTTCGTTCAAGGGCTTCAGAGATGCGGTTGACGCGATAGGCGGAGTGACCGTAAACGTGCCTATCCGTATGTATTACACCGACCCCGTGCAAAGCCTTTATATAGACCTGTATCCCGGCGAACAGACGCTAAACGGAAA
The DNA here is from genome assembly GCA_947589045.1 of uncultured Clostridia bacterium. Lineage (GTDB taxonomy): Bacteria > Bacillota > Clostridia > Monoglobales > Monoglobaceae > CANQBQ01. The sequence goes on along the minus strand of CANQBQ010000017.1, from coordinate 10,499 downwards.
GCAGGCGGAGATGTTTATGCGCTACCGAAAGGGCAATTCGGGCGGCGGTTACGGAAACGGCGACCTGGGACGTATCGCGGCTCAGCAGTCGTTTTACGAAAGCCTTATCGACAAGCTTCTCAGCCCTTCGTCGGTCATAAAAGCGCCGAAGCTTCTGAGCGTTGTGCTTAAAAACACCACAACGAATTTTTCGAGCAGCGAGCTTTTGAATTATATAACCTCCGGCTTGAAAATGAATAAGGAAAACATAAAGTTCCATCAGCTTCCGGGAAATGCGGATTATATAAACGGAGTTTCGTACTTCGTCGCGGACAAGGACGCTACCGCCGAGCTTATTGCAAACAGCTTTACTCCGAGCGGCGGCGCGGTTCCCGTAAACTCCGAGGTGAGTTCAAGGAAGAATAAGTATATAAAGGTTGCGATAGAGGACGCAAGCGGACTCAGCAACGCCGATATGGATTTGCTTGAGCTGACGGGAGACACGCTGACGTCTTACGGCTTTAATGTCGTATCAAAGAAAAAGGGCGCCAAGACGGTTAAACACTCCACCCTCGTGGATTATTCCGCAAAACACGCGTCCGAGGAAATCCAAAAAATATATGAAGACCTTTCGGTGTCCGAGCCTGAGGCGGCGGACGAAGAAAAGGGCGTTGATGTAAAGCTTATAATAGGCAGTGATTTTAATTTTTAAGGAGATATTTATGACAGAACCCATTACTATTGCTAAAAATATTGCAAAGCTGCTGGACAGCAAGAAAGCGTCGAATATTAAGCTGCTCGAGGTCAGAGAGCTTACCACGATTGCAGATTACTTTCTTATTGCGACGGGAAATTCGAGCACTCAGCTAAAGGCTCTTTGCGATTATGTTGAAGAAGAAACCGAAAAGGCAGGCATACGTAAGACAAATAAAGAGGGTTACAGCGGAGCAAGCTGGATTTTGCTTGGCTACGAGGGCGTTCTGGTGCATTTGTTCCTGCCCGAAACGCGCGACTTTTACGATTTGGAACACGTATGGCAGGACGCTCCGCGTATAGACGTGGCTGATGTCATAGCAGGTTAGGCTTGTAAGGAGGAGTTTAAAATGAGATACAATTTTGAGGAAATCGAAACCAAATGGCAAAAAAAGTGGAGCGAAAACGGTACGTTCAGTATCGATGAAAGCTCGGAAAAGCCCAAGTATTACGCGCTTGAAATGTTCCCGTATCCGTCGGGAAACCTACATATGGGTCATGTGCGTAACTACTCGATAGGCGATGTTGTGGCGCGCTACAAGAAGATGCAGGGCTATAACGTCCTTCACCCGATGGGCTGGGACTCTTTCGGTCTGCCCGCGGAAAACGCGGCAATTCAGCACGGCGTTAAGCCGTCGGACTGGACGTGGTCAAACGTCGACAATATGAGACGTCAACTCAAAAGACTCGGACTCAGCTACGACTGGGACAGAGAGGTCGCGACCGCAAAGCCCGACTATTACAAATTTACGCAGTGGATATTCCTTCAGCTCTATAAGCACGGTCTGGCTTATAAAAAGATGTCGTATGTGAATTGGTGCCCGTCCTGTAAGACGGTGCTTGCCAACGAGCAGGTAGTCGGCGGACACTGTGACAGATGTAAGAGCGAGGTAGTCAAGAAGGAACTTGAACAGTGGTTCTTTAAGATTACGGATTATGCTCAGCGTCTGCTCGACGATATAGATAAGCTCAGCGGCTGGCCTGATAAAGTAAAGTCTATGCAGTCCAACTGGATAGGCAGGAGCGAGGGTGCTGAAATACAGTTTAAAATCGACGGCAGCGACGAAAGTCTCACCGTATATACCACAAGGCCCGACACCATTTTCGGCGTTTCGTATATGGTCATAGCACCCGAGCATCCCATTGTGGAAAAGCTCATCGCGGGCAGGCCCGAAGAAGAAAAGTGCAGAGCGTTTATAAATAAGGTGCAAAAGCTCAACGAAATTACGCGCTCCGCCACCGATACCGAAAAAGAGGGCGAGTTTACCGGCGTGTATGTTATAAACCCGCTAAACGGCGAAAAGGTACCGCTGTATCTCGCAAACTATGTCTTCCTCGATTACGGCACGGGCGTTGTTATGGGCGTTCCCGCGCACGACCAGAGAGACTATGACTTTGCAAAGAAGTATAATCTTCCGATAAGGATTGTAATTCAGCCCGAGGGTCAGAATATGAAGTCCGAGGATATGACCGCCGCGTTTGCCGCAGAGGGCATAATGGAAAATTCGGGTCAGTTCGACGGGCTTGACAATAAAGAGGCAATCAAAAAAATAACGGATTATGTCGAAGAAAAGGGAATAGGCAAGAGAACGGTCAACTTCCGTTTGCGCGACTGGCTTATTTCGCGTCAGAGATACTGGGGCGCGCCCATACCCATCGTTTACTGCGATAAGTGCGGCGTGGTTCCCGTTCCCGAATCGGATTTGCCGGTTATGCTTCCCGAAAATGTTAAATTTACGGGTCAGGGCGAGTCTCCGCTCAAAGAGTGCAAGGAATTTGTAAACACCACCTGTCCGGTGTGCGGCGGTCACGCAACGCGCGACGTTGACACGATGGACACGTTCGTTTGCTCGTCGTGGTATTATCTCAGGTATTGCGACCCGCATAATACCGAGCTTCCGTTTTCAAAGGAAAAGACGGATTACTGGATGAATGTCGACCAGTACATCGGCGGCGTCGAGCACGCCATACTGCACCTTTTGTATGCGAGATTTTTCACCAAGGCGCTCCACGATTTCGGCTACGTTTCGTGCGATGAGCCGTTTGAAAATCTGTTGACGCAGGGTATGGTGCTGAAGGACGGCTCCAAGATGTCGAAGTCAATCGGAAACGTCGTAAGCCCCGAAGAAATAGTCGGCAAGTACGGCGCGGATACCGCAAGACTGTTTATACTGTTTGCCGCACCGCCCGAACGCGACCTCGACTGGAACGATTCGGCGGTCGAAGGCTCCTACAAGTTTATAAACAGAGTGTGGAGAGCTGTCGAGGACCTCAAAGATTATATGTCGGACGATAAGGTTGACGCGGCGTCTCTTAATGCGGACGAGAAGAAGCTCCGCTTTGCGGTTCACTCAAGCATTAAAAAGGTCACCGAGGACTTTGAGAGGTTCAGCTTTAATACCGCTATAAGCAGTATTATGGAAATGGTAAACGCTCTGTATTTGTATAAAGAGAACACCGACAAGGCGAGCTATAACAAGCCGCTTATCGGCGAGACGGTAACGTCGTTGATTATATTGCTGTCGCCGTTTGTGCCGCACGTTGCTTCCGAGATGTGGGAGCGCATCGGAAGGACGTCCGACCTCACATCCGAAAAATGGCTCGCATACGACGAGCAGGCGATCGTTGTTTCGGAGGTTGAGATAGTCGTTCAAATCAACGGTAAAATAAAGGACAAAATTATGATTGCGGCGGACGCGTCGGCTGAGGAGTTGAAAACCGTCGCGCTGGAGAACGAGAAGATAAAGAAGCTGACCGAAGGCAGGCAAATCGTCAAGGTAATTCCCGTTCCCAACAAGCTGATAAATGTGGTTGTAAAATAATTAAATAAAAAATCCACTCTGCTATGCGGAGTGGATTTTTGTATTTCCGTTATTCCCTTTATTAACGCTGTTCTTCGCATCTTTTGAAAACTTTATCAAATAACCTATCGCGGCGGCAATCATAACGGCTGCCAGGAACCAGAGCAGAGCGTATTTGATGGTCTCCGGCATAATGTCGTGAAAAATAATCATTGAAAAAATTATCGCGTAAAACGTGACCGTTCCCGCTTTGCCGTACCAATTTGAATATACCACAATGTTTTTGCGGTACAGAACCGCGCCGGTAACTATCATCGCAAGCTCTTTTACGATTATGATTATGACCGCGAACACGGGGATCCATTTTGCGACCGTCAGACTCACCAGCACGGTAAGTTGCATAAGCTTGTCCACAAAGGGGTCATACACCTTTCCGAAGTTGGTTATCATATCAAACCTTCGCGCGATGTAGCCGTCCACCATATCCATAATTCCCGAAATCAGGAAAACCGTGACCGCCGCTATTACGTTGTCCCGATAGACGAGATACGGGAAAAGAGGAACCATAAAAAGCCTCAGCGTTGTTAAAATATTAGGTATCAATTAAATTCACCACACAGTTTGCAGAGCATTTCGTATATATCGGGATACGACTTCTTTATATTCAGCGGTTTAAAGGAGAGGTCTGTGAATCCGTGAGTGGTACAGCCGTTTGCGAGAAGCACGTCGTCCGGGCATCTTATAACGCGGTAGCTGAATTGGCACTTCGCAACGCCGAGCTTTTCAAGCTCCACTTCAATCTTGACCGTATCGCCGTACTGCGCGCCTTCTATAAATTTGCAGTAGCAATCCACCAGCGGGAACATAACTCCGCGCTTTTCCACCTCGTCGTAGGACATACCGCCCTGCTTGAAAAACTCGGTACGCGCCACCTCGAACCACGGGAAATAGCGCGAGTGGTGAACGACTCCCATTCGGTCTGTCTCGCAATATCTGACCTCAATTTTTGTGCTGAACATCTGAACTCTCCTTAAATCAAGAAATCAAAACCGGGCAGCTTAAAGCACCTTTGTAACGCCGCTGTAAACCTCGCCGCGCTTTGCGTCTATGGTTACAACAGTGCCGCTTTTGAGTATCTGCATAACATTTTTGGCTCCGACGATTACCGGAATGTCAAGCGTCATACCGACGATTGCGGCGTGGCACGAAAGTCCGCCCTCCTCGACTATGATGCCGCTCGCCCGCCTTAAAATGGAGATGAGCATATTTGATGTCTGGGGCATAACGAGTATGTCGCCGTCGCTGAACGAATGTTGCGCTTCGTTGTAGTCCTTTGCGACACATATCTTGCCGCTTACATATTTATCGGTTATTCCGGTACCGCTGACCAGAACGTTTCCTACGAGATGAACTTTTAAAATATTGGTTGTTCCGCTTATTCCGACAGGCGAACCGCCGGTTATTACCACCAAATCGCCGTTATGCACAAGACCCGTGTCGAGAGCGCGGTCTACCGCGTGCTCGAAAAGCTCGTCGGTAGTGGTTTTTTCGTCGCTTATTATAGGCATAATGCCCCACGAAAGGTTGAGCTGACGCCTTACGCGCTGCGAAAGCACCGCCGCTATTATGGGACAGGCGGGTCTGAAGCTCGAAATCATACGAGCGGTATAGCCCGACCAGCTTACCGTAATTATCGCGGTAGCCTCAAGGTCGTGAGCCGTGGTGCAGGTGGAGTGGCTGATTGCATTGGTAACACCCGCGTTAAGGTCGAGCTTGGCGCGGTCGAAGCGATCCTTGTAGTCAATTTCCTTTTCGGCGCACTCGACAATTTTTGCCATGGCGCACAGACTTTCGACGGGGTGTGAGCCCGCAGCGGTTTCGCCCGACAGCATAACCGCGCTTGTGCCGTCATACACCGCGTTTGCAACGTCGGAGGACTCCGCACGCGTCGGACGCGGATTGTGGGTCATACTCTCAAGCATCTGAGTTGCGGTAATTACTATTTTTCCCGCTTTGTAGCATTTCTCAATCAGCGTTTTCTGAATGGAGGGAAGAAGCTCATAGGCTATCTCAACGCCCATATCGCCTCGCGCAACCATAATGCCGTCGCTTATTTTAAGTATTTCGTCTATCTTTTCAACGCCTTCGAGATTTTCTATTTTTGAAATTATTTTAATGCTTGAACCGCCGTTCTCATCAAGCAGTTTTTTAAGCTCGAACACGTCATACGCCGAGCGCACGAACGATGCCGCAACAAAATCAAACTTGTGCTTGATTGCAAACAGAATGTCCTCTTTGTCTTTTTCACTTATGTACGGGAAATGCAGTGTAGAGCCGGGAATGTTGATACTCTTTCTGTCGCTGATTATTCCGTCGTTCATAACGCGGCAGACAATATCTTTTCCCTCGATAGATATTACTTTTGTTTCCACAAGTCCGTCGTTTATGAGTATGCTCATTCCGATTGACAAATCGGATGCAAGGTCGGGATAGGTTATGGTAACGCCGTTTTCGTCGCCTTCTACGTCCTCGGAGTAAAAGGTGAAGGTGTCTCCCGCTTTAAGCTCCACCTGTCCGTTTTTAAAGGTTTTTACGCGTATTTCGGGTCCCTTTGTGTCGAGCAGGAGCGCAATAGGCAGATCCAACTCATCGCGCAGCTTTTTTACAGCTTCGGCTCGCGCGAGCTGTTCCTCGTGAGTGCCGTGCGAAAAGTTGAGACGCGCGACGTTCATTCCGTTTAGCATAAGCTCCTTTAAAACCTTGGGGTCGTCGGTTGACGGACCGAGTGTGCAGATTATTTTGGTTTTTCTCATATCTGTGGAACTCCCTTCGTTTATTTGTGTTTGATTTTCTATTCGCCCTGAATTACACCCATTTTTGTGTATATCTTCGCCTTGCCGTGAACCTTTATGGCAGAGGTGTTTTCGGTGAACTGAGCGATATACACCTCGCCGCGGTCGAGCTTCTCGGTGTGGTGAAATTTTGTGTCCTTGCCTCTGGTAAGACCTATAATGTTTACGCCGTCCTCCTCGGCAAGCACCGCGATGTAATCTCCTCCGTTAATCGTATCTGTGACTTCCATAAAATATTCCTCCAGAATTTGTCAGCTTGCGGTAATTTTTTAAACATTTACCCATATTTAGGATAGCATTGAACGGGCGGATTGTCAATACATTTTTTGACACACAAAGCAGACGAAAGCACATAATAAAAGCACACGCCTCGTGAGAGGCGTGACTATATGGCTTAGGAAAACAGCGCGTTTTTCAAAAACAATTATGAGATTTCCAAGTTAAACATTCGGCAAAAATCCTTTTGGGCTTCAATTTCGCAATTCGCAATCAAGGTATAAAATGCGCGGTCATTGGGATTGTGCTCTTTCTGAGCCGCCTTTAATGCCGAAATATAGTCATTCCTCAAAATCGGAGGTATGGTTACAATCTGATAGCCTTTATTAACCAAGATCATATTCATAAGTAACCGCGCACATCTGCCGTTGCCGTCAGTGAACGGATGAATATCGACCAATCGTCTGTGTGCATATGCCGCTAAAATCACGGGATGGAGCGTATTTCTTTTGTTATTCAATTCATCGGTAAATTCTTTCATAAGCCGCTTTACTTCTTCCGGCTTTGGCGGTATATACTCGGTTCCCGTTATAAAAACCTGATGCGTACGATATTGCCCCGCATTCTGCACGTCAATTCCCGAATAGAACAATTTGTGCAAATTTTTTATTATCTCCTCGCTGAAACAAAAATCTTTACTCCTTGCAATCTCCAACATATAATCATACGCTTTTGCGTGTCCCACCGCTTCATAACAATCCTTTATGGGCTTACCGCCGATTGTTATTCCATCTTCAATTAAAATTTTTGTTTCGGTAATTGTAAGGGTGTTCCCTTCAATAGCGTTTGAAGAATATGTCGTCCCTATGCGGAAATAATCGTCCAATTCTTTTAGCTCTTCAGGTTTTAACGGACGATAATCATCTATAACTTTTTTGTATTCATCAATACGATTTAACAATTTTTCCATACTCATCACTATCCTATTCTCGCAAACTCGCACATATCAATCTCTTATATTTTAACACAATTTATTGTAAATGTCTAATCATTTCCTTAAAAATTAACTTTAAATTAGCATTAAAATTAAATAGGTATAATTCAATTTCAACTCACATATTTCGTGAGGCGTGACATTTGGTAGTAGCATAATTATACAAACAGGGAGATAAAAAACAAAAAAACAGCGGTAAAGTTTTGGACGACTGACCCGCTGTATTGATACGAAACACGAACAAAGCTTTACCTTGTCCATATTCTGAAAGGAGGTGATGTCTTGCAGCAAGAAAACTTAGAACACGTCGATACTGGCTTCGGATTTTTAGGCGCCGATGGCGTAGAGTACGCAACGTTTGATGAAGCATACGATACTTTCAAAGGCTCCGAAAAATCCGAAGCAGAGTAAGGTATCTCGCCGAGGTGTATATTTTAATATATGCCTCGGCAAAGGCTCACCACCTCACGAAAAACATTATACCAAAACAAAATAAATCTGTCAACAACAAAATATAAATTGTATCACAACAACGATACAAATATAAAAAGAAGAATAACTTAAAAGAGAATAAAAAACAAAAAGCGTACAAGGAGTTGGGTATAGAACAATACAAATATCTCGCAACGCTGGACGAGAGGACATGCGAGAAGTGTGCTCCGCTTGACAATCGGATTTTTAAGACGAGTGAGAGGGTTGAAGGAGTGAACTTTCCCACGATACATCCGAATTGTCGATGCACATTCACGATGTCGACCGAGTATGCTCGCCGATGGGCGCGTGACCCTCTGACGGGCAAAGGTCACAAAATCGATAATATGAGTTATGACGAGTGGATAAGCAGTATGACCGACGAGCAGCGAGAGGCGTTTGAAAAACGGATTAAAGATGTCGAGATATTCTATCGGCGCAACTCGGACAGAGAGCAATATGACAGATATGTTAATGTCCTCGGAGCAGAAAACATGCCGAAAACCTTTGACAAATTTGTTGGCGTGAAGTATAATGATGACAAGGCTAAGTATGAGGATTTAAAATTAAAATATAGCGATAAAAGAATACAGGAGCGAATAAGAAATAGTTATAATTTGACTATTCACGAGGGCAAACAAGGCAAGCATATTTTAGGACATAATAATTATATTCCGGGCAGAAGTTATTTGGCTGTTTCTATACAGGAAGCACAGGAGCTTGTAAATAAGTATGCGGGAATGGGAGAAATACAAAGAGACCGAAAAGGCAAATGGAGTAATAAGGAATGCGTTAAAATTGATAAAAATATAGGAATTATTGTTAATGCATCCGGCGATGAAAATGCAACAAAAAAATTTACAATTCATTACAGTAAGAATGGCACACACATAGTACCGGGAGCGAAAGGACTGGACGATTAGCATGAAATTTTCAAATGAACTTGAATTAGAAAAGTTTGTCAAAAATAATCTTAAAAGAAACATCCGGGTTTTTTGTAACGATGGTGATGAAATTATAGGTTTATGCTGCGGGTTTACTAAAGCTCTTGATAACACTCCTGAAGTTGCAGAAATTGGATTAAGGACAAAAACTTATTCAAGTGGAGTTACATGTATTACCTTACCTGAAATTGACAAGATAGAAGTAATTGATTAAAGAAAAAGTTAGAAATGAATACAATCACATTATTGTGATAATGTAAAACTAAATACAGTTTATAAGCACCTTTCGGGGTGCTTTTATTATGCGAAAAAACAGGAGGTGATGTTATGAGGAGATGCAGGGAGCCCACACAGGGACTAGAGACTAGGGACTAGGAACCGGGGCACCGAAGCGGGCGAGTTTTTCCCGCTTTGCGGAGAAATGAGCAAAACGCAGGTTGCCGAGACAAAGAAAGGAGATTATTATGGCTGAGATTTTGAATGTTACGAATAACGGGGGCGCGGGAATCGGGCTCGATGGTGCGGGAACTCCGACGGGAGCCCCCGACAATGCGGGAACGAACGGAGCCGCCAACGGAGCGGGACAGCAGGATGTGACGCCTAAAACTTACACAGAGGAAGAATTTAACAAAGCTTTGCAGGCGGAAGCCGACAAACGTGTTCAGCAGGCTTTGAAAACATCGAGAACCAAGATGGAAGCGGAAATCCGTAAGCAAATCAAGGACGAGCAGGACGAGGCCGCGCGGTTCGCAAAAATGAACGCCGAGGAAAAAGCTGAGGAACTCAGAAAGAAAAATGAGGCGGATATTGAAAAGGCGAGAGCAGAGTTAAGCCGAGACCGCTGTTGTTTGCCGCAGGCGTTGGGCTGCCTGTGTTTGCCTGAACTCCGCCGGTTCCTGTTCCTGCTTCTGCCATAATTTCACCCCCCATTTCTTGAATATATATTATTTATTTTTTGCATAATAAAAGAGCAGTTTTAAGTCATACTCAGGACTCGCCCTTGTTTCGCGCCCAAGGGCTATAAATATAAAAAATAAAAAAAGGAGAAGTAGTTTAATGCCATACTCAGGGCATAATAAAAGCCCCGAAAATCGGGGCGTTTATTCAGTTGTAATTACATTCCGGGTATTATGTCTTTAAATACCCTTTGCTATGTTTGCCGCGCGTCTCATCAGCGAATTTTCCTCTAAATATTCAATACCTTTGAGAGTTATTCGCAAATTGCTGATAGATAAAACTCTATCGCCCTGAGCGCCGTATTTTACTTCAATGCCTGTAATATAGCCGCTGCTGGTGAGCATTTCCACTATACTTATCCATAAGTTTTCGCTTATTCCCAGGGCATTGGCTGATATAAAATCAATATCTGCCTCTTCGTAATTCATAGCCTCTCTAAGATACTTTAATATTTTGTATATAGCTTTCAAATCCTCTGCCATATATTGCACCTCCGCGTATAATAAAAGCACCTGTTTTTGAACTGCTCCAG
>CANQBQ010000016.1 GCA_947589045.1 uncultured Clostridia bacterium | reverse complement strand
GTTTGCACGAACGAGCGTGGTTAGCTCAAGCAGTGCTCCGTAAGACCGATTACCTTATCATTGTAGCTTAGGTGTGATCCTTGAGCAACACCGGCTGTGCTGCTTAGGGTACATCACAATTGTAGCAACAGTGCTACTGCCATGGCAAGCGTTATCGTAAAACTGATAATTCGTTTTGTAAGCCTTTTTATCACGTTAAATTCTCCCCTCTGCTTTTGACTTAATGCGCCGAGAATTACCCCCCCCCTGCACACATTTTTATTATTATTCCTGTGCTCTGCACAGGGTCTCTTGTTATCGCAATCAGTCATCTTGATTTCCTCCTCTATTTTCTCCGGCAACAGTTGGTCGGTTCTTCTCTTAACATCTTTTAATCCTTTTTTCTCTTTTATATATTGACATTTTTCTTTGCATACATTATAATTACAACACGTTCACCTATGAACAAGTCAATAGCAAGGAGTGGTTTTTTGAAAAAATTATTTACGGTAGGTCAGGTGTGCAAATGCTGCGGTATTTCACGTTCGACTATTCTGCGTATGGAGGACCGAGGCCTTTTGTCACCCGCGCGCGTCGATGAAAATACAGGGTACCGCTATTACGATATTTATAATATTACAAAGATTTTGCATATTCAAATGTTTTTGAGTATGGGTCTTACTTATGACGATGCGTATTCGTACTATGCGTCAAGCGGCAAATCGCCCGAACTTCTTACCGCGCTCGAAAGCCGTCTTGCGCTTCTTACAAGAGCGTATGAGGAAATGAAGCTGAGGATGGACGACAAGCAGCACCTTCAAATGGAAATTATAACACTGCCCGAAAATGTCTGTTACCAAAAGGAATTTAAGGGCGCGAGCCAGGACGACAAATACCGCGATATGTATAATCTTTTCGGCGAGGCTGTGGAAAAAGGTTACAGGCCGCTTATATCAGAACGGCTTTTTGTTATAAATAACAATGATTTGTCGGCAAAGAAAGGCGAAAATACTTATATTTGCTGTGTGCCGCTTGAACCGTCCTGCGCCGATGAGCACACCGTGTTTTATCCAAGCTGCACGGCGTTTTCTATGCTGTGCTACGGGAATTATCAAGCCATAAGCAAAGCGCATGCCGAGTTTGACGAAAAAATCCGCTCTCTCGGTCTGAAGCCTACCGGTCATACACGTGGTATAGGTATCGTAAGCGGTTATACCGGCAAAGAATTTTCACAGGAAAAATATGTATCTCGCCTTGTCGTCCCGATTGAGGATTTAGACAAGGGGAAAATTGACAGGCTAAGCAGAAGCGGATTGTTGATAAGCTCAACTCTCCAATCCTCTCAATCCTAGGCATTGGTTACACCGTCGGCGCTATGACATCAGTTCTTTTTTATCCCGATTTAGTTCGCTGCATCGCGGACGCAGCACCCCACATCGTCGCAAGTTTCCCTTTATGCTCCGATTTCCCTGTTTGGGAAATCTTCGCTTTTACGGGAAACTTGCTCCTTTTTCCCAAAAAGTCTTTAGGCCTTTTTGGGAGCCCTGTGCGCCTACGGCGCGTATTAAAAATGCCCTTTTTGCTTGCTTTGCCCTGTTCGGGCAAAGGTGCGCTTTCGGGCGGTCGCTTTGAATGAACACTTAATGAGCAAGCTATATGCTTGCGAATTTAGTGTGAATTGTGCCCCGTTGGGTACTCTCCGACAAAAATCTTCGGATTTTTGTCGGTTAAAATAAAGTAAAGCGCATCCATTTGGTGCGCCGCCATACAAAAATCCAACGGATTTCAAAAGCGTATTGCGCAGTTTGCTGTAATGTAGTATAATCTCGTATATGAAAAAACAGAAATTTGCGGAGGGATAAAATGATTGCGGGATTTGCGATGCTGCTTATAGCGGGCGTCTGTCAAGGCAGCTTCGGATTGGGATATAAAAAATACGCGCCGTTTTCCTGGGCGGCGTTTTGGGCGATATATAATATTTTATGTATAATAACAGCCGTCGGCTTTGCTTGGGCGTCCGCGCCTTCGCTTTGGAGCGTCATATTCGGGAACGGATTTTCGTATTGGACTGTTCCGCTATTTTGCGGTGCGCTGTGGGGTCTTTCGGCGATTGGTTTTTCAAAGGGCATTGACAAGATAGGTATGTCAATGGTATATGGAATTTCAATGGGAATTTCCACAATAGTCGGCTCCGTGACTCCTATGATTATAAATCGCTCATTCCCCGTCGGCACTTCCGCCGTTATGTTCGCGGCGGGTCTTGTGCTGACCGTATTCGGCGTAATAATTGTGACGATAGCCGGTGTAAGACGTGACGGCGGCTTAAAAAGCTCCGCAGTAGGAGTTTTGCTCGCGGCTTTGTCGGGACTCGGCTCGGGAGCTATGAACGTAGGTTTTGCCCATTCCGAAAGCATAACCGCGCAATTTCTTATGCTCGGCTATTCGCAGGCGGCGGTGTCGGGCGCACGGTGGCTGCCCGTTTTAGTAGGCGGCTGTATTGCCGGACTTATCTGGTGCATATGCGAGTTGTGTGCAAGGCGCGAGTGGAATACGATTGCGGAAAAGGGATGCGGCGTGCGAACGCTTAAATTGTTCGCAACGAGTGTTGTGTGGTACGCGGCGCTTCTTATGTACGGACTGTCGGTAACCGCACTGGGCGAGATTGGAAAAAGTGCCGGCTGGATTTTATTCAACGCACTCGCCCTTATAATATCCGCCGCGTGGGGTCTTAAAACCGGAGAATGGAAAAACAGCCCAAAAGGACTGCTTTACGCGGGCTGCGCGGTGCTTATTGCCGCTTGGATATTTATTTCAATGATATAGATGTGCGGCGGGCGAAATCAGGTTTTATTTTCAACAGGCAAAATAAATCTGTTGTTTTTTCAGACGATTTATGCTAAAATAAAATATAGTTATGGTTTAAGAGGGGATGACCTTCCGTGTATAAGTTTGCCATATGCGATGACGATGCCTCATTCGGCGCGTCGCTCAAAAACTTTGTGTGCGGTTTTTTCGCTGACAGGAAAACGGAATGCTCTGTTACCGTATTTCAGAATGTGCAGTCGTTCGATGCGGCTTTGGACGCGGGTGAGAGCTACGATTTGCTGTTTCTCGACATCATTTTCGAGAACGACAACGGCATAGATTACGCCAAGCGGCTGAGGTCGGGCAAGCATAAATTTGACATTATATTTATCTCGACCTGCCGGGACTACGCCATCGAAAGCTACGACGCAGAGCCGCTGTATTACATACTAAAGCCCGCTTCGCCCGACAAGCTGAACGCCGCGCTCGAGCGTTTTCTCGAGAGACACGCGCCATCCTACATAAATCTCAATACGACGCGCGGCTTAATAAAAATCAAATTGTCGGACATTTTATATTTTGAAATTTACGGTCACCGCATAAGCCTGCAAAAAAGGGACGGTACGAGCGAGGAGCTTCGCAGTACGCTCAAGGAAATGGAGACAAAGCTCCCTCCTTCGACGTTTATACGTCCGCACAGGAGTTATTTGGTAAACCTGAACTGCATCACCGAAATTACGCATTACAATATAAAAATCACAAACGGCGAGCTTATTCCGATAAGTCACGCGCTTTATAATAAAGTTCAGATAGAATTTCTGGACTATCTCGACAAAATGGGTGTTATGTAAACTACGGAGCGTTTGAAACGCTCCGTAGTTTTTTCTCTTATTTTACTTGTTTTATATATTGTCGGTATTCAGGTTCAGACTGCTTTTCACGGAGAACTCGCCGCTCGCTCTTTCGATTTTTAGGACTCCGCCGTATTTTTCGGCTATACGTTTCATATTTTCCAAGCCGTAGCCGTGCGTTCGGTCTTTTTTGGTTTCCGGTTCCAAATCAGGGGAACTATTCGTGCAGCCTATAAAAAGATAATTTCCGTTTATATACATTTTCGTATCTATATATCGCTTTTTCGACGCGTCGGTTTTCTCGCAGGCGTGTACCGCATTTTCAAACATATTCGTAAGGAACACGCACAAATCCGTGTCCGCTATCGGTAAGGTTTCGGGGAGATTGAAACTGTATTCGACCTCAATTCCGTGCGCCTTGGCACGACTGAGATACGACCCCGCAATAATGTTTACCATAGTGTTTTTGCTGTACTGCCCTTCGGGGAGCTCGTCGTACTCGTCCGTCAGAGCCGCCGCGTACTCCTGCGCTCTGTCGTTTGCGCCCTCCTTTAACATTCCCGACAGCATAAGCATATGATGCCGCATTTCGTGGCGCGCGGAGTAGGTCGCTTTCTCCGCCTCCGCCATTCGCCTGTAACCTTCCATAGCCTGACGGTTCTGCGTTTCAAGGGCGTTGAGCATTTCCCTTGTTCTCAGCGTTCTTTTTACAAATTCGATAATTACCGCCGCGGTAACGGTGACCGCGCATACGAATGTGACAAATAACATCAGAGGATAAAAATATCCCTGAAGCGGAAATATCACAATTTGCATAATGTATTCGCCTACGTTTCCGCCCCATTCCGCGCTCGACATAATTATGCGGCTTATTGCCGCCACCACGGCAATCCCGACATATATAAGGTCGGATTTTTGAGGTCTTCTTTCCTTTTTTGCTTAACTTCGATTATTGCAAGCACCAGCGTCAACAGATATAAAAACAGTATTACCAAAGAGGTCGCCTGACCGTAAAACGCTCCGTAAACTATTCTGGAATATATCAGCTTAATACAGTCATATATAAACCACAGTCCCGTAGCCGACGCCAACGCCCACCGCCGCCACGAGGTCAGGCGAAATGCCGCGAACATCAACAGCGGCGCCATATACAGCTCGCATACAAAATCCAGCATATTCAGATTTTCAGCAAGAAGACTGTACGAGCCGGCAAGAGACTTAAACGCCTGCTTGAGCGTGAGCATTGAATAAAACAGCGTCAGGAGCAGTACTCTTTTATCCGCTCTGCCGTTGGATATATCCAAAACATATACGAGCGCAGTCAGGAAGGCGAGTATGGCGCAGAGAGTTGCGCGGAAAATAGGCGGAACATTCTCTACCGAAGTGACGGAAAACGCGGTATCGACGCTGCAAAGATACGGAAACACGGGGATTATCTCCGAGGTCTCCGAGGGAAAATACGTGACGACCGTAAGCTCCTTACCGAGGTAATCCTCGGGCAGATAGACCTCTATCGTACCGCTTGCCGCCGCCTCTAAGCCGTCGGCAACCACAAAGCCCGCCTCGTCGCGCGGCGCACCGTCAAAGCTTGTGTAAAGCATTGTGCCGTCCACGAGCACATCGACTCCGCACATCGCGTCATACAGATACATTCCGAGCTGTGCGCCGTCAAGTTCTTCCGCAAGAGTCCTTTTTGCTCTTACGGCACGACAGCTTTCGCCGGGGAAGCTCACGGTGTAATCATCAATAATTTCGGGCGAAACGGCTCTCGCCTCCGAGCCCGAAATCAATTCGTAGCTCCAACCCATATCCTTGCCGGGGTCCATACCTACTTCCTTAATATTTGTCATACTAAGAAGCATAAATGTCATTAGTATAAAAATCAAAACAGTGCATACGATAGAAACGCCGACAGCATACTGTCTTTTAGACGCCGTGTTCACAGCCTATCCCTCCTTTTTTACAGTTTACCATAAAAAGCGTTTGTGTCTACAACGGTTCGTGCCGTAAATCATACCGTTCGTGCCGAAACACCTGCCGCGCGACATAAAACGCGCTTTAAACGGCACGAAATGATATAGACACAGAAAAAATTTTATGGTAATATTATGTATGTAAATAAAACGAGAGGAGATTATTATGGACATCAATTATTTGCTTATGTTGCAGAATTTCCGCGAGGCGACGGGCGGAGTTCTCGACACATTTATGGAGGTTATAACAAAGCTCGGCGAAACATCCATCGTTGTCTTTTTTATAGGCTTGATTTATTGGGGCGTAAACAAAAGACAGGGCATATTTCTTATGTTCTCGCTCTACACCAACAGAATAATAAACGGGTTTATAAAAATAACCGCCTGCGTGTACCGCCCGTGGATACGCGACTCGCGCATAACTCCGCTGCCTGAGGCTAAAGTCGATGCGACGGGATATTCGTTCCCGAGCGGTCACACCACAAACGCGGTAAGCGTTTGGGGAGGACTTGCGGTAAGCACAAAGGACGGCACAAGAATTCCGAAGTGGTTTAGCGCAATTTTGGCAGTGCTTGTTCTGCTCATCGGCTTTTCGAGGAACTATCTCGGAGTACATACGCCGCAGGACGTTGTGGTCGCGCTTATCATAGGCTCGGCGGTGCTGTTCCTTATATCAAAGCTGATGCCGATTATCGACGAGCATACGAATATGGATATATGGGTGTTGCTCGGCGGCGTGGCTCTTTGCGTACTGCTGATACTCTACGCCGCGTTAAAGTCCTATCCCGTCGATTACGCCGCTGACGGCTCGGTCATAGTCGAAGGCTCGAAAATGGCTGTGGACTCATTCAAAAACGCGGGTATGGGCATAGGATTTTTCATAGGCTGGTTTATTGAAAGACGGTTTATAAAATTCTCGACCGACAATAACACCGCGAATATCATAAGACTTATATTATGCGTATTGACATACGCCATACTCGACCACTTCGCGGGTGTGGGCGCGGACGCGCTTATTGCCGCGGGCTTAAACTCAGGCATCGCGAAAGCGCTCGCCGAGTTTGTATGCGTATTCTACTTCGTAGCCGGAGGTCCGGCATTGACGGAGCTTATTTTAAAATTCGTGCCGATAAAAGACAGATAATAATTAAACTTGAAGAAGAACAACAACATCAAAAATCCCCGCTTGCATGCAAACGGGGATTTTTTAATCGTGTCAGCCTATAAATTCGAGCGACTTAATCGCGGTGTCAACACCGGGCAGCACCGAATTTCTTATAAGCTGTGCCGCGCCTTCCAGAAGTGTCTCGCGGGGTATTCCGTGTGTTGCGGACGTTGCGTTTATATGAATCAAACGCGCGTACGCGTAGCGCATTTGCGCGAAAACCTCCATTCCGTCAATCATGGTTTTGAATTGCTCGCTTGTCAGTTCGGAGAAATATATTTCACCGAATTTTTTGATAAATTTTTCGCACATTTCCACACTCATACCGAAATACTGCATGATATAATCCGCGCCGCGCTGCTTGGGCAAATCATTATACGCGAAATACAAATTACAAAGATCATATATCGGGTGTCCGCACATAATTTCGTCCATATCTATAAGCAGCAGCTCGCCGTCCTGAACCATTACGTTGCGTGCGTGCAAATCGCCGTGAACCATCGTGTTCCTGTCGGGTATCGCGTCCAAAAGGCGCATAAGTTCGGCATATTCTCCGTCTGTCAAATGATTTTTGATTTTAGCAAACGTGCCTCGGTACAAATCATTCGCATGCGCCGAAATAATATCGCTCACGTCCGTCGAGTGTACCGTCTTTACCAGATTTATATATTTTTCCGCGTACTCGTCGAACTTTTCGGGATTGGCTGTAAGAGCGTTCGCCAGCGTGTCCGACTTTATGAGCTCAAACACCACGCCGTAACGGTCGCCGCACTTTACCATATCGTATGAGATAGCCGTCGGAACGCCCTTTATAAACGCCTGCTTTGCATAATTCATCTCGCGCTTTATCGTGTCCGTGCCGGCTGACTTGTATACCTTTACAATGGTTTCGTCGTCAATGCGGTACACTATTCCGAAGCCGCCCTCGCCGATTTTTTCACAGCCCTCAACCGATATTTCGCGCAGTGCCTTCTCTATGTCAATTATTTCGGAGAAGCCCGTCATTTCAAATATCTCGTATACCTCCGGAGACGCGTTTATAACCTTTGAATTATCTGTTGTCTTTTTGAGCTTTAATATAACTCTCAGACCCGCGCTCGATATGTACTCCGTATCCAAAGCGTCAAGCACAACGCTTTTTGCGCCCTTTCCTTCAACGAGAGAGAATATATCCCTCTCGGATTCGGCGGCGTTGTTTGAATCAATTCTGCCGCATAATTTGATTGTTAAAATCCCGTCATTGTATGTGTGTTCCATTTCATTTCTCCCCACAATATAATTTACTCTGATTTTACTCTATTTTATTCAAAAAATCAATACATAATCTTGCAAAATCATATAAACAGCTGTATAATATGCTCACAAAGGGAGGATTATCAAATGAATAATATAATAAAGCAAGCGATAACGGTTTTGGCTGCGGCGTCGGTCACTTTGACCGCCGCATGCTCGGGCGGCGTGGCGCCCGAAAAGGAAGAACAGCCTCCGACAGTTTCGCTTGAAACGCAGGTGATAGAGCTTGATGGGGTAAGCAACGCGCGTCAGCTCGGCGGCTACATATGCGCCGACGGACGAAAAATAAAGGACGGTGTGCTTTTAAGGAGCGCCGCACTGTCCAACCTCACGGACGAGGGCGCGAAAACGCTCACCGAAAAGTATAATTTAAAGTATGTGTTTGATTTCAGAATGGACTCGGAGCGTGAAGCACAGCCCGACAAAGAGGTTGAGGGCGCGGAAAACGTATGGCTTCCGGTGTTCACGTCGTCGCTGTATGACGAGGAAACGCTGGCTGCTATAATGGAAGCTCGCAAGACAAACGACCCCGAGCAGACATACATAACTCTCGCAAAGCACAAGGGACTTTCGACCATATATTCAAAGATGCTCCTGACCGACGAGGGCAAAAAGGCGTACTCGGAGTTTTTCGATAAGCTGCTCACCGTCGGCGACGGCGAGGCTGTGCTGTGGCACTGCACGCAAGGCAAGGACAGAGCGGGAATGGCCGCCGTGTTGCTTTTGTACGCGCTCGGCGCGGACGAGGAAACAATTATGCAGGACTACCTCCTGACGAACGACTCGTACAAGGACTTAATCGCAGAGAGCGAGGCAAAGGCGGCGGAGCTTAATCTTAACGAGGACGAGACAAAGGAATTTGTCGGAACAGCCGCGGCGGTATACGAGGACTTCTTCAACACCGCAATTAACAGCGTTAAAGCGGAGTACGGCACGGTTGAAAATTACCTCGCCGACGGTCTCGGCTTAACAAAGGACGATATAACGGCTTTGCGCGATACGTTCCTTGAATAACAAAATAGCTTAATAACAAACACAGACCTCACATAATGTGAGGTCTGTGTTTTTATATTAGGTCAGCGTGCTTCAACAGAGTCGCCGCTTACCGGAAAGTCAAAATATGTATCGGGATAAGGCTCGTCCGCGAGAGTGAAGTGCCACCACTCGGTATCGAGCGGCTTAAACCCGTTCTCGACCATTATATCCCTTAAAATGTTTCTGTTTTGTATCTGCTCAGGCGTCAGCTCGCCGATGTAATCGGGATGGGAAAGCTCTCCGAAATAGTCAAACGTGCCGCCCATATCAAGCTCTTTTCCCTTGCTCATATCAAACAGCGTCAAATCCACCGTACTTCCCCTGCTGTGACCTGATTTTTCGGCAATATAGCCCTGTTCAAACAGCACCGACTTGTCGAGCTTCGGGTAGAAATACTCCTTCATTCGCGTGTCCGCGGTGTCCTCCGCCCATTCAATAAAGTTATTAACGGCGGTCTGCGGACGGTACGCATCGTAAATTTTGAGTCTGTATCCCTCTCGCACGGCGGCGTCCGACGCCTTTTCGAGCGCGGCGGCGGCTTCCTTTGTCATAAGCGCGCACGGCTCCTCGTAGCCGTCAATCCTGTCGCCGACAAAATTGTAGGTGGAATAGTACCTTATTTCAAGTATTACGTCTGGAACCGCCTCGGCAATCGAAACAAAATCCGATGCGTCAACCGATACCGCGCTGTCGGTCTGAGCTATGCTGCCGCTCGGTATGGGTTTTGTACCGGGCGCGACGCAGGACGACAGCACCGCCGCCGCTATCGGCAAAGCGGCTAATTTGAGTATTTTTTTGAACATATTAACATCTCCTTCTCTATATATTTTGTCATTTTATAACTACGGCGTAGCTGAGATTTTCGAGCCACGTCGAGCCGTTGGCGCGGAGGGTCGACAAATCGTTCACGACCACGCTCCTCGGCTTTATGATTTCACCCGGACGGTCGGGCGGCACGAGCGAGCTTACATCGTTTATCGTGTAGTAAAGCCCGTTGTCCTCGCCGAGATAGAGCATCTCGTGTCCGGGGAAAATCAGTATCGCGCCTGCGGGAAGCGTGTTCAGCACGCCTGTTTTTTCGTCATCCGTCATATTTGACATATTCGTAACGTCCGCCGGAATTTCGGCTTGCCACGTCGTGTTTCTCGGGATTTCCAAACCGAAGCAGAGATAAACCTCTCTCACATACGCCGAGCAGTCCTGCGAATTCATCATACCGCCCCAGCCGTAACGGTTGCCGAGCGACTTAAACGCCTGCGTGACGACATTCGCCGATGTGTACGGAAGATAGCCGACGTTCACGTCGCGGTTGGCGGGAATAAGCGCGTCCTTTTGGTAAAAGCTGCCGTCAGCCTTTCTCGCGGGCATTTTAACAACATAATTGCCCCACGGCAATCTGTAAGAGACCGTGCCGGTATTCTCGTCGGTAACAAGCGGCAAAACCGTTCCCATAGTGAGCATTTTCTCGTTCAAGTCCGCGTCCGCGCTCGGCTCGAGATATACCTTTTCACCCGTTACAACAAGAATATCCTTGGGATTTTTGTACTTCTCCCATTCCGACTTATTGGCACAAACAGCTATGTCCGCCGTCGGCACCCAGCCCGAGCAGCATTGACTTTTAGCCATTATGAATTTACCGTCGGCTGTCGTGAACAGCAACACGAGCGGCTCGTTTACGGCTACCGCACTCGACACAAAATTATCCCATTCGGGGTCGCTTGGGTCGTCGGACAGATAATCCTCATACGGATATGCCTTCATAACCGTCCTGTTGACCGCGAAGCCGTATTTGTACGGCATATTCTCGGTCACACGGGAGCCGCGTATATTTTTGCGCATATCCTCGTAATAGCTTTCGGGGACGGGCTCGCCGTTTAAGTACATACCCTTGGGCGACTCAAAATTCGCGTTAAGCGCCGCGAGTTCAACGCCGTTATATGTGCCTTCGATTGCCGAAAGGTCGTTGGTGTACGTTTCGGGCTTATCCAAAATCGCGCGGTTAAGCTCGGCGATTTCTTCACTCGACATAATTGGCTCGGTCGAGCAATTTTTCTTGCCGCACCAAAATTCGGCGGTGTGCATCTCAGCCGTGACGTTCGGAGCTTTAAATGTATTTTCCGCATTTTCAAGCTCGTGGTCTGCTTCGCTCGTGTAGTCAGACACTATAAGCTCGCCTACCGGCTGGAGGGTATCATTCCACTGAAACAGCTTTGCCTTTTCCGCGTTCTCGGGCGCAAGAGAGTCCAGAACGCTCCTGAGCTCGCTCTCGTTAAAGGCTTGCGCGTCCACAAGCACGCCGCCTTCGTCATAGTACGCGCATATATACATATTTTCAGCCTGCGCGTACACGGCGGGCGAGATTATTGCTGACGCTATAAGCGCCGCAACAAACGCCTTGAATTTTGATTTTAATTTCGGTTTGAGTTTAGGATTCATTTTGAATTCTCCTTTTCTCTGCTAAGCGGATTTGCTTATTTTATATCAGAGCTACCGCGCTTATCATCGCCGCAAGCTCTGCGCGTGTTATGCCAGCCGCGGGAGCGAGGGTACCCTCGGGATAGCCCTTCATTATTCCCGCTCCGCAAGCCCACTGTATCGCAGAGATTGCATACTCGCTTATCTCATTTGCGTCGGCATAGCTCAATATATTCGTGTTCTCGCCCGCCGATACATCAATTCCGATGTACTGCATATATCTGTAAATTATCGCCGCGGTCTGCTCGCGCGTCACGCTTTCGTCGGGTCTGAACGTACCGTCCTCAAAGCCGTTTACTATGCCGTTTTCCGTCGCCCACGCGATATACGGAGAATAGTATGCGTTCGCGTCAACGTCGGCAAACGCCGCGCTCGCCGAGGTTTCCGCCCCGCCCATACGTCCTATTATAGTGACGAGCATTCCGCGAGTGAGTTCCTCGTCGGGCGCAAATTCGGTATTGCTTACGCCGTTCATAAATCCCTCGTGATATACCGCCGAAACAGCGCCGTAGAACCAGTCGTTTGAGCTGACGTCGGTAAACGGAAGCTCGCTCGTTTCGATTTGGTCTGCCGCTTCGGGAACACTTGTAGCCTGCGGTTCGTCTGTCGGCGCCGTGGTCGCGGTCGGTGCGGGAGAGGACAAGCCTGAACCTGACCTTCCGCCGCCTCTGCCGGTGGAGGAGGATGAGCGAGGAGCGAGCGTCACCTTCTTTACATTATCTCCGTTTGCGTCAACATAGGTCTGTTTTTCCTCGTTGTACGATACCTCGGTTCCGTCGGACATTGTTTTCACGCCGCCGAACCTCGCGTACTTCGACGCGGCGGTTCCGCCCTCTGCGGTAAACGTGCTGCTTCTGTCCATGCTGATATCAATGGTCGAATTTTCGGCTTCAAAGGGCTCAACTCCGTAGCATTGGGCATAGCTTCCGGTCGCCGAGATGTTTATCGAGCTGTTGTTTGAGAGTTTAATCTCTCCGTATTTGCCCTGCTCGTCATGATAGACCACAAGTCCCGTTGCGCGTTTCGTGCCCGATGATACCGCAAAAACGTCCAACTTTGAGTTGTCTTTTATCTCAAGGTTATGCACGTTACAGCCTATGCCCATATGGTTGCCGTCTACATTGCTTACCGCCGTAACGTAAGCGGAGCTGTCAATAGTAAGCTTTGTGGGTATATTGAGCGACAATCCTACGCTGCCCGAGAACGCATCTCCCGCGTAAGCGACTACCGTGGTTCCCGAGACAGTCATATCTGTGTAGGATATAATTCCGCAGGAATATCCGTCCGCGTTTTCGTCAGCCTCGCCGAGGGTCTCGTCATATATCGCGTCTCCGCCGCCCGCCAAAAGCATACCGCCGCCGTTTATCTTAATTCCGTATCCTGCGATGGCATAACTGTTGGTGTTTCGGACGTTGCCGGCTGTCACCGTAAGATTTCCGTCTATTTTGAGAGTGTTGTCGCCCGAGCAGTAAAGCGCCACCGCCCCGTCAGCTGCTTCCGTCTTGTCAACTCCAGAATACGCGCTGTAAATCTCGGGGCTTTCTCCCGCCGGAACATAAAGCGTCGTGCCGGGGCTTAAATGCAGTCCGTCCGCGTAATTCGTGACAAATTTGAAATCCGATGTGAGCGTAAGCGTTTTTCCGTCGCACGCCGCGCCGGGCACTTCGATTGGGTTCCCGAGCTCTCCGGTCTCGTAGTCATATCCGGTATAGAGCTTGCTTGTCTCGCCGTCAAAGTAGAGCATATTCTCCTCGGGTCGGGTCGCGTCGGTAAACACGGCGCTCTCGGCAGGGGTGTCCGTGCCGGGTATAACGTATGTAAAGCCGTCATATTCAACCTCACCGTCATAATCGCCGTTCGAGCCGGTAACGGTAACGCCGTCCAAGGCGCTCACGCCCCAAACAGCCGAGCCTTGACCGGTCGCGGTGACAGACGAATTATTCTTCACGGTGATCGTCGCCTTGCCGTCTTCGAATTCTCCTGTCTCGTCGTCGTAGATCCACGCGATTATGCCCGGAGCGTCGTCATCATCGGAAGTGTCCGCGAAGTTGATCCTTTTTGCGTGAGCCGATATTATCGCGTTATCCTTGGTCGTGACAGAGCCGGGGAATTTTTCATCTTTTCCGTAGATTACGATGCCGCCCTCCGCTTCGATAAATGATGTATCCTCGGCTGTGATATTTCCGCCGTTCATTATCATGATAGCCTTTGAATTTTCGCAGCGGCTTGTGTCAAGATGAGAGCTGCCTTTCATCTCAATGCCTCCTGCCGCGACGCCGCAAATCGGGGAATTATTCTCTCTGACCTCGGGAGCGACAGAGAAGGCGGATACGTTGATCGTGCCATCAAAAATGAAATTTTTGTTCGACATCATTCCGTATGAGTAACCCGTGCCGTTTTTTTCATATGCTGTAACATCTCCCGAGCCCTTTATCGTCATATCATCATATGAGAATATGCCTGCAACATTAGTGGCGCTGTCGCCGAAGCCGTAAGCTGCGGCGAGCAAGCCTCCGTCAATTTCCAAAGTGTTGCCGCCTTCTCCGACCAGCGCGAAGGTCATTTCGGACTCGGCAGTCGGAGACGCCCCTAAGCCGGAAGTCTTGCCTTCGGGCACCTTTACCGTAACGCCTTCTCCGATCCTGAGGGCGACGCTGCTGCTTGACTCGAACACAACATTGTCAAGGGTGAGAACGCTGCCGTCCGCGCTCATTCCTTTGGGGAGCTCCTCGTCGGAAAGTGCCTCGCCGTCCTTATTGTTTTTGCGAAATCCCGCCTCGGAGTCATAATATATGCCATAGTCGGCTATCGGTGTGGTTGTGAACTCCACAGTGTTAACCGGCAAGCCGTCAGAGCGAACGTAACCCGCTTGATCCTTATCAAATTTAACGCTGCCATCCGCCTGACTGCCTTTCACGGTATAGCTTCCCACAGGCTCGTTCCGCAGCTTTACGGCAGCACCCACTCCTAAAAATTTAATAGCCGACCCGTCACCGTCAACAAAAATCAAAACGGGATCGCTCTCCTCCGTCGAGTCTTGCTCGCATAATCCGAATGCTTCCGCAGAAGCATAATTAAGAGATTCACAGTCGATTTTACCGCCTTCAAAGGCGTTCAAAGATATTGCGTTTTGTTTCAGCGCAAGCCCCGCGGAAAGGTCGCAATAAGAATCTTCGGTGACGTATGCCCCAAAATTGCTCCCTTCCGACGTGACATCTTTTGCAATACAGCCGTATGTCATTACATCCTCTCCGCCGCCTTCGCCTTCGGCGTGCACATCCGCGCCGTCACCGGCAAAAACTCTGTCGACAAACATGCCTACGCTCATTCCGTTTTGGGACTCCGTTCCCTCTTCCTGAGGCTTGAGTGAAACATATCTTGAATATGCTCTTACGGCTGTACCGCGTATGCTTATATCGCCGTCTGAGCATATACCCGCCGAAATCACAGTCGGAGCCGATGCGTCGATCACATCCCCGCCTGTCGCGTACAGTTTTCCTTTTCCGGATATGGACAGTGTACCACCGCCGCCGAGAATGCCGCTGCTCCCCGTACGCGCACTTCTGCTTGTCGCGGTAAATAAGCCGTCAATTTCAAGATTGCAGTCGCCGTTGTACACAAGAGCTGTGGAGTTCATATTATCCGGATTATCACCGCTCATTACGCTTGCTGTTACGCCCTCAGGAACCACAAGCGTTGTGCCGGGAAACAGATACAGTCCAATTTCGCGGTTGGTTTCAAAGTGAAAGTCATTCGTAAGCGTAAGGGTATCGCCTTCGCATATTGCGCCGGGGAAGTTTTCGAGCTTTTCGCCGTTATTTTTATATAACGCTCCTTCATCGGGCTTATATAAAAGATAGTAGTCGGCTACTTCTCCGCGTGTGATTTTTAAATAGTCTACGCTTGTATGGTAAGCGTACATATACTTGTGCTCACGGGAATTAAAATACGTCACAATCGCGTTGCTGCCGTCTGATTTGCGGCTTCCCATTACGGTCACGTTACCCGTCGGATCTTTGTACTGTGTTTTGCTGATTCCGACATTATATACGCGCCGCTGATGATAAGCGTCGTTGTTGCCTGCCGCGATTATTTCCGACGGTTCGGCGTTTTCGCTCTCGTCAACGACGAACTCCACACCGCCGTATTCTATGGCTGAGGCGTCCTCCTCGCCATAGTTGTGGTAATATTCCGCTATGCCGTATCCGTATTCGCCGTTTCCGGCGCGCGCGTAAATCGCGCTGCCGTTATCAACGGTTATTTTTCTTTTGTTTGTCCCCTCCATAATTTCGAGACCTATGGTGCGCATATCGTTGTCGGGATCGCCGTCATTACCCGGCACATTGCCGCCGTAGGCGTAAATTTCCGAGCCGTTTTTCGCCGATATACTGTTGGTCAGTATTCCACGTGAGAGCAGAGATGACTCGCCGCCCACGCCAATCACAAGAGCACCGTCCTCGGCGGATAAAACGCAGTTCGCGGATAAAATGTCGGAAGATTGATCCTGTATTTCGATACCCACGCACTGTTGAGCGTCTCTTGTCAAACACGTGCCTATAAGCACTGCTTTATTTACACTTATCGAGCTGTAAGCGAATATGCCGGCGGAAGCCGTCGGCGCTTCTCCGCTTACCGCCGCGACAACTCCGCCTCCGCAAATGCTCAGACTGTCCGCTATAATACCGAAGCTTGACTCTGTGGCGTGAAGATTTACCGCAGCCAGATTACCGCTGTTATTCGTGTTTATTGTCAAATTAAAATTACTGCCGAAAATATTTGAGCTTTCGCTTTCCTGTGACACATTGATTATCAGTACGGACGAATTATCCGGAATGCTGATTTCGGCGTCGGACTGTAACCAAATATCCGTATCTGCCGACGTAATTAACGCCATGTCGCCCTCGGGAAATTTTATCACTTCGCCTTCGATCGTTATGCCGCCCAAATTTTCCGTCAATTCGAACACCTCGTCCGTCTCACTGAATACCAGCTGCTTATCGCCGAGATTCAGAACGTTTATATCCTCGCTCTCAAGCGTCGCCGCCAGTTCGTCTGCCGTCTTGTCCGCAGCGCCTGTCCAGTCAACGTCCCCAAACGCGCCCCAGTCGGTATCGCCCCAGTGAATTTCGTCGATACCGCCCTTGTATTCCGAAGACAGCCCGTTTATAAACGGACGCATCGTCGGCGCGGCAAATGTCATCAGAGGTGAGATTGATGCCGTCATAGCCAATGCTAAAAATAAAGATAAGAGTTTTTTTGCGTGTTTCATAACATATCCTCCGTTTGCTGTTTTGCAATTATTTTTAATGAAAAGCACATTACTTTATTATTTTAACATACTTTTAACTTAAATTCAAATCTGTTTATGTCAAAAAACGCACGTTTCGTGTCTCGAAAAATCCAAAATCTTGCTTACGGCTATAAAAAACGGAGCGCACTGCACGGCACGCTCCGATTTTTATTTTACTTTAAACGCATATCGCAAAAATTCGGAAAACCAATTATTTTTTTGTCTTACTTATGCGCCTCATATGCTTCAAGTCTTGTTTTCACGTTTTCTTCAAGATTGCGGTAAAAGAATTGATAGTCGTAGAGGTGATATACTCCGCTTTGGAAAACGTCAAGTCCGGGCGGATATTCCTCGGGAGTAACGTCGGTGACCTTCAAAGCGCCGCGCGTACCGTCTATGTACGCGCCCGTCAGCTTGGACACCTCGTTTTTAATGTTTCCGTCGTAATCGGTAAAGCAGGCTCCGAGGTTCAAATTCTTGTCGGCGGGAGTGCCGTCCGTTTTCCAGTTCAGGGGATTTATCGCAAAGGACTTTTCGCCCTTGGGAATAATTATCGAATTGTCAATATCCTCCGCCTCGCAGGTAAACGATATTACAACCCCCGTGTCGCTTTCGCCCGTTGCGGGTACGATTTGCGGATATTTCGCCGTCTCGTCCTCCGTCAAACGCCAGCCCACGGCGTAACACGCCACAAGCCTGTCTTTCATATCGGCATCCGAGAAATAATCCCTCATAAGCCTTATGCACATATCCGCGCCTTGGGAAAATCCCGCCAATATTATAGGTCTGCCGTCGTTGCAGTTTTTGCAATAGTATTCAAACGCGGCTTTAACGTCCCGATAGGCATATTCGAGGTACTGCTCCGACTCGCTCCCGTCCATTTCATAAACGTCGAGCGCCGCCTGCCTGTAATACGGCGCGAAAAAACGGCTGTCGTCGTCATAAATTCCCTTTTCCATATTTGTCGCGCCGAGGAAGCTCGCCTTGGTTTTTTCGTCGCTCAGTTCCATATTATGTATACCATTCTTTCCCATATAAACCGTCGGGCATACAAAGAATACGTCAGCGGCTTTGCCTGTATCGTCGCTTTCAAAATACGCCCAGTTTGACATATCCGAATAATCGACATTATCCTCATCATAGGCGGCTTCGGAGTCAAGTCCGTCTATCATCATAGCGAACTCGGCGCGGGTTATGCCCGCCGTCGGCGCGAGAGTGCCGTCGGGATAGCCGTTTATAACTCCCGCTCCGCACGCCCACTGTATGGCGGAAACCGCGTATTCGCTTATCTCGTTTGCATCGGTATAGCTCAATATATTGGTGTTCTCACCGACCGACACGTCTGCGCCCTTATACTGCATATACCTGTAAAGTATCGCCGCGGTCTGCTCACGCGTCACGGCATCGTCGGGTCTGAACGTGCCGTCCTCAAAGCCGTTCACTATGCCGTTTGCGGCAGCCCACGCGATATACGGCGCGTAATATTGGTTCATATCGACGTCGCCGGGCAAAGCTCCGATTGACTGAGTGAAGCCGTCCGCGCGTCCGATTATGGTAACCAACATTCCGCGCGTGAGTTCCTCGTCAGGCGCAAATTCGGTATCGCTCACGCCGTTTATAACGCCCTTGTCATAAGCCGCCTTTACCGCGTCATAGAACCAGTCTCCCGCATTAACGTCGGTAAACGGAAGCGCGCCTGTTCCCGACGGTTTTGTCGCTTCGGGAGCAGGAGTTGCCTGCGGCGCGTCTGTCGGCGCCGCGGTCGGAGTAGCAGTCGGAGCCGCGGAGCTAAAGCCTCCTCCGCCGCCCCTGCCGGGTCTTGAAGACGCCTTCGGGCGGAACGTCAAACTCGTAGCGAGCTTTCCGTCAGCGTCCGTGTAACATCCCTCTTCGCTGTCAAACGTCACGACATTTTCCCCGGACATTGCCGTTACTCCTTCAAGTTGGGCAAGTCCCGCCACGCCCGCGTCTGAGGTAAAGGTGCAGGTATCGTCCATTTCCGTTTTTATGGGACCATCGAACGGTCCGTTGGCCTGATAAATACCGTAATTATATTCCGAGTTTAATGCCCTTACCGAGAGAGAACTGTTGTTTTCAAGCTTAATTCTGCCATTATATGTTGTGCCGTTATCATCGGCAGCATCACTATTCATATTAAGTCCTACGTTAAGTATTCCCTTATTGCTGACTGCCGAGGCGGTCAGGCTTGAATGGTCCTTTATGACGATTTCGCTGACCTCACAGCCGATAGCCGCACTCTGAAATGTTGTATCGGCGCTTGAGCCGCCTTCCGCCTTAACCTGCGCGCCGCCGCTTATTGTCAGGGAACCACCCGGCCACGTCTCTATTCCTTCGCTGTCGTCATACGCATCTCCGCCGTAGGCGTTGACCTCCGCGTTTGATATATCGATATTTTTATAGGCGAGTATGCCGGCTGAGGCTGTCTCGCCGTCCTGTACCGATTCGTCATGCGAGGTGTTTCCTCCGAAGGCGTTGAGAGTGCCGTTTCCCGTTATTGTCAGATTGCCTTCGCAGGCAACGCCAAAGCTGTCAATGTTTACTCCATCGCCTGCGATTACCGTAAGAGTGCCGTCTATGTCAAGCATTAAGTCGCCGACCACGTTTATTCCCGACGCGCAAATACTTGTATCGGTTCGGGTAAATCCTGCGGCGGCACTTTGGATATACGGAGTCTCGCCCTCCGGAACGTAAAGCGTTGAACCGTCGCTTAAATACAGTCCGTCCTCGTGTGCTGTGACAAAACGGAACTCCGAGGTGAGCGTCAGCTTATTCTTCTCGCATATTGCGCCGGGTACTTCGACAGGGTCGGACATTTCGCCGGTGTGAAAGTCGTACTTTGAATACAGCTTGCCCGTTTCGCCGTCGAAGTAGAGTATCTTGTCACCCTCGGAGACGTCCTCGGCCTTTTTAAATGCGATATATTGTGCTATATTTCCGTCCGTGTCAACATAGCTGTTTGTCAAGCCGTCCGTGCCTTTGGTGTACGCCAGAATATGACCGTCCTGCGACGTTGCCGTAACTCCTGCAAGCTCGGCGTAATGCGACGCTTTCGTTTTTCCCGCGGCAATAAACGTGCAGGTGTTGTCTGTTTCTACGGGTATCGGCATATTTTCCCCGCTAAAAATACCGAAACTGCGCTCTGAGCCGTCGGCGTTTAATATGAGCGAGCTGTTGTTTGAGAGTGTGATTTTGCAGTTATATATGTTGCCGTCGCCGTAAATGTCGCCGCACAGTAATGACAATCCGTAGTTGCCTTTCTCGTTTTTGTCTGTCGCCGAGGCCGAGGCGATAAAGCTCGAATTATCCTTAACGGTGACATAGCTTGTATTGCAGGCGAGACTGTAAAAATCATCGTAGAACTCTTCGTCTCCCAAAGTTGCGCCGCTTTGTGCCACAACCGAAGCTCCTCCGCCTACGGTCACGGAATGTGCCTCATCTGTCGCTATGCCTATACTCATTCCGTAAGCGTCGCCGCCGATGAAGCGGGCGTCGGCAACCGATATATCCAAATCACCGTACACATATATTCCTATTGAGTCCGCCCTCATAGGCTCTGCCGTCTCGTCGTGCTCCGTGTTTCCGCATATCGCTTCGAGACTTCCGTCTCCGGTTATCGTAATGTCGCCGTCCGAGAGAATGGCACGGCCGGAAGCGTCCGTTCCCGTGCCCGAGCGTACTGTCAGGCTGCCGTCTATGTCTATCGTGCTGCCGTCTGCGGCAAATATACCGGTGTACTCATCAAGTTTATCGTCACCCTTAAATCCGTCGGCGGCACTCACTATCGACGGGCTTTCGCCTTTGGGAACGTAGAGCGTCGTGTTGCCGTCTATGAACAGTCCGTCCTTCGCCGTCGTCACAAACTGAAAATCCGAGGTAAGCGTGAGCTTGTTGCCCTCGCAAATTGCGCCCGGGAAGTCTATCGGCTCGGAGAATTCCTTTGTGTCATAGTCCATCTTCGAGTAAAGCTGACTTGTCGCGCTGTCGTAGTAGAGAATATGGTCTTTTTTCGCAACGTCCGCGATAACGGTTATCGGGAAGTTGTCCCTTGCGTAGAAAGCCGCGTTGCTGAAAGTTTCCGCATATTCAGGATTTAATATAGCCGCAAGCCCGTTCTTAATCATTATCTTCATCACTTTCAGCATAAGGGCCTTCCGTTGCCAGTCTGCGTAAACGTCTCGCAGTTCCTCCGGAATTACCTCACTGTCGTCCTCGGGGTGAGCCTCATAATACGCATCGGAGGCGTTATTATACGCTTCAAAAGCGTCTTCGGTTTGCGCAAGCGCGCTCATAAATCCCAACTCTTCAAGGAATTTACAGCTTATTTCATTAGCCGCCGCGCTTGTCTCTCCCCAGTCAGCCCATTCGGCTTCGCTGTTTTCGTTTGTGGTTTTGATGAAACTCTCGCCCTTGTTCACAACGCCCTTCGCATAATCTGTGTTGGAGCCGTATGTAACCTTGTCTGTTTTTGCGCTCAGCTCGGACGGGTACTCCTGACTTATAATCTCATATTTGCCGTCAGCGGTCTTGTTTGTTACGACAACCGAATACCGCGCGTTTGCGGGTATGTAAACCGGCTCTTCCAAATCAAAGCGGTGATAACCGCCGTACTTATACGTTTTTGTTCCGCTCGCCAGAAGCTCTCCGTCGGTAGGAGACTCGCTTTGGTCGCTCAGCATATACATCTCGAATGTGGTTTCGGTTCCCGGAAGCTCGGTGTAAAACGTCAGTGTTTTTGCCGTTACGTCCATATCTCCGTTTTCAAATACATTCGACATTGACGCGGGAGCGTCAAAGACATTATTCTTGTACGATGCGGAAACAGGCATATAGTCATACTTAAAGCTGTAATAAGAGCCGCCGGTCTTGTCGGGAGTAACGTCGAAATCAAGCGCCTCCGGATTTGATATTGTATGGTCGTAATATGAGATATAGAAATATCCGTGGTCACCCCAATCGTCTTTATTCGGAAATTCACTCTCATCACTGCCCCAGCTGTTCTTTACTATCCACGCTCCGTCTCCGGGAGGCTCCGCAAAGAAGTTTTTCTTTGAGAAGTTGTCGTCCCAGCCGACTATCGTTACGACGTGGTTTGTCGATTCGCCGTTTTCACTGTCTTCATTGACGCTCAGCGGCACATAATGTGCCCATGTGGCGGGATTTATATAGTGGTGTTCGTCCATCTCCGACGCAACAGACGTATCGGCGAAAAATGAGATACATACAGGGCGGCCGTTCATAAGCTGCTCTTTTATCGCGTCTGTTCCTGCCTGATTATAGACGTATTTATATTTCTCCTCAGTCTCGTCGTATTCAAACTGAGCCGGAGACGGGAGCAAAAAGCTTTCCTCAAGCGGATATACCTGCCCGAAACGGTCTGCTTCGTCAAGACTCCAATCATCATTCGGGCTGTAACGATAGGGTTCATAGCCTTCTTTTTGGGTTTTGGAGGTTCTGCCCGTTTCGGGATTTATGTATATTATATTGCCCTCCTTGCCGCGATAGGGAAACATATACTCCGGCATAGGACCTACTCCCGCCGAATACACCGACGTCGCGGCGGTAGAGCCGCCGCCGTAGTCCAAAATATCCCTGCTGGTTTCGGGCGGGTCAATAAAATACACGCCCTCTCCGCCCTGTTCACTGCCGTCCTCGGGCAGAGCCACATTTGCGAACCACGCGACATGATGCTCGGATAAATCAATATTCATTTCATCATACGACATTCCGAGATCGGTCAGAATACTCGTCTCCGCCGCGGCGGTTGCCGCAAATCCCCAGCATGTGCCGAAGTAGCCCTGACTCTTTACCGGCGTGACGTAATTCTTTGGCTCTCCGCTTCCGTCAAAATTCGCGCTCCGCAAATCGAACGTCTCGGGGTATTCGCCCTCCGACGAGATACTCACGCCTGAAGGGTTGTAGAAATATTTTTGACTCGCAATAAGTCTGCGAGCCGCGCTCTCCGCCGCGTCGTCCTCCAAATCGGAAGCGAACGCCGGTACCGTCGGCGCAAGCATGGCAAACGCCAAAACTATTGACAAAACTTTTTTAAGATGCTTCATAATTATCGTGCTCCTCCTGAATTTTATAAAACCAAACACAATATAATTGTATCATATAATATTGTCCCCTGCAAATAAATTCGCGCCGAATAACGTGCCTTTTGCGACTTTAAAATTGCAAAAAATAACAGACGCGGCAAAGCGTTGGTGCATTTGCCGCGTTTTTACATATTAAAATAAATTCGCGATTATTCCGCGGGAACGCCGCCCTCTATTACAAGCTCCTCCTCATAATCGAGTCCGTATGTATCCGTGAGCGTTTCCTCGTAGTCCTTGTGGAAGAACTCTTCCTCTCCGAGCGAAGTTATTTCGTCGTTTAACCAGTTGAGCACCGTTTCGTTGCCCTTGGAAACCGCCGGAGCGATGGTGTCTTTACTTCCGAGCGACGGAATACCGACAGTATAGCCCGTCGTCGAAAGCGAGTACGCTATTACCTCGGTGTTGTCGTTAGCCCACGCCGCCGCGGTGCCGTTTTCAAGCGCGCTCTTTGCGTTTGCGTAAGTGTCGTACTTCTGGAGCTTTATGTTCGGATAGTTCTGCGTGAGATACGTCTCCGCCGTCGTGCCGGAAATTACAATCATTTCGTCGTCTGCGTTCCATTCGTCAAGCGACGTGATGGGCTTGCTTTCGGGCGATACCACTCCGAGCGACACGTTCATATAAGGAAGCGCAAAATCAACTTCTTCCGCTCTTTCGGGAGTTACGGTAAAGTTTGCAAGTATTATGTCAACCTTGCCGGTCTTTAAATACTCTGTTCTGTTCGCCGCCTCGGTCGATACAAAGTTTACTTTAACGCCCAGGTCCTCGCCTATACGCCTTGCAAAGTAAACGTCGTAGCCCTGATACTCGCTGTTCTCGTCAACGTAACCGAACGGGTGCTTATCCGAGAACACGCCGATATTTATTTCGCCGCTGTCCTTGATTTCGTCAATCGTTCGGTAAACCGCAGTCGTTTTGCCCGTCTCGGACGACGTGTCACCGCTCGGCTGAGATGCGCCGCAGGACGCAAGACCGAGTACCGCCGCAAGTGCAAGTGCGATTATTGTTGTTACCTTTAACCTTTTCATTTTTCTTTACTCCTCTCAAAATTGAAAATATTTAAAAATTGTTTTGCTCTTTCTGTTTTGGGGTTCTCAAAGAATGTGTCGGGGTCGGCGTCCTCAATAATATTGCCGTTTTCAAGGAACAGCACCCTGTCCGCCACAGCCCTCGCGAACTGCATTTCGTGCGTGACGATAATCATTGTCATACCGCCTTTTGCAAGCCCCAGTATTACGTCCAGCACCTCGCGTACCATTTCGGGGTCGAGAGCCGCCGTCACCTCGTCAAACAGCATCATTTCGGGGTGCATACACAGCGCGCGCACTATCGCCACGCGCTGCTTCTGTCCGCCCGAGAGCTGTCTCGGATAGCTTTTTGCCTTATCCCCAAGACCCACGCGCTCCAAAAGCTCGGTTGCCTCTTTTATAACCTCGTCCTTTTTACGCTTCTGCACCTTCAAAGGAGCGAGAAGGATATTGTCGAGAACGCTCAGGTGAGGAAACAGGTCATAGCTTTGAAACACCATTCCTATCTTTTGACGCAGACTTGATAAATTTTTACTTCCGTATAAAATTTCGTCGCCGTCAATTGTGATTTTGCCGCCTTGAATGGGCTCGAGAGCGTTTATACATCGGAGCATAGTGCTCTTTCCGCAACCGCTCGGACCCACAACTACGATAACCTCGCCCTTATGTACCGTAAAGCTTACATCGTCAAGCACGACATTATCCTCAAAGCTCTTTGTCAGATGTTCGATTTTCAATAATTCCTCCGCCATTCGCTCACCCCCACTTCTTTTCGAGCCGTTTTGCAAGCATACTTATCGGCCAGCAAATTATGAAGTACAGCAAAAGTACCGTAAGATACACTCCGAACGCGGCGTTGGGGCTGCTCATTCGGTTCGCCTCGATTATCTGCTGCGCGACCTTCAGAACCTCTACAACGCCTATCATCAGAATAAGGCTCGTGGTTTTTATCATTCGTGTTATAAGATTTATGGAAAGCGGTATAAGCCGCCTTACCGTCTGCGGTATTATTACATATATGTACGTTTTGGCGGGCGTCAGCGCCAGAGCCGCCGAGCTTTCGTACTGATGCTTAGGTATGCTTATCAGTGCACCGCGCACAAGGTCGCCCATTTCGGCCGTACCCCACACCGTGAATACTATCACCGACGCAAGCTCTCCCGAAATATTTATTCCGAGCGCACTCGTCGAGCCGAAAAACACAATAAACAGCAGCACAAGCTGAGGCATTATTCTGATAAATTCGAGATACACCCGCGTGACCGCCTTTATTATCGGGTTTTTCGAGGTCATTATTATACCCAGCAAAATCCCGAGCGGTATGCTTATCGCGACTGATATTAGGCTTATTTTCACAGCCACCCAGAGTCCGCCGAGCAGGCGAAGCATATTTTTTCCCTTAAAGAGTACGTCAAGACCCAAATCCGGCATGGCGAAGCCTCCTTTCGAGAATGCTTCCCAAAATTGATACAGGAAGCAAAATTATCAGGTAAAACACCACAAGCATCAGCAGGCTTTCGGTAGTTTTATAGTAAAGACCAATCAAATCCTTCGCCGTAAACATCAAGTCCATAAGGCTTATCGCGCTGAATACGCTCGTCTCTTTAAGCAGAAATATCACATTGGCGACAAACGCCGGAACGCTTACGGATACCGCCTGCGGCATTATCACATATCTGAGAGCCTGAGATTTTTCAAGCCCCAGGCTCAGCGCGCTTTCCATCTGTATGGGCTCTATCGCCTCCAAGCCGCTCCTGAAAGCCTCAGCCATATAGCTGCCGCCCAAAAACGCAAGTCCCGCCACTCCGCACGCTTCGGGAGAGACCGGCACACCGATTTTCGGCAGAGCATAATATATGAAGAAAAGCTGAATTAAGAGCGGGGTGTTGCGGCTTATTTCTATGTATACCGAAACTATCCGCCTCAGCACCGCTATCCTAAAATACAGCACAATCGCACAGAGAATACCTATAATAATCGCCAGAGCTATCCCCGCCCATCCGATTTTCACGGTCAGAAGCGCGGCTTTCTCATACAGCGGCAGATATTTCCAAATGAAATCCCAATTCATAAGTTTTCTGCTCACCCTCTTTAAACAATATATAAGATATTATACTCCAATGTTCGCAGATATGCAATTCCTTTTTTTAAGTTTAATTATACACCTCCTCCAATAAACCACAAAACCTATATGTATAATATGTTTTAAAGATTAGCACATTATTCTTTATTTGTCAACACTTTTTTAATTTTTTATTTTTTTTGAGCAAAATACATTATAAAATTGCGGGCAATTATTGTGTGGATTGTATTGACATTTTGGGCATTTTGTGGTATATCGTTTTATACGGGCATTTTATTTTGTAACATTTTGCATATAAATAATGCCGTGAAATAAAAATCTACGAAGGGGCGTATGTAAATGGCAAAACAATCCATTATGCGTATCGTCGAAGCGGAACGTATGGCGGACGAGACGGAATTGCGCGCCAAAACCGAGAGCGGAGATATTATAAAAGCCGCCGAGGAC
Organism: uncultured Clostridia bacterium; assembly: GCA_947589045.1. Classification (GTDB taxonomy): domain Bacteria; phylum Bacillota; class Clostridia; order Monoglobales; family Monoglobaceae; genus CANQBQ01. The sequence goes on along the minus strand of CANQBQ010000016.1, from coordinate 27,325 downwards.
GAGGCGAAAAAAATTGTTGAAAACGCCAAAAAAGCGGCGCGGCAGGTCATAAGCACTCGTGTTGACGAGGCTAAATCGGCCGCCGCGGCAATTGAGAGGGACGCGGCTTCGGACGCACGCGCGGGTGCGGCGGCTCTGGCAAAGAACGCCGACAACGGTCACGACAAAGCCGTAAGGCTGGTAATCGACGCGCTTGTAAGCTGAAAGAAGGTGATTATTTTTGAAGGTTCCTATGAGCCGTATCACCATATACGGCTGTAAAAAAGACAGAAAAGCCGTGCTGGAATTTTTGCAGCGTCAACAATGTGTGGATATTTCGGAGGGCGATCCCGCCAACGCGGAGCTTGGCTTCTCAAATATGAACACAAGCGATTTTCAGTCGGAATTTCTGCGTGAGCGCACCGTCGGCGAAAAGGCGATTGATATTCTGGAACGGTACGCGCCGTCCGAAAAAGGTCTCCTTTCCTCTTTTGAGGGACGCAAAACTCTTTCGGCGGAGGAATATTACAAATACGTTGACGATATTCCCGAAATGATGAACATTGCGGACAGAATTATCGAGGCGGCGGACGAAATCGCCGAAAAGCGCGGTCAAATCGTGCGCCGTATGACCGAGCTTGACGAGCTGAGCCCGTGGATGGGGCTGGACGTTCCTCTCTCCGAAACGGGCACCAAAGACTGCTCCTGCCTTATCGGGACGTTTCCCGATGCGCTGACCGAGGAAAAGCTCCTGGAGCTGTACTTCGCCGCAGGAGACGCACCGCCGATTTATGCGGAGATAGTAAATGTTCTGCCGCAACAGACTTGCGCATTTATACTCTGTGCAAAAAAGCACGCTTCGGAATGTGAGAACAGACTGCGTGAGATAGGCTATTCGAGTATGAAAAACTCAAACAGAGGTATTCCGTCCGAAAGAGCGGCTGAAATCCATAGGGAAACAGGCGCACTCGAAAATGAGATTGCGGCGCTCGAAAATGAGATCGCGTCGTTCAAAGGCGCTCTGAGCTCGCTCAAATTTATGGTGGATTACTACGCGATGAGGGCGGAAAAGTACAACGTCCTCTCAATGCTCAGCCAAGGCAACCGCGTGTTTGTGATAACCGGATATATTCCGACAAAAGCCGCTCCGTCTCTGACGGCGGCATTGGAGCACAAATACAACGCCGCTGTCGAAACCGAGGACGCGGGCGACGACGCTCCGGTAATGCTTAAAAATAAGCATCTGACCGAGCCGGTGGAGGGAATCGTAAAGACTTTCGCAATGCCGACCAAAGGCGAGATAGACCCGACTGGCATTATGGCGTTTTTCTACTATGTGCTGTTCGGAATGATGCTGTCCGACGCAGCTTACGGACTTATTATGACCCTGGGCTGTTTCTTCGCGCTGAAGAAGTTCAAAAATATGGAAGCGGATATGAAAAAGACGCTCAGAATGTTTATGTACTGCGGTATATCCACAATGTTCTGGGGAGTGATGTTCGGAAGCTATTTCGGAGACGTGGTGCCGACCGTTTCACGAACATTTTTCGGAAACGAGGTAACCATTCCTCCGCTGTGGTTCGAGCCTGTCAACAACCCGATGAAGATGCTGATGTTCAGCTTTTTGATTGGAATTGTACATCTTTTTACGGGTCTCGGCGTAAAGCTCTATCAGTGCATTAAGGCGAAAGATTGGGCGAGCGCGTTCGGCGACTGCATATTCTGGTATATGCTTATCGGCGGCGGCATACTATATTTATTCCGCGTGGATATGTTCCTTTCGATGGCAAGCATCGACACCAAGCTCCCGCCCGTATGGGGTACGGCAGCGGCAATAATCGCGGGTATAGGCGCGCTCGGAATACTGCTTTTCACCGCGCCGAAGAACAAGCCCGCAAAAAGGCTTGCAAAGGGTGCGTATTCGCTTTACGGAGTCACGAGCTGGCTCAGCGACATACTCTCCTATTCGAGACTTCTCGCACTCGGTCTTGCCACCGGCGTTATAGCCACGGTATTTAACAAAATGGGAAGTATGTTCGGCGGCGGAATAGTCGGAGCGATAATCTTTATTATTGTGTTCGTGGTGGGACACACGCTCAACCTGGGCATAAACGCGCTCGGCGCGTATGTGCATACGAACAGATTGCAGTTCGTGGAATTTTTCGGTAAATTTTTTGAGGGCGGCGGACGCGAATTTGCTCCGTTTGCGGCTCATACAAAATATTATAAATTTAAGGAGGAAATTTAAAATGGAAAATATGGGAATGGTTTTAGCCCTTGCGGGCGCGGCTTTGGCGTCGATTTTAGCCGGTATAGGTTCGGCTGTCGGCGTAGGTAAAGCGGGTCAGGCGGCGGCGGGAGTTGTCACCGAGGACCCGTCAAAGTTCTCTAAGGTTCTTATTATGCAGCTTCTTCCGGGTACGCAGGGTATCTACGGTCTGCTTATCGCGTTTATCACGCTGAGCCAGATAGGCATACTCGGCGGCTCCGCCGAGGCGCTTTCGCTCGCCAAGGGATTTTTGTATTTCGCGGCGTGTATGCCTATCGCGATAGTCGGTCTTTTGTCGGCTATAAGCCAGGGCAAAGCCGCGGTAGCGGGAATTATGATGATTGCCAAAAAGCCCGACCAGATGAGTAAGGGTATGATTTTTGCGGCTATGGTTGAAACGTATGCCATCCTTGCGCTGCTCGTTTCAATTCTTGCTATCTTCGGCATTGCAGGACTTAACATATAACGTGACTAACCCGTAAAGGATGTGATACATTGAACGGATTGGATAAAATCATTGAAGAAATCGCAAACGACGCGGGAGTTGAGGCGGAACGCATAACCGACGAGGCGGCCGCGGCGGCAAAGCGAATTACGGATCGCGCCCGTGAGGAAGCGAGCGTAATCGAGGCGGAGGCAAAGGAAAAAGCCGAGCTGGAATATAAGCGAGTAATAACCCGCGCACAGTCTACCGGCGAAATCACGAAAAAGAGCGCGTTGCTCCGCGAAAAGCAACGGATAATAGACGGCATCTTAAAGGACGCATATATAAAGCTTGTGGGTCTTGGCGACGCGGAATACTTTGAGTTTATGACCAAGCTCCTCGACAAATACGCGTCAAAGAGCGGCGGAGCGGTTATTCTTTCCGAAAAGGACAGAAAGCGTGTGCCCGACAGCTTTATCGAGGCGGTCAAAAGCAAAGGACTTACGGTTTCAAACAGGACCCGCGAAATGGACGGCGGATTTATTCTCTCTTACGGCGACGTTGAGGAGAACTGCTCGATAGAAGCGCTCACCGAATCTGAAAAAGACCGTCTGCACGACGCCGTAAACAGCTTTTTATTCGGTTAAGGAGTGGTTGCCATGAAGGAGTTTACTTACAGCATAGCCCGCGTGAGGGCTAAGGAAGCGGCGCTTCTGACCAAGCAGGATATTGAGCAGCTTTTGAGCGTGGACAGCCGCGACGCGGCTCTGCGTTTTGTGCGTGACCGCGGCTACCGTTCGGACGACGATTCAGACGTCACCGCCGAGGTGCAAAAAGAGCTTTGGGCGTTTATCGAAGAGCTTGCCGACGAGGAGACCATACGCATTCTGCGGCTGCCTGTCGATTATCACAATATAAAAGCGTCCGTCAAAGCCGTTTTTTCGGGAATTGACGGAGAGGATTTGCTCATTGACGGCGGAACGGCTGACAAAAAAGAAATTTACGAGTGCGTGAAAACGCGAGAGTACAAGGAGCTTGACGAGCGGCTCGCCGAGGTGTGCGAGGAAGCCGCGGTAATTCTCAATCAAACTCAGGACGGGCAGCTTTGCGACATATATATCGACAAGGCTATGCTTGCGGCTGTTGAGGACGCCGCGGATAAAAGCGGAGACGCGTTTATGAAAAAATACGCCGATATGCTCGCGGACACGTCAAATCTGAAAACGGCGTATCGGTGCGCCGTTTCGGAAAAGAACCTGTCGTTCATCGAAAACGCGGTCTACGACGGCGGGACGTTCAACACCGCAGAACTGAAGAAAGCCGCTGCGGGCGGACTTAATACGCTTTGCGAGTTTGTCGAGCCGACCGAGTACGGCTCGTGCGCCGAATATATGAAAATAAGTGCGGCGGTGTTTGAGAGGCAGTGCGCTGACGAAATTATGCGATTTATGGAGAGTGCACGCTATGAGAGCTTTTCAAGTGCGCCGATAATCGCGTACCACTACGCGAAAACCGCCGAGATAAACACTGTAAGGCTTATACTTTCGGGTAAGCTGAACAAACTCGCCGACGATATGATCAGAGAGAGGGTGTGTATGACATATGTATAAAATTGCGGCAATAGGTGACAGGGCTTCGGTTTACGGCTTTGCCGCACTCGGTCTTGACACATACTTTGTCACGGCGGCGGACGAGGCTAAAAAGCTCATCAGGAAGCTGGAGGACGACGGTTTTGCGGTCATATACATCACCGAACAGCTCGCGGAGCTTATAAAAGACGAGCTCGCGCGGATAAGCGAAGCACCGTTGCCGGCAATCATCCCTATTCCCGGCGTTTACGGAAACACCGGTATGGGAATGAAGGCTGTTAACGAATCCGTCGTCAAGGCGGTCGGAAGCGATATTGTATAAGGAGTATGGCTATGAGTAATGGAATAATTAAAAAAGTCGCGGGACCCTTGGTTATAGCCGAGGGTATGAAGGACGCAAATATGTTTGACGTTGTGCGTGTTTCAAAGGAGCGGCTTATAGGAGAAATAATCGAAATACACGGCGATCTCGCCTCGGTTCAGGTCTACGAGGAAACCTCGGGTCTGGGTCCCGGCGAGGAGGTCGTATCTACGGGTATGCCGCTGTCGGTAGAACTCGGTCCCGGTCTTATCGGAAGTATTTTCGACGGAATACAGCGTCCGCTCGACGATATTATGAAAATTTCGGGCAACAATCTGGCACGCGGAATTGAGGTTGCGTCTCTCAAGCGCGACAAGGTATGGGAGTTTAAGCCCTGCGTCAAAAAGGGCGACAAGCTCTCGGGCGGAAGCGTTATCGGCACGGTCGAAGAAACCGAGATAGTGACGCATAAAATACTTGTTCCGCCGAATGTTTCGGGAACGGTCGAGGAAATAAAAAGCGGCAGCTTTAAAGTGGACGAGACGGTTTGCGTGCTCGAAGAAAACGGCAAAAAGCACGAGCTCTCGCTTATGCAAAAGTGGCCTGTGCGTACCGGCAGACCCTACAAGAGCAAGCTGCCGCCCGATATGCCGCTTATCACGGGTCAACGCGTTATAGATACGCTGTTCCCAATCGCAAAGGGCGGCGTTGCGTCGGTACCGGGCCCCTTCGGAAGCGGAAAGACCGTCGTACAGCACCAGCTCGCGAAATGGGCTGAGGCGGACATAGTTGTATATATCGGATGCGGCGAGCGCGGCAACGAAATGACCGATGTACTGAACGAGTTTCCCGAGCTTGTAGACCCGAAAACGGGCAAGTCGCTGATGGAGAGAACCGTGCTTATAGCGAACACCTCGGATATGCCGGTTGCGGCGCGAGAGGCTTCGATTTACACGGGTATCACCATTGCCGAATATTTCCGCGATATGGGCTACTCGGTAGCGCTTATGGCGGACTCCACGTCACGCTGGGCGGAAGCGCTCCGCGAAATGTCGGGACGACTTGAGGAAATGCCCGGTGAGGAAGGCTATCCCGCATATCTCGGCTCGCGTCTGGCTCAGTTCTATGAGCGTGCGGGCCGCGTTACGGGGCTGAACGGAGAAGAAGGTGCGCTGTCGGTTATCGGCGCGGTATCGCCTCCCGGCGGAGATATTTCGGAGCCTGTTTCGCAGGCTACGCTCAGAATAGTAAAGGTGTTCTGGGGACTCGACTCGGAGCTTGCGTACAAGCGTCATTTTCCCGCCATCAACTGGCTCAATTCATATTCGCTGTACACCGACACCGTTGAGGGCTGGTTCGTTAAAAACGTGGCCTCGGACTGGATGGAACTCAGAGCAAAGCTTATGCTTCTGCTTCAGGAGGAAGCCGAGCTTGACGAAATCGTTAAAATGGTCGGTATGGACGCATTGTCGCCCTCAGACCGTATGAAACTCGAAGCGGCGCGTTCTATCCGTGAGGACTACCTGCATCAAAATGCGTTCCACGAGATGGACACATATACGCCGCCCAAAAAGCAGTATTTGATGATGAAGCTCATCCTTGAATATTACGACATATCGAGCGCGGCAATAGAAAAGGGCGCGGACGTTGAGGCACTCTCGACAATGGCGGCGCGCGAAGATATAGGTCGATTTAAGTATCTTCCTACCGATGAAATCGAAGCGGGATTTGAGAGAATTTGCGCGGAGATAAAGAGGCAGGCTGATGAAATAATTGCGGGGAGTGATGATTGATGCCCAGAGAATATAAAACAATAGAAGAAGTAGCGGGTCCCTTGATGCTGGTACGCGACGTATCGGGGGTAACGTATAACGAGCTTGGTGAAATAGAGCTCGACAACGGCGAAAAACGCCGCTGTAAGGTGCTGGAGGTTGACGGTTCAAACGCTCTCGTCCAGCTTTTCGATAGTGCCACGGGTATAAATCCCGCCACGTCGAAGGTAAGATTTTCGGGTCGCGCTATGGAGCTCGGCGTTTCCGCCGATATGCTTTCGCGCGTTTTCGACGGTCTCGGCAGACCTATAGACAACGGTCCCGAAATCCTGCCCGAAAAGAGAATGGACATTAACGGCCTGCCGATGAATCCGGCGGCGCGAAGCTATCCGCAGGAGTTTATCCAGACCGGAATTTCGGCTATTGACGGACTTAACACGCTTGTAAGAGGTCAGAAGCTGCCTATCTTTTCGGCTTCGGGTCTCCCTCACGCCCAGCTTGCGGCGCAAATAGCGCGTCAGGCACGAGTTCGCGGCACCGACGAGGCGTTCGCCGTTGTATTCGCCGCGCTCGGAATAACATATGAGGAGGCGGACTTCTTTATTCAGTCATTCCGCGAGACCGGCGCGATTGACAGAACCGTGCTTTTCATAAACCTCGCCAACGACCCCGCGGTTGAGCGTATAGCTACGCCGCGTATGGCTCTGACGGCGGCCGAGTACCTCGCGTTTGAGCAGAATATGCACGTTCTTGTAATTATGACAGATATTACAAACTACGCCGATGCGCTCAGAGAGGTGTCGGCGGCGAGAAAAGAGGTTCCGTCAAGGCGCGGCTACCCCGGATATATGTACACCGACCTCGCCACGCTTTACGAGCGCGCGGGCAGACAGCACGGCAAGAACGGCTCTATCACAATGATACCCATTCTTACAATGCCCGAGGACGACAAGACGCACCCCATTCCCGACCTTACGGGATATATCACCGAAGGACAGATTATCCTTTCGCGTGAGCTTTACAGGAAAAATATCGCTCCGCCCATCGACGTTCTTCCGTCGCTTTCGCGACTCAAGGATAAGGGTATAGGCGAAGGCAAGACCCGCTCCGACCACGCCGACACTATGAACCAGCTTTTCTCGGCATACGCACGCGGCAAGGACGCTAAGGAACTTATGGTTATTCTGGGTGAAGCGGCTCTTACCGAGATAGACAAGAAATACGCGAAATTTGCGGACGAATTTGAAAAAGAATACGTATCGCAGGGATATAACACCAACCGCAGTATAGAGGAAACGCTCGATATAGGCTGGAAGCTCCTTAGAATTTTGCCCAGAGCCGAGCTGAAGCGTATAAAGGACGAGTATCTTGACAAATATTACGAGGAATAAGGGGGAGTCGTAATGCCATCTACAAATGTAAACCCCACCCGTATGGAGCTGACGCGGCTTAAAAGAAAGCTCGTGACAGCAAGACGCGGACACAAGCTCTTAAAGGATAAGCGCGACGAGCTTATGCGCCGTTTTCTGGAGCTTGTAAAGGAAAATAAAGAGCTTCGCCGCAAGGTGGAACACGGGATTGCGGAGGCAAACAAGGAGTTTGCGCTCGCCGAGGCGGTTATGGGAAGCGAGGCGGTTAAAACCGCGTTGCTCGCCCCGAAACAGTCGGTATCGGTCGAGGCTTCAAGCAAAAATGTTATGAGCGTCAACGTGCCCGTATTCGACTATAAGACGCGCACGGCGGACAAAAGCGACATATTCTCATACGGTTATGCTTCCACCTCGGCGGATTTGGATATGGCTGTATCATCGCTCTCCAAGGTGTTCCCCGATATGCTCCGTCTCGCGGAGGTCGAAAAGGCGTGCGCTCTTATGGCGGCTGAAATCGAAAAGACCCGCCGCCGCGTAAACGCGCTTGAGCACGTTATGATTCCCGATTATATGGAGAAAATCCACTATATAAGTATGAAGCTCGACGAGAACGAGCGAAGCACGCAGATACGCCTTTTGAAGGTCAAGGATATGGTCATACAGAAAAACTACGACGCGAAGCACGCGGCGCAATAAAAATAAAAAGTCGGAAAAATATTTCCGGCTTTTTATTTAAAGAATTTTTCTTAAAAAGTCTTGATAACCTATAAAACATATGTTATTATAGTATTATAAATTGTTTTCACATAGCGAGGTGCGTTTATGAAAATCTCTACAAAAGGACGCTATGCTCTGCGTATGCTGTTGGATCTTGCCGAGCATATGAACGACGGATATATTTCGTTAAAGGATATTGCCGAGCGGCAGGGCATTTCAAAAAAATATCTGGAGCAGATAGTGCCGGTTCTTAATAAAACCAATGTTCTGAAGGCAAACCGCGGCTTCCAGGGCGGATATATGCTCGCAAAGTCTCCCGATAAATATACCGTGGGTATGATTTTAAGGCTCACCGAAGGAAGTCTTGCACCGGTCGCGTGCCTCGACAGAGAGCCGATCGGGTGCGAAAGAATAAGTGAGTGTGCAACGCTTCCGATATGGCAGGGCTTGAATAAGGTAATCAATGAATATCTCGACGGCATCACCCTGCAAGACGTTTTGGACAGTCAGAAAGAGCGGTATGCAAACGATTACGTGATTTGACCGTTTCACTCAAACAGGCGGAGATTTCCCCGCCTGTTTTCGTTTACTTTATATTTTTCCGCGCTTTTGTTGACAACGGTCGGTTTTAAATATATATTTATGTATAGGGAAATCAAAAAATCGGTATTAAATGACAGCGAGGTGTTAAGCTGATGTTAAATCAATTTTCGAGGACGGAGCTACTATTCGGAAAATCCGCTATGGAAAAGCTCGCCGCCTCCCGCGTTGCCGTGTTCGGCATCGGAGGCGTCGGCGGCTATACCGTGGAGGCATTGGTTCGCAGCGGTATCGGCGCGGTCGATTTGATTGACAGCGATAAGGTATGCCCCACCAATATCAACCGTCAGATATACGCCACTCTTGACACCGTCGGGAGGTACAAGGTCGATGTCGCCGAAGAAAGGATTTCTCAAATCAATCCGAATACCAAGGTGCGCACGTTCAAGACCTTTTACACTCCTGAAACGTCGGCTCAATTTGATTTTACCGACTATGATTATATCGTGGACGCGATTGACACGGTAACGGGCAAGATAGAGCTTGTTGTCAGTGCCGAAAAAGCCGGCACGCCTATCATCAGCGCGATGGGCGCGGGAAACAAAATCGACCCCGCCTCTTTCGAGGTCGCCGACATCTACAAAACGTCGGTATGCCCGCTCGCCAAGGTTATGCGGTACGAGTTAAAACGCAGGGGAATTAAAAAGCTGAAGGTCGTGTATTCAAAAGAAAAGCCGCTAAAACCAATCTTCGGCGAAAACGAATGCGGCACTGCCTCGGACACGTCCGAGACGCACGCTCGGCGGCAAATTCCGGGGAGCACCGCGTTTGTGCCGTCGGTCGCGGGGCTGATTATCGCCGGAGAGGTGATAAAAGACCTGATCTGTTGGGACGGTCGGGAAACAGTATGATTTATTTTACAGGGAGCTTTGCAAATGAAAAGAAACTTGGAAGAATATCAGTTGATTGAGCGCAGCATTATCACAAAATTCCGAAAGTCCCTTTGGAACCCTTTTATCGCGGCTGTTAAGCGATACGAGCTTATCCAAAGCGGAGACAAAATCGCCGTTTGTATCTCGGGCGGCAAGGACTCTATGCTTATGGCTAAGCTGCTCCAGGAGCTTCAGCGCCACAGCGACGTTCCTTTTGAGCTTATATTTTTGGTTATGGACCCGGGCTATAACGAGATCAACCGTCGGAAAATCGAAAGCAACGCGGCGCTTTTGCATATCCCGATAACGATATTTGAAACCGACATTTTCGAGGTTGCAAACAGCACCGAGCAATCGCCATGCTATCTTTGCGCGCGAATGAGACGCGGGCACCTCTACAACAAGGCGCAGTCACTCGGTTGCAACAAAATCGCATTGGGTCACCACTTAAGCGACGTTATAGAGACGACGCTTATCGGAATGTTTTACGGTTCACAGCTCCAAGGTATGCTTCCGAAACTGCACAGCACAAATTTCAGCGGTATGACGCTGATAAGACCGATGTACTGCATCTGCGAAAGCGACATTTTGGCGTGGGAGCGGTACAACAATTTGGAGTTTATCAGATGCGCGTGTCGATTTACCGAAAATCTGAGCCTCGAAAGCGACGACATAAGCTCAAAGCGTCAGGAGGTCAAGCAGCTTATAGAGCGGCTGAAGCAAGACAACCCTCAAATCGAGAAAAGCATTTTCAACAGCATACACGCCGTCTGTCTCGACACCTTCGCGGGCTATAAATCCGAGGGCGAGGCGCACTCGTTTCTGGAGAGATTTAACGCGCAGGACAATTTTTGAGAATAACAATTAAATAAAAAAATACTCTCGCCGATGAATATCAAAGCGAGAGTTTTTTTATTCAATTACCGCGCCGCCTATCACAATGTCGCCGCTCGGCTCGTAGAACACGACCGCCTGACCCGGCGTGACGGCTCTCTGCGGCTCGTCGAAAACGACCCGTACCCGACCGCCGCCGAGCTTTTTTACCGACGCGTCGGCTTCCTTGGCGGCATAGCGCACCTTCGCCCTGACTCTCATTTCGCCGTCGAAGTCGTCAAACGGTATTAAGTTAAGGCTGTGCGCCGTGAGTTCCTTTGAAAATTCTCCGCCCTTTTTCTCAAGGGTGACGTCGCCGCTCTCCGCGTCGATTTTCGTCACAAACATAGGCTCGCCGAGCGCAATCCCGAGTCCCTTGCGCTGCCCTATCGTGTAGTTTGCAATTCCCTTGTGCGGAGCTAAAATATTGCCGTCTTTATCGACAAAATTCCCCGTTTTGCCCATACTGCCGGTACGTCTTTTTATAAAGCCCGCGTAATCGTTATCAGGTACAAAGCAAATCTCCTGACTGTCGGGCTTATCGGCGACCGGGAGATTATGCTTTGCGGCAATCTCCCTCACCTGCTCCTTGCGGAAATCTCCTATCGGCATAAGGATTTTCGAGAGACTGCGCTGATTTAAGGAATACAGCGCATAGGTCTGGTCCTTATCGCAAAAAGCCGATTTTTTAAGGAGATAACGTCGGTACTTTTCCGAAAATTCGACTTTCGCATAATGCCCCGTTGCTATATAATCCGCGCCTATCGCCTCCGCTTTGCTCAAAAGTGCGTCAAACTTGATGAAGTGGTTGCAGGCGATACAGGGGTTGGGCGTTTTTGCGTCTATGTAAGACTTCACAAAATAATCTATCACATATTTTTCAAAGTCCGCCCGAAAGTCCAAAACATAATACGGAATATCAATGGCGAAGGCGACGCGTCTCGCGTCCTCGACCGCGGAAAGCGAGCAACAGGCAGACTCCGCAATTTTCCCGTTGATATTCTCGCCGTCCCAAAGGCGCATGGTAACGCCTATAACGTCATACCCCCGCTCCTTTAAGAGCAGAGCCGCAACGCTGCTGTCGACTCCGCCCGACATTCCTATTACGACCTTTTTCATTTACTCTGCGTCCTCTTTGTCACATCCGCAGCAGCCGTCGCACTGCAAAAGTCCTTCGGGGGGCTCTATGCCCTTTTTCGCATAATAATCCGAAAGCGTCGCGTGGATAGCCTCCTGCGCGAGGTTGGAGCAGTGCATCTTAATGGGCGGAAGACCGTCAAGAGCCTCGGCAACAGCCAAATTTGTGACCTTGAGTGCCTCGTCTATCGTCTTGCCCTTTATCATCTCGGTCGCCATACTGCTCGTTGCGATAGCCGCGCCGCAGCCGAATGTCTTAAACTTAACGTCCTCTATAACGCCGGTATCGTCGTTGATTTTCATATACATTTTCATAATATCGCCGCATTTCGGATTTCCCACCTGTCCTACTCCGCTTGCGTCCTCTATTTCACCTACGTTTCTCGGATTGGTGAAATGGTCCATAACCTTTTCGCTGTAAAGCATTGTACTTCTCCTCCTTATTTGGCGTTTTTAACAAATTCCTCATAGAGCGGCGACATTGAGCGCAAACGCTCAACAATAACCGCGAGATTGTCAACTATATAGTCCACGTCCTCCATCGTATTTTCCTCGCCGAATGTGACGCGAAGCGAGCCGTGAGCCTCCTCGTGCTTTAAACCTATCGCGAGCAGAACGTGCGACGGGTCGAGAGAGCCCGAGGTGCACGCGCTTCCGCTCGACGCGGAAATGCCCTTCATATCAAGGCTGAGGAGCATACCCTCGCCCTCGATAAACTCAAAAGATATATTTGCGTTTGACGCAAGACGCTCGGTAGGATGTCCGTTAAGATGCGAATACGGTATCTTGCTCAAAACCTTTTCGATATACGCATCACGAAGCGTGGAGAGCTTTTTGGCTTTTCCCTCTATGTCCGCCGTTGCAATCTCTATCGCCACTCCCATACCGACGATTGCGGGCGTATTTTCGGTACCCGCACGCTTGTTTCGCTCCTGTGCGCCGCCGTTCATAAAGTTACTTAGCTTCGTTCCCTTTTTCACATAAAGCGCGCCTATTCCTTTAGGACCGCCAAACTTGTGCGCGCTCATCGAAAGCATATTTATGTTAACCTTGCTCACGTCAATCGGCACAAGTCCTATTGCCTGAACCGCGTCGGTGTGGAAAGGAACTCCCGCTTCTTCGGCAACCTTTGCAATTTTTTCAATCGGCATTATTGTGCCTATCTCGTTGTTGGCAAACATAATCGTAATCAATATCGTTTTGTCGGTTATAGCCGCCTTAACGTCGTCCGGCGACACTCTGCCGAACTCGTCAACGGGCAGATATGTCACTTCAAATCCCTCTTTTTCAAGGCTTTGACAGGTGTGAAGCACCGCATGATGCTCGACGCTTGACGTGATTATATGATTGCCCTTTGCACGGTTGGCATACGCCGCGCCGCGGACAGCCCAGTTATCCGCCTCGGTTCCGCAGCCCGTGAAAAATATTTCCGACGCGTCCGCGCCTATCGCCTTCGCCACCTTTTCTCTCGCGGCTTCTATTGCGCGTTTCGCGTCTCGCCCCTCCGAATATATGCTTGACGCGTTCCCGAAATTTTCGGTGAAATACGGAAGCATTTTTTCAAGCACCTGCGGAAGTACCGGCGTCGTAGCCGAGTGATCCACATATATTCTCTTGTCCATTGTAAACCCTTCCTTTCGGCTTTGATTATTATTATTTGCACAGTGTCGGGCGTTATACCTTTTGCCCGACGCCTCACTGCCTGTTTACTTCGGCAACCGCCAGAGCGTCGCACCTTTCGTTTTCGGGGTGACCGTTATGCCCTCTCACCCAATGAAACGTGACGTCGTGGATTTCAAGGAGCGACAAAAGCTCGCGCCAAAGCTCGGGATTTAAAGCCTTCTCCTTCTTGTTACGCATCCAGCCGTTAGCCTGCCATTTGAATACCCAGCCCAAATTCACCGCGTCAACGACATATTTTGAGTCACTGTAAACGTCTACCGAGCAGGGTTCTTTAAGCGCGCGAAGCCCCTCGATTACCGCGGTTATCTCCATACGGTTATTCGTGGTCTCCGCCTCGCCGCCCGACATCTCGCGCTCCGCGCCTTTATATTTCAAAATAACTCCCCAGCCTCCCGGACCGGGGTTGCCGCTGCACGCGCCATCGGTGTATAATTCAACCTTTTTTAAACTCATATCGTATCTCCGATTGTCTATTTTATCACAAACTTTTTAAATTGTCTACTATTTCCATAGACTTTTATGAAATTTATTTAAAATATCCGTCCGCAGAATATTATATTATAATACCGCGGCGGAAAATTGTCAATAAAAGGCGCCGCTTTATGTAATCCTCTTAAACATCTTTTCAAAATCGGTCTTTGTCATTTCAACTCTTATCGGTCTTCCGTGCGGGCAGGTGTTAATTCCTCTTTCAATAAGAGTATCGAGCCGTTTGAGCAAAATCTCGGCTTCTTCGGTGCTTAACTTTCTGTTAGCCTTGATAGCCGACTTGCAGGAGACCATATCCACAATTTTTTCTTCAAAATTGGGTACGGCGTGCTTTCTGTTTTCTCCGACCGCGTCAATAAGGTTATATATGAGCTGTTTTAAGGACAGCTCCGGCAAATCGACGGGGGTCTGCCTTACAATAGCCGAATTTACGCCGAATTCCTCTATAACAAAGCCAAGATTGGAAAAATATTCCGAATTTTCGGACAGAGTTCTCATTTCGTTTTGGTTCAAGTCCACCACGACGGGCACCAAAAGCTGCTGTGACAAGACCTTTCTTTCGGAATACTCGGACATCAGCTTTTCAAAATTGATCCGCTCGTGCGCGGCGTGCTGGTCTACAAAGAACACGCTGTCGCCCTTTTCGGCAACGATATATGTAGAAAAAATCTGCCCCACTATTTTATAGTCGTCATACTCCCCGACAATCTCAAAAGGCAGTTCGTCCTCTCCGCCCTCGGTTTTTACTCTGTCGTCAATCACATATCTTTTGTCCGCCGAAATATCCGAAAGACCGTGGAGCGGAGCGCCGCTCTCCTCTTTTGCTTCGGGAACGGTGTTTTTCATAAATCCCGCCACCGCAGTGCGGGAAACGCTGTCGGGTCTCGGCGTTAAATTCAGCTTGAACTGTGCAGGTCTTGACTCGCCCGCGGGCTCGGGTCGTTCAAACGGTGCGGCTTCGGTTTTTGCAGGCGCGCTCGGGCGGCGTTCGACGCTCGAAAGCCTGCCCTTTACCGCGTGATACACAATATCATAAATCTTCTTTTCGTTGGCAAACTTTATCTCGGTTTTGGCGGGGTGAACATTAACGTCCACAAGCTGGGGACTTAGTTCTATGTTGAGCACAAAGAACGGGAAACGCCCCACCATAACCATATTGCGGTACGCCTCCTCGACCACCTTTGAAATGACGTGATTTTTTATATACCGCCCGTTTACGAAAAGCGTCTGCCTGGTTCGGTTGCCGCGCGAGATTTCTGGCTTGCCTATAACTCCGAACACGCGCACTCCGTCCTCCGAATAGTCAAGCTCTATAACATTTTCCGCACACTCTCTGCCGTATATCTTTAAAATCGCGTTAATTAAATTTCCGTCGCCCGACGTTGCGAAAATTTCTTTATCGTCGCAGATGTATTTTATGGCTATGTCGGGCTTAGAGAGCGCTATTCTGCCCAGCACGTCCGCGACGTATCCGCTCTCGGTGGAGTTTTTCTTCAAAAACTTCATTCGCGCCGGAACATTCATAAACAAGTTTTTCACGCTCAGAACCGTGCCTCGGTTGCAGGCAATCTCGCCGGTCGACACGGCTTTGCCGCGCTCCATTTTCACATACGTTCCCTCTTCGTCGCTCTCGGTGCGGGTTATCATTTCCACCTCCGAAACTGCGCAAATACTCGCAAGGGCTTCACCTCTGAAGCCCATTGTTCCGATATTTTCCAAATCTCCTATTTCTCTTATCTTACTTGTGGCGTGGCGCAAAAACGCGGTTTGCGCGTCGTCCTTGGCTATTCCGCAGCCGTTGTCGGTCACGCATATCAGCTTAACTCCGCCGTCGCGTATTTCGACCGTAATCCTGTCGGCTCCCGCGTCGATTGAATTTTCCACAAGCTCCTTCACGACCGAGGAAGGACGCTCCGCGACTTCGCCCGCGGCAATCTTATCCGCCGTAAGCTGAGACAAAACGCGTATTTCGGCCATTGTTTCTCACCCGCCTTTGATTTAAAAAGTTTTAAAACGCTCTATCCGTTTTTTGCCTTCGCCTGGAAATAAAACAGCTTGGCCTGAGCCTCCATCGGGGTCATTGTGTTCAAATCGAGAGCTTTCAGCTCGGATATTATCTCGCTGTCCTCAAAGCCCGAAAATTCAAGCTGAGCGGAGGGCTGCGCTTTCTCCACGTCCACATTTTGAACGCCGAGCCGTACGTCGTCCTTGCCGTCAAGCGCGGCAACTATCTCCTTTGCGCGCCTGATCACCGACTTTTTCACGCCCGCGAGCGCAGCAACCTCAACGCCGTAGCTCTCGTCCGCGCCGCCGCGGATTATTTTTCTCAGAAACGTAATATCGTCGCCCTTTTTCTTTGCGGCTATACAGAAGTTTTTGACGTTCGGTATCTTTTCTTCAAGCTCGGTAAGCTCGTGATAGTGCGTTGCGAAAAGCGTTTTCGCGCCGCACTTTTTCTTGTCGGCTATGTACTCCACAACCGCCCACGCAATCCCGAGACCGTCATAGGTGCTCGTTCCGCGACCTATCTCGTCCAAAATTACGAGACTGTTTTTAGTCACGTTATCGAGTATGTACGCGACCTCGCTCATCTCGACCATAAACGTGCTCTGTCCCGCCGCGAGGTCGTCCGACGCGCCGACGCGCGTAAAAATCTTGTCCACCAGACCAATCTCCGCGTACGAGGCGGGCACAAAGCTGCCCATCTGCGCCATAATCACAATCAGCGCGATCTGACGCATATATGTGGATTTTCCCGCCATATTAGGACCCGTTATAATTGATATTTGGCTGCTTCCGCAGTCGAGAGAGACGTCGTTCGGAATAAATATATTCTTTTTGTTTATCTGCTCGATTACCGGGTGCCTGCCGTCCTTTATTATTATCTTGTCCGACATATTGATGCTCGGCATAACATAGTTGTTCTTCTCGGCAACCTCGGCAAGAGAGCATAAAACGTCAATCTCGGCGATAAGAGCGGCGGTTTTGCAAATTCTCTCGGACTGCTCCGCCACCGCATCGCGGATGCGGCAGAAAACGTCGTACTCCATAGTCACTATCTGCTCCCGCGCCTGCGTCACCGTTTCCTCTATTTCCTTTATCCGAGGCGTTATGTATCTCTCGGCGTTCGCGAGAGTCTGCCGCCTTATAAAATAGTCCGGCACCTCCGAAATACTGCCCTTGCTCACCTCTATATAATATCCGAATACCCTGTTATATCCTACCTTTATATTCTTAATTCCGTTTTTCTCGCGCTCCTCCTCGGCTATGTTCCTTATCCATTCCGCACCGTCGCGCATCGCGCTCCTCAGTCTGTCTATTTCCGCGTCATAACCCGTTTTTATCAACCCGCCCTCTCTCAAAGTCGCGGGGGCTTCGGGATTTATCGACGCGTCAATCATATTTTTAACATCCGAGAGGGTGTCAAATCCGCCCGCTATATCCGAGAGTTTGCGGCTTTTACAGCGTTTCAGAGCGTCGTACACTCTCGGGAGCGACGAAAGCGACGACGATATTGCCAAAAGCTCCTTGCAGCTCACCGTCTTATACATCACGCGGCTTATAATTCTCTCAATATCCTGAACGCTTTTAAGAGCCTCTGTTATATCGTCGCATATCAGCGGTTGCTTCAAAAGCTCGTCGACCGCCATATGTCTGCGCTGAATTTCGGCACAGCTGAGCGACGGCTTGGTTATCCATTTGCGCAAAAGTCTGCCGCCCATCGCGGTCTCCGTTTTGTTCAGCACATAAAAAAGGCTTCCCTTGCTCTTCTTCTCGCGTATTGTCTCCACAAGCTCAAGGTTCCGCAGGCTGAACATATCTATCTTCATATACTTCTCATCAAGCTCGACGTCGTATTCCTTTATATTGGAAAGCTCAGTCTTTTGAGTGTCTCCGAGATATGTAATGAGCGCGCCGAGGCTCGCCGCCGCTCGCGTCTTGTCCGCAATATCGAGCGCGTCGGGCTTATCTCCGAACTGCTCCGAAATTTTATTCTTCGCGTAGTCGGCTTCGTAAGCCCAATTATAATAATTTACGACGCTGCAGCCAAATCGGCGTTTTATCTCATCGGTCAGCTTCGCATCCTCATACGCCCGCAAATTCATAATTACCTCCGCGGGCTCCAGACACGACATCTCGTTTAAAACTTTCAGCCTGTAATCCTTTTCGGGGCAGTCGAAAACAATTATCTCGCCCGTCGTTATATCCACAAACGACGCGCCCGCTCCGCTTTCGTCAACATATACGCTGCAAAGATAATTGTTCTTGTCGTCGGTCAGCGCACCCGAGTCCATAATCGTGCCGGGAGTGACAATCCGCACAACGTCGCGCTTTACTATTCCCTTCGCGGTTTTCGGGTCCTCGGTCTGCTCGCATATGGCGACCTTATGCCCCGCCGCAACGAGCTTGGAGATATAGCTGTCAACCGCGTGAAACGGGACTCCGCACATAGGAGCTCGCTCCTCCTGCCCGCAGTCCTTGCCCGTCAAAACAAGCTCCAAGACCTTTGACGCGATTTTGGCATCGTCAAAAAACATCTCGTAGAAATCGCCCAGACGGTACATCAATATACAATCGCTGTACTGCTTTTTTATTTCAAAATACTGCTTCATCATCGGAGTATATTCAGCCATATGCTCACCTCCCGTCCGACAAAAATAAAGCTAATATAATATTATGTCAACCAATATCAATGACAGCCGCCGCAGGTCGAGCAGCTTCCGCCGCACTCCGAGCTTCCCTCTTTTTCGGAGCGCCCGCTGATATAAAATTTCAAAATTGCATTGACGCTGTTCACCATACCCTCGTACTCGCTCTGCGCCTTTATATACTCCTTAACAACGGGATTTTCCAAAATTATGTTAAACTCGTCCTGAAGATACTCGTTTATTTCCTTCATTTCATCCTCGGGCAAAGAATTTATGTCAACCCCGTCCACCTTCTCGGCTCTCTTTTGATTGTACCCCGCTATAAGAGCGGTCGCCGTCGCGTCGTTGTTGAGCAAGTCCATACTTTCGGTCGCCCTTTTGTATTCCTCGCTCGCCACAATAAGCTGTCCGAGCTCTCTCGCCATTTTAAAAATACTGTCGTTCATAATAATAACCTCCGTAATTTAATCACATAATTCTCCGGTCAGCGACCAGGTCTGCGCTTTTACTATTTTAACCGGAACAAGCCTTGACACAAGCTCGGCTCCGCCTTTAAAATTAACTATTTTACCTCCGCTCGTGCGTCCGCACATATATTCGGGATTGGTCTTGCTCTCGCCCTCTGCCAGAATTTCCTCGACGCGCCCCACATATTCGTCGTTCTTCTGCTTTGAAATTTCGTTCTGCACCTCAAGCAGGCGGTCAAAATTTCGGTGTATCTCCTCATCGGTCAAACAGGGAGTTGTTTTTGCCGCAGGCGTTCCGACTCTTTTGGAATATATAAACGAAAACACCATATCGTACCGCGCCCGCCTGATTATGTCGAGCGTATCCTCAAAGTCCTCGTTCGTCTCGGTCGGGAAGCCCACGATTATATCGCTTGTGACGGTTATATCGGGAATAAGCGCTCTCACCTTGTCGAGCCGCTCCATATAACGCTCTGCGGTATATCCTCGGTTCATATCCCGAAGCACCTTATCCGAGCCGGATTGTATCGGCAGATGAAGCTGTTTGCAGATTTTATCCTCCTCGGCGATGGCATATATAAGCTCATCCGACAAATCCTTCGGATGAGAGGTCATAAAACGCACTCTCTCGATGCCGTCGATTTTGCACACCATTCGCAAAAGCTCGGGAAACGAAATATTCTCATCCGAGTTTATCGGATTTCCGAAGGAATTTACATTCTGCCCGAGAAGCATTACCTCTTTATATCCCCGCTCCGCCGCACCGCGTACCTCTTTAAGAATATCCGCGCTCTTTCGGCTTCGCTCTCTGCCTCGAACATACGGCACTATGCAATACGTGCAAAAATTGTTGCAGCCGTACATAATCGGCACCTTTGCAAGGGGCGGCGGCTCGCGGAGCACTGGTATGCCCTCGGCGATTTCTCCGTCGCTGTTTTCGACCTCGAAAACTCTGTTTTTCTCGAGCGCACGCTCCAAAATTTCGGGAAACCTGTAAAGCGCGTGAGGTCCGAAAACAATATCTATATGATTATATTTCGATTTTATGGTCTCGGAAATATGCGGCTGCTGCATCATACACCCGCACACGCCGATTATCATATCGGGATTTTTGCGTTTGGCGTGTTTGAGCGCGCCCACATTTCCGAACACCTTTAGCTCGGCGTTTTCACGCACCGCGCAGGTGTTAAAAATCACCACGTCCGAGGTTTTGGGGTCGTCCGATGCGGCATAGCCCATTTCGCATAACATTCCGCGCAGCTTTTCGGAGTCGCTTTCGTTTTGCTGACAGCCGTATGTAACGACGCACGCGCGCGGCGCGCTCTCCCGTGAAAGATTGAGCTTCTTTACCCGCGCCGTACACTCGGATTGGTATTCGGCTTGCTGTGGAGTTATCTCTCTCATCTAAACTTCTCCGCCCTTGTACTTGTCCAAAATTTTGTGTATCCTCGTTATCGGATTCATAAGCTCGCTGATAGAGCCTTCCTCGTTTATCTTCTGAATTATCAGCGCCACATACTTCGACAAATCCACCTCCATATACCACTCGCGCTCCGTAAGACCGTCTCTGCGGTATACGAGATTTGTCGTAAATATCTTATCTATAACGCCTTCCTCGTGCGCCCTGTCGAACTTTTCAAGCCCCTCGGTGAAAAGTCCGAAGGTCGAGAATATTATAACTCTCTTTGCGCCGCGGGATTTGAGCTCCTTTGAAACGTCTATCATAGAGTCGCCCGAGGCTATCATATCGTCCACAACTATTATATCCTTACCCTCTACGCTGCTTCCGAGAAACTCATGCGCCACAATGGGATTTTTGCCGTTCACGACTCTGGAATAGTCGCGTCTTTTGTAGAACATTCCGAGCTCTATTTCCAGAACCGACGAATAGTACATACAGCGCGACATAGCTCCCTCGTCGGGAGAAACTATCATAGTGCTTTTTCGGTTTAAAATAACGCTCGGGTCGTAAGCAAGACATGCCTTTATCATCTGATATGTTACCTGCACGTTTTCAAGGCTGTTAAGCGGGATTGCGTTCTGCACTCTCGGGTCGTGAGCGTCAAAGGTTATTATGTTTCCGACGCCCATATTCGCAAGCTCTCTGAGCGCAACCGCGCAGTCAAGCGACTCCCTGTTCATCCTCTTGTGCTGTCTGCCCTCATAGAGCATAGGCATAATCACGGTGATACGCTTTGCCTTGCCCGCCATCGCCGAAATAATCCTTTTAAGGTCCTGAAAGTGTTCGTCCGGACTCATCGGTACTTCCCTGCCGTACATATTATAGGTAACGCCGTAATTGAACGCATCCATAATGATGTACGCGTCATACGCTCTCACCGAGTGCTTTATCGTAGCCTTGCCCTCGCCCGTACCGAAGCGGTGGTAATCCGTCGGAATAATAAACGAGCTTACCTCCTTATCCGCATTCTTTTTAAGCTGAAAGTTCTGCAAGTGGCGGTCTACTTTTGCCACAAAGTCCTCACAGCCGCGTGTGCCTATAACCCCCAAGTGGTCGGTATTGTATAAATCCATTGAGCTGCCCATTTTCTGTTGTGTCCTCCAAAAAATAAATTTATATTCAAAATTATCGTATTCCGTGTTATTTGTGCTCGGATAAAAGTCTGTAACGCACATCCCAGAGCTTTTGAGACAAATCCACATAATACTGATGCGGATTTTCAAATCTCTTTACCTCGTCCCAGATTTTATCGAGCTGCTCCTCGCAGTATTTCTTTATTTCGTCGAGCGGCGGGCTGTTATATATGAGCTTGCCGTGGTCAAACACCTGAACCTGAAGCGGCACCGCCGTGAAATTCCTTATTTTCTTACGTTTCCAGGTGTGCTCGGGGTCGAAAATTTCGTACTCCCCGTCGCTTTTTATTTCCTCGTCGTGGCAGGTCATAACGTCCGCTATCGCCATTTGGGTATCGTTGGCAAAAAGGCGGTACACCTTTTTAAAGTGCGGAGTCGTAATTTTCGCGACGTTTTCACTCAGCTTGATTTTAGGCTCTATGACGCCGCCCTTCTCTATCGCGGCGAGCTTATAAACGCCGCCGAAAACAGGCTCGGACTTTGAGGTTATAAGCCTCTCGCCCACGCCGAAGCTGTCTATTTTCGCGCCCTGCTGGAGTATATCCCGTATTATATACTCGTCAAGCGAGTTTGAAACCACGATTTTCGCCTGCGGGTAGCCCGCCTTGTCCAGCATAACACGCGCCTTTTTCGTGAGATAGGTTATGTCGCCGCTGTCAATTCTTATTCCGCACGACGTTATTCCTCTGGGCTTTAAAACCTCGTCGAACACCCGTATAGCGTTCGGAACGCCCGAATTTAAAACGCTGTACGTGTCGACCAAAAGAGTGCAGTTATTCGGATATACCTCGGCATACGCGCGAAACGCCTCGTACTCGCTGTCAAACGACTGAACCCAACTGTGCGCCATAGTGCCGAGAGCGGGGATGCCGTAGAGCTTGTCCGAAAGAGTGCAGGCTGTTCCCGCAACGCCGCCGATGTACGCGGCGCGTGCGCCCTCTACCGCTCCGCTCGTACCCTGCGCACGTCTTGAGCCAAATTCCATAATCGCTCTGCCCTCCGCCGCGCGCACAATTCTGTTCGACTTGGTCGCGATAAGGCTCTGGTGGTTTATCGTCAGCAAAATCATTGTCTCCACAAACTGCGCCTGCATAATGGGACCGCGCACCGTCACGAGAGGCTCGTTCGGGAACACGGGAGTTCCCTCGGGGATTGCCCATACGCTGCATTCAAACTTGAAATTACGCAGATATTCGAGGAACTGCTCGTCAAAAATTCCTTTGGAGCGGAGATACTCGATATCCTCATCGGTAAACTTCAGATTTTCAAAGTAATTTATAAGCTGCTCAAGCCCCGCGGCGATGGCAAATCCGCCGCCGTCGGGCGCTTTGCGGTAATACATATCGAAGTAGGCGATTTTGTCGCCCATACCGTTTTTCATATAGCCGTTCGCCATTGTCAGCTCGTAGAAATCAGTCAAAAGAGTATAATTCATAAAAACCGCCTCTTAATAATTTTTCAGGGCGTTCGCCCGTCTGCCTGTGCATAAATATGCAATAATATATGATTATAACAAATACGAATTTAAAAAACAAGCAAAATAAACAAGTTTTTTCAATAAACTCCAATATTTTATATAATCAACAATAAACGCCCCTCTTTTAAGAAAAAATTTTTAATTTTTTGTAGTTTTATCTGTGAATTTATATTGAATTTTTTCGGAGTATATTGTAAAATGAATTGTATATTGATTTTAACGGAGGTATTTCAAATGAAAAAAGGCGCTCAGCTCTACGAAGGAAAAGCCAAAAAGGTGTTTCTGACCGACGACCCCGAGGTTTTGATGGTTGATTACAAGGACGACGCAACGGCATTCAACGGTGAAAAAAAGGGTACTATTGCCGAAAAGGGCATAATCAACAACCGCCTCACAAATCATTTTATGAAAATGCTTGAGGAAAACGGTATTCCGACCCACTATATCGAGGAAATTTCCGACCGCGAGACGCTCGTTAAAAAAGTCTCCATTATTCCTCTCGAAGTTATAATAAGAAATATTGCCGCGGGCTCTTTTTCAAAGAGATACGGCGTTGAAGAGGGCAAGGCTCTTCTTAACCCCACGCTTGAATTCAGCTACAAGAACGACGATTTGGGCGACCCTCTCATAAACGAGTATCACATAACCGCTCTCGGTCTTGCGACCCGCGAAGAACTCGATACCGTTTCCGAGTACACGTTCAAGATAAACGATATTCTCAAAAACTATCTCATCACGTTCGGAATTGAGCTTGTTGACTTCAAAATTGAGTTCGGAAAAACAAGCGACGGCACCATAGTTCTGGCGGACGAAATTTCTCCCGACACCTGCCGCTTCTGGGACAGCAAGACCCACGAAAAGCTCGACAAAGACAGGTTCAGACGCGATATGGGCGGCGTTGAGGACGCATACTGGGAGATTATGAAGCGTATATTGGGCGAAAGCAAATAATTTGCGGCGCAATATAGCGTTTTTACAAAATGAGTGAAATTTTGCCAAAGAATACATCATTCGGGGAGGTTCAAATGTACGATAAAATCGGTATGGACAAATTACATGAGGAATGCGGGGTTTTCGGCATATACGGAGGCAACCGCAACCTCGATGTGGCAAGAACAACTTATTACGCGCTTTACGCCCTCCAACACAGAGGTCAGGAAAGCTGCGGAATTGCCGTTAACAACATCGACGAAAACGGCAACATAAAAATTTTGCAGTACAAGGACCTCGGACTTGTCCAGGAGGTTTTCAACAACTTGATATTAAACGAGCTGAAGGGCTGCTCCGCGGTGGGTCACGTCAGATACTCCACCACGGGCGCGAGCAATCGTGAAAACTCTCAGCCTCTCGTCTCCCGTTACCAAAAGGGCACTTTTGCTCTGGCGCACAACGGAAATCTTGTGAACACAAACGACATTCGTGCGGAGCTTGAAGCGAGCGGCGCGATTTTCCAGTCTACGAACGACAGTGAGGTAATAGCTCAGCTCCTCGCAAAAAACAGGATAATCACGGGCTCAACCGGCGCGGCTATGGTTGAGGTTATGAAAAAGATAAGCGGAGCGTACTCCCTTATCATTATGACCCCCAAGCGTATGATTGCGGCACGCGACCCGCAGGGCTTCCGTCCCCTCTCGCTCGGCAAACTTAAAGGCTGTTATGTATTTGCCTCCGAGACCTGCGCGCTCGATGCGATAGGCGCGGAATTTGTGCGCGACGTCGAGCCGGGCGAGGTTATAATAGTTGATGACGACGGACTCCATTCAAATCGCGAAATGTGCGGACAGAAAAGCTCTATGTGCGTATTTGAATACATATATTTTGCACGTCCCGACAGCTCTATCGCGGGAATGAGCGTTCACCGCGCAAGGCTTAACGCGGGCAAGTTCCTCGCGCAGGAAAGCCCCGTAGAGGCGGACGCGGTAGTCGGCGTACCCGATTCGGGTCTTGAAGCCGCGCTCGGCTATTCAAGAGAGTCGGGAATTCCGTACAGCACCGGCTTCATTAAAAACCGCTATATCGGAAGGACATTTATCCAGCCCACACAGGAGGAACGCGAAAACGCGCTCCGCATCAAGCTGAACGCTATGCGCTGCGAAATAGAGGGCAAGCGTATAATTATGATAGATGACTCTATCGTGCGCGGCACGACCTCGAGGCGTATAGTAAAACTGCTTCGTGAGGCGGGAGCCACCGAGGTGCACGTCAGGATTTCCTCTCCTCCCTTTAAAAACCCGTGCTATTTCGGAATTGACATCGACTCGCGCGAAAACTTGATCGCCTGCAAGATGTCGATAGACGAGATATGCGAATTGATAGGCGCGGACTCCCTCGCCTTTTTGTCCATACCCGCGATGAAAAAAATTGCCGAGGACGCAAACATAGCGTTTTGCGACGCCTGCTTTACGGGGGACTATCCAATCTATGTACCTGCGGAGGATAACAAATGATGAGCGATTACAAGGATTACAAAAACGAAACCATTGTTGTAATAGATTTCGGAGGGCAGTACAACCAGCTTATAGCGAGGCGTGTCAGAGAGGCTAATGTCTACTGCGTCGTTCTCCCCTATTCAAAGGGTATAGACGAAATAAAGTCGTACTCCCCAAAGGGAATTATTTTCACGGGCGGTCCCAACAGCGTATATGACGAAAAAGCCCCGATGATAGACCCCGAAATTTTCAATCTCGGCGTACCCGTGCTCGGAATTTGCTACGGCGCTCAGATTATGAGTATGCTGCTCGGCGGAACGGTCGAACGCGCCGACAGCCGAGAGTACGGTCAAATTCCGATTTCGCTGTCCGACAGCGTGCTTTTCGGTGGTATCGAAAAAGAAAACGAGTGTCTTATGAGCCACACAGATAAGATTGTTGCTCTGCCGGCGGACTTTGAAGTTGTCGCTTCAACCGGCAACTGCCCCATCGCGGCATTTCAAAATACGAGCCGCAGGCTGTTCGGCGTGCAGTTCCACCCCGAAGTAAACCACACCCCGTTCGGCAGTAAAATGCTCAGGAATTTTCTGTTTGAGGTATGCGGCTGCAATGCCGACTGGTCTATGGCGGACTATGCCAAGACCTATATCAAGAGCGCGAGAGAGAAAATAGGAGACAAAAAGGTGCTCTGCGCGCTTTCGGGAGGAGTGGACAGCAGCGTTGCGGCAGTCCTTCTTTCAAAGGCTGTCGGCAAACAGCTCACCTGTATTTTCGTCGACCACGGTCTTTTGAGAAAGAACGAGGGCGACGAAGTGGAAAAGATTTTCAGAGAGCAGTTTGATATAAACCTGATACGCGTAAACTGCGAGGACAGATTTTTGTCAAAGCTCGCGGGAGTTTCCGAACCCGAAAAGAAGCGAAAGATTATCGGCGAGGAATTTATACGGGTATTTGAGGAAGAAGCCAAGAAAATCGGTACGGTGGACTTTCTGGTGCAGGGTACCATTTATCCCGACGTTATAGAGAGCGGAGCGGGCGATGCATCCGTTATAAAAAGCCACCATAATGTGGGCGGACTTCCCGACTATGTTGATTTTAAGGAGATAATAGAGCCGCTCAGGAACCTGTTTAAGGACGAGGTAAGACAGCTCGGAACCGAGCTCGGCATCCCCTCAAACCTCGTTTGGCGTCAGCCCTTCCCCGGTCCGGGACTCGCTATCCGCTGTATAGGCGAGATAACCAAGGACAGGCTCGAAATATTAAAGGACGCCGACCTGATTTTCAGAGAGGAAATCGCAAACGCCGGTTTGGAGAGAGAAATAAATCAGTATTTCGCGGTAATTACAAATATGAGAAGCGTCGGAGTGATGGGCGACGAGCGTACATATGACTACACCATCGCGCTCCGCGCAGTCACCACCACCGACTTTATGACGGGCGACTGGGCAAAAATCCCGTACGACGTGCTGGATAAAGCGAGCCGCCGCATAGTGAATGAGGTCAAACACGTCAACCGCATAGTCTACGACATCACCTCCAAACCCCCCGCAACAATCGAGTGGGAATGATGTACGAAACGGCTGAACACCGCATAAATACTGGGTTTTTCGAAAATTAAAAGGTGTTTTGGCAA
>CANQBQ010000015.1 GCA_947589045.1 uncultured Clostridia bacterium | reverse complement strand
ACGATACAGGACACGCTTAACAGTCTTGAACAGGAAAAGACCGATCTTGAGATAGAAATACTCAAAGAGCAATGCGAACGGCCGATCCTGAGCAAAGAGCAGATAAAATTTTGGATATACAAATTCAAACGCGCCGATATCGCTAACAATGATCAAAAACGTCGGCTGATCGACATATTCATCAACTCAATCTATATTTATGATGATAAAATATTGATAACCTTCAACTGCAAGGACGGTGAAAGGCAAATCGACTTCGTCGACGCGCAGAATTATTTTTGCGCATACAAAAACTCCGGCAGCCAAAGCCGTCGGAGTTCGCCCATATTAAGGATTGGTGACCCGTACGAGAATCGAACTCGTGTTACCGCCGTGAAAGGGCGATGTCTTAACCGCTTGACCAACGGGCCGAAAATGGCTCCCCAAGTTGGACTCGAACCAACGACCCTGCGGTTAACAGCCGCATGCTCTACCGACTGAGCTATTGAGGAATATCTTGTCTTAACGCGACTTTGATATTATAGCACGCGGCGGTTTGTATGTCAAGCAAAAAATTAAAAATTATTGAATTTTTGTTCGGTTATTATCCTATGTACAAAAAAGCGGGAGTTTTCTCAACCACAGTTTTATATTGCCTTTATTTTCCGAATACCTTTGAGTAAGCCGACCTTGCAAGCTCGGTAAACAGCAGTATCAGCGCGGTCTTAAACGGGAACTGTATGATATTGCTCAAAAGTCTTGCGCCCGTGTATATTTCGCCCGCGGTCTTGCCATACATCATAACGAGCCAGACCATATTCAACCCCAGAGTTATAAACACCGTAACGGCAAGCTGCGCCGCGCCCGCGCGTATCACCGCGTTTATTTTGCTTGATGGACGGCCGTACAGGAATATGCCATATATCACGTTCCCAAGCATTGCGCTCAGCGTATAGCCCGGGAAAAAACCGCCCATGGGCTTTGCGATAAATGCGGTTATATCGGTAGCGATACCCATAATTCCGCCCCAAAGCGGTCCGAACAGCGCCGCGCCGATTGAGTTTGGCAAAAATTCGAGCGTGAACAGCTTAAAACTCGGCGTAATATAGATGTCGAGCAGGGAAAGTATGTAGGCGAGCGCGACGAGTATCGCCATAATTACCAAGTCGGCTACCGATATCTTCCTTTTAAATGATTGAACAATGGATTTAAACATAAAAAAACCTCCGTTTATTTATTGCCGTAACATAGGCATAAACGGAGATTATCTGTTTTCGCTATGTGACAGCGGGATGCGGAATACGCACCGCAAGCCGAAAGGCTTTTCGTCCGAACGGCAACTCCCCGTCCGTCGGCACTTAGGGCGGCAAACCCGCCCAACGCGCATATTCCTACTCTGTACCGATTATTCTACAATATATATGTTTATTTGTCAACAAATTATTTTTTATTTTTCAAGCTCGGCAATTTTTTCAATTCTGCGGACGTGGTTTCCGCCCAAAAACTTCGCGCCGTAGAACGAGTCCACAATGTCGAGCGCGAGCGCACCGCCCGTAATTCTCTCGCCGAGACAGATTATGTGAGCGTTATTGTGTTCACGCGCCATTCGCGCGCTGAAGGTGTCGGTGACGTGCGCCGCGCGTATTCCCTTTATTTTGTTCGCGGCAATACTCATACCTATGCCCGTGCCGCAGACCAAAATTCCGCTCTCACATTCTCCCGACTTTATCGCCTCGCAAACCGGCTTTGCGATGTCGGGATAGTCGCAGGAGTCGCGACTGTCAACGCCGAAGTCCCTGACCTCAACCCCCTTTTCGGTTAAGTGCTTTAAAATTTCATTTTTGAGTCCCAGACCGCCGTGGTCACATCCGATAGCTATCATATTCCCCAACCCTTTCATAAAAAATTGTGATGTTATTTAGTTGTTAAAAACAAATTATTTTCTAAACACAAACAGATATTCGTGTGCGATCAGCAAAAAATTGTATTTTACGCTGTTCGTTTTCCAATAACCTGTCGCCCTGCAATTGTGCTGCTCCTTTATAATAAGCTCCTTTAATTTAAATCCCGCGTCCTGAAAGATTTTCATAACCTCAAACGACATAGGAATCATATGCCCTTTTTGCCGCGTATCACCCATAAGAACGGCGCAAAACTTATCATTTTTCAAAACGCGGTAACATTCCGCCGCGACGCCGGGCATCTCATTAAGAAAGTCTTTAACCTTCAATCTCGACAAATCATTCTCAATATCCTCGCTGTATTGAATTATATTTGCATACGGCGGGTGCGTGCATATCAGGTCAATGCTCTCGTTCGGAATAAAATCAAGCCGTCTCGCGTCGCCCTTTTTAATATAAACCTTGCCTTTTGCCTGCTCGTAATCAAATTCGGTTTTTTCTCTGCATCTTTCAAGCGCCGCGTCGTTGACATCAACCCCGATAATGTTTCGATTTAAAAGCTTCGCCTCAACAAGAGTTGTACCGCCGCCTGCAAATTGGTCAAGAATCAGATCGCCCTCTTTTGAATAGCGCAGTATAATATTCCTCGGTATGTACGGAGACCAATTCCCGCGCCATTTTGCGTCGTGCGTCGCCCAGTCGCCGCGCTTCGGGAATGACCAGTGCGTCGTCATTTCAAGCTCAAAGTCAGCCGGTTCCCATTTTGTTATTTTTTTGCTCGACATTATCTGAAAACCCCGCTCATTATTCCTTTTTCCAAATCATTGATATTATAAATGTGTTCCATAACATCAAAAGTTTCCTCAAGATTATGTCTTGCGCTTGTCCAGCCTTTGCCGTCTGTAAACCATACAAACGTAAAGCCGTCTATTGTATCAGCTTCCAACGCAAGCGTCTTATAGCTGCGGGCAGTTTCGTTTAGTTTGCTACCGCCGCTTCCATAAAAGTTTGTTTCAATACCGTATATCATATTATCGGTTTTAATTACATAGTCAAATCGTTTTTCCATTTTTCCTTGATTGGATATGGCAGATAAATCTATATCCCATTTTTCGACAATCTGATGAATATACATCTCTTTAAAATATGTATCATCTCTTACAAATCCCGCTTTTTGAATAAAGCTTTCAACAAGATTTTCCATTAAATGACCGCCGCGGTTCTTTCTTCCGTTTGAATCAAGCCCTGTTTCAACGCCTGTTGCATAATCCATAAGATTGTTAACGATATGATTTGAAATTAAATCAAACAATCCGGTTTTACGCATAAATATTTTGTATTGCTCAACGGATAAATTCGGATTTTTAAATTTATATGTAAATTCTCCGTTGCCGTCAATAGCATAAATTTCGTTTGCTCTGACAGCCAAGAGCAAAGGAATACATTTCAGCACTTCGGGATACTTTTTAATTAAATCTTCAAAATCGGTTTCAATATTTTTTGAACCGATAAGAGAGTTCAGAATATTAAGCTCTACCTTAATCGTGTCTACATTTCTGTTAACTTTTTCAAAATCCACATAGTAACCGTAATCGGCTATACTATCTCGAAAACCCGCCAACCACGCGTTAAAATCTCTTTTTACCATACTTTTATCT
This sequence comes from uncultured Clostridia bacterium, assembly GCA_947589045.1. Lineage (GTDB taxonomy): Bacteria > Bacillota > Clostridia > Monoglobales > Monoglobaceae > CANQBQ01. The sequence goes on along the minus strand of CANQBQ010000015.1, from coordinate 58,509 downwards.
TCTTCCTCCAAATCCGGCGGTTGATATTATTTTAAATATATCCCTGTCAACTTCAAGCAGTTCAGATATGATATTCCCAAACATATATGCATCAGCACGATTTGTCTTTTCCTGCACCGCTAATAGTTCCATCAACACATACAGAAACTCAACATCATATTCACCATATGCGTTTAACGGTGTATATTGCTGAATCTCTATGTCTGCTTCCCCGTTTTCTATCAATTCCTTTAATGTATTAAAATCGTTATTTGCAAGAGGTGTACAACTGTTCCAGCATTTTTGAATCGCCTCCAAATAATGTTTGGTTAATTGCTCATTGCCTTGTATTTTCATCAAAATATCAACAACCCAATGAATATGCTTAGGTGTTCTTATGCGCGTTCCGTCTTTCTTATATTTTATAACAATATCAAACTGAGACAGACTGCCTTGAAAAACATAGATAATATATTCTGTGAAAACATATTCAATAATTGCTTTTTTTGTGCTACGTTCAATCAACTGTGTTCCTTCTCTGATTTCCATACAAATTTTCTCCTTAATAATTTGCGATAAGTAATTCGCTTAACTTTCCTCTTAATTCACTGTTACAGTTAATCATTCTTGTTGCCTGCACTCTTTTGATATGATGCTCCTTATAAAGCTCATCAAAAAAATCATCATCGGTAGATGAATTTTTCGGGTCAGAATTGCTGACAACAATTTTCGCACCTTTTTTATTCATCGTCTCCACAAATCTTGCAAGCTCAATTTGTCTTTCATCATCAAACAGGTTTTCCGTATAAGCGGTAAAACTAGCTGTTTCTGTAAGTGGACGATACGGCGGATCAAAATACACAAATGTATGCTCATCTATAAAATTTTCCGATTTACTGTAATCATCGCAGACTATCTTCACATTTTTTAGTTTGTCTGATACAGCCCGAAGATTGTTTTCATCGCATATGAGCGGGTTTTTATATGCTCCCATAGGCACGTTGAAAAGACCTTTTCTATTCACTCGGTAAAGCCCGTTAAAACAGGTTTTATTCAAAAAAATCATCAGTGCCGCTTTTTCTACATTTTCCACTGCATTACCGTTTATTTTTAATTCATTAAACCGCTCTCTTTTTGACATATAATAACTTTTTCGCTCGGCTGTTGCAAGCGGAATATACTCGCTTTGATACCGATACAGTAAATTTATAAGTCCATCTGCATTGTCACGAATCTTAATATAAGTATTGATAAGTTCTGTATTAATATCACTTATATATACTTCATCCAAATCATACTTGTCCAAAATGTCAAACAAAACCGCACCGCCTCCGACAAACGGTTCAGCATATTTCGTAATCTTGCCATCTCCAAACGGATAATATTGCGCTATTTCATTAATCAGTTGTCCTTTTCCGCCCGCCCATTTTAAAAACGGTCTGACGCGCTTGGTATCGCCCGGCAAGGACACCTCGCCGGTTTTGATTGAATTTCCTTGAATATTTTGTTCTTCAGCAATACTTTTCGCATAAATCGCTTCCATACTCATTACCTCGTTTTAATTATATTCTAATTTTGGGACAAAATCAATACTGTTTTGTCGTTTTAAGTTGAATTTATATGTGTTTGAAACATATTAAAGATAAATTTTTATAAATTTAGTGTAAAAATATTGAATTTTTGGAATAAACGTAGTATAATCATAAAAGAAGAATTATTTTTTTGTATAAAGTTCACAAAAGGAGTGGGAGAAAATGGATTACATGAAGGTTTATAACGAGTGGCTTGAGAAGGCGGACGCCGAAACGGTACGCGAGCTTGAGGCTATTCGCGGCAACGACGAGGAAATCAAGGACAGCTTCTACAAGGCGCTTGAGTTCGGCACGGCGGGTCTGCGCGGCGTTATCGGCGCGGGCATCAACAGAATGAACACCTATGTTGTCGGACAGGCAACGCAGGGTCTTGCGAACAGCCTTATCAAATCAAACGGCGGAAGCGCGGACGGTCTTTCGTGCGTTATCGCGTATGACAGCCGAATTAAGTCGGACGTATTCTCGAAAAAGGCGGCTTCCGTGCTTGCGGCAAACGGAATTAAAGCGTACATATTCGATGAGCTTCGCCCCGTTCCGGAGCTGTCGTTCTCGGTGAGATACTTAAAGACTAACGCGGGTATCGCGGTCACCGCGAGCCACAACCCCGCCAAGTACAACGGCTACAAGGTTTACGGCGACGACGGCGCGCAGATAGGACCCGAAACCGCGAAGTCGGTGCTTGAAGAAATCGAAAGCACCGATATGTTCTGCGGAGTAAAGGACTGCGACTTTGACGAGGCGGTAAAGAGCGGCAAAATCGAAATCATAGGCTCAAAAATCGACGATGAATACGTTAAGTGCGTTAAGGCTCAGCAGATAAACGCAAAGCTCACTCAGGAAAAGGGCAAGGATATGAAGTTTGTCTACACTCCGTTCCACGGAGCGGGCAACAAGCCCGTTCGCCGCGTTTTGGACGAGGTGGGCTTTAAAAACGTGGTAGTTGTCAAGGAGCAGGAATTGCCCGACGGAAACTTCCCGACGGTGGCTTCGCCCAATCCCGAATATAAAGAGGGCTTCACCATAGCAATCGAGTACGCAAAGGAGTGCGGTGCAGACCTCATAATAGGCACCGACCCCGACTCCGACCGCGTTGGTATTCTTGTAAGAGACAACAAGGGCGAGTATGTTTCAATCACGGGTAACCAGAACGGAATACTGCTCACCGAGTATATCGCAAGCCAAAGAAAGGCGAACGGCAATCTTCCAAGCGACGGCTTCGTTGTTAAAACAATCGTTTCGACCAATCTCGTTCAGAAAATCTGCGACAACTACGGTCTTGAAATGAAGGAAGTGCTCACCGGCTTTAAGTTTATCGGCGAAAAGATAAAGGAGTCGGAGGAGACGGGCAAGGGCGAATATGTATTCGGCTTCGAGGAGAGCTACGGCTGCCTCGCCGGAACATACGCGCGTGATAAGGACGCGGTCGTTGCCACAATGCTCATCGCGGAGATGGCTCTCTACTATCGTGAGCAGGGCTTGTCGCTCTACGACCAGCTTGAAAACATCTACAAAAAGTACGGCTATTACACCGAAGAGGTCGTATCGGTAACAATGGAGGGTATAAGCGGCCTTGAGAAGATAAAGGGAATTATGGAGAACCTCCGCAAGAACCCGCCCAAGACGATTGCGGGCAAAGACGTGCTCGCGGTTCGCGATTACAGCACCTCGGTAAAGACATATTCGGACGGCAAAACAGAGGAGATAACCCTTCCCAAATCCAACGTGCTTTACTATGAGCTGGCGGACAACAACAACTTTATCGTCCGCCCGTCGGGAACAGAGCCGAAAATCAAGCTGTACTGCCTGATGAACGGCGAGACCCGCGAGGAAGCTCTCGAAACGCTAAAAAAAGCAAAAGAGGACGTTGCGGAAATTACGAAATAGTCCGACCGTATTTGAAAAATAAATTCACCTCCGCTCTTTAAGGAGAGCGGGGGTGAATTTTTTGCGCGAAATTCCAAATTTTTATTGCAAATATTTGTCGATTATAGTAAGATAATGACATCAGATTATAATGCTCGTCCACTTTCCGCGTTTAAATCGGACATACGTCATAACCGAGCGCACGAGCTGGTCTATCGAAAGACCTATCCACGCGCCGACAAGTCCCATTCCGAGAGGGTAGCAAAACAGCCAGCCCATAAACGGACGCACAAACGCGACCGATACGAGCGAGACGAGCGCGGTGAATTTAACATCGCCCGCTCCGCGCAGACAGCCCGAAAATACAACTTGGGAAATCTGCAGATACACAATTACGACAAGCAGATACATAATTATGCCGCCGTAATGGATTATTTCGGGATCGTCGCTGAAAATGCCGAATATATGGCGTCCGAAAAATATGTATACTATCGACAGCACCAACGCAATCGCGATGCCGCTTCTCTGGCACAGCCAGCCATACATTTTGGCAAGGTCGCGTCTGCCCGTGCCGAGGTTCTGACCCACAAGCGTCACCGCGGCTACCGAAAGACCGTCTCCGAACGCAAACGAAACGCTCATTATGTTCATACCGATTTGGTGCGTCGCGAGCATATTTGTGCCGAGACGTGCAACTATCGCGGCAAAGGTGAAAAATCCTATTCGCAAAAAGAGCTGTTCGGTGAGAGTACCCGAGCCGAGGTCGGTAAGCGACTTTAACGTGTGCTTGTCGAATTTCACTCGGATAACCTTTTTAAGGCTCAGGAAACCGTCGGTCTTTCTGAGCGAGAATATGCTCATACCGCAGGCTACGACCGTTCCTATGACGGTGGCGATTGCCGCACCGTTCACACCGAGGGCGGGGAAGCCGAAATGACCTCCTATCAAAAGGTAGTTAAGCCCTAAGTTCACGAGGTTGGAAACCAGATTTGTCCGCATTGAAATTTTGGTGTTTCCCGCGCCGCGCTGAGCCGCGTTTATCACAATGGAAATTACGTTGAACACCATAAAGCCCATAATTATGCGGAAATACGATACCGCGTATGCATGGGTATCGGTGTCCGAGCCCGCGAGCCTTATTATCGGCTCGGCAAAGACGATACACGCCGCGCTTATAACCACGGTCAGCAAAATGGCGATAACGAGAGCCTGCCCGAGCGTTCGGTTAGCCTCGTTGCGCTTTTCCTCTCCCTTGCGGCGAGCCACAAGCGCGGAAACCGCAACGCTCAACGATATAAATATGCACAGCCCTATAAACTTCGGCTGTACCGTGAGCGCGACCGCCGCTATTGCGTAAGAGCCGAGCGTGCCGACCATAACCGTATCGACGATTGAAACGAGCTGTATCAGAACAGACTCCAAAACAGAAGGCCAGGCGATTTTAAACGCTTTTTTAAACGCCTCCCGCTCCGAGGGCAGTTCACCGAGCGGCTCCTCGTCGATAAGACTTCTGACAGAAAACAGTTTCATAAAGTAACACCAGCTTAAATATTATGTGATATATTATCATTGTAACACAAAATTTGTGTTTTTGGAATAGGAATTACAATATTTGGCAATATTTTATTAAATTTAAAATTTTTTAAAATTTTTACGAGGTGAAGAAATGAACAAAACCGTTAAAATGTTTATCGCAGCCGCGTCGGCGGCAAGTTTGCTCTGCCTTACGCCGCTTTCGTCTTTTGCGGCACCCGCGGCAAGCGCAAAGCCGACTTCGAGCGCAACACCTGCTTCAAGTGCAAAGCCGACTTCAAGTGCAAAGCCCTCGGCGAGTGCAAAGCCGACTCCGTTTCCGACCGCGACCGTAAAGCCGACTCCGTTGCCGACAAAAACGCCCGAGCCGCCGGGCAGAGTCCTGGCGGACGGATTTGTTGAAACGAACCGCTTAAATCCGATATACGTTTTTTTGGAATATAACTCTGTCCCGCTTGCAAATCATCCGATTTTTGTAAACGGAAATTTTATAATCGCACCCGTCGACGAGGTGTGCGGTATGCTCGGTCTGAAATGCTTTTATAATACAGAAAGCGGAAGCGTGCGCGTGCGTCTGGACGACCCGTGCAAAACTCCGCCCCGAGACGTGCTGTTCAACGTGGGCTCAAGCACCGCGAACGTGATGGGAGAAAACAAGGAAATGCCGGGTCCCGCAGTCAACGTGGACGGCGTGATATATGTACCGCTCAGACCCCTTGCCGAGGCGTTCGGAAGCAATGTCGAATTTTCAAAGGAGGACGGGCATTATAACGTGAACCTCTCTCAGCCCGCGCTGAAAGCCCAAATTATCGAGGCGGACAACGCGGCGCAAAGCCGGGTGAGCGGAATAAGCAGCCAAACCGACTATTTAATTTACGTTTCAAAGCCCGAATATCTCGTGCGCGTGTATCTCCGAAACAACGGAGGCTGGGAACTTATAAAGAAGTTCGACTGCGCCATCGGCGCGCCCGACAGACCCACCGTGGAGGGAGAGTTCACATATTATCAATGGGAAAATATGTGGGATTACGGAACATACTATGTGGGACCCGTGCTCAGGTTCTACTACGGCTACGCGCTCCATTCAACTCTTTTAAACAAAAACGGCGGCGATTATGACAACCGTACCGGCGTTCAAATCTCTCACGGATGCGTAAGGCTCAGGAAAGACGATATAGAGTGGCTGTCTTACTATATTCCTCTCAAAACAAAAGTATTTATTTCATAGGTGAAATCATATGAGTAAACATAAATTTTACGGCAAAAAACGATATTACACTTTAATTTTTGTCCTGGCGGTGCTTATCGCGGCGTTTGTTTACAGCACTGCGACGAAAACGAGCATACACGGCGGCGTTGCGCTCGAAGAACGGGCGGAGGACGCACTGCGCGTCCATTACATAGACGTGGGTCAGGGCGACAGCGAGCTTATAGAGCTTCCGAACGACGAGGTTATGCTCATCGACGCGGGAGAAAACGACAAAGGCGGACTTGTCGCGGACTACGTAAGGTCGCAGGGCATAGACAAAATCGACTATCTGGTCGGAACCCACCCGCACAGCGACCACATCGGCGGGCTGGACACGGTGATAGACGAGCTTGAAATAGGCAAAATATATATGCCCAGGGCTTCTTCCGACACCAAGACCTTCAGCGACGTGCTGGACGCGGTCGAGCGAAAGGGACTGTCGGTAAACAGCGCGAAGGCGGGCGTCGAGATTTTAAACGATGGCGATTTGAGCGTGACTTTTGTTGCGCCTGTGCGCGAAGCGTATAAATCTTTAAACAACGTCAGCGCGATCGTTAAAATAGTATATAAAGGCTCGTCGTTCCTGTTCACGGGCGACGCGGAGGAACAGGCGGAGGGCGATATAACAGCCGACGTGAGAGCCGACATTTTAAAAGTCGGGCATCACGGCTCAAGCACCTCAAGCTCGTGGGATTTCTTAGACAGAGTGAAGCCGAGCTGTGCCGTTATTTCGTGCGGCGAGGGCAACGATTACGGACACCCGCACACCGAAACGCTTGAAAAGCTCTCCGACATCGGCGCGGCAGTCTACCGCACCGACCTGGACGGCACCGTGATTATCGAAACGCAGGGCGACGGCTACACGGTCTATACCGAAAATTCGGAGGAAAACAGAGGAGACAATAATTATGAAAACCAACGAAAATAATACCGATGCAAAGCGTTTGACGGTCGACAGAATTGAGGGCGATTTTGCGGTGCTCGAAAATGAGGACGGCAAAACGGCGGCGGTCAAGCTGTTTCTTCTGCCCGATGTGAGCGAGGGCGACATCTTGGAAATCTCGCAAAACCGCGCCGAAACAGAAGCCCGCAAAGCCTCTGCTGCCGAGCGGGTAAACAGGTTATGGAAAGACTAAAACAAAAAAGACTTTCTCGTTTGAGAAAGTCTTTTTATTTTGTTTTCCCCTATATTTCCATTTTGAGCTGGGTGTTTTGCTTGTCCTCCTCGCGGATAAAGCAGCCGACCGCGGGGATGTTTTTGGTGCGGTAATATTTGAGGTCGGCGAAGCCCGACTCGCTCGCGGGCTTAACGTCTACCATAATGCTCTTTTTCTTTGAAATCATAACGTTTACGCCGCCCGAATTTCGCGTCGTTTTAAGCGCGATGCTCGCGCTGTTGAACACGAGCGCCTTATCTATACTGCTGAACGCCACAAGCTCGGTGTCCTGAGCGAGGAACAGTATTTTTGACACGGGCGACGCGGTGGAGTATGCGTTGACCAGCTTTTTGCGGTTCAGCTTGGTCTGATAGCTCTTAAGCTCGACCTTTGCGATTTTTCCGTTTTGGAAGCAGAACATAACGAAGCCGCTGTAATCAAACGTGGTGACCATACCTACTATGCTGTCGCGCGTGTCGAGCATAGACGGCATATACTCTCCGAGTTGGCTCGCCTTGCAGTCGGGTATGTCGTGGGCTTTTTGCTTATAGACCTCTCCGCCCGACGTGAACAAAAGCACGTCCGCGGTATTGCTCGTTTCGACCACCTGCACTATCTCGTCGTCCTCTTTGAGCTTCTGCTCTCCGCTTGAGCGCAGGGACACGAGCGATATTTTTTTCAAATAATTTTCCTTGGTTCGTATCAGCTTTATCTGATAGTCGTCCACGAATGTCTCGGCGGGCGCGTCGTCTATGCTGTCCTCGTTTATAAGGGTGGTTTTGCGGTCGGAGCCATATTTCGACGCAACGAATTTGAGTTGCTTCACTATCACTCCGTCGATTTTCTTCTTGCTTTCGAGCGTTTCACGGAGCTGTTTAAGCTCGGCATTGAGCGACTCTATCTCGGCGGTGCGTTTTAAAATATGCTCGCGATTGAGGTTGCGGAGCTTTATCTCGGCGACAAATTCCGCCTGCACCTTGTCGATTTTAAAGCCGTCCATAAGATTGGGTATAACCATATCCTCCTGCTCGGTCTCGCGTATGATTTTTATTGCGCGGTCTATGTCGAGCAATATTTTTTCAAGTCCCTCCAAAAGATGCAGCTTTTCACTCTTTTTCTCGATGTCATAGTTCACCGCGCGTTTTATACAGCTTCTCCTAAATCTTATCCACTCAAACAGTATGTCGCCCACACCAAGCACCATGGGCGAGCCTTCGATAAGTATGTTGAAGTTACACGCGAAGCTGTCCTGAAGCGGCGTCTGCTTGAAAAGACGCGCCATCAGCTTATCGGGGTCTGTGCCTCGTTTTAAATCTATCGTGAGCTTCAGACCGTTTTTGTCGGTCTCGTCGCGCACGTCCGAAATCTCTTTTATTTTGTTCGCCTTGATAAGCTCGGCTATCTTTTCTATTATCGCCTCTACCGTCGTGGAATACGGTATCTCGTAAATCTCAATACAATGTTGTTTTTTATCGTATTTATATTTTGAGCGTATTTTGAAGGAGCCGCGACCGGTGCGGTAAATTTCGCGCATCGCTTCTTCGTTGTAGATTATCTCTCCGCCGGTCGGGAGGTCGGGCGCGGGCATAACCGAGATTATATCCGCGCCGGGATTTTTGATAAGCTCGATTGCCGCGTTGCATATTTCGCGCAGGTTAAAGCTGCATATATTCGACGCCATACCCGCCGCAATTCCCTGATTTGGATTTACGAGTATGTTCGGGAACGAGGTCGGCAAAAGGCGCGGTTCTTTCATAGTCCCGTCGTAGTTGTCGACAAAGTCCACCGTGTTTTTGTCGATGTCCTTAAAAACCTCGGCGCAGACGGGGCTCAGCTTTACCTCGGTATAACGCGCCGCCGCGTATGCCATATCCCGCGAGTAGTGCTTGCCGAAGCTGCCCTTTGAGTCGACGAGCGGGAGCAGGAGTGACTCGTTGCCCTCGGTGAGGCGCACCATGGTTTCGTAGATAGCCGCGTCGCCGTGGGGATTAAGCTTCATCGTCTCGCCCACCACGTTAGCCGATTTTGTCCTCGCGCCGTTTATCAGCCCTTTTTTATACATAGTATAGAGCAGCTTTCGGTGCGACGGTTTAAAGCCGTCTATTTCGGGTATCGCTCTCGATATTATAATGCTCATAGCATAGGGCATAAAGTTTTCTTCGAGCGTTTTTGTGATACGCTGTTCGTTTATTATCGGTTTTTTAGCCATTTCTCTCTCCGTCCTTTGAATTTCTCATCAGCTTACATCGGTAAGCTCAAGATAAAACCGTCCGTTTTCGGCGATATGCTCTTTTCTGTCGCTCAGATTGTCGCCGAGCAAGAGGTCGAACATCTGCTGTGTGCGCTCCGCGTCGTCGGGCGTAACCTTGATGAGCCGCCTTGTTTCGGGGTTCATCGTGGTCTCCCACATCATATCGGGCTGGTTCTCACCGAGACCCTTGCTTCGCTGAATTGTGTACTTTTTGTCCTTGAGCTTTTCGAGTATCACCGTCTTTTCCTTTTCGTCATAGGCAAAGTACGACTTATCGCGGCAGGTTATCTCATACAGAGGCGACTCCGCGATATACACATAGCCCTTCTCGATAAGGGTCGGCGTGAGACGGTACAGCATCGTGAGCACAAGGGTGCGTATATGAAAGCCGTCCACGTCGGCATCGGTGCATATTATGATTTTGTTCCACCTCAAATTGTCGAGGTTGAACGCGTTTAAGTCCTTGTTGTGCTTTGAGGTGATCTCCACTCCGCAGCCCAGGACCTTTAAAAGGTCGGTTATGATTTCGCTCTGAAAGATTTTGTTATAGTCGGATTTCAGACAGTTGAGTATCTTTCCGCGAAGCGGGATAATAGCCTGAAATTCCGCGTCGCGTCCGAGCTTGCACGAGCCGAGCGCCGAGTCGCCCTCCACGATGTAGACCTCGCGCTTCGAGGTGTCGCGGCTGCGGCAGTCCACGAATTTTTTTATTCGGTTCGTGACGTCCATAGAGCCGACCAGCTTTTTCTTGACGTTAATTCGCGTCTTTTCGGCGGTTTCGCGGCTTCGCTTGTTCACGAGCACCCGCTCCGAAATTTTCTCCGCGTCGGTCTTGTTTTCGATAAAATATATATCGAGCTGTTCACGCAGGAACTCGGTCATAGCCTCCTGGATAAACTTGTTTGTTATCGCCTTTTTGGTCTGGTTCTCGTAGCTCGTTATCGTAGAGAACGAACTGCTCACCAGGACAAGGCTGTCCTGAACGTCCGAGAACAAAATCTTTGACTCGTTTTTCGTGTACTTGCCGTTTGCCTTGAGATATTTGTCTATCGCGTAAACAAACGCATTTTTTACCGCCTTGTCGGGCGAGCCGCCGTGCTCGAGGAAGCTGGAATTGTGGTAGTACTCCAAAATCGGGTTTTCGGTCACGAAGCAAAATGCGAGCGACATCTTCACCTTATATTCGGGCTTGTCCTCCCGGTCGCGTCCGCGCCTTTCCGTTTCGACAAAGTGAACCGAGGTAACGCCGCGCTCTCCCGCAAGCTCGCCCGCGTAATCCACTATTCCGTTTTCGTAGAAATACTCGAAATTCTCGAACTTTCCGCTTGCAATTTCGTTGCAGAGTATGAATTTTACGCCCTGATTTACGACCGCCTGCTTTTTAATTGTGCTTTGGTAAAATTCAAGCGGTATGTCAATGTCCGTGAACACGTCTATATCCGGCTTCCATTTGATTTTGGTGCCGGTGTGGCGGTATTTGAAGTTCTCGGATTTAAGTCCGCCGACGTTCTCCCCCTTTTCAAACCGAAGTGAAAACCTTTTTCCGTCGCGGCACACCGTAACGTCCATATATTCCGAGCTGTACTGTGTTGCGCACGCGCCCAAACCGTTCAAACCGAGGCTGAACTCGTAGTTTTCGCCGTCGTTGTTGCGATACTTTCCGCCCGCGTAAAGCTCGCAGAAGATGAGCTCCCAGTTATAACGCTCCTCGGACGGATTGTACTCTACGGGCATACCGCGCCCCTTGTCCTCGACCTCTATGGATTTGTCAAGATACCTGCGTATGGTAATAATATTTCCGTAGCCCTCGCGCGCCTCGTCTATTGAGTTGGACAGAATTTCAAACATAGAGTGCTGGCAGCCCTCTATGCCGTCCGAGCCGAAGATGACTGCGGGACGCTTTCGCACTCTGTCCGCCCCTTTGAGGGACACAATGCTCTCGTTATCATAACTGTTTTTTGCTTTGGCACTCACAGCAAAACCTCCAAAAGTCTTATTCTCTCTGTTTTATTTTATGTTTTCCGTTTTATGTTTTCTTACCGATTTACGGAAAGTCAACATCTCACCGATAATATATTATAACATAAAAAATTTGTTTACAAGCAAAAAAACTCAATTGTAATAAATTTGTAACAAACTTTGCACGTCAAATGGGAAATTTATTCAAAAAAAACTTGAAACGTATATATAGGATGTGTTACAATAAGACAGATAAAACAGATAAATCTGAATGTATTTATTTTTTGCGAAAGGGTGTGTTTTAAATGGCAGAGGTTATAAAGCCGAACGGATATAAGTCGGCTGCTTCTCTCAGACAAACTCAGGAGGAAATCAAATATGTAAAGGACCACTTTGAGGATGAGCTTGCCCGCGCGCTGAATTTGACACGTGTGAGCGCGCCGCTTTTCGTACTTCCCGAAACGGGACTTAATGACGATTTAAACGGCGTTGAGCGCGCCGTCGGATTTGATATAAAGGAGACGGGCAAAAACGCTCAGATAGTTCATTCGCTGGCAAAATGGAAGCGAAACGCGCTCAAGACCTACGGTTTTTCGGTCGGCGAAGGACTTTACACCGATATGAACGCCATAAGGCGCGACGAGGTGACCGACAATCTCCACTCCATCTATGTTGACCAGTGGGATTGGGAGCGCGTGATAGATAAAAAAGACAGGAACACAGACTTTTTAAAGGACACCGTTAAAAAGATTTTCAAGGCGTTCAAGAGCGTTGAGTGTTTTGTCGGTGAAAAGTTCCCTTATATAGAGCAATGGCTGCCCGACGAGATAGAGTTCATCACAACTCAGGAGCTTGAGGACAAATACCCCGATCTCTCTCCCAAGGAGCGCGAGAACGAATTTGCGAGAGAGCATCACGCGTTTTTCCTTATGAAGATAGGCGGACTTTTAAATTCGGGAGTAAGGCACGACGGACGTGCGCCCGACTATGACGACTGGGAATTAAACGGCGACATTATTTTCTACAATCCGCTTCTGGACATTGCGTTCGAGGTATCGAGTATGGGAATACGCGTGTCAGAGGAGTCGCTCGCAAAGCAGCTCCGCGAGCTTGACTGCGAGGACAGACTGAGCCGCGATTTTCACAAAGCTCTCATCGAGGGCAAGCTGCCCTACACGATAGGCGGCGGAATAGGACAGTCGCGTATTTGTATGTATCTCTTACATAAAGCGCACATAGGCGAGGTACAGGCTTCGATATGGCCTGAGGAAATGGTTAAGGAGTGCGCTTCGGCGGGAATATTGCTTCTTTAAACCCGAAGCTCCCGCCTGAAATTTGACGGATTAACGGAGGAGGACGGCGAATGAAAGAGGGCAAAATCGCGGTCATAGGTCTCGGTATTATGGGAGGCTCTATGGCAAAGGGTCTGCGCGGCTTTCACGGCGCGGAAATCGTCGGCTGCGACTCAAATCCGGCGACGCGGCGCGCGGCGCTTGAGTGCGGCGCGGTCGGCAGAGTGTACGAAAACGCGGGCGATGCAATCGACGACGCGGATTTGGTCATACTCTGCGTCTATCCCGACTCGATAGTCCCAATTATACGAGAAAACGGCGGGCGTTTTAAGCGCGGCGCGGTCATAACCGACATATGCGGCGTTAAATCCGAAATTTCAAAGGACATAGCCGCGGCGCTTCCGAGCGGAACTGATTTCGTCGGCGGGCACCCTATGGCGGGGCGTGAGGTCAGCGGCTTTGAAAATTCCGAGGCGGAGCTTTTTTGGAACACGGGATATATAATATGTCCGCTTGAAAGCTCAAAGCGCGAGAGCGTAGATTTGATTTTTGAGATGGCGCAGTATATCGGCGCAAAGTATATAACCGTAAACTCCCCCGAGGTACACGACGAGGTTATCGCGTACACCAGCGACCTTATGCACGTCGCTTCGGCGGCGCTCTGCCTCGATTTTAACCCGAATATGAACCGTGCGTACACCGCCGGCTCGTTCCGCGACTGCACGAGAATAGCAAACATAAATCCCGATTTGTGGACCGAGCTGTTTCTCCGCAACCGCAAAAACGTGCTCAGCGAGATAGACAGGTTTTCGGGGAGCATAAACACTCTCCGCGCCGCAATAGAAGCGGAGGACGCGGAGCGAATACACGAGATTTTGTCACGCGTGCGGGACAACAAGCTGTATATGGACAAAAAAGAGCCTAAGGAGGGCAAAATCAAATGAGAAGCCTGAGAGTAAGCATTCCCTCGCGGGAGTATAACATCTATATAGAAAACGGTCTTTTAAACAGGTGCGGCGAACTTGTTTCGGAGGTTTTCGGCGGCGAAAAAATCGCGATCGTGACCGACTCCAACGTATTTCCGCTGTATGCAAAGACGGTTGAAGAAAGCCTTAAAAACAGCGGGTTTAAGGTGACGGTTATAACCGTTCCCGCGGGCGAAAAGAGCAAATCGCATAAATATCTCGGCTTTTTGTACGACGAGCTTTTAAAGTTCGGCATAACACGCACCGATTTGATAGTTGCGCTCGGCGGCGGCGTGGTGGGCGACCTGACAGGTTACGCGGCGGCGTCGCTTCTGCGCGGTATTCCGTTCGTGCAAATACCGACCACTCTGCTCGCGCAGGTGGACAGCAGCGTGGGCGGCAAGGTGGCTGTAAATCTCCCGCAGGGCAAAAATCTGGTCGGCGCGTTTTATCAGCCGAAGCTCGTAATAATAGACCCGCTGTGCCTTAAAACATTGTCGCCGCGCGTCTTGTCGGACGGTATGGCGGAGGTCATAAAGTACGGCGCGATTGCGGACGAAAAACTGTTTGAGACCCTTGAGGGCGTAAAAGACAACGACGATTTGTTTGAAAAGCTCGGGGATATAATATACGAATGCTGTGACATAAAGCGCCGCGTTGTGGAGGAAGACGAGCACGACACGGGCGGACGTATGGTGCTCAACTTCGGACATACGTTCGGTCACGCGATAGAAAAGAAGTACAACTACGAAACATATACCCACGGCGAGGCTGTGGGCGCGGGTATGATAATGGCGTGCGAGTTCGGCGAAAAGATAGGACTTACGCCTCAGGGCACGGCTTTAAGAATGACGGATATTTTAAAGAAATACGACCTTCCGACCGAAATCGAAATAGGCAAGGACGAGCTTACACAGGCTATGGCTGTTGACAAAAAGGGCGACGGAAGTATGATAAGCCTCATTTTGCTCGACAAAATAGGTCGGGCGGTCATAAAGAAGTTTGCAAAGGATGAGGTTCGCGGCATATAGCAAACAGCGAAAGGAGGAGCGGGAATTGGTAGAGATACAAACAAGAATGTTAAAGGGCAGCGTTGTTGTTCCGCCTTCAAAATCTGCGGCGCACCGCGCGATTATTTCGGCGGCGCTGACGCGGGGCAAATGCACGGTAAAAAATATTCAGATGTCAAACGATATAGTCGCGACCTGCGGCTGTCTTGAGCAGCTCGGCGCGGTTTTCGAGTACAACGAGAAAAAGGGAACGCTAAAAGTAAACGCACAGGGGCTTTTTAAGAATATGGACGAGCTTGATCCGGAGCTTGACTGCGGCGAGAGCGGCTCAACCCTGCGCTTTTTAATTCCAATCGCGCTCTTGTCGGGCAGAAAGGTAAGATTTATAGGACACGGCAGACTTATGCAGCGTCCGCAAAAGCCTTACTTCGATATGTTCGACGAAAAGGGAGTCGTATATCAGCAGGAATGGGACAGCATTTCCGCATACGGCGAGCTTAAAGCGGGTACCTACGAAATGCCCGGCGACATAAGCTCGCAGTTTATAACGGGTCTGCTTTTCGCACTGTCCTGCTTAAAAGAGGACAGCGAAATAATAATAACAAAGCCCTTGCAGTCGCGCGGCTATGTTGATATGACAATAAGCGTGATGCGCGACTTCGGCGTTGAGGTAGTAAACGAGGATTACAAACGCTTTTTCATAAAGGGCGGTCAAAAGTACAAGCCTCAGACCTACACGGTCGAGGCGGACTATTCTCAGGCGGCGTTCTTCCTTGTCGCGGGTGCGCTCGGATGCGATATTGAATGTATCGGTCTGCGCGAGGACAGTATTCAGGGCGACAAGGCGATACTTGATATAATAAAGCAGGTCGGAGGAAAAATCGAAAAGACGGAGCGCGGAGTACGCGCGGTGAGAAGCGGCGTAATGCGCGGAATTACGGTAGACGTGCGCGAAATTCCCGACCTTGTGCCTATACTCGCGGTGCTGTTTACGTTCTGCGAAGGCGAGAGCAAAATAATAAACGCCGACCGTCTGCGTATGAAGGAGAGCGACAGGCTGAAGGCAATAGCCACCGAGCTTAATCACCTCGGCGCAAAGATTACCGAGGGCGGCAATTATCTCAGAATAGACGGCGTGCAGGTGCTTTGCGGCAACACGGTCTCGTCGTGGAACGACCACCGTATCGCAATGGCGCTCGCCATTGCCGCGTGCCGCGCCGAATGGGAGGTACGCATAACGGGAGCGAGAGAGGCGGTCAAAAAGTCGTATCCCGACTTTTTTGAGGTGTACGACCGTCTTTAAGCAAAAGAGAGGGAAGCATTTATGAACACTTACGGAAATAAATTCAGAGTTTCGATATTCGGAGAGTCGCACGGGGCGGGCATAGGCTGTATTATTGACGGAATACCGCCCGCGACGGTGCTTGACTTCGACTTTATAAGGTCGGAAATGGCGCGCCGCGCACCCGGGAAGTCGCCTCTTGCGACCGCGAGGAGCGAGGCGGACGAGGTCGAAATTCTGAGCGGATGCGTGGACGGAGTGACGACAGGCACGCCGCTGTGCGGCATAATAAGAAACACGAATACACGCTCGGGGGACTACAACCGCGATTTACTGCGCCCCGGGCACGCCGACTATACCGGCTTTATGAAGTACGGCAGCTCGCACGACTTTCGCGGCGGCGGTCACTTTTCGGGCAGAATTACCGCGCCTTTAGTGTTTGCGGGAGCCGTTGCTAAGCTGGTGCTTAAAAACAGAGGGATTACGGTCGGAGCGCATATAAAAAGGCTCGCGGGCATTTGCGACGAAGAATTGAATACTGCCGAACTTACCGCAGAACAGCTTTTGAGCGTTTCGGGCAAGGAATTCCCCGTTATTTCGGACGAGTGCGGAGAAAAAATGCGCGAGGCGATTATGGCGGCAAAGAGCGACTGCGACTCGGTCGGCGGAATTATAGAGTGCGCCGCGGTCGGAGTCGGCGCGGGAGTCGGCAGTCCGTTTTTCGGCTCGGTCGAGAGCGCCGTTTCTTCAATGATGTTCTCCATACCCGCCGTAAAGGGAATTGAGTTCGGCGGCGGATTTTCGCTTGCGGATATGCGCGGCTCCGAGGCGAACGACGAGATGTATGTAAGCGGCGAAAAGGTCAAAACCTATACCAACAACAACGGCGGAATAAACGGCGGAATAAGCAACGGTATGCCGATAGTGTTTTCGGTCGCGGTGAAGCCCACGCCGTCAATCGCGAAAAAACAGAGGACGGTGGACTTCGGAAAAATGGAGAATACCGAAATAGAAATTCACGGACGGCACGACCCCTGCATTGTGCAGAGAGCTGCCGTCGTCGTTGAGAGCGGAGCGGCGATCGCCCTGCTCGACTTAATAAGCTGAAAGGTGTTTTACAATGGAATTAAAGGAACTGAGAGACAGGATAGATGAGATAGACAGACAATTACTGCCGCTTTTCCTCGAACGTATGGATATGACGTCCAAGGTCGCGGACTACAAGCGGGAGCATAATATGGCGATTTTGGACGAGGCGCGGGAGCGCGAGGTGCTCGAGAACAAGCTCGCTATGCTCACCGACAAAAGCCGAGAAAACGACGTTTACGAGTTTTTCTCCTGCGTTATGTCGATAAGCCGCGACGCGCAGACGCACGCGCTCTACGGTATGAACACCGTAAAGAAGCTGGACGACTTGATTACGTTCGGAGAGAGAAAAGAAAATCCGCGCGTCATATACGCCGGAATTGAGGGCGCATACGCGGAACAGGCGGCGGCGGAATACTTCGGCGAGGACTCCGACCGCAGACCCGTACATTCTTTTGAGGAGGTCTTACGCGCAATCGAGAGCGGCGAGGGAGACTGCGGAGTTGTTCCGGTCGAAAATTCGAGCACGGGCAGTATCTCCGAAACGCTCGACCTCTTATCGAAATACAATTTATACATAATAGGCGAGCAGTATGTCGAGGTCAACCACTGTCTGCTCGGCAACCGAGGCGCGAGTATCCACGACATAAAGACTATCTATTCTCACGAGCAGGGCTTTTTACAGAGCAGCGAATATTTAAAGCGTTACCCGAATATAAAGCGTGAGATTTACTACAACACCGCGGCGGCAGCCGAGATGGTCGCAAAGAGCGGCGATATTTCAAAGGCGGCGATAGCAAGCCGCCGAAACGCGGAGCTTTACGGGCTGGACGTTCTCGCCGAGAACATAAATTACAGCTCGAAGAACACCACGCGTTTCCTGATAATTGCAAACCACGCCATATGCGAAAAGGACGCGGACAAGATAAGCGCGGCGTTTACCCTGCCCCACGAGGCGGGTATGCTGCACAGAGCTCTCGCCACATTTGCACACGGAGGGCTTAACCTGACGCGCATAGAGTCGCGTCCCGTGCGCGACCATAACTTTGAGTACAGATTTTTTGTTGACTACACGGGCAATCTGGCGGACGAAAACGTGCGCCGAATTACCGAAAACGTGATAGGTCAGGCGAGCGAGTTCCGTATTCTCGGAAATTACAGGGCGGGTGAGCATAAGTGAATATAATCCTTATCGGTATGCCCGGCTGCGGAAAGAGCGTGTTCGGCAGACGGCTCGCGTCCAAGCTCGGACGGAGCTTCTACGACGCCGACGCGGAGCTTGAAAAGATATACGGCGAAACAATACCCGAGATATTTGAAAAGTACGGCGAGGATGAATTTCGCCGCCGCGAGACCGAAACCATGCGTGCACTTTGCGAAAAGGACGGCGCGGTCATCTCGACGGGCGGCGGCGTGGTAAAAAATCGAGAAAATATCGAAATCGCCAGGAAATCGGGCGCGGTCGTGTTTCTCAACAGACCGCTCGAACATATAATGCGGGATGTCGATACCTCAAAGCGTCCGCTTTTAAAGGACGGAAAAGCGCGGCTTCAAAAGCTGTACGACGAGCGTATCGGGCTTTACAAAAAGTACGCCGACTTGGAGGTCAGAAACGACAAAAACTTTAACATAACACTTTCAAGACTTATAAGGGAGGTAGAAAAATATGAAAATTGCGGTAATTAACGGACCCAACATAAATATGCTCGGAGTTCGCGAGCCGAACATATACGGCGTAAATTCATATGAAGATTTGAAAAAGTATATCGAGGATTACGCGTCCGAAAACGGTATTGAGACGACCGTCCTCCAGAGCAACAGCGAGGGAGAGATAATCGACTATATCCAGCGTGCGGCAGCAGGCTTTGACGCTATCGTTATAAATCCCGGAGCATATACGCATTACAGCTACGCGATTTACGACGCGCTTCTCGCGGCTCAGCTTCCGACGGTGGAGGTTCATATAAGCAATATTCATAAGCGCGACGAGTTCCGCCATAAGTCCATAACCGCTCCCGCCTGCGTCGGTCAGATTTGCGGCTTGGGCTTCAGAGGCTATACGCTCGCTATGGAATATCTTATCGGAGAGCTTTCAAAGGAGGACAGGGATGATTAAACTTGCAATCATCGGCGACCCCGTTGAGCACAGCCTTTCTCCCGTAATTCACTCCGCGGTTATGGAGTATCTCGGCATAGACTACGAGTATTACAGAGTACAGGTTAAAAAAGGCGACTTGGCACAGTTTTTAGAGCGCGTCAGGCGTGAAAACATAACGGGTTTTAACCTCACTATGCCGCACAAGACCGATATAATACCGTTTCTCGATGAAATCGACTCGGAGGCAAAGGTCTATAACTCGGTAAACACGGTCAAATATGAAAACGGACGGCTGTCGGGTTACAGCACCGACGCGGACGGCTACAAAGAGGCTCTTGCCGAGGCGGGCTATTCGATGCGCGGCAAACGGGTCGTGATACTCGGCGCGGGCGGCGTTTCGGGTACGATAGTTTCCAAGGCGGCGCGAGAGGGCGCGGTCAGTATCACCGTACTCAACAGGACTCTCGAAAAGGCGGAGCAGGTCATAAAGTGCGCCGAGGGGTGCAGTTGCAGAGCAGATGTGCTTTCTGACGAAAATATGCGCGCCTGCGCGCGGGAGGCGGACGTTTTGGTAAATGCGACCCCGCTCGGAATGACGGGAGTGGCGCACAACTTTGAAAATCTTGACTTCCTCGCGGAGCTTCCGAAGGACGCGCTGGTTTCGGATTTGATTTACAGTCCGAGGAAAACGGCATTTTTAAAGCGCGCCGAGGAACTCGGCAGAAACACGATAAACGGCTTCGGTATGCTGATATATCAGGCTCTTATTGCGGACGAGATTTATCTCGGCAGAAAGCTCGACTTGCACGCGCTCAAAGCCTACGTCGAAGAAAAATGCTTCGGATAAAAAATTTAAAATATAACAAACTGCGCAGTCCTTTGGACTGCGCAGTTTGTTTTTTATCGCTTATTGCATTTCGTAAGGCTCGGCGAGTGGAACGAGAGTTTTGATGTTCCACACAAACGCCTTAACCTTGTCGCCGCTCAGAGCCGCGCTCGGAGAGGCGATGTCTACCACCTTCGCGTCCTCCAGCTTGCCGCCCGAAGTGTAGCCTATCAGAAGCAGCTTGGCGTTTTCAACGGCTTTGTTGCACTTTACTGTCGCGGTGACCGTGCCGTCGGCGCGCGTAAGACCGGTTATTTCATAGGGCTGAATAATTTTTTCAAATTTCGCACCCATAAATCTTGTTTTTGAGCCGCCGCTTACATAAAAGTAATAGCTCATTCCGGCTTCAACATCAATCACACATAATTCTTTCTTTCCCGATTCATCAATTATATCCGAATAGAGATTTTCTGTCGAAGGATCTGAAATACCTTCTTTTACGGCATAAAATACGGCAGGAGGTTTATCCGGGGATTTAGGTGTTACTCCGTAAGCGTATATCGTAAAGCGGCCGTCCTCTTTAGCAGTGTACTTCATAGCGCAGCCCGTCGCCTTGCCATTTTCCCAGCCGCCGTTTGTGTCTTTACAGGTTATCGCGAAGTTATGCTTAAAGCCGTCCGAATACTCCTTTTCGTCGGTCATTGCTCTTTCAAGCTGTGTCATTCCAACAAGACCGGGCATAAACTCGGTACCCGCGGACTTCTTCTCGTCTCCGCTCTTTGCCTTCCACTCGTCCACAAGCTCAAAATCGTAATCGGGGGTCGGAGTCGGGTTGGGGTCGTCCTCCTCGCTCGGAACGTAGTCGGGTACATCGGGGTCATATGCGGTATCTCTTACATAGGTTTTGTCAGCCAATGCGTTCGCATATTCCTCAACGTAAGTATAGCCGCTCGGAGCGAGCTTAACGCCGTCGGTCGCGTCCTGCTTATTAAGCCCGTTTTTATCCTCCCACTCATTGGGAATACCGTCGTTGTCGCTGTCCTTGGACTTTGTTCCGCTGAGCGTCGGGTATCCGCCCACATCGGACGGAGTGCTGATTATGCCGTAAGTGGTGTCGGTTTGTTTCTTGCCTTTTTCATCCACATACTCTTTAACTATTTTTTTGCCCGTACCGTTCTTGGTGTCGTCTATAACTCTCTGGTCTGCGGAATCGCGAACGATGCTGTCACCCGCGCTCTCCAATACCAGCGTATAGGCTTCCTCAGCGCTCTGCGTTGTAACGGGATAGTCGTTTTCATACTTGAAGTGAACCGCCTTCGCCTCGTCCGTTATGTTATTCTTGGTCCAAATGTATTTTTTGGATGCGGAGCTGTCCTCGTTAACGCCCTTGGAGTTATCTGCCGTGACATTGGCGTTTCCGGTCATATAGTTACCGTCAACATATATATCGGTACTCCACGGGGAAGTAATATCGTTACCTGTGGAAGTGGTCTGGAAAATTCTGCTCCTTACGCCACTGGAAGTTGAAGGACCGGGTTTGTAGTAGCAGTTGATA
Source organism: uncultured Clostridia bacterium (assembly GCA_947589045.1). GTDB lineage: Bacteria > Bacillota > Clostridia > Monoglobales > Monoglobaceae > CANQBQ01. The sequence goes on along the minus strand of CANQBQ010000015.1, from coordinate 36,812 downwards.
ATATTCGCCGCCGCCGCGCCCTGTCCGCCGTATGCGGAGTTGCCGCCCCAGTTATAGATAACATTATTTCTGAGGTCGGTCAGGCTTGTCTGCTCGCTCATATTATAATCGCTTTGACCCACAAACGGACCTTCTGCAATTCTCGGATTTCGGCTGTCGTGATGCGCGATAAGATTGTGGTGGAAGCTCGCGTTTGTGCCGCCCCAAATTCCCGCATAGCCGTGGGCTTCTTTGGCGTGAACCGAGTGCTTGAGACTCTCGGCTATTATGCACCACTGCATAGTGAAGTCGGTAACTTCATAGAACGAAGCGCACTCGTCAACACTCCAGCTGAACGAGCAGTGGTCAACAATTATATTGTGCCTGCCGCGGCTGCCGATTGTGTCCTCTTCCATTGTCTTTTCGTCGCCCATTCTAAATCTCATATAACGCAGGATAACGTTATTTCCGGATATGTCGGTGTTGCAATTTTTAACGCACACGCCGTCGCCGGGCGCGGTCTGACCGAGTATTGTCAAGTTACTGCCCTTAATGGTGAGCGTGTCGGAAAGCTCAATGTTGCCCGCAACGTCAAACACCACAATTCGGTTCGACTCCGAAACAGCGTCGCGAAACGTACCCTTTGAGCCGTCGTCGGTCAGCTTGTAAACGTGATAGACCTCGATATTGTCGCCTCCGCGTGCGCCGGTAGTCCACATACCGCCGCCCTCGGCGCCCGGAAACGCGGCGAGCTTTTCGGGCTCGGCGTGGGCGGGCACGGCTATGACCGTCAGCATAAGGCACAGCACCGCAACCAGGCTTATGCACTTTTTGAGTTTGGATGATAAAATCAACTTTAGCATCTCCTTTATTGTTAAACTTAGTCCGTTATCTGTTCATTTCGTCCTGTCTGCCCGTGGATTTATGCGACTTTATTACGCTTTCAATCTCCTCTATCGAGCTTGCGGACATATCTCCGCTGACAGTATTTTTTACCGCGGACATCGCGTTGCCTATTTCGAGCGCGCGTGTGATGTCGCCCGTCTTGACAATTCCGTAAAGCACTCCCGCGAGATACGCGTCTCCGCTTCCTATTCTGTCGACAACCTCAATGTTTTCGTAGGGCGGCTCGGTGTAAAACTTTCCGTTGTAATATATTCGCGAACCGAAGTTATGCCTTGTGGGGCTTATGACCTCGCGCATTGTGGTAGCTACCATTTCGCAGCCGTAATCGTCGGCATAGCCCTTCATAATCTCGTCCAGAGTTCCCGTGCGGCGGAGCATACGCCTTGACGTCTCCTCAGACACAAACAAAAAGTCCACATACGGGAAGATACTCTCTATAACCTCGCGCGCGGTATCCTCGTCCCAGAGCGTCGCGCGGTAGTTGACGTCAAACGAGATTTTTGCGCCGTTTGCTTTAAATTTCTTAATCATCTCAACAGCCGTTTCGCGGAGTAAATCGCTCAGTGCGAGAGTGATACTGCTGATGTGGAATATCTTGGTCTTTGAATATATTTCGGGGTCGATCTCGTCGAGTGAGAGGGTGTACATCGAGGAGCGGTTTCGGTCGTAGATAACCGAGGACTTTCTCGGATACACGCCGCTCTCGTAATAGTAAATTCCGAGCCTGCGGTCGGGCGACGTATCATAAATTATGTAGTCGTCGCTGACGTTTCCGTATCTTATTTTGTTGCGGATAAAGTGACCGATTTTGCTTTCGGGCAGCTTTGTGACTATCGCCGAGCGAATGCCCAAAATAGCCGCGCCCGAAACCACGTTAAGCTCGCTGCCGCCCGCGTTTTTATCAAAGGTTTCGCTTTGGGAAATCTTCTCCTTTCCCTCCGGCGAAAGACGAAGCATAACCTCGCCCATACCAATCAAATCAAATTCGGTGTTATTGTTTGTAAAGTTAATCATAGAAAGCCCCGCCTTTTTTAAGAATTTTGAATAAATTATGCTTTAATATTAACACTGTTTTGTGAAAAATGCAACAAAAATAATGTATAATAATCAAAAAAATAATAAAAAATTGAAAAATTGAAAATTAGGTGTTGCATTTATCAAAACTATGTGCTACAATATATGAGCAAGTTTTTTGAGAGTATGAAAGAGGTGAAACATATGAAAGAAGGAATTCATCCGAATTATAAACAGACTACGATTAAGTGCGCCTGCGGAAACGTTATCGAGACAGGCTCCACAAAAGAGAACATAAGTATAGAAATTTGTTCCAAGTGTCATCCTTTCTATACCGGAAAGCAGAAGCTCGTTGACACGGGCGGCCGTGTTGATAAGTTCAGAAAGCGTTACGGTCTGGACGCGAAATAATAATATTTCAGCAACCAAAGCTCTTTCCGATTTGAAATTCGGAAAGAGCTTTTTTGCGCGCATCGGGTCAAAAAAAATACAGCTTCGGGTACGAAGCTGTATTTTTTTGTTAACTTAATCGGATTATCTAAGCTCACTCCTGTTGTCGCGAACAAGAGCCATACACTGTTCCAAATCACGCATACTGCTCGATATAACTCGCTCTACGTTCTCCAGCAGATTGTCGGCATACTGATATGACGACGTTTGAATATTTCTCGCACCCTCGCGAGCCTTATCGAGAATATCGTTTGAATGTTCGATAGCCTTTTTGGTTATTTCATGCTCCGAAATCATGGCAACGAGCTGATCCTCGGCTGATTTTATGATTTTGTTCGCTTCTTCTTCAGCCTCGTCGAGTATTCTCTGGCGCTCTTCCTTTATCCACTTCGCCTGCTTTAAATCATCGGGAAGAGAATTGCGGATTTCGGAAATAAGCTCCATAAGCTCGTCCTTATTCATAAGAGATTTGCCGGAGAGCGGCACGGGAACCCCCTTGTCGACCAAATCCTCCAACTCGTCAATCAATGCTAACGCGTCCATTTATTGTACCTCCTTATTATTGGAAACTCTTGCCATAATTTACAAAATTTAATTTAATATCCAAAACGCGCCTTTATAACAGGTATAAGCGCGGCAGGAACAAGTCCGTCGAGATTGCCGTTGTATCCGGCAATTTCTTTAACTACGCTCGAACTTAAAAACATATATTCCTTGCTCGTTGGAAGAAACAGCGTTTCAAGCGAGTTTTTAAGGTTGCGGTTTATAAGCGCCATCTGAAATTCGTATTCAAAGTCCGAAACGGCGCGAAGCCCTTTTATTATGACGTCCGCCTTTACCTTGTCGGTAAAGTCTACCAGCAGTCCCGAGAAGCACTCCACCTCAACATTTTCAAACTCCCACGTCACGCTGCGGAGCATATCCGCGCGTTCCTCCGAGGAGAACAACGGCGTTTTGCCGCTGTTTGCAAGCACCGCCACGACCACCTTGTCGAAAATACGGCTCGCGCGGCGGATAACGTCCAGATGTCCGTTTGTACACGGGTCAAAGCTGCCCGGATAAACCGCAATTCCAGTCATAAAATTCACCTGCGATAAATCAAAATACTCGTTTTTCCGTATGAGGCCGAGCGGATAAGCTCGGTTTTTTCAACCGACGGCTCCTCGCCGCCGACCTCGGTCTCGCAAACCATAATTCCGCCCTCCGCGAGCAGTCCGCGATTTTCAATCAAAGCCGCAGCACGCGTCAAAAGACCCTTGTTGTACGGCGGGTCAAGAAAAATTATGTCAAAGTATTCGGTGCATTTTTCCAGGTATCCGAGCGCGTCGGCTTGGATAACCGACGACTTTTCTTCAAACCGTGAATTTTCTATATTCCGACGGCAAACCGAGAGCGCATCGCGCGAGTTGTCGATAAACACCGCGTGCGAACTGCCTCGGCTGAGCGCCTCTATCCCAAGCGCGCCGCTCCCCGCAAAGAGGTCAAGCACCCGCTCGGACGGAAGATAGCTTTGGATAATATTGAAAACAGACTCCTTTACCCTGTCGGTCGTCGGACGAGTGCCGTCTCCGACGGGCGGCAACAGCTTTTTTCCGCGCCTTGAGCCTGAAATTATCCTCACAGCTTACCTCCTCACAGCACACAGAAACTTATGCAGTATATATAAATACTACATAAGTATATAATAAACCGCCCTGTTTGTCAAGTATTTTTATCCAATAATTACCTTAAACCGTCATAAATCACGGTAAATCTAAAATTCCTGAGCGAGTATTTCCACCGCTCCGCTTTCAATCATCTGCTTTCCGTACTCCCGCAATCTGCCCTCGATAAGAGAGGATATTGCCATTTTTTCGGAGTATTCGGACATAATGTTGCCCAACTCGAAAAAGGCGTCTTTGTTAAAAGGAATAATGGTTATGTAAAATTTTTCCTCATACTTATACAGCGCGCTTCTGCCCGCAAAGCTGCCCGCGATTGCCTTCGCGCCTTTTACGGCGTCATCAAATCCCAAAAATCTGAATATGTATATCGGCGCGCCGCCCTTGGGTCTCTTTTTCACGACCGTCTCGGGAGGTACTACGCGCGCCCCGCGTATATGATTTCGGGAGGTAGCGGCAGGAAGCCTCGTTATTATTATAATAAATTCATCCTCGCTTTTCGGCACAGCCTCAACTTGGAGCTGTGCGCCGTTTATTGAGAAGCCTATCTCCTTTTCGGCAAGGCGAAGCACCGACCAGACCATATTTTGCATTTCCTGAGTGTTTTCGGCGAGATTTTTAATGTTAACATTCCACTGACGTATGTCCTCGCGGAGAAAAATCACTTTTATCTTGTTGTCGTTTATTCTCTCAAACTGCATACGCTACCCTCTCCTTAAATTCGGATACATCTCAAAAAGAGTATATCACATTACTTTGCATTTTGCAAACATAAATATTTGCCATATACCCAAACTAAGATGCCCGCCGGCGTAAGGTGCAATTATCGAAAAATTTATTCCCGGCGGGGTGTTGTATGCGAAAAGCAAAAATAATTTGAATAAAAATAACATTCGCAGTTGAAAATAAGATTTTTATATGATAAAATAAATCAAATCGGAGCTGTTTAAGCCGAAGTGAATTAGTGAATTTTAGTTAATTTAGGAGGTCTTTTTATGAGCTATCTTATCGGAGTTGATATAGGCACAAGCGGTACCAAAACCGTACTTTTCGACATTGAGGGAAATTCAATCGCGAGCGCGACCTTTGAGTACCCGCTCTATCAGCCGCGCGTAGGCTGGGCTGAGCAGGACCCCGACGACTGGTGGGAAGCGTCTGCTTCGGGTATCCGCGCTGTCATAGACAAGTCGGGCGTAAATCCGAAGGACATCAAGGGCGTAGGTCTTTCGGGACAGATGCACGGTCTCGTGCTGCTTGACGCGGACGGCAAGCCGCTTCGCAAGTCGATAATCTGGTGCGACCAGAGAACCGAGCACGAATGTGAGGAAATGACCGAGCGAATAGGTGCGGAGCGAATTATCGAGATAACGTCAAACCCCGCGCTCACCGGTTTTACCGCGTCAAAAATACTCTGGGTCAGAAACAACGAGCCCGAAATATACGCAAAAGCGGCAAAAATTCTTCTACCGAAGGATTATATAAGATATAAGCTGACCGGAGAGTTCGCTACCGAAGTTTCGGACGGCAGCGGTATGCAGCTCATGGACATAAAGAACAGAACCTGGTCCGACGAGGTTCTTGAAAAACTCGACATAGATAAGTTCCTGCTCGCAAAGATGTACGAATCGTGCGAGGTAACCGGCGAGGTAACCTCCGCCGCCGCTGAAAAGACGGGTCTTGCCGCAGGCACTATCGTAGTCGGCGGCGCGGGCGACCAGGCGGCGTGCGCGGTCGGAAACGGAATTGTTAAAACAGGCGTGGTTTCGTCCACGATAGGTACGTCAGGCGTGGTTTTCGCGCATATGGACAACGTGCAGATAGACAAGCGCGGAAGAGTACATACCTTCTGTCACGCCGTACCCGACAAATGGCACGTTATGGGCGTTACTCAAGGCGCGGGACTGTCGCTCAAATGGTTCAGGGACAACTTCTGCCTTGAGGAAATGAGAACGGCTGAGGGTATGGGCGTTGACCCCTATTATATTATGGATAAGCAGGCTGAGCGTATACCCGCTGGCTGCGAGGGTCTTATCTATCTCCCCTATCTTATGGGCGAGAGAACTCCTCACCTTGACGCAAACGCACGCGGCGTATTCTTCGGACTTTCGGCGGCTCACGGCAAATATGATATGCTCCGCGCCGTTATGGAGGGCGTTGCGTACAGTCTGCGCGACTGTATGGAAATCGTCCGCGAAATGGGAATTGACACAACCGAGGTTCGCGCGTCGGGCGGCGGCGGCAAGAGCAAGCTGTGGCGTCAGATGCAGGCGGATATGTTCGGATGCAATATAAACACCATAAACTCCTCCGAGGGCGGCGCGCTCGGCGTTGCAATTCTCGCCGGAGTCGGCGCGGGAATTTACAAGAGCGTTCCCGAGGGCTGTGACGCGACAATAAAGGTAGTTTCGTCAATGGCGCCTATTGCCGAAAATTCAAAGGTTTACGACAAATACTATCCCGTTTACCAAAATATTTACAGCGGCTTAAAGGAGCAGTTTCGCGAAATAGCGAAGTAAATTCTGTCTGTTGACGGCTTTATGCTCAGTATGCTATACTTTAGTGAGGTCTATAAATGAAGTTTTCGGATATTTACGGGCTTGAACGGGTAAAAGAGCGTCTGCTCCGCGCCGCCGAGAGCGGGCGCGTGAGCCACGCGTATCTGTTCGAGGGAATACGCGGCGTCGGCAAGATGACCGTCGCGCGGGCATTTGCTTCCGCGCTGGTGTGCGAGCACCCGAGCGGCGGCGAAAGCTGCGGAGTGTGCCACGGTTGTGTTATGTGCGACGCGGGAAGTCATCCCGACGTAAGGGTGGTCGAAAATTCACTCTACGGCGTTGAAAAAAAGACCAATATCCTCGCGGCGGAGACAATCCGCGCAATGAAAAAAGAGATTTATCTGAAGCCTTATACGGCGGACAGAAAAATCTATATAATACCAAACGCCGACACAATGACCGAGCAGGCTCAAAACAGCCTTTTAAAAATTCTCGAGGAACCGCCCGCATACTGCGTTCTGATTTTGCTTTGCGAAAACTCGGGCTCGCTCCTTCCGACGGTTATGTCAAGGGTCGTAAAGCTCAGTTTTCCGCCGATTTCCGCAAGCGATACGGCGGAATGTTTGCAAAAGAAATTCGGCGCAGACCCAAAGCGCGCCGCGCTTTTTGCGCGAATGAGCGGCGGGAGCATAGGGCGTGCGGCGGAGCTTTTCGGAGACGGGGACTTTTTAAAGACGCGTGACGATTTGGCGAATTACTTTCTGCGGCTCGTCAGCGAGCGCGGGAGCGTCGCTATGTACGACTTCTCAAAATACCTGAAGGGGACGAAAAGCCGTTCCGACAGGGTTTTTGAAATAACCGAGGCTCTCCTGCGCGATATAATGCTGATTTGCCACGGCAAAGCGGCGTCGGAGGCGGCAAACGCCGACTGTGCCGAGCTTCTGACCGACATATGCGGAAAAATAACGCCTCAAATTTCAACCGAATTTATAGAAATATTCGACAAATACCGACGCTTTGCAGACCAAAAGGTAAACTACAATATGACCGTACACTGTATGGTAATGGAATGGTGGGAAAGAACACATGACAGAGATTATAGGAATAAGATATAAAAACACGGGTAAAATTTATTATTTTGCCCCCAACGGCATACAAGCCAAGGTGGGCGACACGGTAATAGTGGACTCCTCTTACGGAAGCGAAATAGGGCGGGTCTGCATAGCCAATAAAATGGTGGACGACAGCGAAATAGTCCAGCCTCTCAGACCCGTGAACCGAATTGCCACAAAAGCGGACTTGGAGATTGACGCGCAGAACCGTATCAACGAAAAAGAGGCTATAAAGATTGCAAATGAGCTTATAAAACAGCACGGGCTTGAAATGAAGCTGGTGGACGCGGAATTTTCTTTCGGCGGCAACCGTCTTTCGTTTTATTTCACCGCCGACGGTCGAGTTGATTTCAGAGAGCTTGTAAAATCGCTGGCGGGCATCTTCAAAACAAGGATAGAACTGCGTCAAATCGGCGTGCGCGACGAAGCCAAAATGCTCGGAGCGGTCGGAATTTGCGGCAGAACTCTCTGCTGCAGCACATTTTTGGACACATTTCATCCCGTCTCGATAAAAATGGCAAAGGAACAGGGCTTGTCGCCTAACCCGATGAAAATTTCGGGCAACTGCGGCAGACTTATGTGCTGTTTGCAGTACGAGCAGGTGTGCTACGACGAGATGCTCAAAATTATGCCGTCTGTCGGAGCGGCTGTTATGACGCCGAGCGGCAGCGGAACCGTGGTATATACCGAGGTTTTAAACGGCAAGGTCAAGGTGCGCTTTGACGCGGACGGCGGCTTCGACTACTACGACGTAAAGGACATCTCCGTTCTCGACGGATCGGCGGCTCATAAAAACGCGGCGGCGGAAAGCGGCGCGGAAAAGCCCGCGCATCCCGATAATGCAAATAACGAGAACGCGGACGCAAAAAAAGCCGAAGCGCCAAAGCCTGCACGAGAGGCACAGACCGAAAACGGCGAGGCAAATTCCGAACCTGCAAAAAAGAAAAAACGCAGACCGAGAAACAAAAAGCGTAAAAATAAAGGGAACGCCCCCGCCGAAAAATCGGAATAAGAAAAATAATACCCTGAAAGCATACCGCTTTCAGGGTATTAAAAAAATGATTGACAAAGTGCTGTATAATGTGTTATAATTATTTCGTTGTTTTAATATAGGGGTATAGCTCAGTTGGTAGAGCAGCGGTCTCCAAAACCGCGTGCCGTGGGTTCAAGTCCTACTGCCCCTGCCACGTCGGAGTAAGCATCGCTTGCTCCGATTTTTTGTTGCACAAAAAATCAATCGCCCGCTTTGCTACTCCTTCGAATGAACACTTAATGAGCAAGCACTATATGCTTGCGAATTTAGTGTGAATTGTGCCCCGTTGGGTACTTTTCGCAAAAAGCGCAAGTCGCTTTTTGCGAGATTGCGCGCCTACGGCGCGTTTTTTTATTTTTTTCGGTGTGTTGTGACGACGTAGGGGCGAACCGTGTTCGCCCGCCCGTGGATATACTCACGCAAAAACTTAAACAGAAGCAGTAAAGTAAGGCTTCAACCTTACCGCATCTGGGTTTTTGCCGCGCATTTTAGACATCAGTCTTATGCGCGGCGGAGTTTTTAGGGGCAACGCCCTAAATGTTTCTTTTGGTACTTTTCTTAACATTAAGAAAAGTACATAACCCCGCCCGCACATGAAAAAACGGGTAAACCGCGTTCGCCCGTTTTCAAATTCCCTTGCTTAGTGTATAATCATGTTGCCTATTCCTATGCCATTACCGCTCAATACAATTTTAAGCTGTAATCCGTAGCTTACAGGAATTGAAACCTTTTTGGGCAGACATTCCGGCTCAAGCTCTATTTCTTCTATGGTTCTTCCGTCCACAACGAAAGAGACCGACTTTCCCTCTCTCTGTTCAGAGTCTGTATGTCCTATGGTACACTCCAGCGTGGAATATTTGCTGTTTAGATTGAATAAAGCAGAACCATTATAACTGGTAGTTATTCCGTTGCTATACTTTTCTCCCGCCATGCTAAAACTCTTTCCTTTAGACGACAAATATGTACTGCAACTATGCATATCATACGGCGGACATTCTTCGAGGAAAACCGTTCCTTCAGGCACCATATTATCCCACAGATATACACTCTGGGTCAGACCGTCCCATGTCACCTGCATATCGGCGAGGTTTGCCGTGCCACGCACGGGCATATAAGTTGTGCCGTTGTAGATAAACGGCTCAATAACGCTGCCGTTTGCGTCCTTTAATTCGCACAAAACGTTGTCCTTGTAAACCTTGATGTTGCTGTACTCAACTTCAATCATTTCGGTGGCGTTTTTTGCAAATACTCCGCCTCCGACCGTCAGCGAGCCGATAATAAGCCCGATAACCATACCCTTTAATCTTTCTTTTGTTGTTTGTTTCATTTCAATACCTCCGATATTTTTTGTCTGATTTTTATTCGGATATCTTATTACAACCTCCCCTTTTGACATAAATTCCAAATAAAAAAAGCGTGTGGTTTCAATCGAAACCACACACCGAAAAATGCACAGCTCCGATTGCTACCACACTTTTTCTCATATGTCCACATTTTTCTTTTACAAAATACGTCTATGATTTAGCCGCAATCCTCCGTTTTTACACTTGCGGAAATGTTTATTTATCAAGCGGTGCATCGAGGGCGCCGCACCCTACAAAAAAACAGAACAAAAATTAACCGACAAAAATCCGCGGATTTTTGTCGGTTAAAAAATGAAAAGCGGATATTTATTTAATTTTGTTGAAATATTATTTTTCTTATGGTAGAATAAAATTACAAAATTTGGTTTGGAGGGTTTGAAATGAGTTTGAAAATACAATCGGTAAAGGATGCGTCGTTTGCGCAGTACGGCAGAGTTATTGAAGGCTACGACTTTTCGGAGCTTTTGGACGTGCTCCGCGGCACGACCGACGCGCCGCAGAGCGTAATCTATGTTCCGTCGGACGAAAATCTGGAAAAACTCCCGATAATGAGCGAACTGTCCGACAACATTTACGGCGGTATGCCCGTTCAGATAGGCTACTGCAACGGCACGAACACCAAGCTGAACTGCCTCGAATATCACCGCGACAGCGAAATTGATATTGCGGCTGACGACGTTGTGCTTTTGCTCGGCAGACAGCAGGACGCGGCAGGCCGGTCATATGACAGCGGAAAGCTCGAGGCGTTTTTATGCCCCGCCGGATGCGCGGTCGAGCTGTACGCCACCACGCTTCACTATGCGCCCTGCAGTGCGAAAAACGGCGCGGCGTTCCGCGTTGTGATAGTGCTTCCCAAAGGCACAAACTACGACAAGCCGAGTATCACGCCCAAGTGCGACGAGGACAAGCGCCTGTTCGCGCGCAACAAGTGGCTTATCGCCCACCCCGACGCGCCTGAGGCGTCACAGGGCGCGGTGGTTGCCATAACCGGCGAAAACACCGACATAGCTCCGCTAATCTGAACTTAAAGCATAGAAAAACGGCATATATCTTTTGATATATGCCGTTTTTTAATCTTTTAAATTTTAAGCGTTTAATTTCATAAGATATTCTTCTTTGAAGCTCTCGTAATCCTCTTTGTAATGCTCGGGCATATCCTTATGTACGGTGTTTAAGTATATGTGCGTATTAAAGTCGTTTACCGTGTAATTCTGCTTAACCATCGCCACTCCCATATTGGAGCAGTGGTCTGCAATTCTTTCGAGGTTGCTGAGAATTTCCATATATATGGTGCCGATTTCGACGTTGCACTCCCTCTTTTTCAAACGCTCCATATGGTTGTTGCCGAGCTTTTCTTTAAGCTCGTCGATAACCTCCTCGAGAGGCTCAATTTTCTTTGCGAGGCGCACGTCGTCTCTTTCAAACGCTTCTATTGTAAGCCGCGTTATGTTTTCGACCGATTTGAACAAAACGCCGAGCTCGCGGTTTCCGTCGTCGGTGAACGAAAATCCTCCCGAACGCATCTCCAGCGCACTCTGCATAATATTCTCGCAGTAGTCGCCTATTCTCTCGATGTCGTTGACCATATGGAAGTATCCCGCCACCTCCTGACTCTCCTGCATACTGAGAGTTCTGTCCGAAAGGTTGGTCAGATAGTTGGAAAGCTCTATTTCCAAGTCGTCAAGCATCGCTTCGTTTTCTTTTAATTTATCCTTCAGCTTAAAGTTCTTATTCTTAATCATATCGCGGCAGAGCGTCACGTTCTCCAGCGCGATTTTCGCCATTCCTATCATTGCCTTTTTGGTTTGAAGAATAGCGACCGACGGCGTTGAAAGGAAGCGGTCGTCAATAAGCGAGGCGGGACTTCTGCGGTCCGACTCCTTGTCGCTGATTGAGAAGTTCGCGAGCTTTACCAGCGCACCCGTGAACGGAAGCATAATCAACGTGTTTGTTACATTGAATATGGAGTGGAAGGTCGAAATGTTCGCCGCCGAGACCGTTTCGTCCCAGAAGCTAAGCCCTATCGTATATTTCAGCAGGTATATGGCGAGCATAAACACCACAGTGCCTATCACGTTAAAATACAAGTGAATCATAGCGGCTCGCTTTGCGTTTTTGCTCGCACCGATACTCGACAGCATAGCGGTGACGCAGGTACCGATGTTTTGACCCATAATAATCGGGAAGGCGGTTGAAAAAGTCAGAATACCCATATTCGCGACCGCCTGAAGCATACCGACCGACGCCGCGCTCGACTGAATTATTGCGGTCACTCCCGCACCTATACCAACGCCTGCCAGCGGATTTACGTCTGCCGAAAACATTTTCATAAATATCGGATTTTCTCCGATGGACTCCTGCATATATTTCATACCGATAAATATAATACCAAAGCCCACCACGATGCCTCCGAAGTTGGCTCTTCGGCTTTCCTTGCCGCCCATAAGCATAAGGAATGAGCCGACAAAAAGCGCGATCGGCGCAAGGTTGTCCGGTTTTATGATATCAAGATACCACACCCCGCCCTCTATCGAGCTGAGGCTTAAAATCCACGCGGTAATCGTCGTTCCTATATTCGCACCCATTATAACGCCCGCCGCCTGCGGAAGCGACATAACTCCCGCATTTACAAAGCCGACGACCATAACCGTGGTCGCGGAGCTGGACTGCGTGAGAGCCGCCACGATTATACCTAAAATGACCGATTTGAATATGTTTCCGGTCACCTTTTCGATAATCATTTTCATTTTATTACCGGCGACACGCTCAAGTCCGCTGCTCATAGCATTCATTCCGTAAAGGAACATACCGAGTCCGCCGAACATTTTAACTATTGAAAAGAAAATATCCATCGCTGTCCTCCGAACATATCTTTGCCTAAAAACCACCAATTACATTATACAATATAAAAAATCAAATTTCAACATAAATTTTTCCGAATTTCAGCGAAATTTCACCCCTTCAAAGAACGGCACTTTCCGGTTTATCCGAAAGCCGACAAAAAACGCCAAAAGAGGCTTCTTTTGGCGTTTTTTGCTTAAAAATCAGAGCGTAACGCCCTGAAACATCGGCTTGCGCTCGCACGCCTTGTTCTGCACATGGTCGAGCATCTCACCGAAGCGCTGATAGTGGACTATCTCGCGCTGGCGCAGATACTTCATAACGTCGTTGACGTCGGGGTCGTCCGAAACGCGAAGAATGTTGTCATAGGTCGCTCTCGCCTTCTGCTCCGCCGCGAGGTCCTCGTTGAGGTCGGCGATGGGGTCGCCCGTCGATGCGAAAGAGAACGCGTTGAACGGACTGCCGTTTGAGTTTGCCGCGTAAACACCCTTGCCGTGGTTTATGAAGTACGCTCCCGCGGGGCTGTTCTCAATCTCGGCGGTAGACGCGTTCTTCATAAGCTGACGAACCACCGAGCCCACAATCTCAAGATGAGCCAGTTCCTCGGTGCCTATGTCGGTCAAAAGCGCGGACGAAGGACCGTCGGGCATAGCGAAACGCTGAGCGAGATAACGCATCGACGCGCTCATTTCGCCGTCGGGACCGCCGTACTGCGCAACGACAAAGCTCGCGAGCTTCGGATTTGCGTTTTTAATATTAACGGGGTATTGCAGTTTTTTCTGATAACTCCACATAAAACTTTATAACCTTTCTGTCCGCGAATTTTCAATATTCCCACCCGCCGTCCGCGGACGCACAATCGGGCGGCTTACGCCGTGTTTCAGTTCTGCCAGGGCCACGGCTCATCGACCCAGCTCCAACATTCGTCGTCTTCTACGCCTTCTGCGGTAATCGGGCCGTACTTCTTTTCGTACTCCTTTGTATAGTGTTTGCAAGCCTCGGACATCTTCTTAAACTGCTCGATAGCCGAAGCATCATTCGGATGTGTGTCAAGATAGAGGTTCCATTCGTATGCCGCAAATGCGAACTCCTGAATTTTTCTCATAAGGGCGTCGCGTTCTGTCATACCTTTTTCACACCTCCGCACGTCATCTGCTCTTTTCCGTACACTCCGAGCGGCTTGTCGAGGCAGGGGAAAATTGTGCCTCTCGCAAGCCCCTTGTCGGGCGCGTACAGATTGTTCATATTCACCGTCTGCGGCGGCACAAAGGCATATGCCACCATAGGCGGAGCGATATAAAAATCACAACTCATAAATTTCCGAGTCCTTTCTTAATCAGTCTGCGGCACACACCCCTCGGATATATGCCACACTAACATAATATGTCGAAATATGGATACCGTGATTTAAAATCCCGCCAAAGAGAAAACAACCTCGACTATCCGAGCCGAGGTTGTGTTGTTTTTACTTCTTATACGTTTCTATTATATAGCGAGGGCGCTGTTTTGTCTCTTTGTAAACCTTGCCCACGTATTCGCCTATCAAGCCGACCGACAAAAGCTGCACGCCGCCGAGGAACCATATCGAAATCATAAGCGACGACCAGCCGCTTGTGACGTGTCCCGTCAGCTTGGAGATAAGCACATAAACGGCGGCAAGAACCGCCAGAATTGCAATCACCAAACCCAGGCTCCAAATCAGGCGTATCGGCTTGACACTGAACGAGGTTATGCCATCAAACGCAAAGGACAGCATTTTTTTGAGCGGGTACTTTGACTCGCCCGCAAATCTCTCGGCGCGGTCATAATACACGCTGTCGGTCTTATAGCCTATGGTCGGCACAATTCCGCGCAGGAACAGATTTTGCTCGGGGAACTCGGCGAGCGCACCGAGCGCCCTGCGGCTCATAAGACGGAAATCCGCGTGGTTATACACCGTCTCCACACCCATCGCGCCAATCAGCTTGTAAAACGCGAGCGCGGTGCTTCGCTTGAAAAACGTGTCGCTCTCGCGGCTGTTACGCACGCCGTACACTATGTCGCACCCGTCCGAAAACTTTTTCACCATTTCGGGAATTACGTTTATATCGTCCTGCAAATCCGCGTCGATTGACACCGCGCAGTCACATTCGTCCTTTATCGTCATAAGTCCGCCGAGCAGAGCGTTCTGATGCCCCGCATTGTGCGCGAGCTTAATACCGCTTATGCGCTCCTCTCGCTCGGCAAGCTCGGATATTATGCTCCACGTCCTGTCACGGCTTCCGTCGTCAACAAAGACAATGCGGCTGTCGGGCGTAATGAGCCCGCCCATCTCCATTTTGGAGAACAGTCCAAGCATACGCTTTGAGGTTTCGCCCAAAACTTCTTCTTCGTTGTAACACGGTACAACAACAAACAATTTCGCGCCCATAACTTCACTCCTCCGAAATTCTAAACCGTCAGGCAATCTCTGCACTGTGAAATTTCGTCTCTCCGCGCCACGTCCAAAATAACGTCGCGTCCCATATATATATTCTCGCTCTCAAGAGCGTTTTTAACGGTATTATAGGCAAGCGGGGGATAATTATTCTCCATACTCAAATGACCGAGCAGAATATTTTTCGTCCCGTGCTTCACAAGCTCCGCCGCCACCTTTCCCGCGTCGTCGTTCGCAAGATGCCCTTTGCGTCCTCTTATGCGATTTTTAAGGCTTTGCGGATAATTTCCCATAGCGAGCATATTTATATCGTGGTTTGCCTCAAGCAAAACCGTGTCGCACCCGCGCAGCGCGTTTATAACGCCGTCGTCGATACAGCCCATATCGGTCGCGACCGCCGCGCTTCCGCTCTGCGAGAAAAACGCGTATCCGCAAGGCTCCGCCGCATCGTGCGGAATGTCAAAGGGGCGCACCTCTATATCCCCTATATCAAAATACACGTCCGAAAAGACGCGTATGCATTCGCGGGGGATAACGCCTATCTCGCGCTCCATCGCGTACCAGGTTCCCTCGCTTGCGTAGACCGGTATATTGAATTTTCGGCACAGCACGCCGACTCCGCGAATATGGTCGATATGCTCGTGAGTGACCACTATCGCGTCAATCTCCTCAGGCGAAATATTTATGTCGGCAAGACAGCAAAGAGCCGTCTTGCCGCTTATTCCGCAATCGACCAGTATTTTCGTTTTGTCTGTGAAGGCAACAGCCGAATTTCCTCGGCTGGAGCTTCTGAGTGAACACAAATTCATAAAATTGACCCTCTTACGCGCGCTTTTTGCTTCTCTTTACGCTGCCGCGCGAATTATTCTCAACTATTTCGCGGCGGGTGATCTGTGCGCCGAGCTTTTTGAGCTTGCCGACCAAATCCTCATAGCCGCGGTCAAGATATTTCAAATTATAAATTTCGGTAACGCCGTGCGCCATAAGTCCCGCAATAACGAGAGCCGCGCCCGCGCGCAAATCGGTTGAAGAAACGGGAGAGCCGGTAATTCGCTCCACGCCCTCAACGACCGCAATCCTGCCGTCAATCGTGACGTTAACGCCCATACCGCGCAGTTCCGCAACATACTTAAATCTGTTGTCCCAAACATTCTCCGACACCACGCTCGTACCCTTGGCAAGAGTCAGCAAGGTGAGCATCTGCGGCTGAAGGTCGGTAGGAAATCCGGGGTAGGGCTGAGTTTTGACCGTGACCGCGCGGAGCTTTTTGTCCGCGTCACAGCTTACTCTTACCGCGTCGTCAAATTCCTCCACCGTCACACCCATTTCGGTGAGCTTCGCGCTCAGCGAGTCAAGGTGAGTCGGGATTATATTCTTTATCAGCACGTCGCCGTGGGTCGCGGCGGCGGCAATCATATATGTTCCCGCCTCTATCTGGTCGGGAATTACCGAGTAGCTTCCGCCGTGAAGCGAGGAAACGCCCTTTATCTTTATAACGCTCGTTCCGGCACCCTTGATGTTCGCGCCCATAAGGTTTAAAAAGTTCGCCACATCAACGATATGCGGTTCGCGGGCGGCGTTCTCAATCACCGTAACGCCCTCCGCCAGCGTTGCCGCAAGCATAATATTTATCGTCGCGCCGACCGAAACAACGTCGAGATAAACTCCTCCGCCCACAAGACGCTCCGCCTCAAGCTCAATACAGCCGTGCTCTATCGAGGTCCTTGCACCGAGCCTTTCAAAACCCTTTATATGCTGGTCGATAGGTCTCACGCCGAAGTCACAGCCGCCGGGGAATGCCACTCTCGCGTGATGGAACTTACCCAAAAGCGCGCCCATCAGATAAGACGATGCGCGTATTTTCTTAACCGAGTCGTATGTAGCCTCATAGCTGTCCAAATCGCTGCAGTCGATGCGAAGCACTCCCTTGTCGATAAATTCCGCATCGCCGCCGAGCTGATTTATTATATTCATCAATGCACGGGTATCGCTCACATCAGGCACATTCTCAATGGTGCAGACGTCGCCCGTCAAAATCGAGGCGACAATGATTGCGACCGCCGAATTCTTCGCGCCGCTTATCTCGACCTCGCCGACAAGCTGAGAGCCTCCCAGAATAACCAGTTTCTCCATAGAATAATCTCCTTTTGTACGTCCGTCCGCGTACATTCAGTTCTTTTTTGTTCTTTATTCACCTATGTGATTATACCACTTTTTGAATATATTTCAAGTAAAATTTTCAAAAAATGCCGACAATTATTAACTTTTCATATAAAAACAAAGACATTTCGGTCAATTACTGTAAAAAATTTCCGTTGCGCGCGTCGTACATCATCACGCCCGCGCCGTCGGTCGTGACGCGCCAGACGGGTATAGCAAACACACTTTTTATGTTCTGTCCGTCCGAGGCGATTGCCGCACCGCGTCTTATCTCGGTGACCGTCGCCCGCTCAACCCCCTCAAACATCGGATTTTGCGGCAGCTCCGCGAGTATGCTCGCCCCGCTGAAAAACGCGCTCGTGCCTTCTGTCGAGCGGCAGAGGCTTATGGGATTTTTAAAGGTCACGGTTGTGCCGCCGGCGTTTATCACCACATCTATATAGGAGTCGAAAATCTCGCAGTCCTCAAAATACGCCGAATAACGAGCCGCATATGTGCCTTCCTCGGATTGCCCGCTCTGTATGTCGCTTAATTTATATAAGTGTATATCAACGCCGAGAGAGCTTAAAAGCGCGGTACAGCGTTCTCTCTCTCTGCCCGCCTGCAGGGCTTCGCCGCCGGAGGTAAGCACCGCGCCGTCGTCGGTCAGAGTGAGACGCTTGCCGTCCTTGGCAAAAACCGTCATGTCGGTCTTTGTGTAACCGCTTCCCAATACGGAAGTGACAAACTCCTCGCCGCCGCAGTCCGCAAGCTCTATATAAAGGTTCCTCGCAAATCCGCCCCCGTGGGATATCAGGGCGCGGTCTATCGAAATATGAGCGTCGTCCAGCATACTTATTATACGATTTTCGTAATCACGGTTTATGCTCCTGTCGTTTTGCTCCATTTGCGCGTAGGACACTATTCCCGCCGTCATAACGAGAAGCAGGATAAGTATTATAATAGTCTTTAAACGCCGCAGCTCCAAATTAAATTCCTCCCGTATTTTCTTCGATTATATGACGCTCCACGAACACTCGCAGGGCGTGCCGTCCGAAATATTTTTATACTGCAATTCAATATTATTTATTCTAATGTCGGGTGTGCCGACCGCCGCCTTTTCTATCGCCGAGAGCGCGCTTTCGGTCGGCGCGGCGGACGAAGCCGAAAAGTTCTTCAGATATATTTTAAACTCGGTAAGCCTTCCGTTTTTCACCCTTGCCTCGACCGCGTGTTCATCCTCCGAAACTCGGAGCGGTATTCCCGCAATATGATAGTCAAACGCGATACTCTCCTCGTCGCCCGACCTCTCAAATCCGCTTATTTTAAGACTCGCGCCGCCGCCCGAAAGGTTGATGTCCAGAGCCTTGCAGAGCTTTGAAATCATACCCGCAACGCCTACCGGCGCGCTCTCCTCCGCGCCGCACGACAAGCCCTGCTCCGAGATGAATTCTATCTTCCCGTTCGGGAAAATGCGCAGCGACGCATACGGACTTTCAAAAATTTTAACGTCGTCGCGGTCACAGCTAATCCTGAGCGTGCGAGCGTCAAATCCGAGCATATCGACTATCCCGCCTATCTCGGACGACGCGATAAGATTTTCGGGGCTTCCCGAAAGCACCGACGGAACGCCGAGCGTCACCGACGGAACACTTACCTCCGAAAGCGGAATTACGGCGGACGCGTCTATATACGAAACAGCCTCATACGCCGCCTCGCTTATATTGTACCTCTCGGGCGCGGCGGCAAGCTCAAAGCCGTATGCACAGCTTCTTCCTCCCGCTCCCGCGTAATCGTTTAAAATCGCCCTCAGTCGGTCTGCGTTTAAATTAAACGGATATGCCTGTATCTCGTCAGAAACACTGCCGCGCAGATACAAAATCACGCCGCTTTCCTCGCCCGGCATAATCGCAAGCTCGTCAAACTCCGCGCCCGCAAAGCTTTTGTTTACCGAAACCCCCGGAAACGCGGCTGTATCGCTCCACTTTACGGCGCACGGCAATTTTATGTAAACCGAGCCCACCGAAAGAGCCGCCGTCCACTCCTCCTCGCCGCACAAAACCACGGCTGTTTCGTTTTCGCTCGTGAAAACCTCCGACAGAATTTTGTCGAGAGCAGCGCTGAGCTCGCCGTAACGCTCCGAATTTTCGGAATACAGGCGTCGGTTTTCTCCGTTGTTGACCACTATAAAATCCGAACTCATATATTCCGCGAGCCGTTCGGCGGCTCCGCGGAGACTTTCCTCGTCGACTCCGCCGCCCGCCGAATCACTCATTATCGAGGTCTGCGTCGGCGTACCCGACGGGAATATGTACTTTTTCAGCATCACGCCCGTAAATACGCAGGCGAGCACAAGGAATATAAGAAGTATATCCTTGAAAAGCTCCACCCTGGATTTTTTTCTCATCTTCATAGTAAATTTAACCCTTGAAATTCAAAATTAAAGTTCAGCAGTACTATTCTATCACATCTATATTACATATATATGACAATTATCTTACAACACCGTTTAAAAATATTTAAATCTTTGTTTTTGTCAAACGCAAAAACATTTTGCCGACTGTTGACATATATTGTAGTGTATGTAAATTTTTGCCGTTCGGCAAAAATGCCTAAAACATACGGTTAGTCTAAAGAAATCAGAAAATTATTCAAAAATTTAAGGAGGTTTTAATTATGTTTAACTGTGGCTGCGCTTCGGACGGAGCTTTCTGTATGCCGGGCTGCGGTTGCTGCCCGTGCCTTCAGGGTCCGACCGGACCGACAGGTCCGCGCGGATTTAACGGCATTTCGGGCGCGACAGGTCCGACAGGTCCGACGGGCGCAACAGGCGCAACGGGCGCAACAGGTCCGACCGGACCGACAGGTCCGCGCGGATTTAACGGCATTTCGGGCGCGACAGGTCCGACAGGCGCAACAGGCGCAACGGGCGCAACGGGTGCGACAGGTGCGACAGGTCCAACGGGTCCCACGGGCCCGACAGGTCCTACGGGTGCAACGGGAGCAACAGGCGCAACAGGCGCAACGGGTCCCACGGGTCCGACGGGTCCTGCGGGTGCAACAGGAGCGGTCGCCGACTTTGCCGATTTTTACGCACTTATGCCGCCCGACAACAGCGTAATGGTTGCAATCGGCGGGGACGTTTCGTTCCCGCGGGACGGCGTGATCGGCGGAAGCTCGATTTCACGGGCGAGTGACAGCTCGTTTACTCTTGCGGACATCGGAACGTATTATGTGTCTTTTCAGATAAGCGCGAACGAACCCGGTCAGCTTATGCTGGCGTTAAACGGAGAGGAACTTGACTACACGGTTACAGGCAGGTCTACCGGAACATCGCAAATCGTAGGTATGTCGATAATAAACGTAACGACGGAAAATTCCGTCCTCAGCGTGAGAAATCCGAGCGGCAACTCCACGGCGCTCACCATAACGCCTCTGGCGGGAGGCTCAATGCCCGTCTCGGCACATCTGACTGTAATAAAACTGGCATAGTGCCGACAGGTAAAATTCAATGTGCTGCGGGCGGCGGTTTTTCGCCGCCCGCAAAAAAGGAGAGTCAGCTTATGCACAAATATAAAATCGCGGTCTACGCAATATGCAAAAACGAGGAGCAGTTCGTAGACAGATGGCTGAAATCCATGGGCGAAGCGGACGCCGTATACGTTGCGGACACCGGTTCGACGGATAACACCGCCAAAAAGCTGCGCGAGGGCGGCGCAGTCGTAAATCAGATATTCGTAGACCCGTGGAGATTTGACGATGCGCGCAACATCTCTCTGAGCTTCGTTCCAAGCGACGTTGACATCTGCGTATGCACCGATTTGGACGAGGTTTTCGAGGAGGACTGGAGGGAGCTTTTGGAGAACGCCTGGAGTGAAAAAGCCACCCGCCTTAAATATATGTACACCTGGAGTTTCAACCCCGACGGCACTCCCGGAGTTACCTTTTGGTACGAAAAGATACATTCCCGCAAGGGCTTCCGCTGGGTACATCCCGTTCACGAGGTGACGGAATATTCGGGCGAAAAACCCGATTTTTGCGTGTGGGATGGCAGGATAAAGCTGTACCATTATCCCGACCCGACAAAGAGCCGAAGTCAGTATCTCCCGCTTTTGGAGCAGTCTGTTGCGGAAGCCCCAAACGATGACCGAAATATGCACTATCTCGGGCGGGAATATATGTACCGCCAAAGATGGGACGACTGTATAAAAACGCTGGAAAAGCACCTCGAAATGCCGCAGGCGGTCTGGAAGGACGAGCGCGCCGCCTCTATGAGATATATCGCCCGCTCCCACAAGGCTCTCGGCAATTTCAGGGAAGCGGAAAGCTGGTTATACCGCGCGATAGCCGAGGCGCCTCATCTGCGCGAGGGTTACGTTGAAGCGGCGATGCTGTTTTACGAGCGGGGAAACAGCGCGGGCGTATATCATATGGTCGAGGAAGCTCTGAAAATAACCGAAAGACCCAAAACATATATAAACGAGGCGTTTAGCTGGGATTATACCATATACGATTTGGGCGCGCTAAGCTGCTTTGAGCTGGGGCTATACGAAAGGGCGCTCGAGCTTGCCGAAGCCGCTCTGAAGCTGTCGCCCAACGACGAGCGTCTGAGGAAAAACGCCGATATAATCCAAAACGCGAATGACGCCCGAAAGCAAAATCTTTAATAAACATATCCGAAAATAAATTTTTAAAATGTATTATAAGTTAATTATAATTATGGAGGAAAATTATGGCTACAAAAATATTTATTGACGCGGGGCACGGCGGTCCCGACCCCGGCGCGGTGGGCAACGGAGTTGTCGAGGAGGACGTCAATCTCGACGTTGCCCGAAAGCTCGGAGGAATTTTGGAGGAGGCGGGATATGACGTTATGCTCTACCGCACCACTCAGGACGAAAACGTGCTCACCAACAAAGCGGCAGACCTTAAAAACCGCGCAAATATGGCAAACGACTGGGGCGCGGATTACTTTATAAGCATACACACCAACGCTTCCACCTCTCCCTCGGCGACGGGGTTTGAGCAGTATGTGTATCAGCTCGGCGGTGAGGCGGAGGCCCTTGCCGACGACATAGCCGCTCAGTTTGCGGGTCGGCTCGGCTCGTCGGACAGAGGGGTGTTTCAGCAGAATTTCTCGGTTTTGCGAAACTCAAATATGCCCGCCGTTTTGGTGGAGCTGGGTTATCTTTCAAACCCCACAGAGGCTTTGAACTTAAACAGCTCCGCTTGGAGAAGCGCCGCCGCGAGAGCTATCGCCGACGGCATAGCGGCTCACGTCAGACCGTAAAAAATTCGCGCGGAGCTTTAGTTAAGCTCCGCGCGAATACAAAACACGAAACACTCACCCGCTACATCGCCGCAACAACTATTCCCGCAACTATCACGAGTGCACACATAAGTCGGTAGAGCGCGTGCTTCTCCTTGTAAAAAATTCTGCCGCCCAGAATTGTTACTATTACAGAAGCCTGCTTTATCAGCGTCATAACAATAACCTTGCTGTCCGCAATTCCGTTTGCTATAAAAAGTGCGCGGTCGCCGAGTATAAAAAGCACGCTCAGAATTATTATCCAATAATTTGTCTTAAGAGTTTTTATGCTTACTTTGGTTCGCGTCGCGACGAGGTAAGCCGCATACATAAGGGTCATAAACAGCATATACCAAAACTGGAGCGTGCCGCTTGCCATATCCCGCATCAAAATTTTATCGAGTATTTCGGACACCGAATTTAAAAAGCAGGAGATGACCGTCATTACTATGTACTTCGCGGGTGCGCTCTCCCCCGCGCCGCCCTTTTTCAGATTGACGAGAGCGAGACCGAGCAAGACGAGCGCAAACCCCACGGCGCGCAGTGCGGTAAACATCTCTCCGAGTAACGTAACGCTCAGAAGCGTGGCAAAAAGCACCCTCGACAAGTCCATAACGCCGTAAAGACCGAGCGGCAGCTTTTCAACCGCCTTGAAGCTCAGTATCCACGCCACAAATATGACAGTCGATTTTACAAATATCAGCGCAAGCTGTCCCGCGGTAATATTAAACGCACCGCGTATTTCGGGCAGGACGAATAAAAAGCCGATGAGGGTGTAGAAAAACAGCACCTCCATAACCGAGCTTTTTGCGAGAGCCTGTTTTTTTATAAGCTCGCGCATACCTTTTATAATTCCGTAGGACAACGCCAAAAAAATCCAAGCATTACTCATAAAACCACCGACACAAAGTATATCAGAAAGCGTACCTGTTGTCCACACGCTTATTTTAACGAATTTTCGACAAATTTTATTGTATTATTTTTACAAAATTTTTATAAAAATCAATTTTTTTGCTTATGTTCCTTGACATTAACGGAAAATAAGTATATACTTATCACAATAAAATATATATTTTCAAAAGGTTGGTGTAACTGAAATGACATTTTTTGAAGCATTTGACAATATCAAAGAAAAACTCAGCAAAGCGGATACAAGCAAATTAAACGGCGATTTTGCAATGCAGGTCAATATGAAGAACAAGGACTGCGGAGGTACATATTACATAGCGTATATGAACGGTCAGCTCGATGTTCAGCCGTATGACTACAAAGACCATGCCGTTATGATTACCGCTATGGCAGGCGATATTACCAAAATCGTTGAGGGCAGACTTGACCCCGTAAAGGCTCTTGAGAGCGGAAAAATCGATGTAGAGGGTGACCTCACCGTTGCGGCTCAGTTCGCAGGTATAGTTAAGCCCGCTCCCGCTAAGAAGGCTGCTGCAAAGAAACCCGCGGCAAAGAAAACCACGGCGGCTAAAAATGCTTCCGCCAAGAAGGCTGCGGCAAAACCCGCTCCCGCTAAGACTGCGGAACCGGCTAAGGCTGCCGAGCCCGCTAAGCCCGCTGCGGCTAAGAAGGCTCCCGCCAAGAAGGCAACCAAGTAATTGATTTTATCAATGTATAAAAAACGCCTGCTGTGCAGCAGGCGTTTTTTGAAGTTAATTTAAAGTTGTTTTTCGTTGAGAGGTTAACCGCGTTAATATGAAAAAAATTTGCTTTGTACTCACTGTTTTAATATTTTTGTTCGGCGCATCGGCTTTGACCGGATGCTCGGAAAGCCGCCGCGCGGTCGTGCCTGATAACTCGAAGCCGACCGTTTCGGCGATGAACTTTCCCGCATACGATTTTGCGCGTCAAATAACCGGTGGGCGCGCCAATGTCGTCCTTCTGCTCTCGCCGGGCGCGGACAGTCACTCATACGAACCGACCCCCGCCGATATTCTCACGATTGAAAACAGCGACCTTTTTATATACACGGGCGGCAAGTCGGACGAGTGGCTCGGCAGGACTCTCGCCTCTCTCGAAAACGACTCCCTTTCGGTCGTTAAAATGATGGACGTGACAGACGCTTTGGTTGAAGAAACCGTCGAAGGTATGGAGACCGAGCAGGGCGACAGCGACGAAATTGAGTATGACGAGCACGTCTGGACCTCGCCGAAAAACGCCGTGAAAATTTCAGCCGCGATTGCGGAGAAGATGTCCGAGATAGACCCCGACAATGCCGAATTTTACTTTGAAAATCTGCGCGGATATACCGACGAATTAAATCGGCTCGACGAGGACTTCCATAATGTCTGTGAAAACGGAGCGAGGAAATGTATGGTGTTCGGCGACAGGTTTCCGTTCCGCTACCTTGCCGACGAAATGGGGCTTGACTACCGCGCGGCGTTTATGGGCTGCAGTGACGAGACCGAGCCGAGCGTACAGACGCTCGTGTATCTTATCGACAAGGTGCGCGCGGAGAAAATTCCCGTCGTGTTCACCATTGAATTTTCAAACAAAAAGACCGCCGAAACAATATCCGAGGAGACGGGCGCCAAGGTGCTTGAAATGCACTCCTGCCACAACGTATCCCGCGAGGATTTCGACGGCGGAGCTACCTATGTGTCGCTTATGCGAAAAAACCTTGAAAATCTGAAAAAGGCTTTGAATTGAACAAGCCGAAAAAGTCAAAAGCAAAATAACTGAAAGGATGCTGTTTAAAATGACTCCGCTCATAACCTGTGAAAATGTCGCGCTCAGCTATGACAATAAAATAATTGCCGAAAACCTGAACTTCATAATCAACGAGGGCGACTATTTGTGCATCGTCGGAGAAAACGGCTCGGGCAAGTCCACGCTTATGCGCGCCCTGCTCGGTCTGAAAGCACCCTCGGACGGAATGATAACCTACGGCGAGGGTCTGAAGCAGACCGAGATAGGCTACCTGCCTCAGCAGACGGCGGTGCAGAGGGACTTCCCCGCAAGCGTGTTTGAGGTCGTGCTGTCGGGCTGTCTGTCTCAGCGCGGCGCAAAGCCGTTTTACTCGTCCGAAGAAAAAAAGCTTGCGGTCGAAAATATGGAGCGTCTTAAAATTTCGGATTTGAAAAAACGCTGCTACCGAAACCTCTCGGGAGGTCAGCAGCAGAGAGTCCTGCTTGCGCGAGCACTCTGCGCGACCCGCAAAATGCTTCTGCTGGACGAGCCCGTGACCGGACTTGACCCCGTGGTATCGAGCGAGCTCTACTGCATAGTGAAGGACATCAACAAGCAGTTCGGAATTACGATAGTTATGATTTCGCACGATATTCACAGCGCGGCAGACCACGCCGACCATATACTGCATCTGGGCGGTGACGACGTATTCTTCGGCACGGCTGAGGAATATAAACAATCGCCTGTCGGCAAGGCGTATCTGGGAGGGCATCACCATGATTGATTTGATTTCGGAGCTTTTATCCTACCATTTTATAGTTCGCGCCATAGTTGTCGGTATGCTCGTTTCCCTTTGCAGCGCGCTGCTCGGCGTCAGCCTCGTTTTAAAGCGCTATTCAATGATAGGCGACGGCTTGTCGCATATAGGCTTCGGCGCACTTGCGATTGCCGCCGCGCTCAACCTCGCGCCGCTTGCGGTCGCGGTTCCGGTCGTTGTCGGCGCGGCGTTCCTGCTCCTGAGAATGTCTGAAAGCAGACGGGTAAGCGGAGACGCGGCTATCGCCCTCGCTTCGACAAGTGCGGTGGCGATAGGCGTTATCGTTATATCGCTGTCGTCGGGAATGGGTAACGACGTTTATAACTATATGTTCGGCAGTATTCTCGCTATGTCGCGCGGCGACGTTATACTCTCGGTCACATTGTCCGTTGCGGTGCTTGCACTGTTTATACTGTCGTATAACAAAATATTCGCGGTCACGTTTGACGAAACCTTCGCCCGCGCAACGGGCGTTCATACAAAGCGTTACGATATGCTTATCTCGGTGCTGGCGGCGGTAACCGTCGTGCTGGGTATGCGAATGATGGGGGCACTGCTAATATCCAGCCTCATCATATTCCCCGCGCTGACCTCTATGCGCGTTTGCCGCACCTTCAGGGGCGTGGTAATATGCAGCGCCGTCGTTTCGGTCATATGCTTTCTGATAGGCATAGTTATTTCATATGCCGCCGCTCTGCCGACGGGCGCGAGCGTCGTGGTCGTAAACCTCGCCGTATTCGCGCTGTTCTCCGCCGCCGGAGCCATCCTCCGCCGCACATAAAAACCGACAAAAATCCACAGATTTTTGTCGGTTTATTTTTTCATGGATGCACTCATACGAAAACTTAAATAGAAACGGTAAAGTTGGGTTTCAACTTTACCGTTTTTGGGTTTTGACGCGCATTTTAGACATCAGTCTTATGCGCGGCGGGGTTTTTAGGGGCAAAGCCCCTAAACGCGCCTTTTGGTACTTTTCCCCGCGTGGGGGAAAAGTACATTGTCCCACCCGCGTGTAACGCGGAACATATTATAATTTAATTCTATTCGCTTACGCTCACTTCAAAAGTCTCCGAAAGTCCGTTATCCGTTACCGCCGTAACAGTCGCCGTACCCGCTTTCACGCCTACGACCGATACTGTACAGCTTCCGTCGGCATTTACCGATTTGGTCTTTGCTCCGTCCGCAATAACAACGCCGTTGTCGGACGAAATGAACGAAACGAGAGACGTCGTTCCGACGGGCGCGACGCTGACCGTCAAATCCTTGCTCTCACCCGCTTTTATCGAAATATTCTTGTCCGCAGCCGTTATCGACTCCGCGGGCGTGCCTTTTTTCGTTTCTTTAAATTTAAGATTTCTTATGGTAAATGTTATGTCTATTCTCGTGGGAGTGATATTCTCGGACGTGCCGCTTACCGATACCGGCACCATACCGTCAAGGTCGCTCCAGACAAACGCCTTTGCCTCGCCGCCGTCGGGCACCGTCAGGTCAAAGCCGTCAAACACGGTCTTGCCGACCGAAATATCGCCGACCGGTAAGCTGCGGCTGTCAGCCGACGTCAGCTTGCCGTCTTGGTCGTAGACCGCCGCGACCGCCGTAACATTTTCGGTGTCGGGCAGGTAGTTTACGTTTGCCTCGACGCCCGTAACCTTTCCGCCCTCCGATATTGCCTGCACGCTGTCTATCGCGTCAGCTTTCATAGGCTTAAAGTTTATGATATATTTCTTTGTGTCAACGGTGACATTGTCGCTGACCGAGCCCGTCCACGCGTTAAACGGGTCGCCCGTATCGAGCACCGCGCCGTTCATAGCGGATTTAAACTCTTTATTTGTTATATTAAGAGGTACATCATTTACCTTGATTTCGTCATAGCGAATTTCGCATCCGTCAATCGGACTTTTTGACGCGCTGCCCATATCCACGTCATAGTCTTTAATATAGAGTGAGCCGAAGCCGTTTATCTCCGAAAGTCCCGCCTTTTTCGCGTTGTCCGAAATGTCGGTTTTCAAATCATACGAAACCGTATACTGTCCGTCGCCCGTTATCGCAACCGGCTTTCCGCGCTCCGTACCCGAGTAGCCTTGGGTATAGTATATATTCGCGGCGACATTGACCTTCTTCTCGCCCGGCTTTTCGGTAACCGTAACGGGTACAGCTTTGGCAATTCCGCTCTCCGCCGTAACTATTATGTACGCCGAGCCTACGTTCTTCGCGACTATCTTACCCGAAGGATTTACGCTCGCAATATTCTCGTTTGTGCTCTCATACAGCAGTCTCTCTCCGTTGTCCGCCGACGCTTCGATATAGTCATAGGAGCCCTGCGCGACGGTTATGCCTTCGGGCGCGTTTATCGCCGACGCGGGAGACTCGCTCTGCTTGGGAGCTACGGTAACTTTAATTTTCGTCTCGGTCGAACCGCTCTGCGAAAACGCGGTGACGTAGGTCGTGCCTATGCTCTTTCCCTGAATTAAACCGTTATATACCGTTGCCACGCCGTCGTCGTCGGTTTTCCACAGCACCACGTCGTTGGAATTTGACGGCTGTACCGACGAGGTCAGCTTTTCACTTCCGCCGACCTCGATTTTTACCTCGCTTGCGGACGGAGTGATTTCGGTTATAGGAGTTACGGTCGGGTTTGATACTATGTCCGACATATCAAAGCTCTTGTTCTTTGAGCTTGGCGTAAGGAACATTCCGCGCATCATCGCGTCGGTAATGGTCTTGAAAACGGGCTTGCCGCCCTCTCTGTCCCAAACGGTGTAAACGCCCGTTTCAAATAACTCCTTTCCCGCACCTCGGCTGTCGTCCCAGGTCACGGGGACCGTCATTCCGACCTGGCTCGCGCGCGTCACACACTCGTAGACGTATGCTCTGCCTATGTCGTTGTAGCCGCTCGGATTTGCGGAGTTTTTCTTGTTGCGATAGCCGTATTCGCCCAATATTATGGGCACGTTTTTAAATTTGTTGTGAGCCTCCTTGACCACCTTGACCGTCTCGTTGGCTCTGCCCGTGGTGTCGGTGGATTGGCTCGCGTCCCAAATATAGTTATCCTTGCTGGTGTCCTTGTAAATATGCTGTGAGAACATAAGTCGGTTATCGGAGTTATAGCTGTCGCTCGGCAGAGCGAAGTTATAGCTCGTGCCGCGCGCCGCATAGTGAGTGAGCGCGCCGAGCCAGCGCTTGGTGTTGTTTGAGCCCGTCGCACGCACGGTGTTGACAAAAATCTGATTGAGGTTCATTATAATCGGCGTATCCTTTTTCTGAGCGTCCGCCGAATTTTTGCCGCTGTCCGACTCGTCGCAGGTCAGCTCGTTAAATGCCTCGAAAATAAGATGCTCGTCGTAATCCTTAAAACGCTCGGCAATATTGCGCCACGTGTTCTCAAACTTTTCGTAAACATAGTCGATATTGTCCGAGCCGACCGCAAGCCAGCCGCCCGTTGCCGCTACTCCGTCGTGGTGAATATTTATTATCGCGTACATATCCTGCTCCACGCAATAATCGACAATATCCTGAACGCGGCTTATCCAGCCGTCGTTTATCGCATAACCGTTGTCATCGTCTATCATATCGCCCCAGGTTACGGGAATACGAATTGTATTAAAGCCCGCGTCGTGGAGGGCGCGTATCATCTCTTTTGTGGTGGTGTAGGGCTGCCACGAGGTCTCGCTCGGGTGACCGCCGCTGTGTCCGTCCATTGTGTTGCCGAGGTTCCAGCCGACGCCCATCTCCGCCACGGTCTCCTGACCCGAAAGGGTGCGGAAGGGCAGAGGGTTGCCCGCGTCGGTGCTGTCTGCAAACAAAAGCTTCGACTTAGCCGTCTCCAGATTGTTTCTCGCGGTCTGAAGCTGAGAATTGGTTGCGGAGGAATTGTTCAAAACGCCCTCCGCGGTCGTTATCGCGCTTTGGAACGTCTTGAATGACGCGTCCTGATACTTCGCGGGGTCCAAAGCCTTGCAGTAGTTTATCGAATATTCGAGCCAGCCTCTCGCGTCCTCGGGGAGACCGGTCGGCTCGCTGAGAGTGCTGTAACTTATGAGCTTTACGACCACGCCCGCCGGCGGCTCCATAAACGATATGTTTATTCCCATAGCCGTCACGCCCTCTCCGAGCGATGCTTTAACGTTGTCAACCGACACATACGCGGTGTATGAGTCGCCGCTTTTTATTGAGTCTGCAATTGTGACAAAATTATTCTGCCAGCCGCCCCAATCCGAGTCAAACGGCTGGAACGTGAAAAGATTGACATTCTCTCCGACCTCGCCCGTAACCGTATATGTAATCTTTAAATATTTCGCGGAAAGGAACGCAGCTCCCTGACCGCTGTAAATATAGCCGTTGAAGCTCTCTCCCGAACCCGCTTGGTCGGTGGACGAAACGCCGCCGGACGCCGGAAATACTATCGCGGTTTCTTTAAGCCCGCTTTCGTCGGGCGCGTCCGCCGCGCCGACCAACGGAGTCATCGCCATAGTAAACACAATCAACAAGGCGATTATTCTGCCGATTTTGCCAATCTTCATTTTTTTCACTCCCAATGTTAAATTAAGATATTTTAAGTATATTATAAAATACAATATCAGTCAAGAAAAATTCCGCGCCGAGGCGCGGAATGAGACCTTTCGTTTTATTTATTTTGAATGTTTTTGTTGTGATACTCCAACGCGTGTATTTTGAGCTTTTCAAAGCTCGCCGCGCTTATGTCGTGCTCTATTTTGCACGCGTCCGCCGCCGCGGTCTCGCCGTCCACTCCCAGTTCAACCAAAAACTGCGTCAGGATAAGGTGCCTTTCGTATATTTTTTCGGCAATTTCAAGCCCTGCGTCGGTAAGCGTAATATTGCCGCCGTTTTCAACCAAAACGTAGCCGTTCTCGCGCAGCGCCTTTATCGCGTTGCTTATGCTCGGCTTTGAAAACGACAGCTCGTTTGCAATATCAATAGACCGCACATTTCCCTTGCGGTTTTTAAGCACCAAAATGGTTTCAAGATAATTTTCCGCCGATTCGTGGATTTGCATTTCCCGCTCACCTCAGCTCCGATTTTAAATATAACACATTTATTGTAGCACAATTTTAAAAATTAGTCAAATTCGTATGCGTTTTTCGCAAAAACGGTATTAAAAGGCGGCAACTGTATAAAATATACACAAAAAACAAAGGAGTTGAAACAGGATATGTTATACGCACCCATGAACGGCACCGCCATAAGCCTTGAGGACATAGGCGATGACGTATTCGCAAATCGGGTACTCGGCGACGGCGGGGCTATCGAGCCGTCGGAGGGAAAGCTGTACTCCCCGTGCGACGGCAGAATAGGCAGCGTTTACGAGACAAAGCACGCGGTCAATATGGAGTCGGCGGACGGCGAGGAGATACTTCTGCAAATCGGGCTTGAAACAGCCGAACTTCAGGGAAAGCATTACGAGGCACACGTCGAGGACGGGCAGGAAGTAAGGCGCGGCGACTTGCTCATATCGTTTGATATAGACGCGATAAAGGACGAGGGCTACGACGTTGTAACGCCTATGGTGATATGTAACAGCGACGACTACGGCGAGGTTTCGTCCGTCGCCGAAGGAGAGATAAGCGTCGGCGACGAATTTATCTCGGCGGAGTAAAACATTAAAAATACAACTCGTAAAAAACGAGTTGTATTTTTTTACAAAAATCTTATTGCCAAACGCTAAATTTTCGTATATAATTGATAAAAAAAGAAAAGGAACGATGAACAGTGGGCGAAAATTTAAGAAAATAACAAGCGCGGCGACGTGTTTTTTATGCTTTTCGCCTTTACTTGCGTGCGTCCGACCGGAAACAGCGGCGGCGGAAAATATTTCAAAAAATTTCGTCAAACACCTTGTTTATTTCGGAAAAATATTGTAATATACTTATATAAATGCTTATTCTAAGGAGCGTGGAGAAATGGATAAAAACAAAGTTTTGGAAATCGTCAAAAAGATGTGCGACACAATAATGGCTGAAAATACGCCTGTAATCAGCAAAAAGTGGGCTTATGAAGCGGGCCTTACGCTAAAGGGCTTTGAAGCCGTATATAAGCTCACCGGCGAGAAAAAATATTTTGACTACATAAAGGCGAGTATGGATTACTTCGTAACCGACGACGGAGAAATTCAGTTTTACGATATGCAGAAATACAATATTGATTTTATCAATAACGGAAAGTGTCTGCTCTATCTCTATGCCGAAACGGGCGAGGAAAAGTACCGCAAGGCGATAGAAACGCTCGAAACTCAGCTCAAGGGTCAGCCGAGAACCGCGTCGGGCGCGTACTTCCACAAGAAGATTTACCCCAATCAGATATGGCTGGACGGTCTCTTTATGGCTGAGCCTTTTTGCGCTCAGTATGCGCGCGACTTCAACCATACCGAGAACTTTGACGATATAGCCAACCAGTTCAAAATAGCTGCGGCAAGCACCTATGACGAGCGAACCGGACTGTACGTTCACGCTTGCGACGAGAGCCGCCAGGCGTTCTGGGCGGATAAGAATACCGGCAAATCGAAAAACATCTGGGGTCGCTCCTGCGGCTGGATGGCGATGGCGCTCGGCGACGTGCTTGACTTTATGCCCAAAGACCACCCGCGCCGCGACGAGCTCATCGGACTTTTGAGAGGTCTTTTGGAGCGCGTTGTGGAATATCAGGACCCCGAAGCGGGCGTTTGGTATCAGGTGCTTGACAGCCGCCGCAAGGGTAACTATCTCGAAGCCTCCTGCTCGTGTATGTTTACCTGTGCTTTGGCAAAGGCTATAAGAAACGGATATATCTCGGAGGACTACAAGCCCGCTCTCGAAAAGGCAATCGACGGCGTGTTCAAAGAGTTTGTAACCTATGACGACACCCGCGCAGACCTCAATAAAATTTGCTATGTGGCGGGTCTCGGCCCCGAGGACAACCCGAAGCGCGACGGCACGTTCGAGTATTATATGAGCGAGCCGATAGTTTCAAACGACAACAAGGGAAACGGCGCGTTTATTCTTATGTGCGCTCAGTATTTGCAGTAAAACAAAACAAGAAGCGCCCGACGATGCAATCAGCGCATAAATACGCGCCATAATTGAGGGAATTTTTATGAAATCAGACTCGACATATTCTCAAAAATTTACGCTTGCGCCCTTGCTTATATCAGCGTCGGTAATTTTGTTTTCAATGCTTGAATTCATATGCGGCGCGGCAATTTCACCGATCACCGTTACGGTGCCGGTGATTTTGCTGCTTGCCGCATCTTTTTTTATTGACAGACGGCTGTTTTACTCGCTCCTGATATGCTGTGCGTCGCTCGCGCTTTGGAGCGTTGTTTGCGGCTTTGTGTTTGACAGCTCATACGACGGAATGTATTACCACAAGCAGGCGGTCATAACGCTCAAGGAAGGCTGGAACCCGATTTTAAAAAGCTCCGCCGCCGCGGACGTTTTCGCCAACTATCTCGACCTCTCTCTGTGGCTCGACAATTACCCAAAGGGGCTGTGGGCGTTTTCGGCGGCGATATATTCCATCACAAACCGCATCGAAACCGCCAAGGCGATAAACATTCTGCCCCTCATTTCGGTATTTGCGGCGGCGTTTGACGTTTTGCGCCTTTTCAAAATCCGTGGCGCAAAGAGAGTGATACTCAGCCTCTTGTTCGCGCTCAACCCCATGTTTATATGCCAGCTTTTCACGTTTTACAACGATTTGGCGGTCGGCTCGCTTATAATTTTGGCAGCCCTCGTCGGCATAAAAATTTACAAGGAAAGCGCGACGGGCGCGGACTACCTGACCCTTTTCCTCGTTATGTCGCTGTCGTGCACCGTCAAGTTTACCGCTCCGCTGTTTGTCGGGCTGACGCTTTTGGCGTTCGGAATATGCTGTCTTTTCAAATGGCGTGACAGACGTATTCTAAAGCCTGTCGCGGTCGTGGTCGGAGCGTGCGTTTTCGGCGTCGCCGTGCTCGGCGCACAGCCCTACATCACGCACCTCATAAACGGGCAGAACATAATTTTCCCCATTCTCGGAGAAAACAAGACGGACATAATGAACGAAAATCCGCCGCCCGGCTTTGACGGCAGACCCGCGCCCGTAAACCTTGCGGCGTCCCTGGCGTCGAGGGTGTGCAACGACATACACGAGCCTGCAAGGCTTAAAATCCCGTTTTCAATTCATAAGGACGAGCTTTTGTATATGAGCAACGCCGATGTGCGGGTGTCGGGCTTCGGAGTTTGGTTTGGCGGGATACTGCTTTTGACCCTCCTCGCTCTGCTCGTTCTGATTTTCAGGAAGAAAATTGACGGCGCGTTGTTAATTCCCACGGTGCTGTTTACGGTTTTCGCACTGGTATTTTCGGAGTCGTGGTGGGCGCGCTACGCGAGCTTTATCTACTATATCCCGCTGTTTCTGCTGACCGCGCTGTTTTGCCCGGCGGACAGGTGCAAAATTTGGGGGAAGTGTACGGCATACGCACTTTGCGCGGCGTTTCTGGTAAACGCGGCAATCACTCTCGGAACAGTCACGGTCGGAAGCGCGAACGCGACAGCGTTTATAAATAAGCGGCTCGACGAAGTAGCGGCACCCCACAAAAAAGTAATTGTCCGCGTCAACGATTTCACCTCGCACGTCAAGCTGTTTTCGGAGCGCGGGATAGACTTTGAGGTTTCCCACACCGCGCTTGAAAACCCCGAAATTTTTTATCTCACTACAAAATACAAATATGTGGAATAAAAAATAACGGTCGGTGACCGTTATTTCAGACTGTCGAAAAACTCGGTCTACCGCAAGCGGAAAGATTAAAAATAAGTTTGAGAAAAAGGCAAAGTTAATAAAATGTAACCGCGCGGGGCTTATCGAAAACCCCGCGCGGCTGCTTGCTTTTCGCAAAATTGTTCTCTACCGTACAATATAGGCATACGGGAGTCGGAAACATACGGTTTTAAAAGGCAAATTTTCCGAAATTCTTCGTTAAAATACTCGCTAATACGTCAAGTATTAGCTGTGTTTTTGCCTTGAATTACAAAAAATTTGCTCTTTGAAAACTCTCCGACCCTACACTTAGAAAAATTTTTGTCCTTTGTTT
Source organism: uncultured Clostridia bacterium (assembly GCA_947589045.1). Classification (GTDB taxonomy): domain Bacteria; phylum Bacillota; class Clostridia; order Monoglobales; family Monoglobaceae; genus CANQBQ01. The sequence continues at coordinate 1,576 of CANQBQ010000015.1, read as the reverse complement.
TTCGCAACTTGCCGCAAGGCTAACGCCTTGCAAAAGTGAGAGGGACTAAGGGCGGAAATTTAGCAAGTGTAGGGCGTATGTGTTCGATTTCCGTATGCCTAACGCCGACGAAAACAATTTTGCGAAATATACCTTCGCTTTTCAACATCTGCCGAGCGTGTTGATATTCTTTATCAACACGCTCAAATAACGGTCGATGACCGTTATTTTTTATATTCTTAAAGTTTTTTATTGTATGGGTTTTATTTTCCCGTCTTTTAGAAGCCGTATAAATATATCCGCTATCTCGGGGTCAAACTGCGTACCCTTGCAACGCTCGATTTCATTCAAAATCTCATCGTCGGTAAGTCTGTTCCTGTAAACTCGGTTACTGCTCATCGCGTCATACGCGTCCGCAACGCCTATTATTTTCGCTATGTACGGAATTTCGTCTCCCTTTAATCCCGACGGATAGCCGCGCCCGTCGTATCTCTCGTGGTGGTACTTCGCGCCCACGCCGAGACAGGGCGGATATGTTATTTCCTTGAGTATATTCGCTCCCACCGACGAATGCGTTTTCATTATTTCGTACTCCTCGTCGGTGAGTTTGCCCGCCTTGTTCAAAATCGAATCGGGTACGCCTATCTTTCCTATATCGTGCAAAATGCCGATAAGCCTCATATTGTCGGCTTCCCTTTTGTTAAATCCCAAAGCCTTTGCCAGCGTGTACGCATACTCGGCGACGCGCTCCGAATGTCCTTTGGTGTATTCATCCTTTGCATCTATGGTATTCGCTATCGCTCTTATGGATTGCAGGGTCATATTTCTGAGCCTTTTTGAGCCTACATTTATCCTGTCAACGTACTCCGCGTTCTTTTGGCTGATATTTTCGTAAAGCCGCGCGGAGACATAACAGCCCGTAAAGCAGAGCAGTATCAGCGCAATTTGTATTTCGTGGTCGCGGCTGTTTTCAAGCGTCAGAACTCTGGTGCCTATCCCTACGCGCCACCATATGAACAGAAAAATCAGATTTATTATGAGAACTATCACGCCGATGCCGAGTATCAGGTTTTTCCTGTGATACAGTACCAAAAACGAGAGCATCGGGAAAATATACGTAAACACCAAAAAGGTGTTGCCCGTCGCCATAACGAATGTGTACATAAACAGATAGCCTATGACCGCAACATATTTAAACGCGTGCGAATGGGAGGACTTTTTATATACAATTACGGATATTATCTCGGGCAAAAACGCGACGCAGGCAAAGACGAGGACATAGCTCAGCGTGCGTGTGCCCTTTATAACCTCGCCCAGGTATGCAACCAAAAGGACAACGTTTATAACCGTCCATGCCAGTATAATCGAACGGTTTAATAATTTGGTTTCTTCTCCCAATACGATTTCGTCTTTCATAACCGCACCCTCCCAAGCAGTAAATAAATAACTCATCGTAAAAATTATTTACTTAATATTAGCACATTTTTTGATTATTGTAAACTTAATTTTTCACATAATTTTTGTAGGTTTACAATAGAAGTGTTACAAATAGTGAAAAAAAGAATATACGGAAACTCCGTTTTTGTGTTATGGTATA
>CANQBQ010000014.1 GCA_947589045.1 uncultured Clostridia bacterium | reverse complement strand
CCATAACACAAAAACGGAGTTTCTGTATATTCTTTTTTTCACTATTTGTAACACATCTATTGTAAACCTACATAATTTTGATTTTATATAAAACAATTAAAATCGTTGCATTTATGGAAAAAGTTTGATAAAATAGTTTTATTATTAAATTTTAAAGGGGTTTTGAAAATGAGCGAAATTATAGAGCTTATAAAAAGACGTGATTTAGACGGCATAAAAGCCGTTATCAATAAAAATTCGGGGGCGATACGCGACGAGGACGAAAACGGCGTACCCGCCGCCTTTCATATGGTAAAAACGGGCGACATTGACTTTGTCCGCTACCTCGTCGAGTACACCTTCGCGAGCTTTAACGTCGGCGACAAAAATCGCCGCTCCATTCTCCACGAGGCGGTGCTCACCGGAAATCTCGAGTGTGTCAAGTACATAGTCGAGCGCGTCGGTATGTCGCCGTGTATGGGCGACAAAGACCTCGTTACGCCGTTTCAACTCGCGCACGACAACGGTTTTTCGGACATAGAAAAATATTTTGAAAAGGTCGTCGGCGCAAAGTACGAGGATATGTACCAAAACCCCGTAAGGCGCGGATTTTACGCAGACCCCTCGATAATAAGAGTCGGAGAGGACTACTATATGGTAAATTCCTCCTTCATCTTCTTCCCCTGCATCCCCATTTCGCACTCGAAAGACCTTGTGCATTGGGAGACGATAGGAAACGCAATAACAAACCCCGACTGGGCGCATCTTGACGGTTTGGAAGGCGGCAGAGGCTACTGGGCGCCCGACATTTCGTATTACAAGGGCAGATTTTATATAACGGCGACCCTCCGAAACAACGACGATATGCCTATCAAGCGCAGACAAATCGTGGTTTCGTCCGACAAGCCCGAGGGACCGTACTCCGAGCCCGTTTTCATCGACGAGGACGGAATAGACCCGTCAATATTCACCGACGTGGACGGCAGACGCTATATGCTTTTGAACCGCGGCGCAAGAATTTTTGAGCTGAGCGAGGACGCGACGCGCAAAATCTCGGAGCCGAAGCTCCTGTACTACGGCACGAACAAGCGCGCGCCCGAAGGACCGCATATGCTCTACAAGGACGGCTACTATTACTTATTTGAAGCGGAGGGCGGCACCGGCGTAAACCATCAGATAACCGTTTCCCGAAGCAAGACGCTTATGGGACTTTACGAGCCGTGCCCTTACAATCCGATAATGACCGAGCGCGACCCGGACGCGCCCATAACCTGCTGCGGGCACGGAAAACCCGTTCAGACGCAAAACGGCGAGTGGTACATCGTCTATCTTTGCAACAGATTTTTGGACGGAAAATACGGTATGCTCGGACGAGAGACCTGTCTCGACCCGATAACCTGGACTCCCGACGGCTGGCCTGTTGTAAACGGACTTCAAGGACCGAGCGCGCTTCAGAAACGCCCGAATTTACCTTTATCAAAGCCTAAAGCGGGCGCGGGATTTGACGGCTTTGACGGCGATACTCTCAAGCCCCAATGGGTATTCGTCGGAACTCCCGAAAAGGGCGGCATAGAAATTTCGGACAGCCGTCTCTATATAAAGGGCTCCCGACTGCCGCTCAGCGACAAAAACGCGACAAACGTAATCGTTCAGCGTCAGCCCGACTTTAAATTTGACGCGATATGCAAAACAGATTTGCTCCCAACGCTTAAAGACGAGCAGAACTACGGGCTTACGGGCTATTATGACGAATATACATTTTTTACCTACGGAGTTTACAAGAGCGAAAACGGCTACTCGCTAAAATTGTTTGAAAAAGTCGATGAGGACGAGAAAATCTCCTGCACCGCCGAAATACCCGAGACTGCCGAGGCTCTGTACCTCAAAGTGCTGACAGACGGGCTTAAGCGCACGTTTCTTTACAGTACGGACGGAGAAAATTACACCGAGCTTTACACCGCGGAGAACGTCTACTACCTCTGCTCGCAGGCTATAAACAAAGGCAAGCGTTTCACGGGTGCGATGATTGGAATGTACGCCTACGGCGGCACGGACAGCGAACTTCGCGCTCCGTTTGATAGCTTTGAGTGCATATATTAAACGGTTCGGAGAGATAATTATGCGGATTTTGGGAATAGACCCCGGCTTTGCGATAGTCGGCTACGGCATAGTGGAGTACACAGGCAACAAATTCAAGGTTTTGCACTACGGTGCGATAACCACCCGGGCGGGCGAAAATATTTTCGACAGACTTAAAAAAATTCACGACGACCTGAATGAAATAATAGAGCATTTCAAGCCCGACGTTATGGCGATAGAAGAGCTTTTCTTCAACAGCAACCAAAAGACGGCGATAAACGTGGCTCAGGCGCGCGGCGTGCTTGTGCTTGCCGCGATGAACGCGGGCGTGAAAATATTTGAGTACACGCCGCTCCAGGTGAAGCAGGCGGTCACTGGTTACGGACGCGCGGACAAAAATCAGGTGCAGCAGATGGTAAAGCTCCTGCTCTCTCTCGATAAGGTACCCAAGCCCGACGACACCGCGGACGCGCTCGCGCTCGCCATATGCTGCGCGCACAGCATATAGAAGCGGTGAATAAATAAAATTTGCGGCAAAACGGAGGTTAACAACGTGTTTTACTACATTTCGGGAACTCTCGTACACAAGACAGAGCAATTTGCGGTAATAGACGCGGGCGGAGTCGGCTATAAAATCTACTCGACCGCGCCGTCTTTAAATGCTCTCGGCGAGATAGGTTCACAGGAGAAAATGTACACCTATCTTCGCGTGGGCGAGGATTTTATGGACATATACGGCTTTGCGTCGCTTGAGGAGCTTAATATATTCGAGATGCTGCTCGGCGTTTCTGGCGTGGGCGGCAAGGGCGCGCTCAGCATTTTGTCGACGGTTTCGCCCTCAAAGTTTGCCCTTGCGATAATATCGGGCGATGTCGGCACCATAAAAGCCGCACAGGGCGTGGGTCCCAAGCTCGCACAAAGAATAATTTTGGAGCTTAAAGACAAATTCAAGAACATAGATTTATCGGATATAGGCGGAGACGCTCTGGCAAGCGGCACGGACGTTGTATCGGGCGACGAGAGCGAAGCCGTCGAAGCACTTATGGTACTCGGTTACTCGCCGCAGGAAGCCAAAAAGGCGCTTTCGGGCGCGGACGGCAGTCTGTCGGTCGAGGACAAGATAAAGTACGCGCTGAAAAATTTAATGAGATAAGAGGTGACCTGATATATGGATTTTGAGCTTGAAAACCGAATTGTGACCTCCAATGAAACAAGCGAGGACAGCGAAATTGAATACAGTCTGCGACCCAAGACCTTAAATGAGTATATAGGTCAGAAGAAAGCCAAGGAAAACCTCGGCGTTTTCATAGAGGCGGCGCGCGGACGAGGGGAGGCTCTTGACCACGTTTTGCTGTACGGCCCTCCCGGACTCGGCAAAACCACTCTCGCGACCGTGATTGCGAACGAGATGGGAGTCAACATCCGCACCACGTCGGGCCCTGCTATCGAAAAGCCCGGCGACCTTGCGGCTCTGCTTACAAACCTTCAGCCGCACGACATTCTGTTCATAGACGAGATACACCGCCTCAGCCGCTCGGTTGAGGAAATCCTCTATCCGGCTATGGAGGACTTCAATCTGGATATAATAATAGGAAAAGGTCCTTCGGCGAGGTCTATTCAGCTTGAGCTGAAAAAGTTTACGCTTATAGGCGCAACCACCCGCGCGGGTTCACTTTCCGCGCCTCTGCGCGACCGCTTCGGCGTTATAAGCCGTCTTGAAATGTATAATACATCCGAGCTGAGCGAAATAGTTACGCGCTCTGCGGGAATTTTGGGAATTGAAATAGAGCCGAGCGGCGCGGAAGAGATAGCGTCCCGCTCACGGGGAACGCCCCGTATCGCTAACCGCCTGTTGAAGCGGGTGCGCGACTTTGCCGAGATAAAAGCGGACAGCGTTATAACCCGCGACGTTGCGGACAAGGCTCTTAAAATGCTGGAGGTTGATGACCTCGGTCTTGACGCGAACGACAAGCGGATGCTTCTCACGGTCATCAACAATTTCGGCGGAGGACCCGTCGGGCTGGACACCCTCGCCGCGACCATAGGCGAGGAGGCTAACACGGTGGAGGACGTTTACGAGCCGTATCTTATGCAGATAGGCTTTATTTACCGAACGCCGCGCGGACGAATGGTGACCAAGCTCGCGTATGACCACTTCGGCATACCGTTTGTCGAAAACGGCTCTAAAAGCACGAACGCAAATTACAGTATATTTGACGGAGAATAAAGGAGAGACAGAGAATGAACAAAAAAGAGAAATTTTACATCACGACCGCGATTGCGTACACCTCGCGCAAGCCTCACATCGGCAACACCTATGAAATAGTGCTGACTGACGCTATCGCAAGATTTAAGCGTTATATGGGCTACGACGTATATTTTTGCACGGGTACAGACGAGCACGGTCAAAAAATCCAGGAGCTTGCGGAGCAGGCGGGCATAACGCCGAAACAGCACGTTGACGCGATTGCCGCCGAGATAAGACGCATAGCCGATATGCTCAACATCAGCTACGACAAATTTATCCGCACCACCGACGACTACCACGAAAAAGCGGTGCAGAAGATTTTTACCAAGCTGTATAACCAAGGCGACATATACAAGTCCGAATACGAGGGCTGGTACTGCACGCCGTGCGAGTCGTTCTGGACAGAGACACAGCTAAAGGACGGCAAATGCCCCGACTGCGGACGCGAAGTGAAAAAGACCCGCGAGGAAGCGTACTTCTTCAAAATGAGCAAGTACCAGGACAGACTTATGAAGCACATCGAGGAGCATCCCGACTTCATACAGCCCGAATCCCGCAAAAAAGAGATGGTCAACAACTTTTTAAAGCCCGGACTTCAAGACCTTTGCGTGTCGCGTACCAGCTTTTCGTGGGGAATACCCGTCGAATTCGACCCCGGACATATCGTTTATGTTTGGATTGACGCGCTCTCCAACTATATTACGGCGCTCGGCTATAACCCCGAAAACGAAAAGCAGCCCGATTTATACCAAAAATACTGGCCTGCCGACGTACACGTCATAGGAAAAGACATTCTCCGTTTCCACACCATCTACTGGCCTATTATGCTTATGGCTCTCGGTGAGCCGCTTCCCAAGCAGGTTTTCGGTCATCCGTGGCTGCTCTTCGGCGAAGAAAAGATGTCCAAGTCGCGCGGCAACGTAATTTACGCCGACGACCTCGTGCGTCACTTCGGCGTTGACGCGGTGAGATACTATTCGCTTCACGAAATGCCGTTTGCACAGGACGGAAACATAACGTATGAGGTATTTATAAGCCGATACAATTCCGACCTTGCCAACACCCTCGGCAACCTCGTAAACCGCACCGTGGCTATGGTCAACAAATATTTTGGCGGAGTTATACAGTCGGGCGACATCGGCGGCGAGTTTGATGATGACTTAAAGGAAATCGCATCGGGCGCGCTCGACAAGGTGACGAAAAAGATGGAGACCCTGCACGTCGCGGACAGTCTCGACGAAATCTGGCATATCGTAAACCGCGCGAACAAATATATAGACGAAACCACCCCGTGGATTTTGGCAAAGGACGAGCAGACGAAGCCGAGGCTCGGCACGGTGCTTTACAACCTTGTTGAAGCAATAAGAATTATTGCCTCCCTCCTCTCCCCGTTTATGCCCGAAACCGCGGAGAAAATAAAAGCGCAGATAAACGCGTCCGATATAAGCTCTGAAAGCGCAAAAACTTTCGGCGTAACAAAGGCGGGAGAAAAGGTCGGCGAAGCCGAGCCGATGTTCGCGAGAATAGACGCCGAGAAAAAGCTGGCTGAAATCGAAACGGAAAACGAAAATGATGCCGAAGCCGAAAACGCGCCCGAAATAGCCGACTTCAAGGGCGAGGTGACATTTGACGATTTTGAAAAGCTCGATATTCGCGTGGGCAAGGTCTTGGAGTGCGAAAAAGTGCCGAAGTCGTCCAAGCTGCTCAAATTCAAGCTCAAATGCGGCGGCGAAACGCGCCAAATCCTGTCGGGCATCGCAAAGTATTACTCACCCGAGGATTTGATAGGCAAAAACGTGCTGTTTATCGCCAATTTCCCGACCCGCAAAATGATGGGACTTGAGTCTCAGGGAATGATTTTGTCGGCGGAATACAAGGATAAACTTGTTGTGACAAGCACGCTCGGCGACATACAAAGCGGCGCCGAAATAGTATAAGCGATTTAAAATTTAATATAAAAAACAATCCGCAAAGCATAACGCTTTGCGGATTGTTTTGTGTCACCCGATTTACTCGGTTTTAAGGCTCATATTTGCATAATACGAAGATGTAGCCGTAGTTACAAATCTTATTGATTTGAGCGTGGTGTCCTCGCCTGAGATAACTCCCATTGATTTTGTACCCAGTTCGGAACCGTCCGCTTTTTGGGCTGTGATTGTTATGAAATCGCCCGCCGACGCCTTGGAGTAGTCCATGGTTATCGTAAAGTGTACCCAGCCGCTCGCGCCCAACTGCTCGTAAGTGAACAGCGGGTTTGTACTTGAGTCAATTGCCGGACCGGTGTTAACCTGGTTGCCGCGGTTGTTGATAACCTCAGCCATTACCGCTTCGGTATTCTGCCAGGTGCCGACCTCGTTTTCGAGATACACGCGGAAGTTTCTGGGGATAGTCGTGTCAATGTATATATCGAAGTCGAACGTCACCTTTCCGCTCGCAACGGGAGCTTCAAGCGGCATATATACGTTCTTCGAGATGATGTGCAGTGCGTCAACGCCCTCGTAAGTCACGTTTTCAGCCACGCCGTCGCCGCTGCCGCTGCTCTGTTCTCCGATTATCCAGCCCGTGTATTTACCCAACGTTTTGGGAGTGAATACGACCTTTGCGGTAATCTCCTCGGAGGGCATTATAAACGAATTGCTATCGTCAAGGCTTACGTCGCTTCCGCTTGCAGTCTTGACCGTAATCGAGCCAAGCTCGTAATTGTTTGCCGGCGTTGCCTTAACCGTAATCTTAGTACCCTCAGCCGCGCGCGTAACCGCTCTTCCGTCCACCTCGAACACTACCGAGCCGCTGCCCTCTATCTCGCGCTTGAGCGCGATAAGGCTTGAATCAACCACATAATGCTTGGGCTCCCAGCCGCCGAAGAAATCTTCGGGGACAAGGTTTTCTGAATACGCTTTATAAGGATTATACGACTTATTTGACGAATAGTCTACGCCGTTCACGCCGTTAATAACATACACATTTATTTTGCTGACAGGAATTAGTTCTTTGTTTTCATCCTTGCCCATACTGCTCCATCCGTTCGGCATATCGACTCCATCAAGAAAAGTATTGTCAAATACTACCTGACAATTAAGTCCTCCCCATGTTCTGCCAAATGAACCTGGCGCAAACTTCATTCCCGATTCGTTGCTGTTCTTTATCACACAATCCTTGAAGTAGTAGCCCTTATCCTCCGGAGGCAGCTTTGAGGTCTTGCAGGCGGTTATATATCCGCCCGTTGCGGTGTCGCTGTAACCCGTCCAGATAAGATTGCAGTTTTCAAAATAACAGTTGTTGCCGCCGCAGATATAATCGGTGTTTCCGGCAATATCGCAGTTTTTAACATACATAGAAGCCGCGCCCGTACCGAAGGTGTCCTGACTTGACGAGAAGTAGCAGTTATAAAGCTCTATCTCGCTTCCACCCGCAAAAATTGCCGCCGCACGCTCGGTTGCAGTCTTGCTTTTTACGCCGGTATTCTTGTTGCTTCTGTCAAAATCTTTTCTGCTGTCGCCGCCCGGCTCAACTCCGTCGGCAATTTCCGCATCTGTTATATATTTGTTAAATGTATTTATAACGTCAAGATTTTCAGCCAAAAATCCCTTTGCGGTAGTTCTTATCGTCGCTCCCCAATTCTTAACAGGACTCTTCTTTATCTTTGCTACCGCATAGTCCGCGTTGTACCAACCCTCACCGCTAATTCCGGCGGGAACTGCGGAATAGTAAACATATCCTATGCCGTAATACCACTGGATAACCGGCTTGTTTTCGGGTTCCGCCGCAACGAGCGCGATGTCGTTCACATCTATATAGAGCTGTTCCTCATATGTGCCGGGGTCAATCTTGATTGTGACGGTCTGACCGTCCTCTCTCGTCATCTTGCGAACCGCCGAAAGCGCCTTGTTTATGGTATTGTACTCCTTATCCGCGCCGACCTCAAGGGTATCTTTATACGCCACCTCGCCGAGATTGTTGACCAGAAGAATGTCCTTGCTCGCCTTCAGTTCCTTAATACCGATGCTGAAGCTGCCCGACAGGGGCGAAAGGGTGTACTTATCCGCGCCCTTTACGGATACCGTATAGCTGGCGTTCGACATAAGCTCTGCGGAGTAGGTTCCGTCCGCGCCGACAGCCGCCTCAACCTCTTTGCCCGCGCCGTCGCTGAATACGACCGTCGCGCCGCCCTCAGTGAATAACTCGGGCTTGTTCTTCATATCGTCGGAATAAGTCGTGTAGATTGTGCCGCTTACGGGTACGTTCTGAGCCTTGTAGCTTATCGTAGTAATGTCGATATTGTCAACGCCCAGCACTACCTTGCCGCCTCCGGGGGTATGGCAGGAAAGCTTGTCGGGGCTGAGCGCGGGAACGGTCTTGTTATTCGTGCCCAATGTTCCGAGGGTAAATGTGCTTTTAAGCTCCACACTGTCGGCAGTATCACCCGCGTAAACATTTACCTTATTTTCGGCTCTGATATATTCAACCCTGACGCTGAACCATTTATCAGTGCTGTACGTGAAACCGCTCACGTTCTGCTGAGCTGCTTTGCCTTTGTCGTCTGCCGAATAATAATCGGCAAGTGCCAGAGCGCCGTTGTCGCCCGTCTTAAGCTCAAACGAGCGTCCGTCGGTCGAATAGGAATTTTCGGCGGTCGTGTTTGTCGTGTCGTACACTCTGAGCAAAATCGTGTCCTTTTCAAGATTGCTCTTTTTAACGTCCATGGTGTAGACTACCGCGTCGCCGTCCGATATTGCCGCGTGAGGAATTTGCCACGAATCCTGACGCTGACCCGTACTTCCGTCGCTCTCGTCGTTAAACTCAAGGTAGTTGTCACCCGCGGCTCTCTCTTTTATCGTGGGATTTACTTTGTCAAAGTCGGCTGCGGTTACAGTCATCTCTCTGCCCTGAGCGTCCTCTATTACGCTTCCCGACTCATAAACGGTTCCCGCCGCTATCGAGTTAAAGTTCCAGCCGCTGCCGGAGGGAATACCCTTGGTGCTGTCAAACGCCGCCGCGTAGGGGCTGAGCATATTTTTGTTCCACAAAAACGCCTTGTAGGTCTGTCCCGCGCCCACCTTAAGGTCGCTGAACGAGAACACTCCGCCCGTCGCCGCGGCGCTCGTCTCGGCGTTTACCAGAACTCCGTTTTGGTAAACAGCCGCTATGCCTATCGCGTCGGGCTGAACCTCGCCGTCAACCGTCATACTTTTAATCGCGCCGTCCTCCACCGAAACGTCCGATATGGAGTTGCCGAAGTCCGCCGCATACGCGAGCGGCACAGCCGCGGTCATCGCAAGCGCGATAACGATTGAAATAAACTTCTTTTTCATACTCTCCCTGCTTTCTTTAAAAATTTATAAAATTCCGCTGTATTGTTATCATAAAATCATTCAATATCACTTTTGATTATAACCGATTTCCCTCAATAAATCAATCCCCAAAATCACTCCCGCGCCGCAATATAAAAACAAATTCAGACGGCGGAGCTGTGTCCGCTGTTTTATGATTACATTACCGCCTGCCCCTGGAACCAGAATATCATAAAGAATACGCAAAAAATCGCTTCAAGGAACAGAATTATATTCTTTATATATTTGTTGTCTACGGCGGCGTATATGATGTAGAGCGCAAGACAGGAAGAAATATATCTGCCGCCGGACAGCATCCAGCCATGAAGATACGTTGCGCCTATATACGAGCCGGCAAAAACGAGATATGATGTTCTTACCTTCTTGCAAGCTCCGACAAACAGCGCAGCGACGGCAACGAAGAACAATATAATCTGCGGCGCGTAAAGATAGAGCGAAAGCGCAAAATACTTTACGCCGTTATCATAGCTTGTCGCAAGGCTGCCCGCAATCCATTTTGGCGTGTTGTACCACGGGGCAACCGCCTGATACTCAACAAATTTGAAGAAATCACCCGAAACGGCATAATTCAGCATAAGATAGCAGAGAAAGCCCAGCGGGATAAAAAGGACGGTGAGCGTTTTCGGATTAAAGTGCTTTTCTTTTGCCGCATCAACTATAATTTCGTAAGCCGCCGGCAAAAACAGCAAAACGCCCTGCGTTTTTGTAAGTGCCGCGCAAAATCCGATAATACCGACCGCGAGCCAGTTCTTTTTTCGCGTATACCAAAGCACCATAGCCGTAAGCATAACAAAAAGGCTTTCGGTATGCGCGCTTATGAAGAATATGCCGAATACGGCTGCGAAGAACGCGACCATACCGTACGCCGTCTTTTCCTCGTCGTAATCAAGACGCAGCAGCTTATAAAAGTAGCACGAGCCTACCGAAAACGCTAGGATTGACACGACAATGCCGGACAGGATATAACTTCTGAAAATAACGCGGAATACCGCCATAAGTATCGGCATCATAGGATAGAAAACGAGCAGGTTGGCTTTTTCGCCGACATTTGTATACCAATGCTCTGCTATATATGCGTAATGCACGGCATCACCCGTCGAGTCGCCCGAAAATATCTCGACAAGAGATCTGCCCCCGCCGTTTAAACGGTACGCCGCCAAGGCGACGGCAAACAAAACCAGTCTGCTGAGAAAGGCAATACAAAATACGGTTATAAGCTTACGGCGTTCGGATAAAGCGTCGTATGTTTTCGGTTTTTGTATGCTCATAAGTTAACACCTCCTATGGTAAGAAACAATATCGCGCCATCTATGGAGAACATCAAAAACAAATATCCGAGACGGACATATGCGTTTGATATAAGCTTGTTTTCGCCGACTTTTTTAACAAATGCCGAAAAGCCGCTCGTTTTTGAAAGAATAAGAGGCAAAACAAATAATATTCCGAGCTTATTTGAAAGCGCCGCAATTATTCCGAGGATTAACCACAACGGCGTATTGCCTTTATACAAAGCGTATGCCGACGCAGACAAAAGACCAAATACCCAGCCGTAGGAGCCGGGCGTGAACATCATAAACGCAAACGGCAACGAAAGAATAACCATCACCGTATGCGGCGAGATTTCTCTTTCGAAGTATTCACACATCATTCTATAAAGACAGCATATCCCGACAGCGACAGACAGGAAATTCAGCCAAACGGCAATCCCGCCGTATTGCTCAAAAATTATTTTGCCCAAAATATGCACCAAAAACGGGAATATCGGCATACCAAGCCCCAAGCACGCGCTTTTTAACGAAGGGTCGCCGTACAGTTCCAAATCCTTATCCAAGCCGCAAAACGTGAATACCGAGCCGAAGTCAAACATATTTGTCTGCCCGGACGCGGTGTTTTTAACATAAGCCATAATAAAATAGTATAAAATTCCGATGCAGCACGCGTACAGTGCCGTAAATCCGTTTTTCCTAAGTTTATCACGGTCTTTTACAATGCCGACCTCGGCAGTAAAAATACCGGCTAAAAGCACAACCGCGGAAAGTAAAAGAAATCCGCCCGCGTGACCTATAAATTGTCCCATAAATGAAATACCTCCTTTTGCCCGAGCTTTTGCCCGAAAACGGATACAAAAATATTATACAGTGTTTTTTGCCGAATTTCAACAAAAGTGTTGAAATTTTCATTATAAATATATATAATTACAATGTCTTACAGTATCAGGGAGGAACAAAAATGAGAAAACAACACGAATTTAAAATAAAAGATGACTTTTTGCAAATTTTGATACTTTGCCTGTGCGTGCTGGCGGCGCTGTTTATAATGTGGACTTTTACGGGGCAATGGCCGTGGAAGGGATTGCCTTACAACTCATATGTGTTGCAGGCGCAGTCGTGGCTCGAAGGCAGACTTGACTTGGGAAAGAATTACAGTTGGCTTGAGTTAGCGATTTATAAGGGCAAATATTTTGTAAGCTTTCCGCCGTTTCCGTCATATGTGATGTTCCCGTTTGTTGCGATGGGCTGGAACACCTGCGACGGATTTATCGCGTTGACCGCGAGTATGCTCGGAGCGGTATACGCGTATTTGATACTCAGGCATTTTAAAATAAAGGGCAACCGCGCGATGTTTTTTGCATTGTTTGTAACGATAGGGTCAAACTGGTTCCTTACGGCGGCAAACGCGTGGGTATGGTTTATCGCTCAGAATATGTCGTTTGCGCTGTCAATGATGGCGATTTATTACGCGCTCAAGGGAAAGGCGGGGCTGTCGCTGTCGTTCTGGGCTTGCGCGGTGGGCTGCCGACCGTTCCAGGCGCTGTATATACCTGTGCTTTTATATATCATATATAAAAAGTATAAAGAGGACGCGCCCGAGGATACGTTTAAAGATATGGTGAAAAAGCATTGGATGTGTCTGATTGCTCCGTTTTTGATTGCGGTTTCGTATATGATTTTGAATTACGCGCGGTTTGATAATCCTATCGAGTTCGGGCATAATTATTTGCCGGAGTTTTCGCAGGCTCCGAACGGGCAGTTCAACCTAAAATACTTTAGTGAGAATGTCGGCAAATTGATACGTATGCCGTCTATTGTGAACGGAGTATGGGAGTATCCGCAGTTTAACGGAATGTGCATATTTATGATAAGTCCCATATTTATAGTTTATGTAGTGTATACCGCGAAACAATTTTTTGAAACAAAACAAACCGATAGGGTAATGGTACTTATGATATTGGCGAGCATTTTAATCGAGCTTTGTTGTATTGTTATGCACAAAACAATGGGAGGCTCTCAGTTCGGAAACCGCTATCCCAATGATGTTTTGCCGATGGTATTCCTCGGCTTGTCAATGCTGCTGCCCGAAAAGCAGGGCAAATACGAATCGCTGGTTGTGCCGCTGTTTATTCTGGGGCTGTGCCTGAACATCGTGGGTGCCGTAGGATATTATAACGGATATTTCGGTTAAATAAAAAACAAATAAAAAAGACGGGCAACCGTCTTTTTTTATTTGGCGTATTCGCTCTTTTAAAATCTGTCCGCATTGTTTTATTTATAACCGATTTTTCTCAATAAATCAATACCCAAAATCACTCTCGCGGCACAATATAAAATTTTTCAAAAAAAGTGTTGACAAGGTTGGTCTATTGTGATAGACTTAAACCAATCTATAATTATAGACCTTCGGAGGAAACAAAATGAAACAGGTAAAGCTTTGTTTAAGCGACTACAAGTTTATGTGCATTGTATGGGACAACGAGCCCGTACAGTCGGGCGAGCTTGTAAAAATATGTTTGGAGGTGCTTGGCTGGAAAAAATCGACTACATACACAATGATAAAAAAGCTCGGTGAAAAGGGATATTTAAAAAATGAGAACAGCATAGTCTCCTCTCTTGTGCCCAAAAAGAGCGTGCAGGCATTTGAGAGCGAATATGTCGTAAACAATACGTTCGGCGGCTCTCTGCCCGCGTTTATAGCGTCGTTTATGAGCTGCCGCGGGCTGAGCGACAGCGACGCGGAGGAGATAAGACGGCTAATAGACCAAAAGAGCGCCAAGTAGTATAAGTTCAAGGAGGCAGAGCTATGTCCGCTCATATTTTGCTCACCGTTTTGAGAATGAATTTTACCGCGGCAATTACGGCGGCGGTCGTGCTTGTCGTAAAATTTATTCTTGTAAAGCTGGGCGCGCCGAGAAAAACAGCGTTTTTCCTGTGGTTCACGGTCGCCTTCAGGCTCGTATGCCCGTTCGCGCCCGCCTCTGACTTCAGTCTGTTCAACGCGCTCGAGCCGTCAAAGCCGCTCGAAACGGCGCAATACGAGCAAGCCGCCGTGCCGTCCGACTTGCAGTCGACAGGCGGGTTTACGGCGATTGAGGCAAGCGGCGCTTCTTTGGGCGAAAAACTTGACAAATTTGATATTTGCGTGGTCTTGTGGCTCACGGGCGCGGGAATTATGCTTATTTTCGGGCTTATATCGTATCTGCGCCTTAAAAAACGTCTGCGGTTTGCGACAAAGCACGGCGGAAACGTCTATATGTCCGAAAACATTTCAAACTCGTTTGTTTTCGGGATATTTTCGCCCAAAATTTACATACCCGACGGCACAGACCCGCGCTGTCTGCGGTATATAATCGCTCACGAGAGGGCGCATATAAAAAGGGGCGACCATATATTAAAGATTATCGCGTACCTCATTTTGTCGGTAAACTGGTTCAACCCGATAAACCCGATTTTATTCAGGCTGTTTTCGGACGATATGGAGCTTATCTGCGACGAAGAGGCGCTGTACTTTGTCGGGCTTGAAAACAGGCGCGAATATATGAACGCGTTTCTCTTGACCGCCTCAGCGTCCCGCAAAAAACGTATCCTTTTTTACAGCGTGCATTTTTCGGAAAATATAATAAAGAGAAGGATAAAAAATATGATAAAGCTGAAAAAATGCCCCGCTCCGCTCGCGGCTCCGGCTGTGGTCTTATGTATTTTGACATTCGCGGTGCTGGGGACAAACGCCTCGGCAAGCTATGACGAGCCGAGCGGCGCGGAGACGGCAGTCGATACGGGAGTGACATATCTCGCCGCGACGGAGCCGAACGGGGAAGCGGCTCCCGCGCAAAACGATGACGCAAAAATTTCGGAAACTCTAAAATTTCAATCCAAAGCCGCGCAAAATTCCGACGAGACAACCGCGCCGACGGCTACGCCTACTGAAATTCCCGCTCCCGACCAAACGGGCGAACCTGCCGCAGCCGTGACACCAAATCCCGACGCGGATTATGACTGCGTCTTATTTGAGCAGACAACGCCGCCGAACGGATGCGCGAGCGTGTCGGATATAGCGAGTATTTTGGAGCAGAGAGGCGCAGTAGCGGGCAAAAATTACATAGTCGGAAGCTACGGCAACGAAATACCTCTCAAATCCGTCAGCGCTGACCAAAGCGGCAGGCTGTCACTCTTCCTCGAGCTTAACGCTCAGATTTTGGAGAGCGTTATAATATACGATGCGGAGACGGGCAGGCAGATTATGTCAATTATGGTACCGATTGACGGCAAAACGGCTTACTCGTTCACGGGGCTTGACCCCGATAAGCGATACGACGTCTCGCTTATCAACGAAGCTCCCGAATGGGAGATAGAGGGAAAATATATTGTTTATTAAAGCTATTAAAAAGCTATTAAGGAGAGATTATTATGAAAAAATTTATTGCTTTGATTTCGGCAGCGGCGATTATGCTGTCGGTCTTTGCGGTATCGGTCAGCGCGGCGGAGCTCAGCGACGCACAAAAAGCAGACCTTGGCAAATACGAAATTATGACGGGCGACCCAAGCGGGGATTTAAGGCTCGGCGACACGATAACGCGCGCCGAGGCGGTAAAAATGATTTGCACCGCAGGCGGCATTAAGGCGAAAAATCCCGAAGCAAAGCCTTTTGCCGATATTGACAGCTCGCATTGGGCGTATGATTATATATGCGCCGCAAAGGAAAACGGAATTATAAACGGAGACGAAAACGGGAACTTTAACCCAAGCGGAAACATTACGAACGAGGAGATTGTAAAAATGGCTGTATGCCTTCTCGGATATTCGCCCATGGCCGACGCAAACGGCGGTTACCCGGCGGGCTACACAATGGCGGCTTCGCGCTACGGTGTCACGGAGGGCTTGACATTAAAAGTAGCCTCCCCCGCGATAAGGAACGACGTGGGCGTTATATTTTATAACTCGCTCGACATACCGCTTATGAAAGAACCGGTCAGCGGGTCGGGTGAATATGTGATTATGGACGGTATGTCGGGATACCCGCTCGAAACTCTCCGAACACACCTCGAAGCCGAATAATTAAAATTTTTAGGTAAACCAAAATAAATCCGCTTGAAAATTCAAGCGGATTTATTTATTTTATGTGCAATACTACTGCTCGGCAAAATACTTGCGCGCAATTCCCGCGTAGTCCTCCGAGTCATCCCAATATTCCTCTATAAGCGGTTTAGCCGCCTCGCCCGAATAGTTCTGATTTTCGTAAATATAAGAGTTACAGCTTTCATATATTATTTTTCCGCCAAAAACCTTGAACATCACATCTATATACGTCCTTTTCGCATACGGCTCGGAATTTAAGTATGTAAACTGCAGGTTGTGCGATCCGAACTCGCGGCTCAAATCAAGCGTGGTTTCCCTCGCGCCAAGCTCCGAAACATAGCAGTTATAAACGTCGCTGTCCGAATCTATGTAGGACGAATAAGAGTAATACCACGAGTCGGGATTAAAGCCGTCCTTGAGCTTAAACAAAACCTTTGTGCCGTCCTCATTGAGCGAGAGGGTGAACGGCAAATCCGCAAGCCGAAGCAAAGCGGAGCTTTGCACGGCGGTGCGCTCAAAGTCGTTGTCGGCGTAAGGGTTGAGGGGGCGCGTATCGGGATACCACGCCGACATCTCCTCGTCCTCACTCCCGATTATGTCAACCGATATTTTTCCGTCCGCGCTCTTAAATCCTATATTTCCGCTCCTTGTTCCGCTTATCGTACCCTCGATTTCATCAAAAATTATTCCGCCCCAAGACTCTATATAAAATTTTCCCGAAACCGAATTTTCGCCAAAGGTATATTTTTCTCCGACAATTTCGTTTATATATTTAGAACTGTCATTTGCCGAAAGGTATATGTCCGATATATTAAGCCTTCCCTCCTGCGGGTTCATCTCTAAAACCGCAGCCGCATCCTCAATCACGCCGCTGTTCGTCTCGCTGTTTTCGGTGACGCTTACGTTTTCGGTGCCTCTGAAGTACCGCGTCTCGGTCACGTCAAAGCTCTCGTTTTTATCCTTTTCGTAACTCGCGTTTATTATGCTGTCACTCTCTAAGTCAAACATTATACGGTCTATGTCGAAGTATTTATCGCCGTCCTCTATGTGCAGTCTCGCAACCCCTCTCGCCGCGCCGTCTCCGGGCACCTCGCTTATGCAGCCCAAGGCATTTTCCAACACATTTTCCCCATTTATGTTAACCTTGAAAAGCCCCTGCCACACCTTGCCGCCGTCGAACGACTTTATAAATTTCTCCATCTCGATATGCACGTCCGCATCCCATTTATCAATTTCCGGCTCGCTCTCCGAAATATTCACAATATATTCCTCGCCTTCCACGCCGGACTGTCCGAGGGTTTCGTATTCGGCTCTCAAATCAGCCGAAAAGCCCTTATAAATCTCTGTGTTGACGAGCGAGGCGCGGTTTTGCTCATAATATTTTTTGCCGCTGGTATGAATTGCGCTTCCGTCGTTATAGGTTGTGGAATAAACTATAACGGCGTTATTTACTATATACGACTTCACGTTCGCCGTCTCGTTCAGCGCCGCGGCTGTAACCGTGCCGCCCGCCGCGACCGCCAGCATAAGAACCGCGCTTATAATTACGGCGGACGCGCCTCTCTTTTTTCGGTTGCCTGTCATAATAAGTTCTATCCTTTCCTTAATATTTTTCCCGTTTTCTGAGAGACAAACCGACGAGTGGGTTATCGGAGCGGCACAGCCGAGTATGCTTTTGCTGTACTCAAGCCTTTCCGCCTCGCTCATAAGCGACGACACGCTCTCGTCGCACGATAACTCCATCGCCTTTTTTATGTGCTTTTGAAAAATATACACAAGCGGATTGAAAAAGTGTACCGCCGCCGCTATCCTGACGACAAGCAGATACAAAATATCTCTGTTCTTAATGTGCGTCAGCTCGTGCATCAGTGCCTCGTCGCCTATCCCGAGCCTCGGCACAACGATTTTCGGGCGAAATATCCCCAACACAAACGGCGAACACTCAAACGGCACCGACAGCATTTCCACACTGCCTTTAACGCCCACGCGATCCTTGCACTCTTTGAGGCTTTCGTACTCGAGCGGCTCGGCAAATTCTTTGAGCATTATTCTGAATTTGACCGACAAAGCCGCGTTTTTTATCGCAATGATTATAAGTATTGCAAAATACAAAGCCGCAAGCGTGCTTACGTTAAAAATATCGGGCAGACGCATTTCCCGCTCGGTCGGCGTATAAACGGCAGTATTCGCCGCTGCCGGTTCGCTCTCGGTAACCGCCGTATTGGTTTGGTAATCGCCGTCCACGGTCAACTCAGGCGAAGCCGCGAGCGGCACGGTCGCCGTCTCGGACGTGTCCGTCCACATCTCGCTTCGGGAGGGCGGCGCGCTCTTGCCGCTTAAAATTCCCGCTCCGCCTATCGGAACAGCCGCAAGTATAAGCGGCAATATCCACAGCACGAGCACGGCTCTCTTGGAAATCACGTTTTTAAACAGTCTTTCCGCAAGCAGGACAAGCACACCCGCCGCACTCATTCCGACACTCATAAAAGTGATTTTTAAAAACAAAAATCTAAGCATAATCAAATCTCCCCCTGCTCCGCCCGCAAAATGCGCGCGAAGCAACAGCTACTTATCGTACTTCTTTAGAATTTCCATAATCTCCTCGTAGTCCTCCGCCGAGACCTTGTCTCTGCAAAGGTACGCTATAAAGCTACCCGCCGCGCCGTCGTACATATCCTCCAAAAACTCGTCGGTCTGCTTTAAAAGATACTCGTCTCGGCTCACGCTCGCTCGGTAATAATTCTGCTTTCCGATTTTTTCGCACTCCAAAAAGCCCTTTTTAAGGAGCCTTGTGAGAAACGTGGCAACGGTGGTGTACTTCCACTCGCTGTCTCCGAGCGCGTCAAACACGTCGTTGACGCAGAGCGCGCCCCCGCTTTGCCATATCGCCTCCATAATTTCCCTCTCCGAAGCCGAGAGCCTTTTTAATTTTTCCATAACTACCTCCTATCTATACAGTTTAAAACCGTACGATTTTTTAATAACGCGTCATTACTACCTGTTGTAGTAACTATATTTTACTACGCATTGTAGTATTTGTCAACACTTTTTTGTATTTTATTTTTGATTTGAGCAAAAGAAAAGAGCAACTTAGCGTTGCTCTTAATTGTGATATTTATATAATTCTCACGGTTTTATATATCTTATTTCAAATTATATTGTTCCAAAAATTCCGAAACGGTCAAAACAGCGTTATCTTTCGGAAAATGTTTTATATTTCCCGTGATAAGCTTCGCACCGCAAAACTTCGCGACTTCATAAAACTTTTTGTCCGCTTCATCCGAAAAATCGACATTGAGCGGCTGTGCAACCACACTGCGCCCGTTATCCGAAATCCAATCAAGCAGGGCGTTCACTTCGCCGCCTGTAAATTTGAATTTCGGTCTTGTTAAAACTTCTTTGTACTCGCTTAAAATTCTGTAATCATAACAGGGGATAAGCCCTCCGCTAATTATCAAGCTCAAAATCCTTGCGGGTGCTCCGTCCTTTGACCATAAAGCAGATACAAGAATATTTGTGTCAATCACTACAAGCATAATCAATCTCCCCGACGCATAGCGGATATTTCGGCTTCTATTTCCTCATCGGTCATATAGCCGTTTTCCGCCGCTTTCATACGCATAGAATTAAAAGCAAGCATCGCCCTCGCCTGCCTGACCGCTTTTACGGTTTCCTCAAAACCGCCTTCGGCAATATCAATCAAAAGCGCCGTCGGTTTGCCATTGTTCGTAATAACAACCTCGCCGTCCGAAGAGAGATTTTCCCATATACTCTTTGGTGTAGTTCTTAAATCTCGCACCGTGTAAAAATTCATACCAATCACCTCTCGCAGATATTATACTATATTGTTACACAATTGTCAACATATTATGTGACATTTTATAGTTTTTTATAAACCGATTATGCTCTCTTGCGTATATGCTTACCAATATTCGGCTCTCAGCAGAAAACGCTTTGGGCGATGTTCGTCCAAAGCGTTTTCTATCGGCTTATTTTATGCTTTTTTAAAAATCATCTGTAAGAGTAAACCTCTCAGCCTATTTCACGGTCACGATGATAACTCTCACGCGTTTTGCCGAGGAATTGTCGTAATACGCCGTCACATAATAATTTGAGAAGTTCTTTTTAAGCTCGTCAAGAGTTATTCTCGTGTAACTGTAATTGCTGTTTTTATAGACCGTTGCCGACGGGTCGAGGGTATAGCTCTCTTTGCCCGTGAGCACCTTATCGTCGGTAATCGACGAAACGGTCGACGTTGCGCTGAGCCTGCTCATTGTCGAAACCGAGTTGCCCTTCAGATTGACCTGCACGGCACTGCCCGTTTGTATGGAGTTATAAACGCCGTTACCCGACAGGTTGTACTGCATACCGCCCACATCAATCGTGTATGCACCGCTCGACGACATCATATTGGAGGACGTGGATGCCGACGTGACAACTCCGTAGCTGTACGCATCTCCGGTGACGTTCTTCAAAATCAGCGAGGTTATTTCATCGCTTGAATTTTTCTCGTAATACAGCACGTTGGAGGACGAGAGCTGAACGCCGTTTATCCTTTGCAGGAACGTGTTTGTATAAAGGGTGTTACTGTACGCGTCATCGGGCACTACGTCCAGAATTGCGACATTGCTCGCGACCTTGGTCGTACCTATTCGCCTTGAAGCCGCCGCTACCGTGCCGCTGATTGAATTATAGCTCCTTTGCGTAAACGATGCAACTCCGTTGTTTATCGTAACCGTTCCGACCGAATTTATATGATCGGCGTAAGACTTCGACGTCTTATACTCGTGCTCCGTTCCGTCGGCTGTGACGATATTTATATAGAAGCTGCTGTAAACTCCTCCGCTTATCGCGTCGGTATAAGTTTTTTGTCCTGCTCCTACGAGGAAGCCCGTAACCGTCGAGTTCGCGGAGTTGGGCGATACAACGCCCGCAATTCCGCCGTTTTTGCCTATCAGAACCGTAACCGTATCGCCGTATCTGAAGCTGCCGCCCGAGGACAATGCGTTGAACGCCGAGGTGCTTTCAACTTCATATTCGGTGCCCGATATTGTAACCTTATTGGGCGACGCCATATTCGGAGACGCGGACTCATACGTACCCGTAACCTTCTTTGAATATACGAGCGCGAGCTTCAGGTCGGGGACGCAGTAAACCACGTCATATGTCTTTATATCGGCGGTGCTTATGCTCGCGCCGTCCTTGGTTATCGAATAGCCCGAGAAGTCCGCAACGGAATTTGACCATTCGCTTCCCGAAACTATAATCGGACCTATGACGTTGCCTTCCTCCACGCTCACATAGTCCACGTTGCCGTTGTCGTCATATTTAACATATACAATGTCGCCCATTTCAAGCTGTTCTTTTACCTGAGCATAGGTAGAGGGCTGTGAATTTATATACGCGGTCGTGCCCGACGAAATATCGAGCGAGCCGAACGAGCCGTTTCGATATGTTACTATGCCGCTGTCGAGTACCGAATACACAAAATATTTATCCATCATTCCCGTGTTCGCATTTGAAATTGCGGACGCGGGTCTTATCAGAAGTCCGTACTCGATTTCGCCGAGCGAGTTGCGAAAGACCTTCATCGTGTCTCCCTTTTTTGCAAGGCTTACGACCTGCGGATATGTATATGTCTGGGATTTAAAGTAAACCGTGGACGAGCTTCCGAACTCCAGAGCCGCGCCGTCGAGCAGCAAATCCTCGCCTATTACCGAGGTCACCGTATGCTCCTCGACCGTCTGGTCGTTCGGCTTAAAGGAAACCAGCGTGTCGCCGTCCTTTACCGCAATGGTACCCTTGCGTCCCGCGATGGACGCGTCAATGCCCGCTCCCAAATCGTAGGTGCCTTCGGTCGTGACCACCTTATTGCTGTTCACGCTCGGGTCCTCATTGTGAGTGGCTATAATTACCGCGTTGTCGGTAGACTTGCAGTCAAAGTTTTCCAGAAGCGTCTGCTGTGAATCCTTGCACTTTGTAAGAAGCGCGTGATTTATTATTATCGCAACGTCGCTTCTCGTTATCGCGTCAAACGCACCGCAGGTTATGCCGTCGGTAATACCGAGGTTTTCCGCCGCGCCCATCTGACCGTAGGGCCACGACGAGTCGAAGTCCTCATCGGTATAGTCGAGCGCACGCAGAGTCATCGTGACCGCCTCCGCGAGCGTCACATTGTTGTCGGGCCTGAAGCTGCCGTCCGCATAGCCCTCGCAAATACCGTGCGTGACCGCCGCCTTTATGTACTGCGACGCCCAATGATAATACGGAACATCGCTGTACGGCGAGGTTTTAAGCCCCGACGAAACGTAGTTTCTGTACTTTGAGGACGCGACTACCACCTTCGCGAACTCACAGCGCGTCACATAGTCGTCAAGCCTGCCGTCGGTCATAATGCCGAGATCCGAGAGCAGGGTGGTGTCGTTATCAACCGCGCCGACCGAAATCATACTGCCGAAGCAAAGAGATGAGACGGCAATCGCAAGAGATGCGGCGAGAGATATTATTTTTTTCATAGCAAATTTGCTCCTTTCATAAACGTATAAACGTAAAAGCCGTAAACCGATATTCCTGTTTGTTATGCTTTATTCGTATCTTAAAGCGTCGATGGGGTTGAGCTTCGCCGCCTTGTTCGCGGGCAGAAATCCGAACAGCAGTCCGATCGACAGCGAAACGCCGAACGCCAACGCTATCGCGCCCGGACTCGGCGCCGAGTCTATCTCCACCAGCTTGCCGAACAGCGTTGACATCGCGCCGCCCAGTATTATGCCGAAAATTCCGCCGACGCTTGATATTGTGCCCGCCTCTATGACAAATTGCTGCATTATGTGCCGCTTCTTTGCGCCGAGCGACTTTCGTATGCCTATCTCGCGGGTACGCTCGGTTACGGTCACAAGCATAATATTCATAATGCCTATACCCGCGACAAGCAGTGAAATTCCCGCTATTACAACGAGAGCCACTTCCATTGTGCCGAGCATATCCTGCATCATATCTATAAGCTCTCTCATACTTATTACGTTATAGTAGTCCTCGTTGCCGAGGTTTTCATAGCAGAAACGCTTTATTACCGCCATCGCTTGGTCCAGCGTTTCCTCGGATACGGCGGATATCGTGTAGTTGTTTACTATGTTGCTTCGCGACATAGTAATAGCTATCGTGTACGGAATGTATATACAATCGTCGTCCGAACCCGCCTCCGAGTCCGCGCTCTCCTCTATAACTCCGACTACGCGGAACTTCGTGCCGTTAATCTTAAGATCGCTGTCCAGGCACTCTATCGTGCCGAACAGCTCTCTCGCGATATACGAGCCGATAACACAGACATTGTTGTTTTGCTCCACGTCCATATAGCTTATAAACCTGCCGACCGCAAGGTCAAGATTTATAATGTCGGAATATTCCGAGCTTACTCCGGTGGCGGACGAGGTTACCGACTCGCTGCCGTTCTTTACAGTACCGCCCACCGTAATTCTCGGTGTAACGGCGCGCAGTACAGTCGGGTTGTCGTCCACGAGGTCCTCCATTTCTTCGGGAGTTATTTGGCGCGTCTGTCCGCGCGCGGTTATCGAAACGGATATCATTTCGGTACCCATATCCTCAAACGTGGAGGTTATCATATTCGTAAGACCGTTCATCAGGCTCATAAGAGCTATAACCGCGGCAACGCCGATGATTATTCCGAGCATAGTGAGGAACGAGCGTCCCTTGTTGTTCATTATGCTCGAAAAAGCCATGGTGATACATTTTCCTATTCCCATATCTCATCAACCTCCCGCGCTCATTCTGCTTGCAACTATTTTATCGCCCTCCATGGGACCGTCGTACACTATTTTTCCGTCGGTAATTCTGACAATGCGCTTTGCGCGCGCCGCGATTGAGTTATCGTGAGTTATAAGGACAATCGTGTTGCCCTCCTCGTTGAGCTCTTGCAAAAACTCCATTACCTCGCGTCCCGTCCTCGAATCGAGCGCACCGGTAGGCTCGTCGGCAAGAATTACGGACGGATTTCCCGCAAGCGCGCGGGCAATCGACGCTCTCTGCTGCTGACCGCCCGAAAGCTGAGCGGGCTTGTTTTTCGCTTTATCCGCAAGACCTACCCTCCTGAGCGCTTCCATAGCGCGCTCGCGCCGCTCTCTGTCGCCGAGTCCTGCGTAAAGAAGGGGCAAAGCCACGTTTTCCTCGACCGTCAGCTTGGGGATAAGGTTGTACTGCTGAAAAATAAATCCCAGCATCTTGTTGCGAACCTCCGCAAGCTCGTCGTCCTTATACGCGCTTATGTCTCTGCCGTTCAAAAAGTAGGTGCCGCTTGTCGGCGTGTCCAGACAGCCCATAATGTTCATACACGTCGATTTTCCGCTCCCCGACTGTCCGACTATCGCGACAAACTCGCCGCGGTTTATCTCAAGCGAGATACCGTCGAGCGCGTGGACTGCAGTGTCGCCCATCTGATAAATTTTGTATATGTCAACAAATTTTACCAAAGGTGCGCCGCTTTCCTCTCTTATCTCGTCTTTGCCGCTGTTTTTGTTATTCAAAAGACCAAATCTCATACCATAACTCTCCCGATATCAACATATACCGACGTCAATTAAAATCCGCCCGGTCCTCCGCCGCCGGGTCCTCCGCCCGATGCGCCGCCGGGACCGCCGCCCTGTCTTTCGCCTGCTGCTCCTCGGATGTCTTCCATCTCGGTTTCGGGGGTAAGGGTGGTGTTATTTGTGTTGGTTGTGGCAACTCTTACCATATCGCCCTCTTTAAGTCCCGAAACGATTTCTATGTATCTGTCGTCCGATGCGCCTGTTTCGACCTGAACGGTCTTATAGCCGTCGGGCGCGGTGTCGTTTTCATCGGTTTTATCGCCCTTTACGTAAACCTGACGGCGGCGCTGAACCGCCTCGATAGGAACCGCGAGAACGTTATCCGCGCTTGAAACCTCGATAACTGCGTCGATATTCATACCGGGGAGCAAATCGCCGTACTCCTCAAGGCGCACCGTCACGGGGTACGAGGTGACACCGTTTGACGAGGTGCCGTCAACGCCCACCTTTTCTACATATCCGATAAAGCTGCCCTGAACCGCATCGGCTGTGACCGTTACCGACTGTCCGACCTGAACCAGACCTATCTCGGTCTCATCGACATCGAGCGCAAATTCCAGACTTGTGAGGTCGTATATAAGAGCCATAGGCTCGCTGTCCTGCCTTGTGTTGTCCACCTTGTCGCCCACCTTCGTATTCTTTGTAACGACCGTTCCGGATATGGGCGCGGTAATATTGTAATCGTCAAACTGCTCCTGCGAGCGCTCCAGGCTGAGCTGTGCGTCGCGCAGTGAGAGACGCGCGTTGTTTGCGTTCGAGGTTACCGAATCGCTGGTCAGCACAACGGCAACCGTGCCGCTTGAAACTCTGCTTCCCTCGTGTATGTTGAGAGATGCGACCTCTCCCGAAACCTCGGAAGTTATTTTAAACTCCGAAATATACTTAAATTCGCCCGAATCGTTGCAGGATATACCGTTTATTTCAGCTGTCGCGCGGTCTCCGGGCTTGATTGCGCCGGGGTTGTTGACGTTTATCGTCACATAGCGCACTATCATATTTCCCGCAAGGGCGGTGTTCGCACTGTCAATTCCGACAACGTTTCCCGTCACTATCGAGCCGCTCATCATTGTGAGAGTCGCGGTGTTGCCGTAGCCTATTCTCGCCGCATCCGCCGAATTAAACGGCACGCGTATCTGCATAACCGAGTCGTTGTAACACTCGGCAACCACCATTCCCGCCTGAACGCTGTCGCCAACGCTTACGTTGACGGTCTTGACCGTTCCTGACTCCTTTGACTTGACGTTGAGGTCGCCAACCGACTTATTCGCGCTGTTGTAGCTGTCCTGCGCCTTTTCCAGACCGAGCTGTGCGCTCTCTATATTCTTTTCGATGTCAGACGAGTCAATCTGATACAGCAAATCTCCCTTTTCGACTATATCGCCCTCCTCGAACGGAGCCGCGACAACGTCGCCCGTTACGATTGCCGTAATCTCGTACTGGTCCTTTGCCTGAAGCGTCGCCGAGCCTTCGACCGTGGTCGTTATGGAGCGCCGCTCGACCGCGACATCCTGAGCCGTCACGGTTTCCTCCTCATCCGAGCCGCAGCTCTTTACCGCGAATATCAGAAGCAAAATCAAAACGACGATTGCCGCAAGGATAATTATTCGCTTCTTTGTGAAAAACTTTTTCAAATTAGCAAGAAAATTTTTCATAAACTATGTATCCTTCCTTAAAAATATGTCTTTTATTTACCTTAAAATTCGACGCGGCAAAGCCTGCCGAAATCAAATCGAAAACAATAAAATTTTAAAACAATAATTTAAAAAAGTCAACAAATTTAATAGAATGTTAACAATTTGTTTTACTATTATTCATTTTCACCGACGGGCGTGAAAACTGCAAATAAAGCCGCCGCGAAGAATAATTATATTCCTCGCGGCGGTAAAATATGTATGATTATGATTATAATTTTATTCTTCGATATTTTTAATTCCGAAATGCTCGAGCGCGGCTTCAAGCTGCCTGTCAACCACGTCTTGGCTCTGCTCCATACGGTCATAGAGCGTGGTCTGAGTGGTCAGGTCAAGCTCTCCGTACTCAAAAAGCCCCGTCGCACGCTGGAACAGACTCACGGCAAGATATAAATTCATATCGAACTCGTCATTTTCGGTGTCTCCGTAGAAAAATCCGAGCCTGTCAAGATATCTTTTCGCAACGACAACATCCTGTCCTCTGTCGCCGAGTGTATAGATTTTGGAGAACGTGAAATCTCCGTAGCTCTGCGATACGTCAATATCCTCAAAGTCGTTTTTAACGGCAATATCCGGAATTATTCCCGCCTTGTTTATATCGTTACCGTCGGGGGTTTTATAGACGGCTTCGGTATATTTTAAAAGTCCGCCGTTGCTGAGGGGGAGCATATTCTGAACCGTCGCCTTACCGAACGACTTGGCTCCTATCACGACGCCGCGTTTGTTTTCCTGTATCGCCGCGGTCACAAATTCCGAAGCGGACGCGGAGTTTTCATCAATCAAAACAGCGATGTTATACTTTACCTCCTCGTTGTCGCGGGCGATATACACCTTCTTGTGCGTTTCGCCGCGAAATTCCTCAAGCGCGATAACGTCGCCGTCCTTTAAGAATATATTTGCAACATCTATTGCGCTGTCGAGGTATCCGCCTCCGTTGCCGCGCAAATCCAAAATCACGTTTTTTATGCCCAGCGAGTCAAAATAATCCATAGCCTCTTTCATATACGCGCCCGCATGTAAGCTGAACGTATAAAGCGCGACGTATCCGACCTTTGTGCCGTTTTGCTCGTAGGTCGTGTAATAGACAGGGTTTTCCTCTATCTCCTCGCACCTCATATAAAACGTAATCATATCTTCTCTGCCGTATCTTCTGACCTTAACTTCGACCGGCGAGCTTACGTCGCCGCTTATAATTCCGACTATTTCGTCCACGGGTCTGCCCTCAACATTTTCTCCGTTTATTTCGACAAGAATGTCGCCGCCTTCAATTCCGGCACGCTCGGCAGGCGAATTTTCATATACATACTGCACGATCGCGTTTCCGCCGGCGTTCACCATGGATATGCCTATTCCCGCAAAGCCGCCCGACAAATCGCGGACAAAATCCTCGCTTTCGCTCGGAGTATAGTACATCGTATATTCGTCCACCGCTGACATCATACCCTTGAGCGCGGTTTCATAAAGCTCGGGATTTTCAATAATTATGGTTTTAAGCGCAGCTTTTGCCATCTGTTCGTCGGTAATATCCTCATATTTGGCGTGGTTTTTTACAAAATTGCCAATCTCGGTTATGAAGCGGTAATTAGCCTCGCCCTCGCTTTCCTCGGCGAACACCGCGGGAGCCGAGGCGGCAACCGAAATGGCAAGCGCGAGCATTACCGCAGAAAATCTTTTTAAAGCCTTAATTTTAATCACTTTAATCACTCCTCATCAAATCTCATATAAAGTATTTTCAGACCGTGTGTATTTCTGCCTATAACAACGCTCGCGGTCTTGTCGAGCATATATGTGTTGACCGTGCTCAAATACGCAAATTCGCCGCCTATCCTGACCATTTCGGCTCGAATAGGAATTTCGGCATACTCCGCGTCCTTAACTATCGAAAGAGCATCGTCCGTCGGTTCGGTCGGCGTTACCGATTTCAGCACAACGGTACTGCGAACGTCATCACACACGTAGACCTGAGCCTTAAAAATACCTATCTCGGTATAAATCATATCCGGCTTGGCGGCGTATGCGTTTGCAGAGCAAAGCAATATTAAAATAAGCAACAGAGCTAATCTCTTTATAACATTCTTCATATCGGTAATTTTCCTGTTCCTGTATTTCGATTTAACTACATTTTTTCGGGAGCGGTTATTTTGAGCATTTCGAGTATGCCGCGAATTACCGAGCGCACGCTGTCCGCCAGCTTCAGTCTCGCGTCCATAAGCTCCCTGTCGTCCTCCACCTTAACGCGGCACGCGTTGTAGAACGAGTGGAACGCCGTCGAAAGGTCAATAACATATCGCGTGATTTTTGAGGGTTCGAGGCTCTCCGCCGCCGCTCGTATCTCCTCGGGATAGTCGCACAGCTTTTTGAGAAGCGCAAGCTCCTCCTCGGTATTAAGTCTTGCGGGATTTATGTCGGCAAACCCCGGTACGTCTATACCATCTTCCGCCAGACGGCTGACTATACTGCATATTCTCGCGTGAGCATACTGAACATAATATACGGGGTTGTCGCTGTCCTGCCTTTTCGCAAGCTCCAGGTCAAAATCCAAATGACTGCCCGCCGCGCGCATATTAAAGAAAAATCTCGCCGCATCTACCGAAATTTCGTCAAACAAGTCGGTAAGGGTTATCGCCTTGCCTGTTCTCTTTGACATACGCACCACCTCGCCGTCCCGCGTGAGACGGACGAGCTGCATCAAAACCACCTCGAAGCGGTCCGAATTAAGTCCCGCCGCCGAGAGCGCCGATTTCATACGCGCAACGTGACCGTGGTGGTCTGCGCCCCATACGTCTATTGCGCGGTCAAACCCGCGTGCCTCCAGCTTGTTTATATGATACGCTATATCCGCCGCAAAATAGGTCGGAATACCGTTCGCACGCACAAGCACCTCGTCCTTTTCAAGACCGAGCTTCGTGCAGCTGAGCCAGAGCGCGTTCTCCTTCTCGTATGTGTAACCGCGCTCCTTCAATTTTGCGATAGCGCTCTCTACCGCGCCGCTCCTATGCAGCTCGCTCTCGCGGAACCACACATCATATTCTATACGGTATTTTTTCAAATCGGTTTTCAGCTTGTCTATATTTTTTTCAAGCGCATATGACACAAGTTCTGCGCGGCGTTTTTCGGGCGTTTCGCCGAGCAAACCGTCGCCGTAGAGGTCTATATATTCGATTGCACGTTCGGTTATATCGCTACCCTTGTAACCGTCCTCGGGGAACTCGAACGCATCCTCGCCGCGAAGCTGCTGAATGTATCTCGCCTCAAGCGACGCACCGAACTTTTCTATCTGGTTGCCCGCGTCGTTGATGTAAAACTCGCGCGAGACTTTATATCCCGCCTTTTGAAGCACGCTTGCCATACAGTCGCCGAGCGCGCCGCCGCGCGCGTTGCCCATATGCATAGGTCCCGTCGGGTTGGCTGAGACAAATTCGACCATAACCGACTGTCCCTTGCCCAAATCAACAGAGCCGTAGTCCGCGCCCATTTTCTCGATTGCGTCCATAACCTCATAGAGATATTTTGGGGTGAGATAAAAGTTTATAAAGCCCGCTCCCGCGACCTCCGCTTTTTTGATATTTTCGTCGGGCGTGATATGAGATACTATTGTCTCCGCAATCCTTCTCGGAGGCATACCGAAGTTTTTCGCGGTAACAAGCGCGATATTGCTCGCAAAATCGCCGTACTGCTTGTCCTTCGGAATTTCAAGCCTTGCCCCCGCGCCAAGGTCGCCCTCGTTCTTAACGGTCAGCTCGCCCGCTTCAATCGCGCTTTCGAGCGCGCTTATGACAACCGCCGAAATTTTTTCCTTAATATTTTCAATTATATTCATTCTGTTTCCTCCTGACGTCAACCTTGAGAAAATTTTTTACAAGTCCGGTATTGTCGTAGTCGAGCGAGTAGTCTATTTCAAGCTGTCCGCCCTGCGGGGTCAGCGCGTTTTTGACCCGCTCGGTCTCCACGAGCATACCTATCGTGCCGTACAGAGTGTCGTAATACGACAGATTTTTCTCGCCGACCTCAAATATCATCTTTGTTCTGAACCTGCCGCGGCGCGTCATTGTGACGGTATCGCCTTCCGCCTTGATGGTGGTCGAGCTGTCCTCAAAGCCCGTGAGTTCACTTTCCTCGTAATTTATATAATATTTACCTCCGCCGAAAAACAGCTTTCCGTCTGTCTGAAGCTCTATTTTATTATCCCCGTCTGAGGTCTTTTGATTTGTTTCAATGCTTATTATTACGTCACAAGAGCCTTTTTCCACTAAACCACCCCGTCTATGTCAATATATTCTATGGAGTCGCCTATTTCCCTCTCGAGAAACATTCCGCCAAGCTCCGCGAAGCCCTCCACCATATCGCTGACAAAGTATCTGACGCTGCCTCGGTTTTTCTCGTCTCCGAGCATATCAAGCTCCGCCAGCCTTTTCTTGGTGTGACGCGCCGCCGCCGCGCCCGAGTTTATGAGCGTTACGCCCTCTCCGACTATTCCCGATATGACCTTTTCCAAAATCGGGTAGTGGGTACAGCCGAGTATTATCGTGTCGGCGCCGAATTCTATGACGGGCTCAAGATACTCCCGCGCGATTTCCTCGGTTATTTTTCCGCTCGTATAGCCGTTCTCAACGAGCGGCACAAACATAGGGCAAGCCTTCTGCAAAACCGCAACCGATTTATCCGCGCGCGCTATAACCTCGGCGTATTTTCCGCTTCGGACTGTGCCCGCCGTTCCGAGCACCGCAATTTTCTTGTTTTTTGTCGCGGCGACCGCCTCGTCCGACGCGGGCTTCACAACGCCCTCTATCTCGGTCTCGTAGTCCTTTTCAATCATTGGAAGAGCCGCACTGCTCGCGGTACCGCAGGCTATTATTATGTATTTTACGTCAAATCGGCGCAGAAATTTAATATTCTGGCGCGTATATTTAACTATTGTGTCGCGTCCCTTTGAACCGTAAGGCACACGTCCGGTGTCTCCGAAATAAATAACATTCTCGCATGGCATAAGGCGAAGCACCTCTTTGACGCAGGTGAGCCCGCCGAGTCCGCTGTCGAAAATTCCAATCGGGCGTTTATCCATAAACGTAAGTCTCCTTTTTCACAATTTACCGCTCACTATCGAGCGCAAAGCCTACGAGCCTATCGATAAGCTCCGAGTATCCGACTCCCGCCTTGCCCCAGAGCATAGAGTACATACTTATCGAGGTAAATCCGGGAATGGTGTTTATCTCGTTAAGTCTTACCGAGTCGTCATTCTTATCCACGAGAAAGTCAACTCTCGCCAACCCTCTGCACTCACACGCCTTGTATGCCTTGACCGCCAAGGCGCGTATCTCGTCGCGCATCTTATCCGACACGGGCGCGGGAATGAGCAGCTTTGAATTTGCATTTTTATATTTTGCCTCATAGTCGTAAAATTCGTTTGCGGGAAGCACCTCTCCGAGCACCTCCGCCGCCTCGGGATTTTCGTTTCCTATGACGCTGCACTCAACCTCGCGGGCGTTTATGCCCTCCTCAATCAAAATTTTCTCGTCCTCGCGGAACGCTATTTCTATACCGCGCAGAAGTCCCTCTCTGTCAACCGCCTTTGACACACCGACCGACGAGCCGGCGTTTGCGGGCTTTATAAAGCAGGGATAGCCGAGCTTTTTCTCTATAAGCTCAACGTCCGTGCGGTCGCCTCGGCGAAGCTCCACCCAGTCCGCCTGAGGAATGTCCTCATTTTTAAACACGATTTTTGCCATACACTTGTCCATACATACCGCGCTTCCGATTACTCCCGAACCGACGCACGGAATGTCCGCAAGCGCGAGAAGCCCCTGAACGGTTCCGTCCTCTCCGTACTTGCCGTGAAGCACGGGGAAAACCACATCAAGCGGAATTACCTCGCCGCCCTGCGCTACAATGCCGCGCACGGTACGGTCGGGCGAAATTATCGCGGGAGTGCATTTTCCCGACTCCCACTCGCCCGTTCGCATAGCGTCGGTATCTCCCTCATAAAGGAGCCACTTTCCCGACTTCGTAATTCCGATAGTATATATATTATATTTTTCGGGGTTAATATTATCAATGACGGACGCCGCCGAAACACGCGACACATCATGCTCGCTCGACGTTCCGCCGAACATTATGCAAAGGTTCAATTTTTCCATATTATTACCCTCCACCAAAAATCCTTGATTTTACATTTTATTCTCTGAAAGCCACATTATACTATTTTACATTCTTTTACATTAAATTTCAAGATGTATAACGAAGAAATTTTAGGTAAATAATATAAAAAAACCGTTACAAAGTGACAAACGGCAAAATACGGAGATGAAAATTTGTATGAGAACAAAAATAAAATCGGGATTTATCTGTCTGTTTTCGGCTTTGACCCTTATTTTTTCGGGAATGTTTACATATGCCGAAAACGTAAACCGCGATTTGAGCGGCAAACTTTTAAGACTGCATATCCTTGCGAACAGCGACAGCGAGGACGATCAGGAGCTAAAGCTCGCGGTGCGCGACAAAATCATAGCCGAAACCGCGGTGCTTTTCAAAGACGCTCAAAACGCCGACGACGCGGCGAGAATTGCGGAAGAAAACGCCGCGCTTATACAAAAAATTGCCGAGGACGAAATAATCTCGCGCGGATTTGACTATCCCGTTTCGGTAAATCTTGAAAGCACGCGGTTTCCGACCAAGGAGTACGGCAAAATATCCCTTCCGCGCGGCGAATACCGCGCCGTAAGAGTGCTGATAGGTGACGCGAAGGGCAAAAACTGGTGGTGCGTTATGTATCCTCCGCTCTGCTTCACAAACGGCGTCCTCGACATTTCGGACAAATCGTGCGAAGCGCTCAGAAGCGCGGTCGGCAAGGAGGATTACGAGCTTATAACAAGCGACGAGCCGCAAATTAAAATCAAATTTAAAATCGTTGAACTTTTGAACGGATAATTTGAATAAATTGCCGGTTTATCGCCCGCATTTTCGGGCAAAATAATAACGAACCTCGATTCGCTCATAAGAAAGAAACATTGGTTTCAAAATCTTATGACTAATCCGTAAGGTCTTTGTTTTGACAAAGCCGTAAAATTACGACTTGGTGAAAAGGAGCTGAAGGAAAATGAGTCGAAGCAAAATGTCAGAAGCACTTAAGACCGAAATAGCAAAGGAACTTGGTGTTTACGACATCGTTCAAAGAGAGGGATTTGGCGGAGTTACCTCGCG
This sequence comes from uncultured Clostridia bacterium, assembly GCA_947589045.1. Taxonomy (GTDB): domain Bacteria; phylum Bacillota; class Clostridia; order Monoglobales; family Monoglobaceae; genus CANQBQ01. The sequence goes on along the minus strand of CANQBQ010000014.1, from coordinate 30,284 downwards.
CGACTGCGGTAATATGGTGACAAAAGCCATTGAAATTGCCAACCGATCGGTTGGCAACAAGGGATAACGGTCTTGCAAAATAATTGGCAAAGATAATAATACCCGCGCTCGATGTATTGAGCGCGGGTATTCCCTTTTTTGCTTACTTATGTAAACTTGCGATTATTCAGCCTCTTCGGTATCGCTCTCTGCGTACTGAGCCGCGATTTCGGAAACCGTGCCGTCCGCGAGCATCTTCTCGATAGACGCGTTAATCTTGTTAAGAAGCTCGGTATTGCCCTTCTTTACGGCAATAGCGTACTCCTCGTTTTCAAACGCTTCGCTGTCCTCAACGATTTTAAGTCCTTCGTTGTCGCCGATGAACTTCTCGGCGGTAGCGGAGTCGATAACCACAACGTCGCACTTGTCGTTAACAAGCTCCAAGATAGCCTCTGTTCCCTTCTTGAACGCCTCATAGGGATAGCCGAGATCCTGAACGCAAACCTCGCCGGTGTAGCCCTGGATAACAACTATTCTCTTGTCAGCCATATCGGTAGCCTTCTGTATGTCGGAGTCCTCCTTAACTATCATAACCTGAGTTGCGGTATAATACGGGGTCGAGAAGTCAACAGCCTCCGCTCTGTCCGCAGTAACGGTCATTCCCGCGATAGCCGCATCTATCTGACCGTTCTGGAGAGCTATTGTGAGCGAGTCGAACTCCATATTCTCAATTGCAGCGGTCATATCGTTATCCTCGGCAATCTGCTTTGCGATAGCGATGTCAATTCCGTCGTAGCTGTCGATAATTCCGTTTGCGGTCACAAACTCAAAGGGCGGGAATTCCGCGTTTGTACCGAAAACTATCTCGTCGCCGCCCGACGAAGCGCAGGACGCAAGCATTACGACCATAAGCGAAGCCGCCAATACGAGCGACAGGACCTTTGTAAATTTTTTCATTTTGATTTCTCCTTTTTATTTTTTAAATATATTTTTAATATAATTTTTTCAAAGTTTTACAGCACCTTGCTGAGGAAGGATTTTGTTCTTTCATTCTGAGGATTTGAGAATATATCATCGGGCTTGCCCTGCTCAATAACTATTCCCCTGTCCATAAACAGCACCCTCGTTCCGACCTCTCGCGCAAAGCTCATCTCGTGCGTAACTATAACCATTGTCATACCCGACTTCGCCAAATCTCTTATAACATCCAAAACCTCACCGACCATTTCGGGGTCGAGCGCCGAGGTAGGCTCGTCAAACAGCATAATGTCGGGCTCCATTGCGAGCGCGCGGGCTATCGCGACTCTCTGCTGCTGTCCGCCCGAAAGCTGAGACGGATACGCGTCCGCCTTATCGAACAGTCCGACTCTTTTAAGCAGCTCTTCGCCCTTTTTCACCGCGTTCTCCTTGCTCATCTTTTTGAGCTTGACCGGCGCGAGAGTAACATTTTCCATAATTGTAAGATGCGGGAAAAGGTTAAAATGCTGGAAAACCATTCCCATCTTCTGCCTTACCTTATTTACGTTGACCTTGGGAGCGTTTATCCGCTCTCCCTCAATATAAATCTCGCCTTCGGTCGGAGTTTCAAGCAGGTTGATACAGCGCAAAAACGTACTTTTTCCGCTGCCCGACGGACCTATTACGACAACCACCTCGCTCTTGGCAACGTGTTCGTCTATTCCGTTTAAAACCTGCAGGTCGCCGAAGCTCTTATGTAAATTTTTAATATCTATCAATTTCCCCGCCTCCTATCTCTCCGACTTTCTCAGATTTTTCTCTATCCGTCCGAGCAGGAGCGTCAGAGCCTTAACTATAATAAAGTAGATAATCGCAACGCCCACCAAAGGCATAAACGGCTTAAACGTAGCCGACTTTATAAAGTCTCCCGCCTTCTGAATGTCCACAAGTCCGACATATCCGACAATGGCGGTCTCTTTTACAAGTGTTATAAATTCGTTGCACAGCGCGGGGAAAACATTTTTTGTCGCCTGAGGCAAAATAATGCTTATCATAGTCTGCCTTTCGCTGAGTCCGAGCGAGCGTCCCGCCTCGGTCTGACCCTTGTCTATCGACAAAATTCCGCCTCGTATTATCTCGGACACATACGCGCCCGAATTGATGCCGAACGCTATCGACGCGATAATCCATTTGGACCAGTGCACCGAAGCGAACACAACAAAGTAAATTATCATAAGCTGAGTGACCATAGGCACGCTTCTTATAACGTCGAGGTACACATATCCGAACACATTGAGACCCTTGTTTTTAGACAGGTTGCAAAGCGCAACCAGCAGACCGATAATAACTCCGAGAACCGCGGCAAGAATTGTGACCTTAACCGAAATACCTATACCGCTGATAAATAACTGATAACGGTTGTCCTCTATGAAACACAGAGAAAAGGTCTTAACGACCCCTGCCCACCAATTTGACAGACCTTCCATATTATCCTCCACCCCTTTTTTCTTACAATACTATAATTACAATAAAATGTCAACAAAAATTAACAACGAGCCGAGGTGACAAAGACCTCGTTTGTGCTGTGCCGCAGCATCTCTTCGGCTTTGACCGCGTCCGCCTCCCCGGCGAACAGCCCGAATACCGACGGTCCGCTCCCGCTCATCATTGAAAACAGCGCTCCGCACCCGTCCATAACCGACTTATACTCATCTATTTCACCGTGCTTTTGCGCCGTCACGTCCTCGAGCACGTTTTTCGTGCACTCGCGAAGCCGCGCCGCACTCCCCTCCGAAACCGCGCGGATTACCGCTTCGGTGTTTGGGTGAGTTACCTCGGTCAATCCGTCGTAATCCTTATAAACCTGCGCGGTGGACACCTCAAATTCGGGCTTGGCAATAACAATGGGATTTTTCAGCCCACAAACGAGCGGCGTCAAAATTTCGCCTATTCCCTCGGCGCGCGCACAGCCGCCGTCTATGCAAAACGGCACGTCCGCACCGACCGCCGCACCAAGCTCCTTGAGTTTTTCGGGAGTAAACACGTTCCCGAAAAGGCGGTTGAGCCCGCGCAAGACGCCCGCCGCGTCCGCGCTGCCGCCCGCAAGTCCCGCTCCTATCGGGATTTTTTTATCAATCTTTATCAAAATGCCGCGCTCGGCTATATCGGCGGCTTCCAAAAAACGCTCCGCCGCCTTATAACAAATATTGTCTTTGCCGAGCGGCACACTTTCGTTTCCGCACTCGATAACGATTTCATCACCGCCGCGTGAAATATATAAATTGTCGCAAAGCCCAACCGACAGCATAATCATATCCACAAGATGATAGCCGTCCTCCCGCCTGCCGACTATGTCAAGGCTCAGATTTATTTTTGCGGGACATTTTTCGTCAATCATTTGCTCTCTCCGCTCTCGGCGGCAACCGCCTCCTCGCGCTTCCTGCTGTGGCGAAGCTCTACAAAAAGCCACGAAGCCGAAACAACGGTAGACAGCACATCACAAAGCGGCTGAGCGTAGAAAATACCCTGAAGCTTCCAAATACGCGGCAAAATAAGCAGTGCCGGAATGAGGAACAGGCATTGACGCAGCATATTCAAAATCATAGCGGGGCGCGCCTTGCCGATATACTGAAAGTAATTCGCCGACAAAATCTGAATACCGACAATGGGCAAAAACATTGTGTTTATCTTAAGCGCCATTGTTCCGACCTTGATTAAGTCGGGCGACTGATTGAACGCGCGCACTATCTGTTCGGGGAAAATATGTATTACCGCAAATGCCGCCGTAAGTATTATTGTCGCGCCTATCATACCGTAAAACAAAGCCTGTCTCACGCGCTTGAACTGACGCGCTCCGTAGTTATAGCTGACTATCGGCTGAACTCCCTGGTTTATACCGAATATAGGCATAACCGCGAGCGTCATCGCGCTGTTGAACACCGAATATGCCGCGACCGCGATAGTTCCGCTCGCCACGGTTGGGTCAAGCTCGCCGTAATAATTGAGCGAATTATTATAAACTATGTTAATGAGTGCCATAATCATCTGTACCAATGCGGGCGGAAGTCCGAGTATCAGTATTTTGCTGATGTAAGACCCAACCGGCTTAAAATACTTGGGCTTAATGCGAAGCTCGCTCCTTTTGCCCACAAAGTAGTAAAGCGTCCAAACCATAGAGGCGAACTGTCCCAATATGGTCGCAATAGCCGCGCCGCGAACGCCCATTTGTATCACAACCGTAAAGAGCCAGTCAAGCACGATATTTACGCCCGCGCCGATTAACATTGTCATCATTGACGCGCGCGGATTTCCCTCGGCGCGGATAATCGCGCTGAGCGAAAAGCTTATTCCCTGGAATATGGCGCCGAAAAATATTATGCTCATATACGCGACCGCCATATTCATAACCTCGCCGTCCGGCGTTCCGAACAGGCGAAGCAGAGGTCGCATAAATATCAAACCGACAGCCATCGCTATAAATTCCAGCACTATGACAAGAACAAAGACGTTATTCGTCATAATCTCAGCGCGCTCTTTGTCCTTTTCTCCGAGACTTATCGCAATCAGCGACGTTCCGCCCTGACCTACGAGCATAGCTACCGCAAAAACAATGGTCATTATCGGGAAGGAAAAGGTCAGAGCCGCAAGTCCGTTCTCACCAACCATATTTCCGACAAACATTCTGTCAACTATATTATAAATCGCATTAACAACCATTCCGACTATCGCGGGTATCGAAAACTCAACCAAGAGTTTTAATACCGGCGCGTTGCCGAGCTTTTGTGTTCTGCTGCTTTCCATACTTATCCCCCTTGCAGTCCGTCAAAATAAATTACTCTCTTCCCTCTTTTTACCCGCTTTGCTCTTTTTATTCGTTTTCCTCTTTTATCTCTTTTTCGGGAGTCGGAACGTCCGCAAACAGCGCGTCGAACTCGTCCTCCTCTATCTTTTCCTTGTCAAGCAAAAGCTCCGCGACCTGCTTCAGCTTCTGCTCGTTTTCCTTGAGGATATTTATACATCTGTCGTAACACTCGTCTATGATGCTCTTTATTTCCATATCTATCTCAGCCGCGACTTTCTCGCTGTAATTCTTGGAATGAGCGAGGTCGCGTCCTATGAACACCTCGTCGTTGCTGTCGCCGAATGTACGCGTTCCGAGCTTGGGACTCATACCGTATTTGGTTATCATACTCGTGGCGATGGACGTCGCGCGCTCTATGTCGTTGGACGCGCCCGTGCTTATATCACCGAGCATAAGCTGCTCTGCCGCCCGTCCGCCGAGAAGTCCGACGATTTCTTCAAGCATCTCGGTCTTGGACGAGAAGAATGTGTCATCCTTTGGAAGCGAAAGCGTGTAGCCGCCCGCGCGTCCTCTCGGGATAATCGAAACCTGATGAACTCGGTCCTGCGTCGGAAGCATTTTCTGAACCACCGCGTGTCCCGCCTCGTGGTACGCCGTCAGCTTCTTTTCGCGCTCGGTCACGCGGCGGCTCTTTTTCTCGGGTCCCGCGATAACCTTCATAATGGACTCCTCTATATCGGTCATATCAATAACCTTTTTGCCGCGCCTCGCCGCAAGCAGCGCGCCCTCGTTCATAAGGTTTTCAAGGTCTGCACCCGTAAATCCCACCGTGGTCTTTGCAAGCACGTCGAGCTTTACGTTCTCCGAAAGCGGCTTGTTCTTGGAATGTACCTTAAGTATAGCCTCTCTGCCGCGAACGTCGGGGCGGTCAACCACTACCTGTCTGTCAAATCTGCCCGGACGCAAAAGCGCGGGGTCAAGTATATCGGGGCGGTTGGTCGCCGCGATTATGATTACGCCGTCGTTTACGCCAAAGCCGTCCATCTCGACGAGAAGCTGGTTGAGCGTCTGCTCTCTCTCGTCGTGACCGCCGCCCAGACCCGCTCCGCGGTGTCTGCCGACAGCGTCAATCTCATCAATAAAAATTATACAGGGCGAGCTTTTCTTCGCCTGTTCAAACAAGTCGCGCACGCGGGACGCACCCACGCCGACAAACATTTCAACAAAATCGGAGCCGGAAATCGAGAAAAACGGCACTCCCGCCTCTCCCGCTACCGCCTTCGCAAGCAGGGTTTTACCCGTTCCGGGAGGTCCTACCAAAAGCACACCTTTCGGTATTCTCGCGCCGAGCTGACGGAAACGGTCGGGAGACTTTAGAAATTCGACAATTTCCTCGAGTTCCTCCTTTTCCTCGTCCGCGCCCGCAACGTCCTCAAACGTCTTGCGGCTCGCGGGGTCGGTATTAACTCTTGCTTTGCTCTTTCCGAACGACATCACATTGTGACCGCCGCCGCCCTGCGACTGTCGGAAAAAGAATACCCAGAAAATAACGCATACTATTATAATTCCCAGCGTGGGAAGCATACTTATCCACCACGGAATGGTTGCGGGCGGAGGGGTCGTAAGAGTGAGCTTGCCCGCCTCGATTTGAGAGTCTATCTCGTCTCCGACGCTGAGATAAAGCGCGGAATAGCTCGGAATGTCCACTTCGATTTTTCTTCCGTCCGTCAGCTTAGCCGTAGCCACATTGTCGGTCACGCTCAATTCGACGACCTGCTCGCTCTTTATCATCGAAATCAGTTCCGAATAAACGTGCGTATCCGTGGTTTCGGGGAAAGAGCTTAACAAAAATACCGTTATTATAACTATTCCGAGGATTACATAAAAGCCAATCCCGTTAATATATTTTCGCATACATATCCTCCTTTGATAATGCCGAATGACCGCCTGCGGCATTTTGCCGGCGCAGTCGAATTAAACGCACCCGCCCCCGCAAGGCGGGATATGAGCACAATTTATTCATATCGGTATCGGCGCACACGCCGCCAATATTTTCATACAAATATACACGTATAATATAATACCACAAACTAAAAATAATTACAACAAAAATTTTGCCTAAAGTTGAGCAAAATTGCTTTCGGGCAGTTTTGAGAAAGCGTGTGACGCGTCATATATCCCGCATTTTTGCGGCAAGCCGAACGCCGCCGAGTGACGTTTTGGGCGTAAGCCTTTATATTTCGCCGAAAAAATTAAAATTTTTGTGAATAATATCTTCAAAGCTGTTAAAAATAATATTGAGTTTGAAAAGTTTGCGTCAAGCTCTTCCGCGCACAGCGCGGCAATACACAAAATTTAATTGCGAACAGAAAGGTGTTTGACTATGAACAACCAGAACAACAATCAGAACAAGAACAACAATAACAACCAGAACAAGAACAACAATCAGAACCAGAACAAGAACAATCAGGAAAGCCGTTAACAACAGTTCGGAAATAATTTAAGGAGCGGAAATATTCCGCTCCTTAAATTATTTAAGCTCATTAAAATCAATTACTCACAGCAAGAGCAAAAGCTCATATGCTTAACTCTGTCATGCTCCTCAGCGCGCTTAGCGTTGTTAAATCTGTCGGTCGTGCCAACGAGATAACCGGTAATTCTTCTTATTCTCTCGAAAGGTACGGGCTCAAACGTATAAGTCATCTCAACGTAATCGTCGTCACAAATCTTAAGGTTCAAGCTGTCAAGCGTATTGCCCGGATTGTGTGCATGCAGATATTCTATATAGCCATTGATTTCCTCCTGGCTCATTACTCCGTTTTCAACATTTACTACCACTTTAAACATCTCCTAAAATTTTTATTATTTATTATACTAAAATGTTAACACTGTGATTAGCAAATGTCAATATCGTTTTGATTACATTTATGTTACATTTCGCACATATTGTGGTTACATAATCAAATTACGGACTATATATTGTGTTTTGCCAAATCAGTCCGCAATTATGATTTCATACGCCGCAGTCTGCGGAGGAATGCTCTTTGTCATCATTGTGGAGCATACAGCCTTCACCTTCATACCCGCCTCAAGGTCGGATACGGTGTAAGCTCTTTTGTTGACCTCGTGATGAACGCTTGTGTCATCGCTGATAGTAAGAAGTATCTCGCCGTAGTTCTCTTCCGAGATAAGCACGCCTTCCTCGCTGACCTCTTTTACGGTTCCCTCATATACCGCGCTTACGGGAGCGGTCTGGCTAACCTGCAAGGACGGGTCCTCGGGTTCGGTGTTTACTGCTTTTGCAAGAATTTCAACGGCTACCGCGCTCGTCTGCGGAGGAATGCTCATCGTCATAGCGTTCGAGTAGAAAACTCTGAGAATATCGTTGTCTCCGATGTCCTCGAACGAAGCGGTAAGCTCCGCGTTCTCGGATGATGTTATTTCGGTTTCGTCGGTTACATAAAGTACAACGTGACCGCGCTCAGGGTCGTCAACCAATATGCTTTTATTCTCCGCCGAAAATTCCTTGACCGTTACAATCGCGCTCGGCGCAATCTCCGCAACCTCGCCGTTTACGGTATATTTCTCGCCCAGAACCTCAGACAGGCTCTCGAGAGGAATATATGTAGACGAGTCGTTTACCAGCACGGGAGCTTTTGTGAAATCGTCCTTGGACATAATTTTAAAGTCATAGGTCGTTCCCAACGCGTTTACGAGCGAAGCCGTCTCGGTGTCGTTGTTCCACGAAACCTCATAGCCGAGGGCTTCTCCCACCGCGCGAAGCGGTACGAATACACCGTTCTCGTTCGAGATAACTTCTACGAGGGTATCGCCTGCCATAACGCCCGAAACAGCCGGTGCGCCGTCGGCATACGCCATAACCGCGGACGCGCCTAAGAGGGATATTGCCGCCGCCACGGAAATTATTTTCTTAATTGCCTTTTTCATAATTTTCCTCCTTGAAAATTTTTTATTTATTGTTTATATATTTTAGACTGCGCGACACTCAAAAAAGTTCCGCAATCTTAAAAATTTTTTCAAAAGTTTAAGAAACGACATATCTGTATATAATAATATAGGAAATGCCGCCCAAATGCAAGCGGAATTATAAATTACGGATAATTTTTGTAATTTTTTTAAAAATACACTTGATTTTTTCGGATTACTGTGTTAGAATAGCAAAAGTGGTTGGAAGACCGCAAAAGAATGTTGCCGAATTGTGTAAGGGTAGCACAGCAGACTCTGACTCTGTTTGTCTGGGTTCGAATCCTAGTTCGGCAGCCAAAATACGCCGCGAGCATTAACCTCGCGGCGTATTTTTATTGCCGCAAGTTTTGCATCCCTCAACGCACCGATCCCATAAATTACATCTTTACAAATGTAGGGGCGAACCGCGTTCGCCCGTAACGCTCGCGCTCCGCGCGGGCGGGATATATACTTTTCCACGCGCGGGGAAAAGAAAGCGGAATACAGTGAAAAGGCTCAAAGCCCGCGTCAGAACAAGCTACGCATGCACGCTTTTAAAAATAAATTTTAAAAGCTGAGCTGCTCCGCTGTTCTTCCTTATCGACAAAAATCTTCGGATTTTTGTCGGTTATTTTTTATTTTTTTGTAGGGTGCGGCGCCCTCGACGCACCATAGAAATAAAAAGCGACTTGCGCTTTTTGGGAAGAAGTACCCGACAGGGCACAATTCACACTAAATTCGCAAGCATACAGCTTGCTCATTAAGTGTTCATTCGAAGGAGCAAAGCGAACCTTGCTAAAATAAAAAAACGCGCCGAAAGCGGCGGTAAAATAAGAAGACCTTGCTATGCAAGGTCTTCGAAAAAATCAGCCGCTTTCGGCGCTGGTCGGGATGACTGGATTTGAACCAGCGGCCCCTACGTCCCGAACGTAGTGCTCTACCAAACTGAGCCACATCCCGAAAACGATATATATTCTACCACAATTTAAATAATATGTCAATCACTTTTTTCTTTGATTTAAAATTTTATCCAAGTTGACAGCCGTTTGTTGCACCGCTATAATATATCAAAAGAGGTAAAATTTTTCAAATGAACAATCCGATTAAATTTCTGACAAATTTTATATTTCCGCCGAAATGCGTATTTTGCAACAGCGTTCTTGAGCCGAGCCACGCCGACAATGTGTGTGCGGAGTGCCGTCTGAGTGTTCGCTACTGCAAGGACTATTTGTGCTGTATCAAATGCGGCAAGCCGGTCGTCAGCTACGGCGAGGAGAAAAAGTGCTACGCCTGTCTCAACACAAGGCACCGTTTCACCCGTGCGGCTTCCGCGCTTATCTACGAGAAAAATGTTCGGTATGCCGTAATCCGCAACAAAAAGCGGTGCGTAAAGGAGAACGTCGCGGAGTTCGCGCGGCTTATGTCGCTCACAACCGAGATGAGCTATGACGGAATTAAATTTGATGCGGTGGTCAGCCCGCCGCCCTCAAAGGCAAGCCTGCGCAAGAACGGCTTTGACCACATCGAAGCCATCGCGGAGGAGCTTGCGAAATCTCTCGACCTGCCGTATATCAAAGGCTGCCTGCGTAAGGTCAGGCAAACGCCGCACCAGTCCTCTCTGAAATATGCCGAAAGGATTGAAAATCTGCGCGGCACCATGGAATGCAGGACGGATATGAGCGGCAAAACCGTGCTTCTCGCGGACGATGTTCTCACGACGGGCGCGACCGCCGACGAATGTGCGCGGGCGCTGAAAAGCCGCGGCGCAAAGAAGGTTTACGTCGTAACTCTCGCGACCGCCGTCAAGGAAAATCTGTAATGCAATACAAAAATCCCATCGAAAAGACGGGATTTTAATTTTGCAAATTAAGATATGCGTGACTGCCTGAACTTAATCATCCACAGTGTAATAAGAAGCAGATACACGATATTTATCACACAGTCAAGGAACATTATTACTCCGCCCGAAAACATCTGTGCGAGAACCGCAAAAGCCATTATAAAGTTGACCGCAATTATATAATTCGGCGGATTTTTAACCGACACATCACTTGCCAGCGCAGCGCGAGCCGACTTTATAAGCAACAGCAGTTTAACATAGTATATAATACCGGGTACCGTCAGCGCAATCAGCAGCGGAACTATAATAAACACAGCTGCCGCAAGACCCGGATTGTTGTCGAAGCCTCCAAAAACCGTGAACGACGTCACGCCGCAAACAAGGGCAACCAGAGCAATCGCACATAAAATCCCGAAAAAAACGATTTTTATTATCGTCCACACCTTTATGAGCGTAAAACCGCTGTCGGTGCTTTTCGCACTTCTGAGAAGCCATAAGCCGACACAGAAAACCACCGACAAAATCTCCAGGCAACCCGCAAATGCTCTCGTGCCGAGCGTGATGTTAAAGTTTCGGTAATACTGACCTCCGTACACATTCATTGATGACAAAACATTATCTGCCGAAATGTCCATACTGAAAATATTTATAAATCTCAAAACCAGCAGCGCCGAAAACGCGAGCGCGGCAAAGAAGAACAGAGGCGAGCGAAGCGCCTTTCTTACTTCCTCCGCGCCGCCGAGAGCCGCGCCTGCCGCCTTGCCGCCGTACTTCGGAGCGGAGAGCGTGAAGGCGTGTCCGCAGGTTCGGCAATACAGCTCATTATTCTCGTTTTCGTGTCCGCATTTATTGCATATCTTCATATGTCTGACTCCTTATGTTTACTCCTTGCACATTTTCAGCGCATCGTCAAACAACTGCTCTACTTCTTCGGACGGTTTTTTGTCAATAAGAGAAACAATTACGCCGGCAAGCATACCTACTATAAAACCGGGGAGCAGCTCGTAAATACCCGTTACCGTCTTAAAGAACAACAGCCATACAATTACAGTTATCGCGCCGCATACGATGGTCGCAACCGCGCCCTTGTATGTAAAGCGTCTCCAGTAGAGCGACAGCACGATAACCGGACCGAACGCCGCGCCAAAGCCTGCCCAAGCGTTTTCAACAAGGTCCATAATGCTGCCCGAGTTAGGATTGCTTGCTATAAAGAACGCAACAATCGAAATTATTATAACCGCAACTCTGCCTATCCACAAAAGCTCGCGGTCGGAGGCGTTCTTTCTGAAGATTGGCTGATAAATATCGCTTGTGACCGCCGACGACGCAACGAGAAGCTGAGAGTCGGCAGTGCTCATAGACGAAGCCAGGATTGCCGAGAGCAGAATACCCGCAATAAAGCTCGGGAAAACCGCACGCGAAAGCTGTATAAATACCGTTTCGCTGCCGGATACCGCAAGCTCGGGCATAACAATTCGGCCCAGGATTGCTATAATAGCCGCCATAAGCAAACTGATTACAACCCAAGCCGTAGCAATTCTTCGCGAACTCTTAATCATCTTAACGTCCTTTATCGACATATAGCGAACCAGGATATGGGGCATACCGCAATAACCCAAACCCCATGCAAGACCTGACAAAATGGTGGATATGCTCTCCCAATCCCATTTGCCGCTTGCCAAAAAGTTAAAATAGTGCGGATTTGAAGCGGTTACGGCTTCAAACGAGATTTCGCGTGTCACAAAAATCACAACCGGAACAATAACCATAGCGATAATCATCAAAAGTGCCTGGAAAAGGTCTGTCCAGCACACCGCGTTGTAGCCGCCCAAAAACGTATATAAAATTATAATTGCTCCGAACACTATCATCGGACCCGTGGTGCTGTCAAGATTTAAAACCGATGCGAAAAGCGTCGCGCCCGCCTTAAATCCCGAAGCCACATATACCGTGAAGCAAACAAAGAATATGAGCGCGGAAATGACCTGAAGCGTCAAGCCCGACGACTTAAATCTGTTGTTTATGTACTGCGGAATTGTAATTGAATCGTCCGCCGCCTGTGAAAACGCGCGGAGTCTGCCCGCAACGAAAAGCCACGCAAGATATGTTCCGATTGCGAGACCTATCGCAATCCAAACCTTGCCGAAGCCCGCCACCAGAATTGAGCCGGGAAGACCCATCAAGAGCCAGCCGCTCATATCAGACGCCTGCGCGCTGAACGCGGTAGTCCATTTTCCCATTTTGCGGCCGCCAAGGAAATACTCTTTTTGTCCTCCGCTTTTGGTCTTGACAAAGAAGTATATTCCTATCGCAATCACAAACAGGAAATACACCGCAAACGCCAGCATCTCCCATACATTTGCATTTTTAAGCATTTAACATTCCTCCCAAGTTAGATAATACAATAATTAAAAACATTATTTTGAATATTTTATCACACACGGTAAATTTTGTCAACAACGCGAATAATATAAGGTCGCGCGAAATTTACCGTAGACTTTAGTTAAAATCCGTGATAAAATTATTATAAACATAAAAAATCACGGCTCCCGCGAAATGCGGGAGCCGTTGTTTTTAATAAAATGCAGTTGACCGTAAGCCGAGTTCTGTGTTATGCGGTCATCTATCTACGCGATACATCGCTGCACCGCTTTAGCCACCGTTTCGGGAGACGTCGGGCCAACTTGACCTCCCATTCAGGTGTTGCTTCAGGTGGGGTTTACACCGCCCCTGTGTCACCACAGGGGCTCGTGAGCTCTTACCTCGCGTTTTCACCCTTACCGAAAAATTCGGCGGTAATTTTCTGTTGCACTTTCCTTAGGGTCACCCCCACAAGACGTTATCTTGCACCCTGCCCTGTGAAGCTCGGACTTTCCTCACGCACGGGATTGCTCCTCTGTGCCCGCAACCGCAAGGTCAACTGCGTCGTCGCGACACGCCCTTTTTGCTTGCTTTGCCCTGTTCGGGCAAAGGCGCGCTTTCGAGCAGTCGCTTCGAATGAACACTTAATGAGCAAGCTATTTGCTTGCGAATTTAGTGTGAATTGTGCCCCGTTGGGTACTCTTTCCCAAAAAGCGCAAGTCGCTTTTTGGGAGCCCTATGCGGCTTCGCCGCATGCTTTATTTTTTATTGTCGTAGGGGCGAACCGTGTTCGCCCGCTCGCTGATGTACTTATACGAAAACTTAATCAGAAACGGTAAAATTAGGTTACAACTTTACCGTCCTTGGGTTTTTGCCGCGTGTTTTCCGATTTAGTTCGGTGCGTCGGGGCGCCGCACCCTACATCGTCACAACTCGCGCTTTGCGCTCCGATTTTCCTATTCGGAAAATCTACGCTTTTTCGCGCGATTGATCCTCTTCGACAAAAATCCAATGATTTTTGTCGATAAGGAAGAACAGCGAAGCTACTTAGCTTTTAAAATTTATTTTTAAAAGCGTGTATGCGTAGCTTGTTCTGACGCGGACGGCGCCCTCGACGTCCCGCCCGCACGGCAGTGCGGAAAAAACGAAGCTTATCTTATTTATAAACTCTTACTTTTATAACTCCGTCTATCGCTTCAAGCTCACCGAGCGCGTCGTCCTTGAACTCCGCCACGTCGAGCATTGTATATGCGTAGTTTCCCTTGCTCTTATTAACCATATTCTCAATGTTAACGCTCTCCTTAGAGAACACGTTTGAAATCTGGTTGAGCATATTCGGAATATTCTTATGCGCTATCGTAACTCTTGTGCCGTTCACAACACCGAGGTCGCAGTTCGGGAAGTTGACCGAATTTTTGATATTTCCGTTTTCGAGGAAGTCCTTGATTTCCTTAGCCGCCATAACAGCGCAGTTTTCCTCGCTTTCGGGAGTCGATGCGCCGAGGTGGGGCATTACGATAACCTTGTCGTTCTTCAAAAGAGCGTCGGTCGCGAAGTCGGTTATATAGCACGAAAGCTGTCCGCTCTCCAGAGCCGCAAGAACCGCCTCCTCGTCAACCAGCTCGCCGCGCGAAAAGTTGAGCAGTCTCGCACCCTTTTTCATCTTTGCGATGCTCTCCGCGTTAAACATTCCCTTTGTGTCCTTTGTTGCGGGAACGTGAATTGTCACATAATCGCTGTCCGCAAGAACAGTGTCAATATCGTTAGCCTTATGTGCAAATCTGGTCAGGTGCCATGCGGAGTCAACCGACAAAAACGGGTCGTAACCCAAAATCTCCATATCGAGATGATGAGCCGCGTTTGCAACTCTTACGCCTATCGCGCCGAGACCGATAACGCCGAGTGTCTTGCCCGCAATCTCGGGTCCGACGAAATTCGACTTGCCCTTTTCAACGAGCTTGCCGACGCCCTCTTGTCCCACAAGAGTCTTAGCCCACTCGATACCCTGCACGATTTTTCTCGACGAGAGCAAAAGTGCGGTCAGAACAAGCTCTTTTACCGCGTTTGCGTTCGCGCCGGGAGTGTTGAAAACAACTATGCCCTGCTCGCTGCACTTGTCAATCGGGATATTGTTGACTCCCGCTCCGGCACGAGCTACCGCCGAAAGGCTCTTGGGCAGCTCCATATCGTGCATCGAAAAGCTCCTGAGTATGATACCGTCGGGATTTTCAACTTCCTCTCCGAAGGTATATTTGTCGTCCAAAACGGCAAGACCGGTCTTGGAAATTTTGTTTAAAAGCTGAATTTTATACAATGTTATAGCCTCCTATGTTAATGCGTTCAATATCTTACGCGTTTTCCTTTTCAAACTTAGTCATAAAGTCAACCAGAGCCTTAACGCCCTCAATCGGCATAGCGTTGTATATACTTGCGCGCATACCGCCGACTGTTCTGTGTCCCTTAAGGTTGATAAAGCCCGCCGCCTTCGACTCAGCGATAAACTTCTTGTTAAGCTCGTCGGAGTCGGTGACAAACGGCACGTTCATAATCGAACGGTCCTCGGGAACAACCGTGCCCTTGAACATCTTTGAATTGTCAAGGAAGTCGTAGAGTATCTTTGCCTTCTCAACATTTATCTCGTTCATAGCCTTAACGCCGCCGAGATTTTTAACCCACTCAAACACGAGCTTGCAGATGTATATGCCGTACGTCGGAGGCGTGTTATACATCGAACCGTTCTCAGAGTGAGTGTCGTATCTGAGCATTATCGGAGTAATCTCCATCGCATTGCCAATCAAATCCTCACGCGCGATAACAGCCGTAACGCCCGCGGGTCCCATATTCTTCTGCGCGCCCGCGTAGATAAGTCCGAACTTGTTTATGTCAACCGGTTCGGACAAAATCGAGGACGACATATCCGCAACTACTGTCGCGTCGCCAAAGTCGGGCATATTGTTGTAGTGCGTTCCGTAAATGGTATTGTTGTAAGTAATATGGAGATAGTCCGCATTCGGGGTGAGCATACTCTTGTCAACCTTGGGGATATAGTTGAAAGTAGCGTCCGCCGACGAAGCAATCTCGTTTGCGGTAACGTACGCCTTAGCCTGAGCGAGCGCCTTTTTAGCCCACTGACCCGTTGTTATATAATCCGCCGTCTTGGTCTTGTTGCCGAGATTGAGCGGAACCATGGCAAACTGCGTCGATGCGCCGCCCTGCAAAAACATAACCTTATAATTGTCGGGTATCGACAAAACCTCGCGGAAAAGTGCCTCCGCCTCGTCAATAATAGCCTGATACTCGCTGCTCCTGTGGCTCATTTCCATAACCGACTGTCCGCTTCCGTTGCAGTCAAGCATTTCACGCTGTGCGCGCTCCAAGACTTCAAGGGGGAGCATAGACGGTCCCGCCGAAAAATTATAAACTCTGCTCATTGATATAAGCCTCCTAAAACATATAAAATTTAATTTATTAAATAATTGATAATTAAGTATTATATATCTAAATTTCCGACAAGTCAATAAGATATTGTTATTTTTTTGTCGATTATACATTTTATTCGTCTTATTCGCCCAAAGTCCCGCAAAGCCGCGCCGAAAAATTAAGACGCTCGCCCGTCAATCGGGGAAGCGTCTTAATTCGGTTATATATTTATGATATTTTTTCGGCATCATAGACCTTCGCAGCTTGGGATTGTGCCGCTCCTTTATTTCCACCGCGTCGTAAAAGACCTTCCAAAGCCTGCGGTACTCCGCCTCGCTCTCGGAGCGCGGCGGCAGATTTTCGGGCATACCGCGAAGCAGGGTAAGCTCCCGAGCGTCGTAGACCGCGCTCAGTCCCCGCCCCTTATCGCAAATTATAAAGCGGCGGTTGGGGAACCTGTCCTCAAAATGCTTCGCCAAAAGCTCGAGTATGTTGTTGTCGGGCTCAAGCTCGGCGTAGTAAATGCCGCCTTCGAGCTCCTCGAACCGCAAAAATCCGAACAGCTTATCCGCCTCGCGATAAGCCTTTTCTTTGAGCTTCACGACCGAAAGCACCGCGTCGTTGTTCATCATACTCAAAACTCTGCCGCCGTATTTAAAGCCCAGCCGCAGAAATTCAAAAATATCGTCCTCCATACCCTCCCGCTCGGTCATAAACGCGAGATACGCATAGTAGAGCGCCTTGCCCGAAATATTTTTCCTTATCCCCTCATATACCCGCTCCGCCTCGGCTCTGCCAGTCTGAATATTCGCCACCTCATCGAAAATGCTCGGCGTCACCGTGCCGTAGCGCGCGATTTTACCCGGAAAGCGTTTTGTGCTGTACGCTCTGAAAACACAGCACAAAAAGCCGTCGAACGTGCCGTCGTAGGTATATATAATTCCGTTTCGGTTGTTGTCCGTAATACACTCCATAGTCTTAAAGCTCTCCCGTAATGCTTTTCATAACCTCGTTCTTCGTCGGAAGCACAAACTGCTCGTCAAACATCGAAAGCTGAGCGGTGTTCTTCTTCGCGTTTTGCGGAGACATAGCCGCGTCGGCAAGCATATTCCGCTCTATGTTCTTTTGGTCTACCGTAATTCCGTCCAAATATTTTCCGCCGCACACCAAAAAATACCGCGCGCGTTTGAGCACCACGCCCATCTTTTTAAGGTTGGCGAAGTCGAGTCTGCCGTACCTGCGCGCGCTCACTATCCTTTTCGCAGACCTCACGCCGACGCCCGGAACGCGCAAAAGCATATTGTAATCGGCGCGGTTGACCTCGACGGGGAAAAGCTCGGGGTGATTTATCGCCCAAGTGCATTTCGGGTCCAAAAGCTCGTTGAAATTCGGGTTTTCCTCGGTCAGAATTTCGTCGGCGCGGAAGCCGTAAAACCTCAAAAGCCAATCCGCCTGATAAAGCCTGTGCTCACGCATAAGCGGAGGCTTGGTATGCGGAAGCGCGGGGTGATTGCCGACCGGAACATACGCTGAAAAATACACACGCTTTAAGTTATACTTTTTGTAAAGCCCCTCGGTGAGCTTTATTATCCGCAAATCCGTCTCGGGGCTCGCGCCTATTATCATCTGAGTCGAGTGACCCGCCGGCGCGAATTTCGGCGCGGATTTATAAAGGGCAAGCTCGTGCCTGTTCTCTTTAATTCCGCCAGAAATCTGACCCATCGGCTTTAAAATACTGTTTCTCGACTTGTCGGGCGCGAAGGTTTTAAGGCTCTCCTCGCTCGGCATCTCGATGTTTACCGATATTCTGTCCGCCATAAGTCCGAGTTTTTTTATAAGAAGCGGGTCGGCTCCCGGAACAGTTTTCGCGTGAATGTACCCCGCGAATCCGTATTCCTCACGAAGCAGGCGCACCGCCTCGCATATTAGCTCCATTGTGTAGTCGGGATTTTTCACGACGCCTGACGATAAAAACAGCCCCTCGATATAGTTTCGCTTGTAAAAGTTTATCGTCAGCTCAGCTATTTCCCGCGCGGTAAACGTAGTGCGCGGCACGTCGTTGGAGCGGCGGTTGACGCAATATTTGCAGTCGTAAATACAGCAGTTGGACGCTAAAATTTTCAGTAGTGAAATACATCTTCCGTCGCCCGAAAACGAGTGGCATATGCCCGACTTCATCGCGCTTCCCATACTCGCGCCCCGCTCCGCCGCCGATTTGCCGCCGCGGGAGCTTCCGCTCGACGCGCACGACACGTCATACTTTGCCGCATCTGTCAAAATTTCAAGCTTTTCAAGCGCGTCCACGTCCGCCCACCTCCGTTTCTTATTCAGCCGCCGCAAAACGCCTGTGTTGCATTTTTCATAAATCAATGTTATAATTATTTTAGCATAGGATAAACGAAAAATCAAGTTATTTTTGAAAAATTTAAACACTTTTTTTGATAATATGTGAGGTGAAAGTTTTGACAATACGGCTGCCCGACAAGGTGGATAAGATTATAAAAGCGTTGTGCGGTGCGGGTTACGAGGCTTACGCGGTCGGCGGCTGTACGCGTGACAGCATTATGGGGCTTGAGCCGGAGGACTGGGACGTCACCACCTCGGCGCTCCCTCAGCAGGTTAAGGAGGTATTCGGCGGGTACCGCGTTGTCGAAACGGGAATAAAGCACGGCACCGTGACGGTCGTCGCGGACGGTATGCCGATTGAAATAACGACCTACCGCATCGACGGTGAATACGCCGACAACAGGCACCCGAGCGAGGTGCGGTTTACGCGCACCCTGCGCGAAGATTTATCGCGGCGCGATTTTACAATGAACGCAATTTGCTTCAACCCCGAAAGCGGCATAACCGACGAATTCGGAGGAATTTCGGATATACAAAAAAAGTGCGTGCGCTGTATAGGAGAGCCGTCCGAGCGTTTTAACGAGGACGCTCTGAGAATTTTGCGTGCACTGCGTTTTGCATCGGTGCTCGGATTTAAAATCGAAAAAAGGACAGCCGAGGCGATACATCTCTGCCGACAGCTTTTGAAAAACATCGCCGCAGAGCGAATATCCGCCGAATTTAACAAGCTGATTATCGGAGACGGCGCGGGCGAGGTACTGCTCGAATACCGCGACGTTTTCGCGGTGTTCATACCCGAAATCAAGCCTATGTTTGACTTTGACCAGCGGAACTATCATCACTATCTCGACGTATGGAGGCATACCGTTAAAGTTGTCGAAAACTCCGAGGCGAACAAAGTCTCGCGCCTTGCCGCGCTGTTCCACGACATAGGAAAGCCCGCCGTGTTCACGCTCGACGAAAACGGGGTGGGGCATTTTAAAGGACACGCGAAGCAGAGCGAAATAACCGCGCGGAACGTTTTAAACAGACTGCGCTGTGACGGGGCGACGATTTCCGAGGTTTGCTCTCTTGTGCTTCACCACGACGACGATATAACGCCAAGCCGCCCTCTTTTGAAGCGTTGGCTCGGCAGATACGGAGAGACGGGGCTCAGGCGGCTTATAGACCTTAAGCGTGCCGACAATCTCGCCCAGAGCGAGGAATGGCGCGACAGGCTGACGACTCTTGCGGAGTGTGAAAAAATCATAGACGAAATTATCGCCGATGACGAATGCTTCTCCCTGAAGTCACTCGCCGTAAACGGCAGAGACTTAATGGCGCTCGGTATTCCCGCGGGAGCGCGCATAGGCGAAATTTTAAACGAGCTTTTAAGCGCGGTGCTGGACGGAAAGCTTGAAAACGAAAAGAGCACGCTTTTAAAATAC
Source organism: uncultured Clostridia bacterium (assembly GCA_947589045.1). Classification (GTDB taxonomy): domain Bacteria; phylum Bacillota; class Clostridia; order Monoglobales; family Monoglobaceae; genus CANQBQ01. The sequence goes on along the minus strand of CANQBQ010000014.1, from coordinate 10,186 downwards.
GCGGAGGAGTTAAAATAAGTTTAAAGTTGACAAATCCTTTGTTTTAGTTCATACTTAATATATTGATATATATAAATTAAGGAAATTCGGAATTGATTTTTCCGTAAGCCGAATTTAAAGGGGAGTGGTCGATATGGTGGTACGCAGGTTTTTCAGCCTGATACCCGCATTGTTTATTGCTTTTTCGGCACTGAGCGGCGTTTTCGGCGCGCGGGTCTGCGCCGCAGACGAGCAGAGCGTATTGCAGCTTACTCCTGAGGAAGAACGCTACATAGCGTCACATAAATCTCTCAGAATAGGCTATGTTCAAGACCGCATACCCGTTTCTTTTTCGGATCAAAACGGAGAGCTTGCGGGAATATCACGTTACATATTCGACCGCGTGAGCGATATATGCGGCTTGGAATTTGAGTATGTGCCGCTTCCCGAGGGTGAAATCACATACGATTATCTTTTAGGTAATGAGCTTGACCTTGTGTCGAGCGTTGAGTACAACGATGAGAACAAAAACGCCCGCGGTATCTTAATCAGCGAGCCGTATCTTTCAAGCCGCAAGGTCGTGGTGGCGCGCAAGGGCTTTGAGTTTAAAAGCGGCTCCAGATTTTCGGTCGCAATCTCCACGGGCTCGCAGACCATCAAAAAGGTTCTCGCCAAGTCTTATCCGAACTTTGACCCTGTTGACTACCCCTCTGTTTCCGCCTGCTTCGATGCGGTAAATTCGGGGGAAGCCGACCTTATGATTCAAAATCAATATGTTGTTGAATACTGGATCTCCAAGCCAATTTACGAAAAGCTCAATGTCATTCCCGTACCGGGGCTTGACGACAGACTTTGCTTTTCGGCTGTCGTTGCATTCGGAGGCGGAGAAGGACCCGACACCGAGGACGGACGCATACTTATAGATATTCTCAACAAAACCATAGCGGCTATACCCGAGGACGAAATCGGAAGCTACACCATACAGGCGATTATGGAAAATCCGTACCGCTACACGTTCTCGGACTTCCTCTACCGTTACCGTCACGCCGTGAGGACTATGGCGATTGCCGTTTTTCTCATTATTCTGCTTACGGTACTTCTTATCCGTATGCACTTACGCTTTACCGAAAACAAAGCAAACGACAGAATTAAAAATCAGTTTTTGTCCACTATGAGCCACGAAATACGGACTCCGCTGAACGGTCTTATCGGTCTTAATCATCTTATGTCGCAAAACTCCGACGACCCCGAAAAGCTGAAAGAATATCTGAGGCAGTCCACACTTACCTCCAACTATCTTATGTCGCTCATTAACGATATGTTTGATATGTCAAGTCTGCAAGCGCAAAACCTCGAGCTGGTACTGCGCCCCGTAGACCTCAAGCTGGTGCTGAACACGGTTGACTCAATCACCGAAAACGCGATGTCCGCCAAAGGAATTGAATACATCAGCGATTATGACCTTGTGTTCCCGTGCGTTCTCGGCGACGAAGTACGCATACAGCAGGTTTTGCTGAGTCTTTTGGACAATGCGCGAAAATTTACGCCCAAGGGCGGCAAGGTTACTCTTTCGATAAAGCAGGAGCTGCTCTACGACGAAACCGTGCTCACCTCCGCGACCGTAACCGACACGGGCAGCGGAATGAGCGAAAAATTCCAAAAACATATTTTTGACACGTTCGCTCAGGAGCTTGACACCGTTTCAAAGGGAAATCAGGGCACGGGGCTGGGTCTGCCGATAAGCCGCCGTCTGGCAATCCTTATGGGCGGCGACCTGACCTTTACCAGCCGAAAGGGGGAGGGCAGTTCGTTTACGTTTACGTTTGCCGCAAAGCCAGACGTACTGCCCCAAAAAGACGTTTTGGAGCAGCCCGACAATACAAAGCATCCGCGTATTCTGGTCGCGGAGGACAACGAACTAAACGGCGAAATAATCCTCAGCTTGCTGGAGGAGTATGGCTTTGAAGCGACGCTTGCGGAAAACGGAAAAAAGGCGCTTGAGACATTTTGCAGCTCCGAGCCGCACACCTTCGGAGTTATACTTATGGATTTGCTTATGCCCGAAATGGACGGTTTTGAAGCCACAAAAGCCATACGCGAATTAAAGAGACCCGACGCAAAGACCGTTCGCATTTTCGCCTGCACCGCAAATTCCCTGCCGGAGGACAGAGAAAAGGCTATGTCAAGCGGAATGGACGACTTTATCGCAAAGCCTATCGACGTAGGCGCGCTTATAAGAAAGCTCTCGACCGAATAAAGTTAATTAAGAATATAAAAACAGCTTGCCGTTTTAAACGACAAGCTGTTTTTATTACTTGCAAAATCTGTTTACTATATATTCGTTGGCGCGGTTTTCGAGAGAGTCGTCGAGCGGCGCAAGCTCTTTAAAGTCCGGATAGCGGCGCTTTAAAGCCTGAGTTAAAATCCTGTCGCAAAGCTGCGGATTTTTGGGGAGAAGCGGTCCGTGCAGATAGGTTGCCGTGACGTTTTTATAAACCACTCCCTCGGCTCCGCTCACGCCGTCGTTCCCGTGACCGACAACCACCTTGCCGAGCGGTGTGTGGTCTCCTATAAATGTTCTGCCTCCGTGATTTTCAAATCCGACTATTTTTCGGTCTGTGAAATCCGAGCTTAAAACCACGTTGCCTATCAGGCGGGGTGAGCCCTGCTCGGTGTATATGTCCAGAATTTCAAGCCCCTTTACCGTCTCGTCTTCGAGCTTGTAATATTTTCCGAGAAGCTGATAGCCGCCGCAGACCGCCACGAGCACGCCGCCGTTTTCGACATACTCCGAAAGCATCTCCTTCTTTTCGAGCAGTCTGTCGCATACTATTTTCTGCTCGCGGTCAGACCCGCCGCCGATAAATATTATATCGGTGTTTTCAATGTCGATATTATCCTCCCGACAGGTACAGCGATGCGTTTCGGCATCTATACCGCGCCATTTGAGCCTTTGCTCCATACACGCTATATTTCCTCTGTCGCCGTAAAGATTAAGCAGGTCGGGGTACATATGCAAAATATTTATCTTCATATCAAATTCCTCACTTCAAAATATCTCACTTGCCGAGCGATTTTTTTATTCCGAGCATAACCGTTTCGGTCGAATAAAGCGCGGTGTAGTTCACAAGGACATACACTGCCTCGGAATTTGTCGAAAGCGCGCGCTCTATCGCCGCTCTCATATCGGTTGTTTCAAAATCGACCTTAACTCCCGCATATTTAAAGCGCAGGCTTATATCGTAGACCCGTATCCCCGTCACCGTGAGCGTGTTCAGGTTTTCGTCGCTCACATTGTCGAAGTCCACGTCCCAGAGCCACGAAACGTCGCGTCCGTCGTTCGCATTATCGTTTATCGCAATTATAACGTCCTTACGACGCTTGTCCGCCGTGACAGTCGCAATCGCCTGGTTAAATCCCGCGGGATTTTTCGCCAGATTGAGTATAACCGGCTTGCCGAGGTCAATCTCCTCCATTCTTCCTATCTGCGGCTTGTAACTGCCGAGCAGACTTCCGAAGTCGTCCGTTTTCTCGCCGAGCGCACTCATTCCCGCATAAACCGCCGCCATATTGTAAATATTGTAAAAGCCCTTGTAATTAAGCTCCATAGGCTCGCCGTTTATGGTAAATCGCATCGGACTTCCCAGACTGACGTTTTTAACCTCAAAGTCGATTTCGGGACGTTTAAACGAGCAGGACGGGCAATAGTAATCTCCAAGCTGACTGTAATGATAATAGTTGAACTTTTGCTCCGCTCCGCAAACGGGGCAGAACCTGCCCTCCTTCGCGTCGTCGGTCTGCGGCAGAGTCGGCTCGGATATGCCGTAGTACAACGCGTCCGCGTCTATTCCGAACTGGGCGCAAAGCGGGTCGTCGCCGTTTAGCACCAGCTTCAAATTCGGCGCTTTTTTGATTGCGCGGCGCAAAATATCGGTGGTTATGTCAATCTCGCCGTAACGGTCAAGCTGGTCGCGGAACAGATTGGTTATTATCATCACATCGGGCTTGATATGGTCAAAGACCTTTAAAGTGGAAGCCTCGTCCACCTCCAGGCACGCATAATCCGCCTTAAAGCCGCCGAATATTCCGCACGCCTGCGCGAACGCGGTCGCAACGCCGCCGAGCATATTCGCGCCCAGCCTGTTGCAAAGCACGCGGTATCCCTTGGCTTCGAGGGCGGCGCACAGCAGATTATTCGTCGTGGTTTTTCCGTTTGTTCCGCAGGTGACGATAACGCCCTTTGAAATATTTTTTGAAAGTATTTTTATAAGGTTCGGACATATTTTAAGCGCGATAACTCCGGGAGAGGACGACGACTTCTTGCCCATCAGCCGACCGACCACGGAGGACGCCTTGGCAGCCCATATCGCAATCAACTTACGCATATTTCCACCATCCAATCATTACTTTGCTTACTCAGCGTTTATTCTACCATATGCCGCCTAAAAATTCAATAAAAATTTACTCCGCCGAAATACATAATTTTCCGTGTAATGCAAATAATAGCATTGGTATTAAGGGAGGTGATTTTATTGAGTCCGAAAGAACTGCTCTATATTGAGGACGCGCTCGGTCACGCGCAGTTTCTCACAACACAATGCCAAGAGGCGATACAAAACCTGCAGGACAGCGACCTTAAAAACTACGCCCAGCAGATGGTAGACAAGCACAAGCAGATTTTCAACAGATTTTACCAGTTGGTGTAAAAAATCAAAAGGAGAACAGTCAAAGGAGGAAACATAATTATGGACGACAAATGTATAATGGAGAACATTCTTCTGACAACAAAGGGCGTTTGCGACCTGTATATGCACGGCACAATAGAATCGAATACCTCAAACGTGCAGCAGACGTTTAATCAAGCTCTCAACGACAGCCTCACTATACAGGACGACATCTACAAAAAAATGGCGGCAAAGGGTTGGTACCCCACAACCACCGCCGACCAGCAGCAAATAAACCAGGTAAAGCAGAAATTCGCAAATTCAAACGGATAATACGCGACAAATAACCAATGGTTCACCCGAAATAAAATTCCGAACAAATGCCCGACAAATCTTTGTCGGGCATTTGTTCGCACTCCGGGAAATTTAAAATTTAAAATTTATTGTTGACAAATTTCAAATAATTGTGATACAATTCGACCTGCAAAAACGACGACACATGTATTACCCCGAAAGGTATGTAAATCTGATTACAGAGCGTATGCCACGGAGTAATATGTGTATTTTTTTGTGCAAATTCGGAATTTGTTTCAAAAAAACATTTCAAAAACATTTTAAGGAGGATTTATTTTATGCCGAGAAATCAATTTCAAAGGATGGTGTTCGCGTTTTTAACGGTGCTTGTAACGGTACACGCGTATGTGTTTTACAGCCTTTTTGTTATAAACGGAGGCGCGTTTATGCGCGTCACGGGAGAGGGAAGCGTTTTAAGCGCGGTTCGCGCCATGGGCGGCGTGAGCGTTTTCGGAAGTCCCATCCCGATATGGGCGGTCGTGCTTATCGAATTTGCATTTGCGTACTCGCTCGAAATTCTGATGGGAAGCCCTTGCTCTTTTAGGCTGGCGTTAAAGGTATTTGACCCCGCAAAAACGCATCCCGTGCTCTTTGAGTCCGCGATAATCTGCGCGACGGTAGGGCTGATGTGTCCGGCTATGAGCTTTATAGCCGCGTGGCTCTATTACCCCTATCACAGCGGCTTTAACATTTTCACCCTGCTTGCACACTGGCTTAAGCTCGTTTGCTTCAACTTCCCGTTTGCCTTCTTTACGCAGTTGTTCTTTATTCAGCCTCTGATACGAACCGTGTTCAAATTTTTGTTCCGCAAGGATATTGCCGCCCGCGCCGAGAACGCGTAACGAGAAGCAATACGCCCAAATAATACATACTCCCGCTCCGAGTGAGCGGGAGTTATACATATATTTCGCATTATCAAAGCATACGCAAATCTTCTTCGCAAAGGTCGTAGATGTTGACAAACTTCACCGAGTACAAATCGCAGACGATAAGGCGGTTTGAGCCTATCTCGCGTATTACGAGAAAGTTGGTGCCGATTTCGTTTAAAATGCCGTCGCGCTGTGCATTCTGCTGAGTGCCGACGACAAAATAAATCTGAACGTACTTGCCCAAATGCTGCTGTAAATATCCCTGTAAGTACGACGTGTCGGTCGCCCTCGGCGAAGTGCTGATATTCAAAGTTTGCGACGGAACAGCGTTCATCGTCGAAGCGGCGGGCATATTGTTCATCGTATTATTCGCCCTGTTTCTCCGAGCGACCGACGCCGCCGCTCTGGCAGGAACGGCGTCCGCGGCACGCGGCGTTCCGTCGGCGCACGCGGAGCCTCTCATCATAACGCCTTCGTTTTGCGGCATTTCAATATCGCTTATCCTCTGCGGCTGTATCGACGGCGGCGTGTTGGGCGGAAGCACCACAACCGGCTCCGCTTCCCACATAGCGCCGTTATCCACGCCCTGCTCGTTTATCTCCATATTGTCCATCCTTGCCGCCTTTGAAGCGTCATTCATATTGTTCATATTACTCATATTATTCATATTGCTCATATTATCACCTGTATTATTCATCATACAATGCTTCATTTAATTTAAATTCCCCTTTCAAAATTTATGTGTCATAATAAAATACGGTCGGCTCATAAAAGCAGTGTTCGTTTATTCTGTTTTGAATAACTCCGCTTCTGTTGTACGGAAAATAGTCGGGGCAGGTATCGCTGTAAGGGTTCATAAACCAAAGCGTCTGTTCCGAAAGCCCGGGATGCGTTCCGCCGTTTATCGCCCAATCCGCGATTTCATAGTGTATGTCTTCCGGCGTCTGCGTCCACACATTCTGAACATTCTGAACACCTCCGACTACCGATTTATGGCAGGTAAACTGACATTCCTGTTCGATGACCCGCCGCAAATCCCCTTGATTTACGCGGGCGTATTCGCCATATGTAACCTTTGCTCTGTTTACAACGGTCGTCGCAACCGCCGCCATTCCGCTCAAACCTTCGCCGCCCGCCTCACATTTGATAAGCCTGGCTAAAAGCTCTCGCGTATCCATATAACCTCCTCCTATCAATTACATAATATGTTCATACCGAATTTTTGTGTTGCATCAAAATAAATTTAACTCCCGCTCCGCCGCAGCAAAAAACGCTCCGCGATACTTCGCGAAGCGTTTTTGTGTTATTTCTCAACCCTTATGCTTATTTCGCCCGACGAGAGAAGCTCCTCCTCATAGCCGCACCTGACGCGCAGGCGGCACTCGTCGTCAATTCCGAGCGCGACCGCCTGCCTCACTCTGTCGCCCTGTATAATCGTAATATCTTTTCCGACGACGCAGGAGCGCGATTTGTAGCCCTCCAAAAAGGCGCGTTCTCCGAGCGTCTCATAATATTTTTTAAAATTTATAAGTATTGCCGCGGCGAGCGCACTTCTGGCGTCGCTCGGCGGATTTTTTTCAAAAACCGCTCCCGCAACGTCCTTTATTTCGTCGGGAAATCCGCCCTCGGGCTCCGTGATGTTAACGCCTATTCCGACGACCGCATAGTCAAGCGCGCCGCTCTCTAAATCAAACGAAGCCTCGGTGAGTATTCCGCAAATCTTTTTGCCGCCGCAGAGGACGTCGTTCACCCATTTTATTTGAGTTTCCCGCCCCGTCAGCTCCTCGACCGACTCTGCCACGGCAACCGCCGCCGCCGAGGTAAGGAGCATAGCGTCGTCGGTAGAAATGTTCGGTCTTAAAAGTATGCTCATATAAAGACCCGTTCCGCGCGGTGAACTGAAACGCCTGTTTCCGCGCCTGCCGCGTCCGCCGCTCTGTTCCTCGGCAATCAGCACTGTGCCGTGCGGCGCGCCCGACGCGGCGTACTCTTTTAAGACCGTATTCGTCGATGTGACGCGGCTCTTTACTTCTATTTTAAAATCTTTAAAATCGCTTTCCGCGCCGAGATATTTTTCAACGCTCTGCGGAGACAAAATATCGTTTGACGGAGTAAGGCAATACCCTCGGCTCTTGACCGACAGTATCTCGTAGCCGTCGTCCGTAAGCGCCTTGACCGCCTTCCAAACCGCATTTCGGCTGACGTTTATACGCGCCGCAAGCTCAGCTCCAGATATGAAGCTGCCGCGGTTATTTTCAAGCTCCTTCAAAAGCTCCGCCTTAACGCCCATTAAGCTCACCGCCCTTTGATTCGATTTATCGCTCTATTATTCTACACCCCCTCGCCCGCCGCCGTCAAGTGTAAAGTAAACCTCGGCGCGGATTTCCGCCCCGAGGTTTTTATGTAAACTTTCATTCCCAATATTTTTATATTATATTTACCGCCTGCGGATTGCAAAGCGGCTTCATACTGTCTATGCTTTCCCATATAAACACTTTTGCGGTGTCCGCGCGGACGGCACTTACCGAAGCGGTCGCGCTTGTCTGCCCATTTGATAAGTTTATAATTTTTACTCCCGCCAGCTTCCTGCCGTTATATAAAGCCGTAATCATAACACAGCTTTTGTCTATATTCTGAAGCGTAGCCGAAACGGTATATGCTCCGTTTCCCGCACTCACCGTCGGCATACCCGCAAACTTTGTCGTCTCGGTGTTTATTACCGAATTGTAATGTATCGTGACGTCATTCAAATAATAGTTGCCATACTCACCAATATCTATCTTTTGCCAGTCTGCCTCGTTTCCGCCATAATATACGTCTTTTAAGCATTCGCAATAATCAAACGCCCAAATTTCAATGCTTGTGATACTGTCCGGTATCGTAATACTCGTTAAGCTGAAACAGTTCATAAATGCTCCATAACCAATGCTTGTCACACCTTCGGGTATTGAATATTCGGGCTGAATTTTATCTTTGGCATACACAATTATTTTGGTTTTGTTTTTATTAAACAAAACGCCGTCTATATCGCAATAATTCAAATTATTTTTGTCTACCGTTATATTTAAACTTCCGCAACTGCTAAACGCTCCATCACCAATTTTTGCCACGCTTTTTGGTATTGTGACGCTTGTTAAATTTTCGCAGTACGCAAACGCATACTCACCAATGCTTGTGACGTTGCTTGATATTGTGACATTAATTAAACTGTCGCAACCCCGAAATGCATAATTACCAATGCTTGTTACACCATTGGGTATTATTACACTTTTCAAGCCGGCGCATTCCATAAACGCACGATTGCCAATACTTGTGACGCTGTTTGGTATTGTGACACTCGTTAAGCTGCGGCAACTTGAAAACGCATGATTGCCAATACTTGTGACACAGTTCGGAATTGTATATTCGGGCTGTATTTCATCTTTGGCATATGCAATTATTTCGGTTTTATTTTTATTAAACAAAACTCCGTCTATATCGCTGTAATTTTTATTGTCACTATCTACGCTTATATTTAAACTGCCACAACCTCCAAACGCATTCTCTCCAATGCTTGTTACGCCGTCAGGTATTATTACGCTCGTTAAGCTTTTGCACCACCCAAACGCATTAATACCAATACTTGTCACGCCGGTTCCTATCGTGATACTCGTTAAGCTGCGACAATCACAAAACGCCACATCTCCGATTTCTGTCACAGGCAAGCCGTCAATTTCGGCGGGAATATCGACTGAGGTAACGTTTCTATTGCAACCCGTTATTTCGATATGGTCGTCATATTTTTTATATCTCAAATCATTGTATGTTTCCGCGCCCGCCGTGATCGGAATTGCCGGCAAAATCATAATCGCACATAAAATTATCGCTAAAAAATTTTTCATAAATCCTATCCCTTCTTTTGTAAATCTTTTCCGCAAATTACGGTTTGCGTGCCGCGTCTCCTTTCCGAAAAACTCACGCAAACAAAAAATGCGTGGCATAAATCTACGCCACGCACCAAAAACGCAGCTTAGATTCAATGTTACCACACATTTTTATTCTAAATACACAATGTTTCAAACAAAAGTATTTTCATAGCATGCGTTTTTTACAAAAACACAAACTTTTGTTTGAATATAAGAAAAAGTCCCATATTGACAAAATTCCAATATGCTTGTTAAGTGTATTTAAAATAAAAATAATGTGGTGCATTAACTATACCACATTTTAAAAAATAAATCAACACAAAAAACGCGGCGCATATTGAACTGCTCCAGTTTGTACAGACAGTACAAAAAAAGCACGCTATAGTAGTCTAATTAAAATTTAATCAACATACTG